>JBBRBJ010000034.1:0-35517 GCA_038205925.1 Rhodobacterales bacterium | reverse complement strand
GCCCATGCCGCCAAGCTGGGGCTGGCCGAGATCGTCGACGCGCGCGCGGCCCCGCGCTTTGCCGGTGATGCCCCCGAACCGCGTCCGGGCCTGCGCGCGGGCCATATCCCGGGGTCGAAGAACCTGCCCTTTGCCACACTGCTGAACCCCGACGGCACGCTGAAACGGCCACAGGCCCTGCGTCAGGTGTTTGTGGATGCGGGTATTGACCTTGCGCGCCCCGTGATCACCACCTGCGGGTCGGGCGTCACGGCGGCGGTGCTGTCGCTGGCGCTGGAGCGCATGGGACACCGCAACCACGGGCTTTATGACGGATCCTGGTCCGAATGGGGCATGTACGAAGATCTCGCCGTCGCCACCGGCGCCTGAACACCCCTGGAAGGTCCCCCGATGCTCGAATCCCTGAACCCGCAGCCGCAAGACAAGATCCTGCAACTCATCTCCCTGTACCGCGACGACCCGAGGGGCGACAAGATCGACTTGGGCGTAGGCGTCTACAAGGATGCAAGCGGCCTGACCCCGGTCATGCGCGCGGTAAAGGCCGCGGAAAAGTCCATCTGGGAAACGCAGGATACAAAGGCCTATACCGGCCTTGCGGGTGATCCTGCGTACAATGCGGCGCTTACCGAGATGATCCTTGGTGCGGGTTTTGCCGACCGCGTCGCTTCGGTGGCCACGCCGGGCGGCACCGGGGCCATCCGTCAGGCATTGGAACTGATCCGGCTGGCCACGCCGCAGGCGACTGTCTGGCTGTCGAACCCGACCTGGCCGAACCACCCTTCGATCATCAACTACCTTGGCATGAAGATGGCCGATTACCGCTATTTCGACGCAGACACGCTCGGCGTGGATTTCGCGGGCGTGATGGAGGATCTGGCAAAGGTCGCCAAGGGTGATCTGGTGTTGCTGCATGGCTGCTGCCACAATCCGACGGGCGCGAATTTCACGGCCGATCAGTGGGAAGCGGTGGCCGATCTGTTGGCTGCGCGCGGCGCGATACCGTTCATTGATCTGGCGTATCAAGGCTTTGGCGACGGGCTTGAGGCTGACGCTGCCGCCACCCGCGCCATTGCCGCAAAATTCCCCGAGGTGCTGATTGCGGCCTCATGCTCAAAGAACTTCGGGATTTACCGCGAACGGGCGGGCATCCTGATTGCGCTGACCGAGCCGTCGCGCAAGACAGTTGTGCAGGGCAATCTGAACTTTCTGAACCGCCAGAACTACAGCTTTCCGCCCGATCATGGCGCGCGCATCGTCACGACGATCCTGAACGACCCCGCCTTGCGCGCCGACTGGATGGCCGAGCTGGAGGACGTGCGCCTGAACATGCTGACCTTGCGCCGCGATCTGGCCGAGGCGCTGCGCCGCGCGACCAATGCAGACCGCTTTGATTTCATAGCCGGGCATCGCGGCATGTTCAGCCGTCTGGGTCTGACCGAGGCGCAGGTGGCCACTCTGCGCGAACAGCACGGCATCTACATGGTGGGCGACAGCCGGATCAACATCGCGGGCCTGAACGCCCGCACGGTGCCGATCCTTGCCACGGCCATTGCCGGCGTTGCGGGCTGACGACGCGACCAACCCCTTATTCGGCCAAGGTTGAAACTCGGGCGTCCTTCCTTGCGTTTGTCCAGCATATACCCTGCAGGAGCCTTCGCATGTATCTGACCGCCCGCATCCTTTTGTCAGCGCTGTTTCTGGGCGGCGCGGGGCAAAAGCTGCTCGATCCGTCGGGCGCGCAGGGCCTGCTTGCGTTGGCGGGCCTGCCGGGCTGGCTGGTCTGGCCCGCCACCCTGTTCGATGCCGTGGCGGGGGTGTGCCTTCTGACAGGGCCGCGCATCGGGCTTTGGGCCATCGCCCTCGCCGCCTACTGCGTGATGACCAGCTTTTTTCATTTGCTGATTCCCGACCCGTGGCAGGTGACGATCTTTGTCAAGAACTGGGCCATCGCGGGCGGGCTTCTGGCCGTGGCCGAGGTTGAACGCCTGCGCAGACTGCAAAACGCCCCTGCCGCATGAAAAAGACCCGGGCCTTTTGGCCCGGGTCAGATCAGGACCGGCAGGGAGGAGGAGAGCCGATCCTTCTTTTCGGTCAGGCAGGGCCCGAACGCGGCCCTGCTGCGAAATCACATGTTGTAGGCGCGTTCGCCGTGCGAGGTCAGGTCCAGACCCTCACGCTCGGCCTCTTCCTTGACGCGCAGACCCATGAGCGCGTTGACAAGGAAATAAAGCACGGTCGAGGCGATGCCGCACCACGCGATGGTCACCATGACCGCCTGGAACTGGATGACCAATTGCGCGCCCATCGAAAGACCGCCGTAACCTACGCCGCCCAGCGACGGATCGTTCACCACCGCAGTGCCAAGGGCGCCGATGATGCCTGCCACGCCATGGATGCCGAACACGTCAAGGCTGTCGTCGTAGTTCATGCGATGCTTGACCGTCGAGACAAAGAAATAGGCGGCACAACTTGCCACGGCACCCAGCAGGATTGCCGCCACCGGGCCCGAAAAGCCTGCCGCCGGCGTAACGGCGACAAGGCCCGTCACCATACCCGACGCCGCGCCCAGCATTGATGCCTTTCCGCGCAGAACCATCTCGAGGATGACCCACATCAGCGTGGCCCCTGCGGTCGCCGTGAAGGTGTTGATCATCGCAAGACCCGCACCGCCATTCGCCTCAAGGTTCGATCCGGCGTTGAAACCAAACCAGCCGACCCACAGGATCGATGCGCCGACCATGGTCAACGTCATCGAATGGGGTGCCATGTTGTCCTTGCCATAGCCCACACGCCTGCCGATGATGATGGCGCCGACAAGGGCCGCGATACCCGCGTTGATGTGAACGACCGTGCCACCCGCAAAGTCCAGCGCGCCCCAGCCGTAGATCAGGCCCGATGCGTCCCAGACCATGTGGGCGATAGGGAAGTAGACAATCGTGACCCACAGGGCGATGAACACCATAAGGGAGCTGAACTTGATCCGCTCGGCAAAGGCGCCGACGATCAGCACGGCGGTGATGCAGGCGAATGTCATCTGGAAAGAGATGAACACGAACTCGGGGATCACAAAGCCCGCCGAGAAGGTGGCCGCCATCGATTCCGCCGTGACCCCGGCCAGAAACGCCTTGCCCAGACCGCCCCAATAGGGCGACGTGCCGCCGCCAAAGGCCATCGAATAGCCCCAGAGCGCATAGATGACCATGACAAGGCAGGTGATCACGGTCGATTGCATCAACACCGACAGCATGTTCTTCGTGCGCACGAGGCCGCCATAAAACAGCGCCAGACCCGGCAGGACCATGAACAGCACCAGCACGGTTGCGATCATCATGAAGGCGGTGTCACCCTTGTCCATCACCGGCACAACCTCGGCCGCGACGTCCGTGGTGGCCACGGCGGCCTCGGTGGTGGCGTCCTGCGCCCAGGCAGGCAAACCGGCAAAGACCGCGGCGCCAAGCGCCGCCAGGCCCGTATTTTTCATAAGATTGGACATATTCACGTTTCCCCTTGCCCCTAACGCTTAGAGTGCGTCTTCATTGGTTTCGCCGGTCCGCACACGCACCGCGTGGCTTACGTCAAGCACGAAAATCTTGCCGTCGCCGATCTTGTCGGTCTTGGCGGTGGTTGCGATGGTGTCGACGACCGCGTCAGCCAACGCGTCGGCGACCACGATTTCAAGCCGCACTTTCGGCACGAAGTTCACGGCGTATTCCGCGCCGCGGTAAATCTCGGTGTGGCCCGACTGGCTGCCAAAGCCCTTGATCTCGGTGACCATCATTCCGCGTACCCCGATCGAGGTCAGCGCCTCGCGCACCTCTTCCAGTTTGAACGGTTTGATTGCTGCGATGATTAGTTTCACATCCATCCCCTTTGATTGTGCTGGGCCCGGGGGCGGGCCCTTGCGCCTAGAAGCCGTTGTTTGGACGGGCGCGACAAGGAAAGGTGGGCGGATTGTCGCGCGGAAAACGCGATACTTGCACAAATTTTGCACTTATTTCCGGTGTTGTCTGATTTTTAGGCATCGGGCACACTCGAATCATGAAACCCGCCACTCCACATCGCCTGATATTCCGGCTAGACTTCCGCCAACCAAGAACGAGCGGTTGGACGGAACACAGGCATGGCATCATCGGGCAAAGGGCGCGGATCGCTGATCGCGGAGCGTCGGTATGGCGCGCAGAAGGCGGCGCCAAAGCGCACCGGATCCGGGCCCGGCAAACCACCCCGCAAGCCGACCCCACGGCGCAGGCATGGCCTCGTGCTCGGCCTGATCATCGGGCTGTGGACGCTGATCTGGCGGGTTGCCTGGGGTGTCACATGGCGCGGGGCGGCCGTGGTCGGCGTGGTTCTGGGACTGGCGACGTTCTATTTCTTCAGCCAGATGCCCCCGGTCACCGAGCTTCTGGACGGGCGCGCGCGCGGCTCGGTGACTCTGCTGGACCGGGATGGTCAGGTCTTTGCCTGGCGCGGAGAGACGTTTGGCGGGCAGATCACTTCCGCCAATGTCTCGCCCCATCTGCACGACGCGGTCGTGGCGACCGAGGACAAACGCTTTTACCGCCATTTCGGCATCAGTCCGCGCGGTATCGCGGGGGCCGTGCGCATCAACCTGTCCGAAGGGCGCGGGCCGCTGTCGGGCAACGGGGGTTCGACGATCACGCAGCAGGTTGCAAAGCTTCTGTGTCTGGGCGTGCCCTATGACAGCAAGCAATGGAAATCCGAAGCCGATTACGAGCAGGATTGCCGCAGCGGCGGCGTCTGGCGCAAGGTCAAGGAGATCCCTTTCGCCATGGCGATGGAGGTCAAGTACTCCAAGGAAGAGATCCTGACGATCTATCTCAACCGGGCATACCTTGGCGCAGGCGCCCGCGGGTTCGAGGCCGCGGCACAGCGCTACTTCGGCAAGTCCGCGAACGAGGTGAAACCGGCCGAGGCGGCGATGCTGGCCGGTCTGTTGACAGCGCCCTCACGCTTTGCGCCCACCGGCAGCCTTGCGCGTGCACAGGGTCGCGCGGCGGTGGTCGTGGGTCTGATGGAAGAACAGGGGTATCTGACACAGGCACAGGCCGACGAGGCGCGCGCAAACCCGGCCACGCTGTCCAAAGCGGCCGAGGCGAAATCGGGCGGGGCCTTTGCCGATTGGGTGATGGAACAGACGCCCAGTTTTCTGGCGGGTGAGACGACTGAGGATGTGGTGATCCGCACCACGCTGGACCAGAAACTGCAACGCGCGGCCGAAGCGGCAATGCGCGCGGTTTTCGAGACCAAGGTCAAGGCCGGGTCACAGGCACAGGCCGCCATCGTCGTGATGTCAGCCGACGGTGCAGTACGCGCCATGGTCGGTGGGCGCGACGTGCAGACGGCGGGCGACTTCAACCGGGCCACGCAGGCCAAGCGGCAGACGGGGTCCAGCTTCAAACCCTTTGCCTACGCCGCAGCCCTCGACCTTGGCTATACGCCCGCCGACTATGTCGAGGATACGCCACTTACGATCAACATCCCCGGGTCGGGGCCATGGACGCCAAAAAACTATGACAACCGTTTCAAGGGCATGGTCACCCTGACCGAAGCGCTGGCCGAAAGCCGCAACATACCAGCCGTGCGCGTGTCCGAGGCCGTGGGACGCGATGCCGTGCGCCGGGTCGCCAGCGGCTTTGGCATCGCGTCCAACCTCGCCGACGGCCCGGCGCTGGTACTGGGGGCATCGGAATCCTCGCTGATCGAGATGACGGGCGCCTATGCGGGCATTTTGAACGGCGGTTCGGCTGTCAAACCCTACGGTCTGGTCGAATTGCGTCTGCAGGCCGAAAGCGAACCGCTAATGGGCGCCTTCGGGGGCCTGGGGGACCGCGTGATTTCCGAGCAGGCGGCGCGCTATCTGACCTATATGATGTCAAAGGTGATCGACGAAGGCACCGGTACACGGGCGCGTATTCCCGGATGGGAAGCTGCGGGCAAGACCGGCACCACCCAGGCTGCCCGCGATGCGTGGTTCATCGGCTATACTGCGGAGTACGTGGCTGGCGTCTGGATGGGCAACGACGACAACTCGCCTCTGGTCGGTGTCGCAGGGGGCGGATTGCCCGCCGACATCTGGAAAGAGGTGATGGTGCGTGTGCATGAGGGTTTGACGCCCGTGCCGCTGCCGATGGAGATCCCCGAACCCAAAGACCTGCCCGACGGCTACTACCGCTCGCCCGACGTCCTGCAAGACGGGCAGGGGCCTATGGCCAACCAGCAACAACCCCCCTTCGACGATGGCACCTATCAGGGGCCGGATACAGGCACCTATCAGGGCACGGACCAAGGCACTTATGAGGAAATCCCCTACTATGACGGGCCCATCCCCGAGGGCGCAGTCAATGAAGGCCCTGTTGACCCCAACCTTGCCGAACAGATCCTGCGCGAGGTTCTGGGATCGCTGGGGAACTGACGCGCCTCAGGCCGTTTTCAGATCAGCAATCAACTGGTCAAGGTTGCCGCGCCGCGCGTCCAGCATGGCGCCAATTTCGGTCCGTTCAACGGCGAGCATGTCCATCTCCTCGGTCACGAAATTGAAAAACAGGCTTTTGCCCGATTTGTCGGACACATGCCAACGCACGGTGACCGGCGCGCTTCCCTTGACGTTGGCGGTCGAGGTCACCTCGAAATGGGTCTTGACCGGGCGCGCATCCGTGATCGTGATCTCGCCACCACCGAACCCGCGAAAACGTTGGCCATATTTGCGCGAAGTATATCCCTGATAAGCCTTGGCAAAGGCCGACAACTGTGTGGCACTGGCCCTGCGCGCCGCAGTGCCAAGGGCCGAGCGCGCGATCTCCGGTACATCGCCATAACGGGTGAAGATGCCCTCGAACTCTTTCAGCATCGACACCTCAGCCTTGCCCGATTTGACGATTCGGCTGACGTCGGCCACTGCCTTGGCGACCAGAGACTTGGCCTGCTCCGTTGTCAGCGCGACGGCGGGCAAAGGCAGGGCCAGGGCGGCTGCGCCGCCGACGAGGCCAATGCCGAAACCACGGCGCGTGATGATCAGTCGGTCAGTTGCCATAGGGAACCTCATCAGGGTCAACAAAGCTGAATTTGGCGCCCGCGCCACTGGTCTGGCGCGGCGTAAATCGGTAGTTGTGCAGGCAAAACAGGCACGCCTGCGCAGAACTGCCAATGCTTGCATATAGAACGCAATCGACCGGATGCCGCGCCCGATCACCAACACTTGATGCCAGCCGGATGGCGGCGACACAGGTGCTTTCCGGGCGAAGCAGACCGGGCCAAAGACGCCAGAACGCCGCAGCCCAGAACGCGCCCGCGCTGCACCGCGCTGTGATGCAGCAAGATTTCCGACGTGTTTTTTACGATCGAGAGCATCGTAGTGGTCTTTGATCGCACGGGGCGCCGGTGGCGCGTGGCAAATCCCGAAACCAGAAGGACACAGACGAAGGCCCCCTCAACGCTGCTATGCGCAACGCCCAAATGACATCGCGCAGACCTGAAACCCGATTTTTTTCCTGCTCAACGAAAAAGGTTCAGGGATACATTCTTTCTTTGTCTCCTTGATGTGGTATAGCCAGCACACGCGAACGACCCCGCATCCGTCGCCCCCGGTGGCGACCACGCGTGGTCGGGACGCGCCCAGGGCCACTGGCAAAGCAGGTTGCGGATCATGTCCTTCACGGGAACAAGAACATCAAGCGCGTCTGGTCTGGCCGAGCTTCGGGCAGCGCGTTCTGGGTCGCGCTTGCTGATCCTGTCCGCGATCGTGTTCAGCATGTTCGTCAACCTTCTGATGCTGACAGGGCCACTCTACATGCTGCAGGTCTATGACCGCGTTCTGGGCAGCCGGTCCGAGGCGACGCTGGTTGCACTGTCGGTTCTGGTGACATTTCTGTTTCTGGCCATGGGTTTGCTGGATCACGCACGCAGCCGCATCCTTGCGCGGGTCGGCGCGCGGATACAAGACCGTCTTGACCGCCGCGTGTTTGAGGCAAGCCTTGCCCGTGCTGCCATGGCACCGGAGGATCCTGTGGCCCTGGCCGCGCAGCGCGATCTGGAGGCAATTCAGCGTTACTGGGCCTCGCCCGTCTTGACTGCCCTGATCGACATGCCTTGGACACCCGTGTTCCTGGCCGCGATTTTTGTCTTTCACCCCAGCCTTGGCTGGCTGTCCATCGGCGGCGGGGCGGTTCTGGTGCTGGTCACACTGGCTAACCAGCGGATTGGCAAGACGCCCACGCTGCGCGCCAATGCGACCGCGATCGAGGCCGAGCGGATGTCAGACCGCCTGAAGTCCGAGGCCGAGCTTTTGCGCGCGCTTGGCATGTCGGATGCCGCGTTCCGGCGCTGGCAGTCGGCGCGCACCACCGCACTGGGGGCCGCCATGCAGAGCGCCGATCTGGGCGGCGGGTTCAGCACCGCCACCCGTACACTGCGGCAGTTCCTGCAATCAGCCATGCTGGGCCTTGGGGCATTTCTGGTCTTGCAGGGCGAAATGACGGCAGGCGCGATGATCGCAGGCTCGATCCTGATGGGGCGCGCGCTGGCCCCCATCGAGCAGGCCGTGGGGCAGTGGGCGGTTCTGACGCGCGCGCGTGAAGCGCAAGAAAGGTTGTCATTGCTGCTGACGCAGCACCAGCCCCAACCCCGTCGCACCGCCCTGCCCCGCCCCCGCGCGGTGCTCGAGGTCGAGGGACTGACCATTGTGCCCGCCGGCGCCAGCGTTCCTGTGCTGCGAAACGTGTCTTTCACGCTGCGACCCGGTCAGGCGCTTGGCATCATCGGGCCGTCGGGCGCGGGAAAATCCACGCTCGGCCGCGCCTTGATCGGTGCGCTGCGTCCCGCAGGTGGCAAGGTGCGGCTGGACGGCGCTCTGCTGGACCAGTATGACCCCGATACACTGGGCAGCTACTTCGGCTACCTGCCGCAATCGGTGGCGCTGTTCGATGCCTCGGTGAGCGATAATATCGCCCGCCTTTCAACGACGCCCGACGACGCCAAGGTTGTAGCCGCGGCGCGTGCGGCCGCTGCCCATGACATGATCCTGCGCCTGCCTGACGGGTATGACACGCGCGTATCCAGCAGCGGGGGGCGCCTGTCTGGCGGGCAGATTCAGCGCGTGGGTCTGGCCCGCGCGCTTTATGGCGAACCTGTCCTTCTGGTGCTGGATGAGCCGAACTCGAACCTTGATAACGAAGGATCGATGGCGCTGAACCTGGCGATCCGCCAGATCAAGGAGACGGGTGGCAGCGTGATCGTCATCGCCCACCGTCCGGCCGCCATTCAGGAATGCGACCTGCTTCTGGTGCTGGAAGAAGGCACCCGACGCGCCTTTGGTCCGCGGGACGAGGTTCTGCGCGAAATGGTCAAGAACCACACCGAAATCGTTCGGTCCAAAGGCCCCGGGGGTGTTTCATGAGCGTGAAGGCACCAAAGGACACCGGCCTGTCGCTTTCGGCCCGCAGCCCTATACTGCTGGGGATGCTTACGCTGCTTGCGCTGGTTGGCGGTTTTGGCTTCTGGTCGGTTACCAGCACGATTTCGGGCGCGATCATCGCCTCTGGCCGGATCGAAGTTGCGCTGAACCGCCAGATTGTCCAGCATCCCGACGGCGGTGTGGTGGCCGAAATCCTCGTGGCCGAGGGCAACAATGTACGGGCCGGAGATGTGCTTTTGCGTCTTGACGGGTCGCTGTTGAAATCGGAACTGGCCGTCGTCGAAGGCCAGCTTTTCGAGGTGATGGCCCGCCGGGCCCGGCTGGAGGCCGAACGTGACGGTGCGACGGAAATAACCGTCAGCGGCCCGCTGGCCGAGATGGCAAGAACGCGTCCCGAGGTTGCCGAGCGGATCGACGGCCAGCGCCGCCTGTTCAACGCAAGGGCCGAAACGATGGCCCGGACGGTCGAACAACTGGGCAAACGCCGGTCGCAAACGCTGTCGCAGATCGACGGAATCAATGCGCAGGCCGTCGCCCTTGCGCGTCAGCGCGACTTGATGGGACAGGAACTTGCAGATGCGCAGGCCCTGCTTGCCAAAGGGTTGACGCCAGCGCCGCGTGTCCTTGGTCTGGAACGCGAAGAATCGCGGCTGTCGGGGCAGGTGGGCGAACTGGCAGCCTCGCGCGCGCAAGCCGAAGGCCGGGTGACCGAAACCGACCTCGAGGTGCTGCGCGTCAGCGCGACGCGGCGCGAAGAGGCGTCGACACAGTTGCGCGACATCGGCTCTTCCGAACTGGAACTGGCTGAGCGCCGTCGCGCGCTGGCCGAAAGGGTGGACCGGCTGGACATCCGCGCGCCGGTGTCCGGCACCGTTCTGGGGCTTCAGGTCACCACCCCCCGTGCGGTCCTGCGCCCGGCCGATGCGGTGGCCTACATCATACCGCAAGACCGACCGCTGGTGATCGCCGCCCAGATCTCGCCCCTGAATATCGATGAGGTGTATGTGGGCCAGCGCGTCAAGCTGGTGTTTTCAACATTTTCTTCACGCACCACGCCCGAGCTTGACGGCATTGTCACCATCGTCTCGGCCGACGTGCTGACTGAGCCCACAAATAACACCAGTTTCTATCGCGCCGAAATTGCGCTTGCCCCGGATGAGGCCGCCCGCCTGGAGCAGCCCCTTTTGCCCGGGATGCCGGTCGAGGCATTCATTCAGACCTCGGACCGCAGTCCGCTTGCCTATCTGATCAAGCCCTTCACCGACTACTTCTCCCGGGCATTCCGCGAAAGCTGACCTTGCGGCCCTTGGCCCCAGCCTTTAGCCTGCGGGAAATCACGCAAGGGAAATCCCATGTCTGCCATCGAGACCCGTCTTGCCGAACTTGGCGTCACCCTGCCCGGCGCCCCCGCCCCTGCGGCGAACTATGTGCCGTGGGTTATCAGCGGCACAACTGTTTATGTCTCGGGCCAGATCAGCCAGACCGCCGCCGGATTGATCACGGGCAAGCTTGGCGCGGATCTGACAGTGGATGAGGGCGCCGAGGCTGCGCGCGCCTGCGCCATCTCGCTTCTGGCGCAACTCAAGGCCGCGACCGGGGGAAAAATCGACCGTCTGGTCCGAGTGGTCAAACTGGTGGGTTTCGTGAATTCCACCGCCGATTTTACCGATCAGCCAAAGGTCATCAACGGCGCGTCCGATTTCATGGTGGCGGCCCTTGGTGATGCCGGGCGGCATGCGCGCTCGGCCGTCTCGGCCGCCTCGCTGCCCTTTGGCGTCGCGGTCGAGATCGAAGCCATCTTCGAGATTTCCTGAGCATGGGCCCGCCCCTGCCACCCGATTTTGTCCGTTTACCCATCGCCCACCGCGCCCTGCACGACCGTCATGACGGGCGCGTGGAAAACAGCCCCGCCGCGATTGAAGCCGCAATCAAGGCCGGATTTGCCATCGAGATTGACGTACAGATGGCCGCCGATGGCGTGGCGATGGTGTTTCACGACGAAACGCTGGACCGTGTGACGCCCGAAAGCGGCGCGCTGAAGGCCCGCACCTCGGCCGAACTGGCCCGCATCCCCCTCTTGGGCGGCAAGGACTTTATCCCTACGCTGGCCGAGGTTCTGGCCCTTGTCGCAGGCCGCGCGCCGCTGCTGATCGAACTCAAGGACCAGACGCTGACACTGGCAAATTCGGACGGAAGGCTTGAGGCCGCGACCGCCGCTGCCCTGACCGACTACCATGGCCACGTTGCTGTGATGTCCTTCAACCCCTCGATGATGACGCACTTCGCCCGCGCAGCCCCGCATCTTCCGCGCGGGCTGACCACCGCGTCTTTTGAGCCCGCCGACTGGCACCCGGTTCCCGAAGGCACCTGCACCCGCCTGCGCGAGATCCCGGATTACGATCATGTCGGCGCCAGCTTCATCAGCCATCAGGCCAGTGACCTTTCCCGCCCCCGTGTGGCCGAGCTGAAAACCCAAGGCGCCGCCGTCCTGTGCTGGACGATCCGCTCGTCCGAGCAGGAAGCGACCGCCCGCACCATAGCCGAAAACATCACGTTCGAAGGGTACCTGCCGGCTTGACCTCGGGCGCCGGGGCCCCATTTGGTGCTTTGAAAATACTCTCGGGGTCCGGGGGGGGGACAGACAGCCCCCCTGCGCTTGCCCGCAAAATCAGACGGCAGGATATGGCCGAGATCATTCTCCACGAAACCCTGTCCGAACTCGGCGCCGCCGAATGGGATGCCATCGCCGCCCCTGAACAGGCGTCGGGGCGCCCGCTTGACCCGTTCACGACCCACCGATTCCTGCACGCGCTCGAAGTTTCGCGCTCAACAGGAACCGGCACCGGCTGGACGGCGCGGCCGCTTTGCCTGCACGAGGGTGGCCGCCTCCTTGCCGCGACCCCGCTTTATGTCAAGGCGCACAGTCAGGGGGAATACATCTTCGACCACGGCTGGGCGCAGGGGTTTGAACGCGCAGGCGGGCGCTACTATCCCAAACTGCAGATCGCGGTGCCTTTCACTCCTGCCACCGGGCGCCGGTTCCTTGGCCCGCCCGCGCATCGCGCGGCGCTGTGGCAGGCGGCCATTGCGGTGACGGCACAAAACACACTGTCGTCCCTGCACGCCACCTTCTGCACCGAGGATGAGGCCCTTGCCCTCGCGGGTGTCGAGGGCACGCTGCACCGTGTTACCCAGCAGTTTCACTGGCTGAACGACGGCTACGCCGATTTCAACGCGTTTCTTGACCAGCTTTCCAGCCGCAAGCGCAAGATGATCCGCAAAGAGCGTGAGACCGCGCGCGCCAGTGGCCTGACCATCCGCGCCCTGACCGGCGATGCGATCGAACCTGCGCATTGGGATGCGTTCTGGCACTTCTACCAGGACACCGGCGCGCGCAAATGGGGCACGCCTTATCTGACCCGCACCGCCTTTACCCGCCTGCACGAGACGATGCGGGACGACATGCTTCTGGTGCTGGCGCTTGACGGCGACCGCCCCGTCGCGGGTGCGTTGAATTTTATTGGTCGCGATACCCTCTTTGGCCGCTATTGGGGCTGCACCGAAGATTACCCCTGCCTGCATTTCGAATTGTGCTATTATCAGGCCATCGACTGGGCCATCGCCCACGGCCTGCGCCGGGTCGAGGCCGGGGCCCAAGGCGAACACAAGCTGGCGCGCGGCTATTTGCCGACGCCGGTGCATTCGCTCCACTGGATCGCAGACACGGGCTTTCGGGCGGCCATTGCGCAGTATCTGGCTCAGGAACGCCGCGCCGTGGATGAAGAGATCGAGGTGCTGACCCAGTACGGCCCCTTCCGCCGCGTGGCGTCCGAAGACTGATCCCGCCCTATTGACCCCATAAGGAAAGCCGCCCAATGCCTGCCGAGAAACTGAAAGACCGCACCGCCCTTTTGCCGCTGATCGCCACGGGGTGGGAGGCAGGCACGACCCGCGACTGCCTGATGAAGACCTTTCAATTCAAGAATTTTGTCGAGGCGTTCGGCTTCATGACACGCACCGCCCTGTGGGCCGAAAAGCTGGACCATCACCCCGAATGGTCGAACGTCTATCGCACCGTGACGGTGACCCTGATTACCCATGATTGTGACGGGCTGTCGGATCTGGATGTGACGCTTGCGGCGAAAATGGACGTGTTGGCGGGCTGCTAGCGCCGCGCCCAAAGGCGCACAAGGCCCAGCAGGGCGGGCACCAGCGTCAGCCCGCCACCCACCAGGACCAGCAAGGCCCAGCTTGTGTCGCTGTTCGCCATGCCCGATCCCATCGCTGCAAGCATCCAGCCGACCGGCACGACGCCCAGCACGGTCGCAACCGCAAAGCGGAAAAAGGTCAGATTGGTCAATCCGGCAGCATAGCTGATCGCATCGAACGATAAGAATGGAATCAGCCGCGATCCGAAGACGATGGCCATCAGCGCGCCTTGCGACCGGGGAACGGCAATGAACTTCAGAATGCGTGATTGCGACCTTCGCACGGCATCAAAGCCGAGATAGCGCGCCGCACCAAAGGCGATCAGCGCCCCAAGTGCTGCGCCGACAATGCTGACCACCGCACCGATGGTGGTGCCATAAAGGGCGCCTGCCGCCATGGCAATCGGTCCGCTGGGAACGGGGCTGACCACGACGGCGACCACCATCGCCGCGATCAGTGCCAGCGGCCCAAGTGGCCCAAGGTCGATTGCCGTTCGGCGCAACCACGCATCGTCGATGGCCAGAACATCGCCGCGAAGGGCAAGGACCGCCAGCACTACCAGGGCCCCCACACAACCGATTATCACCGCCCCGCGCAGCCAGGGCGACGGGCGCGGGCCGTCTGGCTGTTGTTCAGGCCCGCTCATGATTGCCCACCGACCGGCACCAGCGCAACATGGCCACCACTGCCACTGACTTCGGCCCTATCACGCTTCGGCACGATTGCGTAGTGCCGAGGGGTGCGCAACAGCGGTTCTGATCGGCCGCCCCCTCGGCAAAGGTGTGCGCTTGCACCCGGCCTTGGCGTATCGGGCCTGCACGCACAGATGGCAATCTCCGGTCGCGCGGCCGACGGATCAGATTGCAGCGAGAAGCGCCTCTCCGCCCGAAATATCACAGGTGCCCGTACTTTCTTCCAGATGCATGGTCTTGACCACCCCGTCCTCGGCATAAAGCGCGTACCGCTTGGACCGGGCAAGCAGGCCCACAGGCGGCGCCGTGAAATCAAGACCGATGTCCTTGGTAAAGGCACCATCGGCATCGGCGAGCATGGAAATCCCCGCAGCCGTGGCGCCCGTCGCCTCGCCCCATGCCTTCATGACAAAGGGGTCATTGACGCTGATGCAGATGATCTCGTCCACGCCCCTGGCGTCAAAGCCTGCCTTGGTGCGGATAAAGCTGGGCACATGCGCCGAATGGCAGGTCGGAGTAAAGGCGCCGGGCACGGCAAAGATGACGATCTTGCGCCCCTGTGCCAGGCTGTGCAGCGACACGGCCTCGGCGCCCTTGTCGCCCATGCGGATCAGGGTGGCATCGGGCAAGGTATCGCCTTGGGAAATCGTCATGGGCCGCATCCTCTCGCGTTGCGTTTGTTTGGTGCCACCATATAAGGTCAGGCGCCATGGGGGGCCAGAACAATATGACCAGACACACGGTGATCATCGGCGCCGGGCAGGCCGGGGCGGCGCTTGCGGCCAAACTTCGGTCACTGGACCCTGTGGGAGCGATCACACTGATCGGTGAGGAAAAAGCCCCACCCTATCAGCGCCCGCCCCTGTCCAAGGCCTACCTGATGGGCACCCTGCCCGCCGAACGGCTGTGGCTGCGCGGGCCCGAGTTCTGGGCCGACCAGAGGATCAGCCTGCGTCTTGGCGCGCCGGTGACAGCGCTTGATGTGGCGGCGCAAACGGTGACCGTGGCGGGCGAGGTGATCGCCTACACCGATCTTGCGCTGACCACGGGCAGCAGCCCCCGCCGCCTTCCGGCAGCCATGGGCGGCGACCTCGCGGGAGTCTACACGGTGCGCAGCCTGCAAGATGTGGATGCAATGCGGGCCGAGTTCAGGCCCGGTGCGCGGCTTTTGATCGTGGGCGGCGGCTACATCGGGCTGGAGGCAGCGGCGGTGGCCGCCAAACTGGGGCTGGAGGTTACGGTGCTGGAAATGGCGTCGCGCATCTTGCAACGCGTCGCCTCGCCCGCGACCTCGGACTATTTCCGCGCGCTGCATACGGCACATGGCGTCAGGATCCTTGAGGCGACGGGCCTTGACCGACTGTTGGGCGACACGCGCGTCAGCGCGGCCCGGCTGACCGACGGGCGCGCGCTTGCGGCGGATTTCGTGATTGTCGGTGTGGGCGTGACGCCCAACGCCGAATTGGCCGAGGCAGCAGGCATTGTGCTGGACAACGGCATCGCCACCGATGCGTGGGGGCGCACATCGGTGCCGCATGTCTGGGCGGCGGGGGATTGCGCCTCGTTTCCCTGGCGTGGCGGGCGGATCCGGTTGGAATCGGTTGGCAACGCGATTGATCAGGCCGAGGTGGTGGCGGAAAACATTCTTGGGTTCGACAAGGATTATCTGGCCGCGCCCTGGTTCTGGTCGGATCAATATGACTGCAAGCTGCAGATCGCAGGCCTGAACGCGGGCTATGACCGGACCGTGGCGCGTCAAGGCGAGGGGGACGCGGTGTCATTTTGGTACTATGCGGGCGACCGGCTTCTGGCACTGGATGCGATGAATGACGCACGCGCCTACATGGTTGGCAAACGGCTGATCGAGCACGGAAAGTCGCCCGACCCAGCCGCCATTGCAAACCCGGCCACCGACCTGAAAGCCCTGTTGCGATGAGGATCATCGGCGGCCGGTCGCGTGGCCTGCATCTGGCCCCGGTGGGCGCGGGCGATGCGGCGGCGCACCTGCGCCCCACGTCAGACCGTGTGCGCGAGGCGATCTTCAACCTGCTGATCAATGGCGGACATGGCAATCCGGTTGACGGGGCGCGGGTACTCGACCTGTTTGCAGGGACCGGCGCGCTGGGACTTGAGGCGCTGAGCCGTGGTGCCGCGCACGTGGTCTTCGTGGACGAAGGGGCGACAGCCCGCGCCCTCTTGCGCCGCAACATCGCGTTGATGCGCGCCATGGGTGCCACCGATGTCTGGCGACGCGATGCGACCCGGATGGGCGAAAACCGGGGGCCTGGCTTTGACCTCGTGTTTCTCGACCCTCCCTATCACATGGCCTTGGGCGAGCGGGCTCTGGCCTCGTTGGTCGAAGGCCATTGGCTGGCACAAGACGCGCTGATCGTCTGGGAAGAAGGCGCGCCCCCCGTGCCCCCGCCGGGCTTTGCGCAAAGCGATCAGCGGAAATACGGCGACACGGTTGTCACGTTTCTGCGGCCCACTGTGTGACCCGAAATGGCCGAATAGCGCCGCGCGGGCGTATTTGGAAACCAGCAAATCAGAAGGCCTTTATCTTGCTGCTTTGAAAATACTCCGGGGGGTGATGCCGCTGGCCGGGGGGGCAACGCCGCCTGCCGCCCGTGCGCCCCCACATTCCTAGTCCTCCGATCTGAGCACTTGTGCCGGTCGCGCCGACAGCGGCCGCAGCGCGAAGATCAGACCCGCCGACAGGGTGGCGATGATGCCCCCCAGCACGATGGCGATGGCCGAGACCGGCTCAAAACGGTAGCTGCTTTCCATCACAAAGGTCATCACGGCCCATCCTGCAAGTCCGCCTGCCACGATGGCCACAAGGCCGGCTGCAGCCCCCATAAGACCCGCACGCAGGGCAAAGCTGGCGAGAATGCGGCCCCGCGTGGCGCCAAGGGTTTTCAGCACCGCCGCCTCATAGACCCGCGCCCGCTCGCCCGCCGCAGCAGCCCCGATCAGGACCACGAAACCGGTCAGCAAGGTTGCAGCCGCCGCCCATCCGGTCGCGGTTGCGATGGCGCCAAGGGCCTCGGTCACGCGGTCGATGGCATCCTTGATGCGGATGGCGGTGATGTTGGGATAGGCACGTGAAAGATCGCGCAGGATGGCGGCCTCGGCCTCGGGCTCGGCATAGACGGTCGAGATGAAGGTATGGGGGGCACCCGCCAGCGCAGCAGGGTTCAGGGTCATCACGAAGCCCATTCCGGCGCTGGAAAAATCCACCTGACGAAAGCTGGTGATGGTAGCCGTGATGTCGCGGCCCAGAATGTTCACCGTAACCGTGTCGCCCAGTACCAGACCCATCTCTGCCGCCTCTTCGGCGGCAAAGCTGACCTGGGGCGGCCCCTGATAGTCCGCGGGCCACCATTTCCCTTGGGTGACGGTCGTGCGCGCGTCAGGCACCTCGGCATAGGTCAGACCACGGTCGCCGCGCACCACCCAATGCTCGCCTGCGACATCCCGCGCGGGGCGACCATTGATCTGGGTGACAACGCCGCGCAGCATCGGCGCAGTATCCACGCGCGATACGGAAGCGTCGCCGTTCACACGGGACAGAAAGCCGTCGATCTGGTCGGGCTGGATGTCGATGAAGAAATACGATGGCGCGCGTTCCGGCAGATCTTGCGCGATGGCCATGCGCAGGTTCGAGTCGATCTGCCCTACCGCCGCCAGCACCGAAAGGCCAAGGCCCAGCGACAAGACCACCGACGTCGCCTCGGCCCTCGGCCCGCCAATGGCGGCAAGTGCCGCCCGCAGCCCCACCCGGCCCCGCACAAGCCCCGAACGGGCCACGCGCACCGCACCCCAGCGCAACATCCATGCCGATCCGGCCAGCACCACAAGGGCCCCGGCTACCCCGCCCGCCGCCCCCAGCGCCAGTTCCGGCACGCCCGAGAACACCACGGCACCACCAACCAGCAGCCCAAGCAGCGCCACGACCGCAATTGCCGCGGGCCAACCGGCCCAGCCATCGCGCCCGGCGCCCCGGTAAAGCGCGGCCGCCCGCACGCTCTGGGTCCGCGCAAGCGGCCACAACGTGAAGAGAAACGCCGTCACCAGGCCATAGAACGCGGCCTCGGCCAGCGGTCCCGGATAGGGCGCGAAGACCACCGGAAGCGGTAGCGACGCCGCGATCACCGGCGACAGCGCCATCGGCACCGCCACACCCAGAAGCAGTCCCAACCCCACGCCCACGCCCGCAAGAACAGCAATCTGAAGCAGGTAGACGCGAAAGATCATCCGACCTTCGGCCCCAAGGGTTTTCAGTGTGGCGATGGTGGAAATCTTGCCATCAAGATAGGCGCGCACCGCCGCCGATACGCCCACCCCGCCCACTGCAAGACCAGCAAGCCCCACAAGAATCAGGAAACTGCCCATCCGGTCAACAAACCGCTCCACCCCCGGCGTGGCGCGGCGGCTGTCAGACCAGCGGATGCCCTTGTCACGGTAGGTGGCTTCGGTACGCGCCTCGAGCGCGGCCAGATCACTGCCGGGGGGCAGCAACAGGCGATATTTCGTTTCATACAGCGACCCCGGCCCGATCAGTCCCGAATTCGCCAGATCTGCCGTCAACACCATGGTGCGCGGGCCCAGCGAAAAACCTGCCGCGGCGCTGTCAGGTTCGCGGACAAGCACCGCGCCCAAGTGAAAATCCTGCACCCCAAGGCGAAAGGTTTCACCGACCGTCAGCCCCAGCCGGTCGACCAGAATCCGGTCCATCACGGCACCGGGCACGCCTGCCACTGGCGCAAAAGCCTGCGCCAGCGGCACGTCAGGGGCCAGTTGCACTGCACCCAACAGGGGATAGACGCTATCAACCGCCTTGACTTGCGTCAGCGCTGTCTCATCGCCCAGAACGGCCATCGAACGGAAGTCGACCACCTCGGACACGGCCGTGGCGATGCCCGCCATATAGTCGCGCTCGCCCTCATCGGCGACGCGGTAGGTCAATTCCATCTCGGCGTCACCGCCCAGCAGTACCGCCCCTTGATCTTGCAGGCCTGCCTCGATGGCCGCGCGGACCATGCCCACGGCGGCAATCGCCATCACGCCCAATGCAAGGCAGGCCAAAAAGATACGAAACCCCTTCAGCCCGCCGCGCAATTCGCGCCGCGCAAGGCGCCAGGCCAGGGCCCAACCTGCAGGGGGGTGTGCTGTCATCTTGGCGGGGACAGCGACGGCCAGATCGCTCATGCCGGCACCGCTGCGGTCTGGCGTTCCTCGCCCGTCACCCGCCCGTCGGCCAGCCGGACCACCCGGTCACAGCGCGCCGCCAGTTCCGGTGCATGCGTCACCAGCACCAGCGTCGCGCCGTAGCGGTCGCGCAGGCCAAAGAGCATGTCCATGATCGCCTCTCCGTTCGCGGCATCCAGATTTCCGGTCGGCTCATCCGCCAAAAGAATGGCCGGACGCGGTGCCGCGGCACGTGCCAGCGCCACGCGCTGCTGCTCTCCGCCAGACATCTGCCGGGGGTAGTGGTCCATCCGCGCGCCCAGACCCACAAGCCGTAATTCCGCCTCGGCGCGGGCAAACGCGTCCGGCGCGCCGGCCAGTTCCATTGGCACGGCTACATTCTCAAGTGCAGTCATTGTCGGGATAAGGTGGAAAGATTGGAACACTACCCCCATATTGCCTCTGCGAAAGCGTGCGAGCTGATCCTCGTTCATTGACGTCAGATCTGACCCAAGTGCGCGTACAGACCCTCCAGTGGCTTGCTCAAGCCCGCCCATGACCATCAACAACGAAGATTTGCCCGACCCCGACGGCCCGACCAACCCCAGCGTCTCACCCTGAAGCACCTCAAGATCAAGGCCCTTCAGAATCTCGACCGGCCCGGCATTCCCTGCCAAGGTCAGTTTTGTCCCTTTGAGTGAAAGCACCGCCTGCGCCATGACCGATTTTTCCTTTTTTCGTCTGTCCACCCTGCCATATGGGGCGAAATGCTGCGTGCGCAATCTTGCGCTCACGCTTGCGTTATCTGTCAGTGCCATGGCGGCGCAAGCGCAGACCACGATCCTTGCACTGGGCGACAGCCTGACGGCGGGTTATGGCCTGCCCGATGGCGAAGGTCTGGTGCCGCAACTGAACGCCTGGCTGTCGGCAAAAGGGGTAGATGCAGTGGTGCTGAACGCGGGCGTGTCGGGCGATACCACCGCCGGCGGCCTTGCGCGGGTCGATTGGGCACTGACGCCCGAGGTTCAGGCGATGATTGTGACTTTGGGCGGCAATGATTTGTTGCGCGGCCTGCCGCCCGCCAATGCGCGCGCCAATATCGATGCGATTCTGGCACAGGCCGCCGAACGAAAATTGCCGGTCCTTCTTGTGGCGATGCGCGCACCGGGCAACTTCGGCCCGGCCTATGAGGCGGATTTCAACGCCATCTATCCCGATCTGGCGGCAAAATACGGCACACTGCTGGTCGAAAACTTCTTTGCCCCCGTGGCCGACAGCACTGGCGCCGCCATTGATCGGTCCTTTATCCAGCCTGATGGCATCCACCCCAACGCTCTGGGGGTCCGGCGGATTGTGGAAAGCCTCGGCCCGAGGGTCCAGGAATTGATGACCCGCGTGGCGTCCTGACCGATCAGCTTCTCGGCTTGATGAACTCGGTTTCAAGGATGATTTCGACCTTGTCGCCCACGCCAAGCGTGCTGCCAGGCGCGGGCACGCCAAACCCTACGCCAAAGTCAGACCGGTTGATCTCGCCCACCGCCGAAAAGCCGATACGCGCGCCCACGTCCATGGGAAAATCCCCCCAGCCGCCATTGTAGCGCACCTTCAGCACAAGGGGTCTGGTGACACCGTGCAACGTGAAATCCCCGGTCACATCCGCCTCTCGCGGCCCGGTTGGCAAGACGCGCGTTGACACAAACGTGATGTCGGGAAACGCCGCTGCGTCCAGAAAGTCGGGTCCTGTCAGCACGGCATTGAAATCCACCGCTGGATCGGCGTAGTGCGTCTCAAGCGAGCCCGCCTTGACCACGGCGCGCACCACCATTGCCTCTGGGGCGTCCGGGTCAAAGTTCAGATCAGCCGAAATTTCGGTAAAAAGAGCGGTGTAATTCGAAAACCCCATGTGGCTGACCCTGAACAGCAACCGCGAGTGGCCGGGGTCCATCACATAGCGACCGGCCGTCGGCGGAACATATTCCTGCGCCACGGCCACGGCCCCGCACAGCGCCAATGCGGCTCCAAACACCCAAGATCGCATCCGTCACCCCCTGACCTGCCGCGCAGATGCTTGACCGATCCACCCTATCCCGTCAACGCGCAACCACGCCATGTTCTGTCGACAAATATCTCCACCGGGACGCTTGCCCCGACGCCAAAAGCACACCGGTTCGGCCTTGCACTGCACCGCCAAACCCGGCAACCCTTGTCGCAGAGCAAAGGCCCCATTCATGCCCCTGATCCCCGACCTTGTCGCCGCCATAGGGCAGGCCCATGTCCTGACCGGATCCGACATGGCCGGTCACGCCCGGGACTGGACGGGCAAATACACTGCCACGCCCTGCGCCGTGGCCCGACCGGGAAGTACCGCCGAGGTGGCAGCTGTGCTGCGAAGTGCTGCTGCGCACCGCACTCCCGTTATTCCCATATCGGGCAACACCGGCCTTGTCGGCGGGACCATGACGACGGGCGGACTAATGCTCAGCCTGGAACGTCTGAACCGCATCCGTAGCGTGAACCCCACTGCGCGGACCGCCCATGTCGAGGCGGGTGTGATCCTGTCAACACTGCATGATGCGGCCGCCGACCACGAACTATATTTCCCCTTGTGGTTTGGTGCGCGCGGATCGGCGATGATCGGTGGCGTACTGTCCACCAATGCGGGTGGGTCGAACGTGCTGCGATATGGCTCGACCCGGCAGCTGTGCCTTGGGCTTGAGGTGGTTCTGGCGGACGGCCGCGTGCTGAACCTGATGTCGGAATTGCACAAGGACAATTCCGGCTATGACCTTAAAGACCTGTTCATCGGCGCCGAGGGCACGCTTGGCGTGATCACCGCCGCAGTCGTAAAACTGGTGCCCGCCCCCCGTGCCCATGCGACGGCCACTCTCGCCTTGCGGTCCCTGCCCGATGCGCTGGTTGTGCTGAACCGGCTGCAATCCGTCAGCGGCGGCTTGGTCGAGGCGTTCGAATTCATGCCTGCCAGTTATTCCCGGCGTCTGTTACAGGTGCGCCCTGACCTTGGACAGCCCTTCGCGCAGATCCCAGATGTGACCATTCTGGCCGAGTTGGGCGCCACCGCACCCGGCCTTTGTGATACCCAAGCCGATGGCACGACCCCGCTGACCAGCATGCTGGAAACCACCCTCGCGGATCTGATGGCCGAAGGGCTGATTCTGGAGGCCGCCCCGGCCCAGACCGAAGCCCAACGCCGTGTGATGTGGGCCCGGCGCGAGGCGGCAGCCGAGATTACCTTTGCCAAACGCCCTTTCATCGACACTGATGTCGCAGTCCCGCTGGACCGAGCGGCAGATTTTCTGTCGGAGATCCACGCGGCCCTTGTCCCGCTGGACCCCGGCGCCGAGACGATCACCGTGGCGCATCTGGGCGACGGCAACCTGCATTTCACCGTTTTTCCCGCCGACCCAAACCTGGATCCCGACCGCGTGATTGCGACCATCGAAGATGTGGTGCAGACGCTTGGTGGTTCGTTCTCGGCCGAGCATGGCGTCGGCCTGTCGAAGAGGGCATCAATGGCGCGGCGCAAGGACCCGGTTGCGCTGAATGTGATGCGTGCGATCAAGGCGGCGCTTGATCCGGAGGGGCAAATGAACCCCGGAAAGGTGCTGCCATGAGCGCCTACCCCCGCCAGCTGAAAAAATCTGCCGGGGCCTGGCCCAGCAGTTCCTCGGCCAGATCCTGGCCCATCCGCAGCGCATCGGCACAGGGACCGTGCCGCGCGCCCGAGATCGCCTCGGAGCCGTCTGGGCGCAATATTTCGCCGCGCAGATGCAACGCATCTCCGTCGATGACCGCAAGCCCCGCTATCGGCGTCTCGCAAGAGCCATCGAGCCGCGCAAGAAAGCCGCGCTCGGCGGCGAGGCGGATGCCGGTGGGCGTGTCGTGAATGGCATCGAGCAGCGCCTCGACCCTTGGGTCATCCATCCGTCGCTCGATCCCGATGGCACCTTGGGCCACGGCGGGCAGCATGTCATCAACCGCAATGGCGGATCGTGCGACATGCGCCATTCCAAGGCGGTTGAGCCCGGCCATGGCCAGAAACGTCGCCTCGGCCACGCCATCTTTCAGCTTGTTCATCCGCGTCTGCACGTTTCCGCGAAACTCGACCAGTTTCAAATCGGGCCGACGCAGGGCCAGTTGCGCCCGCCGGCGCAGACTGGACGACCCCACCACAGCCCCCACCGGCAAGTCGGCAATGCCTGCGTGATGTGGCGACACAAAGGCATCGCGCACATCCTCGCGGGGCAGATAGCAGTTCAGGATCAGACCCACGGGCTGCATCGTGGGCATGTCTTTCATCGAATGCACGGCGATGTCGATGCCATCGCCCAGCAGCGCCTCTTCGATCTCGCGCGTGAACAGGCCCTTGCCGCCAATATCCTTCAGCGCCTTGTCAAGAATCTGGTCGCCCAGAACCTTTATCACACAGATCTCGAATGCATCCACGGGCAGCGCATGGGCGGCCATCAGACAGCGCCGCACCTCATGCGCCTGCCAAAGGGCCAAAGGCGATCCACGGGTGCCGATACGAAGCGGCTGGGCGGCGGAGGGAAGATTCTGCGTCATGGGGCTACGCTTACAGGTGTCTGGAATATCTGACAACTCTTGACATCAAGCCCCCGGCAAGTGACCCATGGCGCAAAGGAGCGTTCCATGACCCAAAAGACCATTCTGCGCGCATTGGCGGGCGAAACCCTTCCCACCCCGCCGATCTGGATGATGCGTCAGGCGGGGCGTTATCTGCCTGAATACCGGGCCACGCGGGCACGGGCGGGGGATTTCCTGTCGCTGTGCTACAACCCCGAACTTGCCGCCGAGGTGACCCTGCAACCCATCCGCCGCTATGGCTTTGATGCAGCCATTCTGTTTGCTGACATCCTGCTGTTGCCTCAGGCGTTGGGGCCGAAGCTGTGGTTTGTCGAGGGCGAAGGCCCGCGCATGGAAACCAGCACCACGATGGAACAGGTGCGCGCATGGAAGCCGATCGGGGCAATACATGACACGCTGTCGCCCATCTATGAGACGGTCAGGATCCTGTCGCGCGAACTGCCGACCGAGACCACGCTGATCGGCTTTGCCGGGGCGCCGTGGACGGTGGCGACCTACATGATCGCCGGGCGTGGCAGCAAGGATCAGGCGGCCGCCCATGCCCTGAAGGCTGCCGACCGCGAGGCGTTCACCGCCATCATCGACATTCTGACCGATGCGACGGTGGAATACCTTTCTGCCCAAGTGGCTGCGGGGGCCGAGGTGGTCAAGCTGTTCGACAGTTGGGCAGGGTCGTTGAAAGGGCAGGATTTCACCGATTTCGCACTCAAACCGACGGCAAAAATCATCGCAGCAATCAAGGCGCGGCATCCGGGTGTGCCAATCATCGCCTTCCCGCGTGAGGCGGGCGATGGCTACATCGGCTTTGCCGACGCCACCGGAGCCGATTGCGTGGCAGTGGATGACAGCGTGACGCCCGAATGGGCTGCCGAGCATGTGCAGGTCTCGGGTTGCGTGCAGGGCAACCTTGCCTCGCGCCATATGGTCACCGGGGGCGACGCGCTGGTGTCCGAGACGCGGCGGGTGGTCGCGGCGTTCAGCCAGGGGCCGCATATCTTCAACCTCGGGCACGGGATCACACCCGATGCAGACCCGGCCAACGTGCAACTGATGATTGATACGGTGCGCGGGGCCTGACCGCGCGCAAGCACCGCACAGTAAAAACGCCCCGTGGTTTCCCACGGGGCGTTTCTATACCAGGGTCGCCCCGATTTCAGCCGCGCTCTTCGATGATCTTCACAAGATGCGAGATCTTGTTGACCATCCCGCGAACCGAAGGCGTATCTTCCAGCTCGCGGGTGCGGTTCATCTTGTTCAGGCCAAGACCCTTCAGGGTTGCGGTCTGCACAGCCGGGCGGCGGGCAGCAGAAGCCACCTGCTTGACGACGATTGTCTTCTTTTCGGCCATGATCACGCCTCCTGCACTTCAGCTTCGGGCTTCTTCAGGATCTCGGCCACCTTCTTGCCACGACGCGAGGCAACCATGCGGGGCGAAGTCTCGGACTTCAGACCATCAATGGTGGCACGGATCATGTTGTAGGGGTTCGATGAGCCGATGGATTTCGCCACCACATCCTGAATGCCCAGCATCTCGAACACAGCGCGCATCGGGCCGCCGGCGATGATGCCGGTGCCTGCAACGGCTGTCCGCATCACGACCTTGCCCGCACCATGGCGGCCTTCGGTATCGTGGTGCAAGGTGCGGCTGTCCTTCAGCGGCACGCGGATCATCTGCCGCTTGGCCTGTTCGGTGGCCTTGCGGATTGCCTCGGGCACTTCCTTGGCCTTGCCCTTGCCGAAGCCTACACGACCACGCTGGTCGCCGACCACAACAAGTGCTGCAAAGCCAAAGCGCTTGCCGCCCTTGACCGTTTTCGACACCCGGTTGATCGCGACCAGACGGTCAGCGAATTCTGGTGTTTCTTCGCGGGAATCCTGACGACGATCGCCGCCGCGGCCCCGATTTTCACGTTCTGCCATGTCTAACTCCTCAGAACTTCAGGCCGCCTTCACGCGCAGCATCGGCCAAAGCCTTGATCTTGCCGTGAAAGAGGAAACCACCGCGGTCGAAATAGCATGCTTCGACGCCGGCCTTTTTCGCCCGCTCTGCAATCGCAGTGCCGATCTTGGCCGCAGCCTCGACATTGTTCTTGCCCATCAGGCCCAGATCCTTCTCCAACGTCGAGGCGGACGCAACCGTCACACCTTTCACGTCGTCGATCAACTGAGCGCTGATGTTCTTGGACGACCGATGAACCGAAAGGCGCAGACGCCCCGAAGCCATCGACTTGATCTTGTTCCGCACGCGCAGGCGGCGCTTGAGGAACAGCTCTCGCTTGTTGTTCGCCATTTCTCTCGCCCCTTACTTCTTCTTGCCTTCCTTGCGGAAGATGAACTCGCCCTTATAGCGGATGCCTTTGCCCTTGTAGGGCTCGGGCTTGCGCCATTCGCGGATGTTCGCAGCGACCTGACCAACAAGCTGCTGATCGATCCCTTCCACAATGATTTCGGTTTGCTTCGGCACGGCGACAGTCACGCCGGCCGGAACGTCGAAGTTCACATCATGGCTATAGCCAAGCGACAGCTTCAAAACATTGCCGTTGATTGCGGCGCGGTAACCCACGCCTTGAATCTCAAGCTCTTTCTTGAAGCCGGTCGTGACGCCAGTCACCAGATTGTCAACCATAGACCGGGCCATGCCCCACTGCTGACGAGCACGTTTTGAGGTGCCGCGAGGCGCCACCTTGATCGCACCTTCGTCAATTGTCAGCGTCACATCGTCGGTCGCGGTAAAGCTGCGGGTGCCCTTGGGACCCTTCACTTCGATGGTCTGGCCAGAGATATGCGCCGAGACGCCGCTGGCCATGGGGACGGGTTTTTTACCGATACGAGACATCGTTGACCCCTCCCTTAGAATACGGTGCAGAGCACTTCGCCGCCAACATTGGCGGAGCGTGCAGCTGCATCGGACATGACACCCTTTGGTGTCGACACAATCGAAACACCCAGGCCATTGCGGACCGAGGGGATTTCCTTGACGCTCATGTACACACGGCGACCCGGCTTGGACACGCGCTTGATTTCGCGGATCACCGGAGTGCCTTCGTAGTACTTGAGCGAGATGGTGAATTGGCCCTGGCCATTGTCGGTCGGGGCCTTGTCATAACCGCGGATATAACCTTCCGACAGCAGCACATCCAGAACGCGGCCGCGCAGCGTGGACGCTGGCGTGATCACGGTGGATTTGCCGCGCATCTGGGCATTGCGGATGCGGGTCAGCATATCGCCGATAGGATCGTTTACAGGCATGTCCTGATCTCCTTACCAGCTGGATTTGACCATGCCGGGGATCTGGCCAAACGAGGCGAGATCACGCAGCATGATGCGCGAAAGTTTCAGCTTGCGGTAATACGCATGCGGGCGGCCCGTCAGCTGGCAGCGGTTATGAAGCCGCGTGGCCGACGAGTTGCGGGGAAGCTCGGCCAACTTGATGGTCGCCTTGAAGCGGTCTTCCATCGGCTTTGCCTGGTCTGTGATCACCGTCTTCAGTGCGGCGCGGCGGCTGGCGTATTGCTTGACCAGCTTGGCGCGCTTTACTTCGCGGTTCACCATGGATTTCTTTGCCATTGTCTTTGTGTCCTCGCGATTACGACGTGAAGGGCATGTTGAACAGCTTCAACAGCGCCTTGGCTTCTTCGTCGTTCTTGGAAGTGGTGCAGATGATGATATCCATGCCCAAAATCTCATCGACCTTGTCGAAGTTGATTTCCGGGAAAACGATCTGCTCTTTCAGACCCATGGCATAGTTGCCGCGGCCGTCGAACGAGGTCGGCTTCACGCCGCGGAAGTCGCGCACGCGCGGCAGAGCCACGTTGATCAGACGGTCGAGGAATTCATACATCTTGTCGCCGCGCAACGTGACCTTGCAACCCAGCGGCATCTCTTCGCGCACACGAAAGCCTGCGATGGACTTCTTGGCGTGCGTGACCACAGCCTTCTGTCCCGCGATCAACGACAGTTCCTCGGCGGCCTGCTTCACCTTCTTGGTGTCCTTGACCGCTTCGCCGACACCCATGTTGAGAACGATTTTCTCAAGCTTGGGGATCATCATGTCGTTCTTGTAGGCAAACTGCTCTTTCATCGCCGCGCGGATCGGGCCGGCGTAGGCCGCCTTCAGGCGCGGGGTATAGGTGGCTTGATCAAGCATCAGATCACCTCCCCGGTGGTCTTGGCAAAGCGAACCTTCTTGTCACCTTCCATGCGGAAGCCAACGCGTGTCGGTTTACCGTTTTTGTCAACGATCGCGAGGTTCGACAGGTCGATCGGCATCGACTTGGGGATGCGCCCGCCCTGGCTGGTTGCCGATTGCTTGGTGTGACGGATAGCCACGTTCACATCGGCCACAACGGCCTTGTTGGCGGACGGGTTGACGGACGCAATCTCGCCCTTCTTGCCCTTGTCCTTGCCGGTCAGCACAATGACGCTGTCACCTTTTTTGAGTTTGGCAGCCATCAGAGCACCTCCGGAGCCAGTGAGATGATCTTCATGAAGTTCTTTGCACGCAACTCGCGCACGACCGGCCCGAAGATACGCGTACCGACCGGCTCACCCTGGTTGTTCAGGATGACGGCAGCATTGCGGTCAAAACGGATGGCAGTGCCGTCTTCACGGCGAACTTCCTTGGCGGTGCGCACGACAACAGCTTTACGCACATCGCCCTTTTTCACACGGCCTTTTGGAATGGCTTCCTTGACCGACACCACAATGATGTCGCCCACAGAAGCATAGCGACGGTGTGAACCGCCCAGAACCTTGATGCACTGAACTCGGCGAGCGCCAGAGTTGTCAGCAACATCCAGATTGGTCTGCATCTGGATCATAATGTTTCTCCCGACCTTTGGGGACCGTCATGCAGGTGACAGCCCCAGGGTTTCGATTTCCGTTGACCGTGACTTACGCAGATGGCGCAGTCACAACCGTCCAACGCTTGCTTTTCGAGATCGGCGCGCATTCTTCGATGCGCACGGTATCGCCGGTCTTGAACGTGTTCAGCGCGTCATGCGCGCGGTATTTCTTCGATTTCCGAACCGTCTTTTGCAGCAACGGGTGCTTGAAACGACGCTCGACCAGAACCGTGATGGTCTGCTCATTCTTGTCCGAGGTTACGACGCCTGTCAGGATACGCTTTGGCATGTCTGGAACCCCTTATTTCGCCGCTTCGGCGGCTTTGGCATTGAGAACCGTCATGATACGGGCCACATCCTTGCGGACGTTGCGCATACGGGCGGTGTTCTCAAGCTGGTTGGTCGCGGCTTGAAAGCGCAAGTTGAACGCTTCCTTTTTCAGTGCCACCAAGCTGTCACGCAGCTGGTCGGGCGTCTTGGCGCGCAACTCGGATGCGGCATTTTCTGGCGCAACCTTCGTTGTCTTTGCAGTGGCTTTTTTGGCCATGCGTCAGTTCCTTTTACAATCACCAGAAAGCCCTTGCACGGCAAGGTCACTTTTAACCCGGTGGATCAATGCTAAACCCCCGATCCCGAGTCGCCCCGGAACCGCAGATAGGGTGCTATAGGGGAGGTGAGGATGCAGGGCAAGGGCTTAGATGATCGAGGCAGAAAAGAAACGCCGATCCTAACCCCACTCATAATTGAAGCTCACAGAAATCCGCTCTTCCTCGGCCATGTTCATCGGCACTTCGTGGCGCAACCAGCTTTCCCAGAGCAGAACCTCGCCCACCGACGGTTTCACATAGACGAAGCTTTGCAATTCCTGCCCCGCGTCTTTCAGACGCAACGGCGCGTGCATCATCATGGGCAGACGGGGGTCTTCCAGTTTCAGGGCGGATGTGCCCGCAGGCATGGCAACATAGGTCGTGCCGGAGATTACCGAATGGGGGTGGATGTGGCTGGCGTGCATGCCACCTTCGGGCAGGATGTTGATCCAGAACGACCCGCATTTCAGCTTTTTGCCTTGCAGATCAAACCCGAGGTCCTTGCAAAACGCCGCCACATGCTTGTCCAGCGCCTTTTCCAGATCGGCAAAGATCGGGAACCGCCATGGCAGATCGTTCAGCGACGCGTATGAGGTATAGCCGGGATAGCCGTTTTCCTCGCACCACTGCTGCCCAGCCTCGTCATCTTCGGCAATTGCGTTGCACGACTGGGCCATCTCGGCAAAGTCGACCTTCTTCTTTGCAAGCGCGTTCACCTGATCGCGGTAAAGACGCGTGACGAACAGGGATGAAATCTCGGCCATCGGGGGCAATCCTTATGAAAAAAGCCCCACCGTTGCCGGAGGGGCCATATCTTTGGGGCAAGACCGTTTTACCAGTCTTCGCGGGCGACCACGCGGGTCAGGACCGGAAGCTTCATGGCCCCCAGACGCAGCGCCTCACGCGCGATGACTTCAGACACACCATCAATTTCGAACATGATGCGGCCGGGTTTCACCTTGGCTGCCCAATAGTCGTTCGAGCCCTTGCCCTTACCCATACGCACTTCAGTCGGCTTGGCCGAGACCGGGACATCCGGGAAGATCCGGATCCAGACACGACCCTGCCGCTTCATGTGGCGGGTGATCGCGCGGCGTGCCGCTTCGATCTGGCGCGCGGTGACACGCTCTGGCTCGGTCGCCTTGAGGGCGAATGACCCGAAGTTCAGCAAAAACCCACCCTTGGCTTCGCCATGGATCTTGCCTTTGAACTGTTTGCGGAACTTGGTCCGTTTCGGTTGCAGCATCTCTTATGCTCCCTTACGTGCGTTCGCGGCGCGGTTGGCGCGGAATGGCGCCTTCCTGTGCCTCGGCATGGCGGCGGTCATGTGCCTGCGGATCGTGCTCAAGGATTTCGCCTTTGAAGATCCAGACTTTCACCCCGATGATCCCGTAAGGGGTCGTGGCTTCGGACACCGCGTAGTCGATGTCGGCCCGCAGCGTATGCAGCGGCACACGGCCCTCACGGTACCATTCGGTCCGGGCGATTTCGGCGCCTCCAAGACGGCCGGCGACGTTCACACGGATGCCAAGGGCCCCCATGCGCATGGCGCTTTGCACGCCGCGCTTCATGGCACGACGGAAAGACACCCGACGCTCCATCTGCTGCGCGATACCCTCGGCCACCAACTGGGCATCCATCTCGGGCTTGCGGATCTCGACGATGTTGAGGTGCAGTTCCGATTTTGTGAAGGCCGTAAGCTTCTTGCGCAGCGTCTCGATGTCCGCGCCCTTCTTGCCGATGATCACGCCAGGGCGCGCGGCATGAATTGTCACGCGGCACTTCTTGTGCGGACGCTCGATGATCACCTTGCTCACGCCGGCCTGCTTGGCCTCTTCGTGGATGAATTCGCGCATGCGCAGGTCTTCAAGCAGCAGGTTGCCATAGTCTTTCGACTCTGCAAACCAGCGGCTGTCCCAGGTCCGGTTGACCTGCAGGCGCATCCCGATCGGGTTTACCTTCTGTCCCATTATGCAGACTCCCCGGCTTGACGCACCAGAATTGTGATTTCGCTGAACGGTTTCATGATCTTCCCGAAACGGCCCCGCGCGCGCGGGCGACCACGCTTCATCACCAGGTTCTTGCCACACCAGGCTTCGGCAACGAACAGGCTGTCGACGTCAAGGCTGTGGTTGTTTTCGGCGTTGGCAATGGCCGACTGAAGGCACTTCTTCACGTCGCCGGCAATGCGGCGCTTGGAGAAGGTCAGATCGGCAAGCGCCTTTTCCACCTTCTTGCCACGGATCAGGCCCGCAACAAGGTTGAGCTTCTGCGGCGAGGTACGCAGCATGCGGCTGATCGCCATTGCCTCGTTTTCGGCCACGCGGCGGGGGCTTTTATCCTTACCCATGGCTTATTTCCTCTTGGCTTTTTTGTCGGCGGCGTGACCATAGTAGGTCCGCGTCGGTGAGTATTCACCGAACTTCTGGCCGATCATCTCTTCGGAAACCGCAACGGGGATGTGCTTTTGGCCGTTATAGACACCAAACGTCAAACCCACGAACTGCGGCAGGATCGTCGAACGACGCGACCAGATCTTGATCACTTCGCTTTTGCCCGACTCGCGCGACTTTTCGGCCTTTTTCAGGACGTAGCCGTCAACGAACGGACCTTTCCAGATGGAACGTGACATGGATTAGCGCCCTTTTTTCTTGGCGTGACGCGAGCGGACAATGTACTTGTCCGTCTCTTTGTTCGACCGCGTACGGTTGCCCTTGGTGCCCTTGCCCCATGGCGTAACCGGGTGGCGGCCACCGCTGGTGCGGCCTTCACCACCGCCATGCGGGTGGTCAATCGGGTTCATCGCAACGCCGCGAACGGTTGGGCGCACACCCATGTGGCGCTTGCGTCCGGCCTTGCCGAGGTTCTGGTTGGAATGGTCGGCATTTGACACGGCACCGATAGTCGCCATGCATTCCTGACGGACCATCCGCAATTCGCCAGACGAAAGGCGGATCTGCGCATAGCCGCCGTCACGACCCACAAACTGGGCGTAAGTGCCTGCCGCACGGGCGATCTGACCGCCCTTGCCGGGCTTCATCTCGACGTTGTGGACAATCGTGCCGATCGGCATGCCGGAAAACGGCATCGCGTTGCCAGGCTTCACGTCCGTCTTGGCGCCGGCAATCACGCTGTCGCCGATGGCCAGACGCTGCGGCGCCAGGATATAGGCCAACTCGCCGTCGCTGTATTTGATCAACGCGATAAAGGCGGTGCGGTTCGGATCGTATTCGATCCGTTCAACGACTGCCGCCATGTCGAACTTACGACGCTTGAAATCCACAATGCGGTACAGACGCTTTGCGCCGCCGCCCTTGTGCCACATCGTAATACGTCCGGTGTTGTTCCGGCCACCCGTCTTGGACAAACCCTCGGTGAGGGCTTTGACGGGGCGGCCTTTCCACAGCTCCGAACGGTCGATCAGAACCAACCCGCGTTGGCCAGGCGTCGTCGGTTTATACGACTTAAGTGCCATGCTTTCTGTCTTCCGTCAGCTAGAGGATCTGGCGTTGCAGATCCGGTTTACAGGGCTCCGTAGATCCCCAGAAGCGGTCATCCTTTTGAAAAACGACCCGTTTTCGTAAAAGTCCGCGGCCCCGGAAACACCGGGGCCGCAGGATTCGTGGCGTTCTATCAGAGGCCCGTGGTCACGTCGATAGTATTGCCCTCTTCAAGGGTAACATAGGCCTTTTTCTTGTCCGAACGCTCGCCCGGGCGGCCCTTGAACTTTTTGACCTTGCCTTTGGCGATAGAGGTATTCACGGCCTTGACCTTCACACCAAAGATCGCCTCGACGGCCTCTTTGATCTGGGGCTTCGTCGCGTCCATGGCGACCTGAAAAACCACCCCGCCATGCTCGGATGCCATGGTGGCCTTTTCCGTGATGATCGGCTTCTTGATCAGGTCGTAATGCTGTGGTTTCGCGCTCATTTCAAACGAGCCTCCAGTGCTTCGAGACCTGCCTTGGTGATCACCAGGGTGTCCCGCTTGAGGATGTCATAGACGTTGGCGCCCATTGTGGGCAGAACGTCGATGCCTTCGATGTTGCGCGCGGCCAGGGCAAAACCCTCATCTACCGACACACCGTCGATGATCAGAACGCGCTTCCAGCCCAACTCAGACACATGGCGCGCAAGGATCGCCGTCTTGGCTTCGGTCATCGCGAGGTTATCCAGAATGATCAACTCGCCTGCCTTGGCCTTGGCCGACAGAGCATGACGCAACCCGAGGGCGCGCACCTTTTTGGGCAGATCATGCGCATGGCTGCGCGGTGTCGGGCCCTTGACCACACCACCCTTGCGGAAGATCGGCGCCTTGCGCGAGCCGTGGCGAGCACCGCCCGTGCCCTTTTGACGATAGATCTTCTTGGTCGAATAGGACACCTCGGCGCGGGTCAGCGTCGAGTGGGTTCCAGCCTGCGCCTTCGCCCGCTGCCAGCGGACAACCCGGTGCAGAATGTCTGCCCGCGGGTCGAGACCAAACAGCGCATCGTCCAGATCCACGGACCCAGCCTTGCCGCCATCGAGCTTGATTACATCAAGTTTCATGCTTCACCGCCTTCGGGCTTCTTGTCGCCCGCATCATCATTGGCCTCGTCGTCGCCTTTCAGCACGGCTTCAGCCTGGGATGCTTCAAGAGATGCCTGTTCTGCGGCTTGCGCCTCCAGACGGGCGGTCTCTGCTGCCTCGGCTTCGGCTGCCGCCGATGCTGCTGCGGCTTCAGCCGCTGCAATCGCTGCCTTTGCTGCCGAACGCAGGGCCGCAGGCATGATCACCAAATCGGACAGCGGCTTTTTGACCGCGTCCTTGATGGTGACCCAGCCACCGGCAGAACCGGGAACTGCGCCCTTGATCATGATCAGACCACGATCTGCATCGGTGCTTACCACTTGCAGGTTCTGCGTGGTCGTCCGGGTGGCACCCATGTGTCCAGCCATTTTCTTGCCCTTGAACACCTTGCCGGGGTCCTGGCACTGGCCGGTCGATCCGTGCGAGCGGTGCGACACCGACACACCGTGGGATGCCCGCAGACCCCCAAAGTTGTGCCGCTTCATCGCACCCTGAAAGCCTTTGCCGATCGACGTACCCGCCACATCGACAAACTGGCCCGCAAAGTAATGGTTGGCGGTGATTTCCTCACCCACGCCAATCATGCAATCGGGGGTCACGCGGAACTCGGCGATCTTGCGCTTGGGTTCCACATTCGCCTTGGCAAAGTGGCCACGCATCGCTGCCGTGGTCCGCTTGGCCTTGGCCGCCCCGGCGCCGAGTTGAACGGCCGTATAGCCATCCTTGTCAGCGGTCCGTTGGGCGACGACCTGAAGGTTGTCCAGCTGCAGAACCGTGACCGGAACCTGCTTGCCGTCCTCCAGAAACAGCCGGGTCATGCCCAGCTTCTTTGCTATAACGCCAGAGCGCATCTTGATGCCCCCCTTACACTTTGATTTCGACGTCAACACCAGCAGCGAGATCGAGCTTCATCAGCGCGTCCACGGTCTGCGGGGTTGGGTCCACGATGTCCAGCAAACGCTTGTGCGTGCGGATTTCCCACTGGTCGCGCGACTTCTTGTCGATGTGCGGACCACGCAGAACCGTGAACTTCTCGATCTTGTTCGGCAGCGGGATGGGCCCGCGCACCTGTGCGCCCGTGCGCTTGGCCGTGTTGACGATTTCCTGCGTGCTGGCATCCAGAACGCGGTAATCGAAGGCCTTGAGACGGATGCGGATTGTTTGACCTTGCATCTTGGTTTCCTTCGGATCGGGCGGGTGCGTGTTGCCACGCACCCTGCCGCGTCTTGATTACTTGAGGATTTTCGAGACGACGCCGGCACCGACGGTGCGGCCGCCTTCGCGGATGGCGAAGCGCAGTTTTTCTTCCATCGCGATCGGGGCGATCAACTCGACGTTGAACTTCAGGTTGTCGCCCGGCATCACCATCTC
>JBBRBJ010000033.1:0-35538 GCA_038205925.1 Rhodobacterales bacterium | reverse complement strand
GCCATTCGACGGCCTTCCACGAATACATCGTCTCGCGCCGCCACAGCACCGGCGTCAACGCATAGATGCAGCCGAAGGTGATCAGCGCGACCCATCCCATCGCGCCGGAATGGACATGGCCGATCGTCCAGTCGGTGTAATGCGAAAGGCCATTCACCGGCCGGATCGCCATGAACGAGCCCTCGAAGGTCGAGAGGCCGTAGAACACGGCGGCGCCCATCATGAAGCGCAAGGTGGCGTCGTCGCGCACCTTGTGCCAGGCGCCGTTCAGCGTCATCAGCGCGTTGCCCGCACTTGCCCAGCTTGGCACCAGCAGCATGATCGAGAAGGTCATCCCCAGCGTCTGCACCCAATGCGGCAGCGCGGTGTAATGCAGGTGGTGCGAACCCGCCCAGATGTAGAAGAACGTGATCCCCCAGAACGACAGGATCGACAGGCGATAGGAATAGATCGGCCGCTCTGCCCGTTTGGGCAGAAAGTAGTAGAGCATTCCAAGGAAGCCCGACGTCAGGAAGAACGCCACCGCGTTGTGGCCGTACCACCACTGCGTCATCGCGTCCTGCACGCCCGAGAAGGCGGAATAGCTTTTGGCCCCCGTGAACGATGCGGGCACGGCCAGATTGTTGACGATGTGCAGCACCGCGACGACCAGAATGAAGGCCATGTAGTACCAGTTCGCGACATAGATATGCGGCTCGTTCCGACGGGCGAGTGTGCGCATGTAAAGGACGAAATACGCCACCCAGACGACGACCAGCCAGAGGTCAGCGTACCATTCCGGCTCGGCGTATTCCTTGGACTGGGTGACGCCCATCAGGTAGCCGCTGGCTGCGACAATGCAGAACAGGTTGAAGCCCAGCAGCACGAACCAGGGCGTGATCTGGTCTGGCATCCGGGCGCGGCACGTCCGCTGCATGATGTGGTAGGAGGTGGCGATCAGGGCATTGCCGCCAAAGCCGAAGATGACGCCCGAGGTGTGGACGGGCCGGATACGCCCGAAGCTTGACCAGGCCGCATCAAAGCGAAAATCAGGCCATGCCAGTTGCGCGGCGACCCAGACACCCATTCCCATGCCGGCAACCGCCCAGAACAGCGAAAGGATGATCCCCACCTTGGTCGGATCGTCGTAGTAGGAAGTGGCGCGATCTTCGGTCGGCTCGGGACCGTAGGCCGCATTGGCCACGAAGACGAACAGGACAGCGCAAAACGCGAGCACGATCCATCCGTGCGCGCCCATTGCGTTGTCGTGACCGACGGCTGCCATTACAAGGCCGACAAGCGCGCCAGTGCCCGTAATCAGCATTGCCTTGGTCCGCTCGAACCCGGTCAGTTTCGACATCATGGCGAAGTCTCCTTGGTCGCGGGTGTCGGGAGCGGGCGGTCATCGTCGAACAGGATGCGTTCCGCGTCGCCGGAAAGGTCTTCGTACTGGCCGCTGCGCAAACTCCAGAAGAACGCGGCCAGGCCGACGGCTCCCATGCACAATGTCACCGGAATGAGGATGGAGAGGATCGTCATGCGCGAACCTGCCGGATGCCGACCTGCGGCATCGGTCGCGTTTGCTGCATCCCGGCCCGGTTGAGGCGCAGTGCGTTCAGAGTAACGAGGATCGAAGACGCCGACATCGCGAGTGCCGCCGCAAGCGGCGTCACCAATCCGGCGACCGCGAACGGGATGGCAATGCAGTTGTACGCAATGGCGAACGCAAAGTTCTGGCGCACGATCCGCGCGGTGTCGCGGGCAACCTGCCATGTCGCCGGCACAGCGTCGAGGCGATTTCGCAGGACGATGAAATCCGCGGCTGTGCGCCCCGCATCCGAGGCGCTGGCGGGCGCCATCGACACATGTGCCGCGGCCAAAGCTGCCGCATCATTTAGTCCGTCGCCGACCATCAGGGCGCGGCGGCCCTCGCGGCGCAGGGTTTCGAGCGTGGTTATCTTGTCCGCCGGGGTCGCGCCGTGTCGGACATCCGTAATTCCCAGATCGCGCGCCATCCGGTCGACCCGGTCTGCAATATCCCCCGACAGGATGGCGACGGGGATGCCCGACGCCTTGAATTGGTCGATTGCATCGTGCGCCCCGGGCCGCAACTCTTCGAAAAGCTCGAACGCGAGGGCCGATCCGCCTTGAAAGGCGAAAGCCGGACTGGCCGTCCCGGCGGGCACATCTGCGATCCCGGCAACCCAGTCGGCGCGCCCCAGACGCGCGCGGCGGCCGCCCACAGTGCCCTCGACCCCGAAACCGGGCAATTCGGTCACGTCCCGAAGCTGACCCGGCAGATCGGACAACCGCGCCGCAATTGCGCGGGCAGCCGGATGAACCGACTGCGACGCCAAAGCCTTTACCGCGGAACGCGTCGCAGGATCGCCCGGAACGGACCCGACTGCGGGGGTGCCGGTCGTCAGCGTTCCGGTCTTGTCAAACACGACGCGGTCGATCTCGGCCAGCCGTTCAAGTGCCGCGCCGTCTTTCATCAGGACACCCATCCGCATGAGCCGCCCGGCGGCCACGACATGCGCCACCGGCACGGCCAGCCCGAGGGCGCACGGGCATGTTATGATGAGAACGCTGATCGCAACGAAGGCCGAGGTCTGCCAATCGCCGCCCGTCGCCACGAACCAGCCTGCGAAAGTCGCCAGCGCCAGGGTATGAACGACCGGCACATAAAGCCGTGCTGCCCGGTCAGCGATGCGGACGTAATGACCACGTCCTCCCTCGGCGGCACTTTGCATCCGTATCATCTGCCCGAGGAACGAATCGTCCGCCGTGCGGAGCGCGCGGGCCAGAATTGTGCCCGTCAGGTTCAGCGTTCCAGCCTCAAGCGTATCGCCCGGACCCGCCGTAACCGGCATCGCTTCGCCGGTGACAAGACTGCGGTCAAGATCGGTGGCACCCTCGACGATCTCGACGTCCACCGGCACACGCTCGTCCGGCGCGATGGAAAGGATGGCACCGGGGGTCACGGTGTTGAGTCCGATGTAGGCCAAAGCACCATCGTCCTGGCGGATCATCGCCCCACGCGGCGACAAGCGGGCCAGCCCCGTGACGGCGCTGCGGGCGCGTTCGCGCATAACGTGATCCAGATACCGGCCCGCCAGCAGGAAGAAGAGGAGAGTGACGGAGGCGTCAAAGAAAACATGGTCGCCACCGCGCATTGTTTCGAACAAGCTGAGTGCCAGCGCCAGCAAAACCCCGAGCGTGATCGGCACGTCCATGTTTGTCCGCCGCGCGCGCAAGGCGCCTATCGCGGACTGGAAAAACGGCTGCCCGGCGTAGACGACAACCGGGACGGCGATCAGGGCAGCGACGATATGAAACGTCGCGCGGGTCTGCCCTTGCGCGCCCGACCATACACCGACTGACAAAAGCATGATGTTCGCGGCGCCAAACCCGGCGACTGCCATCGCACGCAAAAGGCGACCGCCCGCCGCGTCGGTCAATGCGTTGTCCCGGCCACGCAGTTCGACAGGGGTCGTAGGGAAGCCCAGCGCGGCCAGCGCCTTCATGATCGGCACAGGGTCGGTGTCGGGACTGATAAGCGTCACGGTCGCCTGATGGAGTGTAAGGTTGACCCGCGCCGATGCCACATCGTCGCGCGCGTTCAGCGTGCGTTCAATTGTGGCGACACAGCTACCGCAACGGATATCCGGCAGCGAGAGCACGATCACTCCGCCGCCATTTCCAGAGTACCGTACGCTGGCACGCGTTTCGGCGCTTTGCAGCGGACCTGTCGCGGTCAATGCGATTGTCGCGTGACGCTCCGCTCCGATGCCCGGCACTTTGCATGCTCCCCCGCACTGCACTGCTGTTGCCAGCGGACTCTTGTCTCGTGCCAGCTGGAGGTCTAACGCGTGACACGAAAGAAGGTTCCATTGGCTGATCTGTATCAGGTGTGCTTGGATTGTGCCCTGAATGATGTCCGGTGAATTCATCGCCGGTTATGGCCCGATACTGAACTTCGGGTGATTATTGAAGATGGCCCGCCGCGCTGATCAAGGCAGCGCGACACGCTGTCAGACCATTCACCCGTGCAACAATTGCTGCCGCATCAATGCTGAATTGGCGGTAAAGATCGGTGATACTGCTGTGGTGACAGATTTTGCAGCAGGGTTTCCACATGCGATTGTGCCTGCGCGTTGCCGCGTGAAATGCCAATATTGCGCAGCAACCCCTACGCTGCATGCCGTTGACACTTCGACCACCTACAGTTTGGACAGGACGAAATCGACGCGCCAGAACCAGACCGATATCGGCCGCGACGCCGCCTGTCGGCGGTATGACCGCCAAGGCATCGTCAACGGGCGCAAAACGCAAGCTCGACCAGCAAACGCCGGCAACGCGCTTCTATTCCGGGAGCGGGCGTTGTCACAGGTCGCCCCCCCTGCCGGGAGAGTCTACCGTCACCCGATATCGCGTTTCGAAGACCTCGCCAGCCCGAAAGGCGTGCGCCGTGCGACCGTGACGTGCGGCGATCGGATTTGGCTGCGATGAGATCTGGCTGCCAAGATCGAAGGCGGAGCAAACAGGCTCGACCCCCAGGGCCAGGTGCCGTCCATTCCACGGTTTCTGCCTGCGGCCGAAATTGCTGAACCACAAGAGAAGATGGGGAAAGTGTTCCGCATTCCAATCCAGCCGGACACGATAGTTTTCTGCAAGACTGTAAAGTTCGGCACGGCCGCCGACCTCTAGCAACTGTAGCAATTCTTCAGTGTGCCGTTGCAGCGGGACAGCGCCGGGATCCAGCGTCGTGCCATCGGTCAGGGCGATGGCGTGCCAATCCTGCGCCATCTGGTCGGGCGCGAAGATTGACGAAGGATCGACTTTGCCCGGAAGGGTGCAAGCGGCCTTTGCCGCGATGTCCAGCCGCATCGCGCCGACCTGTGCAGGCAACCGAAATACCGGATGCAGGCCAATTGGCAGAACGCAATCGCGCCGGGCCTTGATTGCCAGAACAAAGTCAATGGCTGTGTTCCCGGCAACCGGCCGCACTGTGCGACGAAGCCCGGAAATCGGATGGTCGGCTGGATAGTCGATGGCCAATGCGATTTCGTTTTCTGCCGAATCCAGCCAGCGCCAGTCGTGATTGGACCCATAGCCATGCGGAAACGGATCAGGTTCAAACTCCGGGTCTGACGCGGGCCAGCCATCCCGGTTCGTGCGGTGGCTGGCCGCCCCAAACGGAACGCAGGGCCATTCGCCCCGCAGTCGCTGCAGGATACCGGGCTGATCCGATGCCTCATCGCCGTCAAACCATGGCGCTATGTGAAATGGTGCAATCTGCCGCCCATCCGGCAAGACGAACAGAGTGGGCCCCAACATGCCGCCCAGGGTCTCGACGCTTACCACACCATGCGACCAGGTCAGGCTCTTTGCACGAGACATGATCTTATCCCTTTCAGTGCCGGGCCTTCACATGACACCGAAACGGTCAAAGGCCTCGACGGTGCTCATCCCGGCTTCGATGGCCAGTCGCACCTTGTTCTCGGTTGCGACTTTTTCTAATGCCAACCGCATCGTCTGTTCCTCGGCTTCGCGCGGGATGATCACAACTCCGTCCCGATCGCCAAAAACGATGTCGCCCGGGCGCACGCGAATGCCGCCAATCTCGATCGGCACGCTGTAATCCACGACCTTGCCGCGCGGCCCCTGATCCTGAGCATAAGAACCATAGCCAAAGGTCGGAAAGTTCAGCGCAAGGATGCCACCGGTATCGCGGACATACCCATCCAGCACGGCGCCCGCCGCCTTGAGATGCAGCGCGCGGGTCGACATCAATTCTCCCCACAGTGCGTAGCGTGGTGACGAGCCGGAGGCGACATAGACTTCGTTTGGTTTGAGACTGTCCAGCGCCTCAAACATCAGCCCGAAAGGCTTGGCACTGATTGCGGAATGGCCTTGGGTTTCGGAGGCGCCAAAGAAATCGGCCTCCAACACCGGCATGGCCCGCCCGATCGTGACCATATCGTCGCGAAGGGCGCGAATGTTTGGCGGCAGGAACTGATGCATCAGCCCCATCGTGTCAAGGATATCGCCGATCACTGCGGTGAACAGCTTTTCCCGCATCACTGCGAACAAGGCGGTGTCGTCATCTGGCGTCGTCACGCTGAGTCTCCCTGAATATTTTGCGCAGCCATCGCCGCGACCCCGTGCATCACGCCGCGCAATTCGGCCAGCCCTTTAAGGCGCCCGATCAGCGAGTAGCCCGGATTGATCCTTGCCTTGCCGATATCGTCGGCCAGCAAATGGCCATGGTCTGGGCGCATCGGCAGTTGCCAGTCGGCGCGGCCCGCCTGCTTGCGGCGCTGCTGTTCTTGCATCAGGGCGATGACCACCGCGGCCATGTCGGTTGATCCGCCAAGATGATCGGCCTCATGGAACGAGCCGTCTGGTTCACGCGTGACATTCCGCAGGTGGACGAAATGGATGCGCGGACCGAATTCGCGGATCATTGCCACCAGATCGTTGTCAGCGCGCACGCCAAATGAGCCTGTGCAAAAGGTCAGGCCATTGGCCATCCGGTCGGGGGATGCGAGGATGAATCGCGCATCCGCTGCCGTTGAGACCACACGTGGCAGCCCATAAAGGCTGAACGGTGGATCGTCGGGGTGGATGCACATCTGCACACCGCTGTCTTCGGCCACCGGCACGATCTCATTCAGGAAATGCCGCAGGTTGGCGCGCAGATCGTCGGGCGAGATGCCTTCGTAGTCCAGCAAGGCATTCAGGAAGCCGGCCCGGTCGAACTGGCGTTCGCTGGCGGGCAGGCCCGCGATCAAGATGCGTTCGATGCGGTTGATGGCCTCCTCGGACAGGTCTTTGAACCGGGTTTCGGCTGCCGCAATCTGGGCGTTGGTATAATCTTGCGTGACGCGGGGGCGGCGCAGCACAAAGAGGTCATAGGCAGCGAAATCCACCGCGTCGAACCGCAACGCGTAGCCGGTTGATGGCATTCGGTAGGTCAGGTCGGTGCGGGTCCAGTCGACGACCGGCATGAAGTTATAACAGATTGTCTTGATCCCCTGGCGTGCGCAGGCACGGATCGTATCCTTGTACCAACCGACATACTTTGTGCGGTCCGGCCCGGCGATCTTGATCTGGTTGTGAACCGGAATGCTTTCGACCACGCGCCACTTCAGGCCGCTGGCATCGACCAGGGCCTTCTGACTTGCGATATCGGCATCTTGCCACGGTGAGCCGTCATAGATCTGGTGCAAGGCCGACACGACTTCGGTTGCCCCGGTCTGTTTTACATTCTCCAGCGAGACCGGATCATCCGGGCCATACCATCGTAAAGTCTCCCGCATAGGCTGCATCTTGATCTCCTTTCGTGCCGCGACTCAAGTTCAATTTTGTTGGACCACAAGCAGAGAATTTTGGCAAGAATTGGATTCTTGTTGTATTAGGCAGCCAAGTGTTCGCGCATACAAGATTTTTATTGACTGCACTTGCGTCTTGGTCCAACAAATGATGGAATTCTGGGAGGAAGCAGTTTTCATGACCGACGACTCGATCCTGCTGGCGTCGATGGCCGTTGATTCCGAACAGGACCCGACACGGGTTTCTGCGGTAGATCGGCTGGTCGATCAGATCCGTGAGTTCGTCCGTAGCCGTGATCTGGTCATTGGCGACGCGCTGCCGACCGAACGTGAGTTGGGAGAGCTGTTTCAAACGGGGCGCAATACGGTCCGCGAGGCGCTGCAGGTCCTGAAAGCCTATGGCATTGTCGAGGTGCGGCCCAAGATTGGCGCCGTGCTCAGTGACCGCCACGAAGATGCCGTGCGCAAGCTGTTCGCCTTTCAAAACGATATCTCGCCCGCGTCGTTTCTGGACGTGCAAGGCTATCGCCGGATCATAGAGGTTGGCATCTGCGACCACATCATCTTGCACGCGACGGCCGACGACCTGAACAATCTGGATGCGGTAAACGCCCGTATATTGGACGAGCAAAGCGTGGACACTGCTGCGCAATGTGACTTTGCCTTTCATGAGGCGCTTGTGTCCTTGGCGGGCAACCGAACCCTGCTGACCAACTACCGTCTGTTGCAACCGGTAATCACCCAGATCATGCGGGTGGGAAAGGCCAAACGCCCTGTCCAGATCGACACGCACCAGACGCACAGCGAAATCATCAACGCGCTGAAGGCCCGAGACCGCGTGGCCTATGCCTATCTTATCAGCCGCCATCTGGAATACGGCCTGCAATTCGTCGGTTCCGCAAACACAAGAGCATCCCGTTCCGGATGACCCATCGAACATGCCGCAGCGAAGGCTCTCTCGTGCCGGCAATTTCATAATGAGAGCGGACGTCACAACCAAGAGAGAGGAGATCACCATGATTATCAGACGCAGCATCTTGCTTACAACTGCGGCCCTGACGGCAGCGGCATTTCTGCCGACCGCTGTGCTGGCCCAGGACCGCGCCATTGCCGGGATCGTGTTTCAGCAAGACCAATATATGAAGACTGTCCAGATGGGGATGGCGGCCGAGGCCAAGACTTCGGGCGTCGAGTTGCTGGATGCCAACAGCGATAACAAGCTGGAAAAGGAAACCCAGTTGATCGACACTTATATCGCCCGCGGTGTGCAGGCGATTGCCCTTACACCGCTGAGCGCTGAGGGCTCGATTCCGGCCATTCAGAAGGCGGTTGACGCGGGGATCGTGGTGGTCACATGGGGTAGCACCATCAACAGCGACCTTGCTGTTGCGTCGATCACCACCAGCAACATTGATCTTGGCGACAACACCGGCAAGGAAGCCAAGGCGTTCCTGAATACGTTTGCGCCGGACCGCAAGGTCAAGATCGCAACAGTCGCCTTCAAGTCGTTGCTGCCGGAACAAAGCAATGACCGGGTCAGCGGCTTTCTGGAGCAGGTGAAGGATCAGGTTGAGGTCGTGTCGAGCCAAGACGCCTGGCTGACCGAAAAGGCGATTTCGGTGGTGTCGGACATTCTGACGGCAAATCCGGATATCGAAATGATCTACGCCGCCAACGAAGGTGGCACGATCGGCGCGGTTCAGGCGGTCAAGAACGCCGGGTTGGCAGGAAAGGTGTTCGTGTTCGGCATCGACGGCACCGAACAGTTGGCGAACATGCTGCTGGACCCGGACAACATCTTGCAAGCGGTGACCGCACAGAAGCCTTTTGAAGTGGGCACACTGGCGATCAAGGCGGCGAACGACGTCCTGGACGGAAAAACGGTCGAGAAAGATCAGGCTGTTCCCGTTCTCAGCCTGGCGCGTGGCAACCCTGATGGCGTCAAGGCCTTCCTCGATGAACTGAAGACCCTTCAGTAGCGACGACAAGCGTCCGGTCCTTGTTTCGGACCGGACGCTACACATTTCATGCAAGAGCAAACCACCAGCCATGCTTGACGCCATGCCCCCCCTGCAACGCACCGGCGGCCTGCTGGAGTTTGATCACGTCACCAAGGTTTATGGCCAGACCGTGGCGCTGTCGGCGTTTTCGCATCGCTTTGAATCGGGTCGGGTGCATGCCCTGATGGGCAAGAATGGCTCGGGCAAATCTACACTGGTCAAGATATTGGCAGGGGTCATTCTGCCCACCTCGGGGACGGTGCGCGTCAATGGCACCAACGCCGCTTTTCACACACCGCAGGATGCCTTCGGCGCGGGCGTGGTGACTGTGCATCAGGAGTTGTCGCTGATCCCGTCCCTGTCGATCGGCGAGAACATCTTTCTGGGCCGCTTGCCGATGGCCCGAAAACTTGGCCTTGCCGTAGTTAACTGGGCGCACCTTCACAAGATGGCCGCGGACCTGTTGCATGAGATGGGGCTGGACCTCGACTCGCAGCGCCTTGTCTCCACCCTGAGCGTAGGCCAGCAACAGGTGGTCGAGATTGCCAAGGCGATGTCGTTCAACCCATCGGTCCTGCTGCTGGACGAACCGACCTCGGCCCTTGCCACGCGAGAAGTGAACCTTTTGTTCACATTGGTGCGCCGGCTGCGGGAACGCGGCGTCACGATTTTGTATATCACCCACCGGATGAACGAATTGTTTGAAATTGCCGACACCTGCACGGTGCTGCGCGACGGGGTCTTCGCCGGGTCGGTCGAGATGACAAAGGCGTCTCCCTCGTTGATTGTCGAGATGATGTTCGGCGAAACCGCCAAAGCCAAACGCCCCGCGCGCAAGGCCATAGACCGGACCGGAGCGCCTGTTCTGGCGATCCGTGGCCTGACACGGCACGGAGTTTTCGAGGATATCGACTTTGAGGTCCATCGCGGCGAAATCCTCGGGATTGCCGGGTTGTTGGGCGCGGGACGCACCGAGGTCATGCGGGCGATCTTTGGGGCTGATCCGGTTGATGCCGGATCGGTTACCCTGAACGGAATGAACTTAACTTTTGCGACGCCCAAACAAATGAAAGATGCAGGGCTGGGCTATACGCCGGAAAACCGCAAGGAGGTCGGGCTGGTGCAAGTGCTCGCAACCCATGACAACCTCTGCATGGCCAGTCTGGGGCGAATTGCCCCGTCCGGATTTATCACCCGCTCTCGTGAGCAAGGCGCTGTAGACAGGCAGATCGCTGATCTTGCCATCAAGGTGGCCCAGCCGATGCTGCCGGTCTCGTCGCTGTCTGGTGGCAACCAGCAAAAGGTGGTGATCGGGAACTGGCTGAACACCCGGCCAAAAGTGATGTTCTTCGACGAGCCCAGCCGAGGCGTTGACGTGCAGGCCAAGCGGCAGATTTTCGACATCATCTGGGATCAGGCAGAACGCGGACTTGCAGCCATATTCGTGTCGACCGAATTGGAGGAGGTGATGGAAGTGGCCGACCGCATTCTGGTGATGCGCCAAGGCCGGATAGTGGCAGAAGTTGATCCGACCACAACCACGCTGGATGAGCTTTACCTACTGTGTATGGAGGGACCGACCAAATGACCGCCGCTCTGGGCACCAAGGCCCCGACCAACCCTATGTTCCGATTGATCCGGACCTATCCGATGGAACTGATACTGGTGGTGCTGATCATCATACTGATTTTCACCGCACCAGGTTTCGCCAGCTTGCGCAACGTGCTGAATGTACTGCGGACGGGTGCCCTGTTGGGCATCATCGCCTTTGGGATGACGGCGGTCATCATCTCAGGCGAGATTGATCTGTCGGTCGGCGCGGGTGCCGCCCTGGCCGGGTGCATCGTTGCGTGGTTTTGCGGGGTACTGGTCGCCATTCTCGGTGGTCCACTGGCGTCTGTAATCAGCATCTCAATCGCCGTGGCGATCGGATTTGGCATCGGTTTTTCGGTGGGCAAGTTGCGGCAATGGTTCAACATTCCGACCTTCATCTCGACGCTGGCACTGTTCACCGCCCTGCGCGGGGCGGCCAATCTGATCACCGGAGGCTTCCCGCTGACAACCTTTCCACCAGGATTTGGTTTTCTGGGGGGCGGCTATCTGTTCGGTATCCCCTTCCCGGTCTACATCTTCGCACTCACCTTCGCGGGCATGCATTTCTTGATGAATTTCACCCGCTTTGGCCGCGCCGTCTATGCGGTCGGCGGCAACATGGAGGCCGCGCGCCTGTCGGGTATCGACATCTGGTGGGTGAAGTCCATGGCTTTGGGCATCCTGGGCGCGCTGACGGCTGTGTCAGGGACATTGATCGCATCGCAGATCGGGTCAGGCACGGGGACCACGGCGACGGGGATGGAGTTGGACGTGATTGCGGCCGTCATCATTGGCGGCACATCGCTTTTTGGCGGCAAGGGACGGATCTGGGGCACGCTGATTGGCGTGCTGTTTCTTGGCTGCATCTCAAATGGCATGACGTTGCTGAATGTCAGCGAGTACTGGCAGTACGTCGTACGCGGTGGCATCATTCTTGGGGCAGTCCTGCTGAACCAGGTGTTGGAGCGGGTGAGGTAGAGGTATGAATTTTCAGGGGAAAGTGGCACTTGTGACGGGAACGACGGGCATCGGTCTGGCCTGTGCGGTGCGGCTCGCGCAGGGTGGAGCGACGGTGTTGGCTTGCGGAATTGACGAGGCGGCCAATACGGCACTGGCATCGGATGCCTCGCGCCGCGATCTTGCGATCCATCCCCGCACAACTGACGTTTCGATTCCCGATCAGGTGGCCGCTGCAGTGGCCGAGGCGGTCAGCCGGTTTGGCGGGCTGGACATCATCGTCAACTCTGCCGCAGTGCATCCGTATGGGACGGTGGTCTCGACCGCGTTCGAGACGTGGCAGCGCTGCATGGCGGTCAACGTGGGTTCCATCTATCTGACCGCCCATTTTGGCGTGCCGGAACTGGCGAAGCGGGGTGGCGGGGCAATCATCAACATCTCTTCGGTGCAGGGCCATAACTGCCAGCAGAATGTTGCGGTCTATGTCGCGACCAAGGGGGCGATCCATGCCCTGACGCGAGCGATGGCGCTTGACCATGCCGATCAGAAGGTCCGGGTGAACTCGGTCAGCCCGGGGTCGGTGAGGACACCTATTCTGGAACAAGCCGCGCGGACCTATGGGGGCGCGGGCGTAACGGTTGAACAGGCGTTTCAGCGCTTTGGCGCCGCGCATCCGATAGGACGGATCGGAGAGCCGGAAGAGGTGGCCGAACTTGTGGCGTTCCTCGCATCAGACAAGGCCGGGTTCATCACTGGCAGCGATTACCGGATCGACGGCGGCCTGACCGCAGGCATCGGCGTGAAATAGGGGGCGCATATGAAAATCGGGCTTGGTCTGTACCGGGATTCCTTGACGGCTGACAACTTCCAGTTCGCCACGCAGGCGGGCGCGACACATATCGTCGCGCATATGACGAATTACTTTCAGGGCAAAGATCCCAGCATTTCAAGCGGTGACGATAGCGAAGGCTGGGGGGATTGCTCTCAGGACTATCTCTGGACATATGACGAACTTGCCGGATTGGTGGCGTCAACAAAGGCTGCCGGACTGAAGCTGGCGGCGATCGAGAATTTCTCGCCTAAATTCTGGTCCGACATCTTGCTTGGCGGCCCCGACCGTGCGGCGCAAATCGACGGCATGAAACGGCTGATCCGCGACGCCGGACGCGCGGGTGTGCCCTGCTTTGGCTATAACTTTTCAATTGCAGGTGTGTGGGGATGGCAGCGCGGGCCATTTGCGCGCGGGGGCGCAGAGTCTGTGGGCTTTGACAGTACCAAAATCAATCCGGATCTGCCGATGCCGGACGGGCTTGTCTGGAACATGCGCTACCGCGCGGCCAAGCCGGGTGCCACGCCCGTCAGCGTTTCGAGCGAAGAATTATGGCAACGCCTGACCGCGTTCTTGCAAGAAATCATTCCCGTCGCGGAAGAGGCCGGCGTCGTGCTGGCGGCGCACCCCGATGACCCGCCTGCCGAACACTTGCGAGGTGCCGCCCGTCTGGTGAACAGGCCCGAGAAGTACGACCGTCTGCTCGACATCATCGACTCGCGGTCGAATGGTCTGGAATTGTGCCTCGGTTCGCTTCAGGAAATGCCCGGAGGCGAGATTTACGACCATGTGCGCCGTTTTGCCCGGCGCGACCGGATCGGATACATCCATTTTCGCAACGTCAAAGGTAAGGTGCCCAATTATGTCGAGACCTTTGTCGACGAGGGCGACATCGACATGGCCGAGATCGTCCGCATTCTGCGCGATGAAAACTATGGCGGTGTCATGGTCCCGGACCACACCCCCGGCATGACGTGCGCCGCATCCTGGCACGCGGGCATGGCCTATGCGCTTGGTTACATGCGCGCGCTCGTGCAAAATGCAGACGCCTTGGGCCCATCGTGGTCGCAGGCCAAATCCCTGGCGGCGGAGTAGGCAATGTTATACACACCCCGGTGCCTCGTCCCATCCGGCGACAAATGCGGCGAAGGTGCGGTCTGGTCAGCGGCCGAAAACGCCGTCTACTGGACTGATATCAATCGATTCTTGATCCACCGCTATGACTTGTCCAGCCAAAGCCGTCGGTCTTGGTTCTTTGACGAACCTGTGGTTGCGATCACACTCACCTCCAAACCGGACCAGCTGCTGGTGGCCTTGGCGTCTAAACTGATCAACTGGTGGCCCGCAACCGACCGGCGCCATGACTTCGGCTTTGCCCTGCCGGGATGGCCGCGGGTTCGTTTCAATGATGGCCGCGCCGATCCCGCGGGCAATTTCTGGGTTGGATCGATGAAGAACAACGTGTTGGTCGATGGCGAACTCGGCGAAGCCGGTCCGGGTGAGGGGGTGCTCTACCGTGTTGAACCCAAAGGCCAGATCACCGAATGGCGCAAGGGTCTGGGCATTTCAAACACCTTGTGCTGGAGCCCCGATCACCGCGCGTTCTATTTTGGCGACACACTTGCCAATGAGATCTACGCCTACGATTACGCAGACGGAGCCATCAGCAACGAGCGGATCTTCCACAAGGGCTTTGGTCGTGGTGCACCCGATGGATCGGCCATCGACAGTGCAGGCCATCTGTGGAACTGCCGATTTGGCGGCGGCTGCATCGTGCGGCTGGCGCCTGACGGTTCAGTTGACCGTGTCGTCGAAATGCCGGTACAGAATATCACGACATGCACCTTTGGCGGACCCAATCTGAAAACGCTTTTCATCACGACCGCCAGCATCATGTCACCGCCCGGCGATCGACTGGCCGGCAGTCTCTTTGCAATGGAAGTCGAGACTCCAGGATTGACTGAAAACTCTTTTCTCATCGCGTGATGATGTCGTAACCATATCTGGAAAACCCGCACGAAAGAATTGAATCGATTCTTATTCGCTCCGATCCATTTTGAATTGTCTTTTTACAAAATGATTGCGTGTAAAAGTGTGGCGCGCGTCCCACTTCAAAGCGTTGTCGGCGCAGTGGATACAGAAACCTGAGAGATTACCGTTCCCCCTGACGCCATGGCCATGAACGCGCGCGCAGCCATCATCTACGAGGCGCCTGCCCGGCCCATCGAGTGTCCCGAACGCATGGCGTTGACCCCCGTTCGCGCTTTGATTTGCTATCCATGGCCGGGCAACAGGAAGCTATGCGTCAGATACCGGAACAGGAGCCCGACCATCCCAGGGCATCAAGCCAACCGGAGATTTGCCTGAATAGTTCGCATATACCGTTTTTTTCCGCATATATGCATCAAGGCCGTGAATGCCGTCATCGCCGCCGGGGCCTGAGTTGCGATAGCCCGTATGATACCCTTGCAGCGCCTCGGGGCCGATGCGGTTGATGTAGATCTCGCCAAAGCGTACATCCTGCACTGCACGCATGATCCGTGCGAAATTGTTGGTGAACAGATAGGCTGACAGGCCGTAATGACTGTCGTTGGCAATACTCAGTGCCTCTTCGAACGACGCTACGCGCATCACCGGCACCACCGGGCCAAAGATTTCATCCCGCATGATCGCCATATCAGGCGTGACATCACCCAGGACGGTTGGCAATAACCAATGGCCGCCTTCAACCGGGGCGGTGTCGGGTCGCCCGCCGCGCAGCAGGGGTTTGGCCCCTTGGGCAATCGCGGCGTCGGTGATGCGTTCAACCTTTTCCATCTCAACGCCCGACACCTTGGGGCCGATATCGGTGCTGTCCAGCATCGGGTCTCCAACGTTCAGCGCCTTGGTCGCGGCAATGAAGCGGGCGATGAATTCATCGTAAACCGCCTCATGCACCAGCATTCGCTCATTGCAGATGCACACCTGCCCGCAGTTCATGAAGCGCGAGGTGACGGCCGAGGCGACAGCCAGATCCAGGTCGGCATCCTCCATCACGATCAGCGGCGCCTTGCCCCCCAACTCCAGCGACACAGGCACCAGATTATGCGCCGCCGCCGCCCTGATCGCCTTGCCGGTCGGAACCGAGCCGGTCATCGTGATCAGATCAATTCCGGGATGCGACGTCAGGGCCGTACCCACGGACTTGCCCGTGCCGGTAACGATGTTGACCACGCCAGGCGGCACCCCGGCCTGTTCAAACAGCCGCGCCATGTACAGGGCAGAAAGCGGCGTATCCTCGTGCGGTTTCAGAACGATCGCATTACCGGCAATCATCGCAGGGGCCACCTTGCGGCTGACCAATGCCGCCGGATAGTTCCACGGGATAATCGCCACAACGACGCCCACCGGAACGCGTTGAATCCAGATCTGTTCTCCCGGCGCGTCCGAGGGGAAAATCTCGCCCTGAATCCGGCGGGCAAACTCGGCGAAGTAGGTGAAGAATTCGGCAGCACCGCCAACCTCGCCCCGCGCCTCGGATATTGTCTTGCCCTGTTCGCGCACCACCAGTTCCGCCAGAGGAACGGCGTGATCGCGGATCAGTCCAGCGATACGGTGCATGATCTGGCCGCGTTGCAACGGCGACAGCGCGGCCCATGCCGGTTGCGCCGTGCGTGCCGCGTCAATCGCGACGGCGGCCTGATCAGAGCTTGCCTCGGGCACGTCGGCGATCTTCTTGCCGTCGGTCGGGTTGAAGACGGCGCGCGTACCCGCTTCGCCCGCAATCCATTTGCCGCCCACCCACATCTTGCTGAAATCGGTCATGTCATCCCCTTCGTAAGATCACTGCGCACCCTTGGATGCTGCAAGTTGCAATGCGTAATCGACGGCCTCGATCAGGCTGGTCTCATCGGCGGTGCCTGTACCCGCGATGTCAAAAGCTGTGCCGTGGTCAACGGATGTGCGTATCACCGGCAGCCCCAGAGTCACATTCACCCCGCTCAGCGAGGTCCACCGCCCCGTCGCCGGATCGACGCTGAACCCAAGCAGTTTCACCGGAATATGTCCCTGATCGTGATACATGGCGATCACGGCATCATAATCGCCACCCCGCAGTTTGACGAACACGGTATCGCCCGGAACGGGGCCGAAGATCCGCTCGCCTTGTGCCACGTATTTGCGCACCAAGGGTTCGGTCACGTCAATGTCGTGGCGGCCAAAGATGCCACCCTCGCCGGCGTGGGGGTTCAGGGCGGCAACAGCAATCCGCGGGCGTTCGATCCCCAGCTTGCGCAGGGTCGCAAGCGTCAGGTCGATCACACGGCCGATCCGCGTGGGTGTTGCGCGTTTGGGCACCTCTTCAAGCGCGCAGTGGGTCGAGACGTGGCTGACCCGAAAATCGCCATGCGCCAGCATCATCACGCTGCCCGTGACCCCGGTCAGACTCGCCAAAAGCTCGGTATGGCCGGGGAAATCATGGCCTGCCATATGCAGTGCTTCTTTGTTCAAGGGGGCCGTGACGATGCCCGCGACCGTGCCCGCAAGCGCCAGCCGCGTGGCAATGGCCACCGCCTGATAGGCCTGCTCGCCCCCGGCAGCGGAAACCTGACCCCACTGGATGGCGGTCTGTGGGGCAGGCGTGGGCAGAATAGCCACGCCCCCCATCTCCGGCAGACCCGCCTCGGCAATTATCGGGGGAAGCGGAAGCGACAAAAGTGCTGCCGCACGTCCAAGAGCGCCGGGATCACCGACGACGACCAGCGCAAATTCGCCGGCATCGGTACGGTCTTTCAACCGCGCCACCGTCTTCAGCGCGATTTCGGGGCCGATACCGGCGGGGTCGCCCAGGGTGATGGCAAGAACGGGACACTGCACGGAAGATTGCCTCACTTGATCACAAGGATTTTGGACCGGTCGATGGTCAGGAAAACAGCCACGATCAGGACCAAGCCCTTGAAAATGTTTTGAAGATAGGGGTCAACACCGGTCATGTTCATACCGTTCGACAAGATGGCGATGATCAGGACACCCAGAACCGTGCCCCTGATGCGTCCGATACCCCCGGTCAGGGGTGTGCCGCCGACCACCACGGCGGCGATCACGTCCAATTCCAGCCCCTGGGCCAGTTGCGCGGTGGCGGCCATGGTGCGCCCTGACTGCAACAGGCCCGCAAGGCCGCAAAGCCCCCCGCTTACCACAAAGACCCATAGCTTGACGCGATTCACCCTGATGCCCGACAACAGCGCCACACGCTCGCCCCCGCCAACAGCGCGAACCTCGCGCCCGAAAACGGTATGGTTGAAGATGATGGCGGCTACGATCATGGCCAGAACGGCGATCAGAACGGCGTTGGGCATGCCAAAGGTGCGACCCGTGTAAAAGACAAGAAACCCGCGGTCCGAAATGGAAACCGGCGCACCTTTGGTATAAAGCAGCACCAACCCGCGAAAGATCACCATGGTGCCAAGCGTGGCAATGAAGGATGGAATCTTGCCATAGGCAAACAAAAGCCCGTTCACCAATCCGCAGGCCAAACCAACGGCGATCGCAGGCAAAACCGCCCAAACGCCCAACTGATCCGACAAGGCCGCCGCTGCCAGTGCCGAAAGCGCGACGATAGACCCCACGGACAGATCGATCGATCCCGAAACGATGACAAAGGTCATCGCTACCGCCGCCACCAACAGAACGGCACTTTGTTGCAAGATGATCAGACCATTGTTGACGGTCAGGAACCGGTCCGAAGTCAGCGCAAAGCCCAGACACAGCAGCGCCAGTAGACCCACCGGAAACCACTGTCGCAACTGGTGGACAGCAAACCGCCCCGGCGCAGGGGTGGTGTTTCGGGTTACATCATCCATCTGACGACCTCTTGTTCATTCAGTTCGGCGCCGCGATCAAATGCTTGCGACACGCGGCCGTTGCGCGTGACGATCACCCGGTCTGACAGGCCCAACAACTCGGGCAGGTCTTCGGTGACCATCAGCACCGCAAGGCCCTCAGCGGCCAGACGGCGGATGACGCGGTAGATCTCGGCCTTGGCACCGATATCGACGCCGCGCGTGGGGTTGTTCAGCAAAAGCAGCGCGGGCGTGACGGCCAGACATTTGCCCAACAGCACTTTTTGCATGTTGCCCCCGGACAGTGACCCGACAGCGGCACCGGGCCCGTCCGTCTTTATGCCAAGGGCAGCGATCTGCGCCTGCGCAATCCCGGCCATGCGTGCTTGATCGGAAAACACCCTCGCGCGCGCAGGTCGTTCTGCGAGAGTCACGTTTTCCAGCACCGAAAAATCGGTGATCACGCCTTCGCCCGTGCGGTCACCGGGCAGATGGGCGATGCCCGCAGCCCAGGCTTCGGCCGGGTGGCGGGGGCGATGGGGGGTGCCGTTCAACAGCATCTCGCCCTTGGTCAACGGTTCAACCCCGGCAAGCGCCGCAAGGATCGCCTCTCCACCCGAGCCTTTCAGCCCGCCAATCCCGAACACTTCACCCGCACGGACCGCCAAATCGACGGGGCCAATTCCCTGGGCTGTCACGGCAGCGCGCATTTCGATCCGGATTGCACCCAGATTGCCTGTTGCTGGAGGGAAAAGCCCTCCAATCATCTCGCGCCCAACCATCTGTTCGGCAAGGCTTTCCTCCGTCATCTCTTGGGTGGCCCAGTCGCCAACCACAGCGCCGTCTTTCAACACGATCAGGCGATCTGCTATTTCAAATACTTCATGCAGGTGGTGCGAGACAAACGCGATGCCGATGCCTTGAGACTTCAATTCTCCGATCACGGACATCAAACGCACCGCCTCGGCCTGGCTCAAGAATGCGGTGCTTTCGTCGAAAAAGACAAAGTGCGGGTTCGTCGCCAGCGCGCGGGCAACTTCAATCGTTTTGATCCGACCAAGATCCAGCGTGTCGATATCGTCTGTCACGCGGAAATCAGCCCCGATCCGGTCAAGAATAGCCTGCGAATCGGCCTGCAATCGCTGCCAGTCGATCAGGCCGAGCCGGCGATAGTTCCGCAAATAGCCAAGCATGATATTCTCTGCGATGCTCAGGCAACGGTTGACGTTCAATTCCTGAAACACCAGCGCCACACCGGCACGCTCGGCCGCGCGTTGGTCTTGCGGGGCGTACACCTTCCCTTCCAGCGTGGCTTGCCCGCCCGTTCGGGGGTGAACAGCGGCAAGCACTTTCAGAAGGGTCGATTTGCCCGCTCCGTTCTCACCAACCAGGCCGACCACCTCGCCAGGGTGGAAATCGACCGATACGTCGCGCAAGGCCTGGGACGCGCCGAAGAATTTGCTGATGTGCCGGGCAGAAAGCACGGGCAAGACTCCTTACGGACGGTGAAGGTAAGGACCGGGAGGCAAGCAGCCCCCGGTCCCTCTTTCTGATCAGATCAGTTGCTGTATTCCATTTCGAAAACGGCAGTTTCGGCATCGGGGTTATAGGTTTTGGAATGAACCTTGAAGTCATAGACCGGCACCCCACCAGGAAAATCGGTGCGGAACTGTGCTACGCGATCCTGTGTCAGCGGAAGCAATTCCAGCTTGACGTTGGCCTTGTCAGACGGAACTTCGTGCCCGTTCAACATGTCATACATCATCACCAGAGCAAAGCCGCCCTGCAGCCAGTGGCCCCCGATGTCGAAAAGAAGCTCTCCCTTTTCAACGGCATCCACGTTTTCCGGGTTCAGGTCCATCGCGACGACCATGATATCCTTGCCCGGAACCTTGCCGCCATTGGTGATCGCTGCCATGACGCCGGTTGCCGTGCCGCCATTCGCGGCCCAGACACCTTGCACCTCAGGGTTACCCTGCCAAAGGCTTTCAAACACGGTCTGCGAGGTGTCGCGCACGAAGTTTCCGTCAACTTCGCCCACCACGATAACGTCGGGGTTTGCATCGAGCGCGTCTTGCAGACCTGCGCGGCGGTCGATGGCTACCGAGGTACCCGCCGTGCCGTTTACAACGGCGATGTGCTTCTTTCCGTCTGCATCGGGAGAGAGACTGGCAAACAGCGTCTCAGCCATCTGTTTGCCGGCGTCGCGGTCAGACGGGCCGACGAAAGCAAGGTAGTTGGGAAACAGCGCATCTTGCGGCGCAAAGTCGGCGTAGCTGTCGGTCAGGATAACCGGAATGTTTGCATCCTTGGCCATGGTCAGGCCAGGAACTGCGGTCGCCCAATAGGGAGTGTAGATGATGCCATCGACACTTTGGGCCACCAGATCCTCAAGCCCTTTGATCATCTGATCGGGCTTGTTGTCGGCATTCAGCACAACCAGATTAACGCCCAGCTCATCCGCGCCCTTTTTCATGAAATCGACATACGAGTTCCAGAATTGCGCATCAAGCGTAGGCACGATGACACCGATGTCAGGGTTTTCGGCCCAAGCCACGCTGGTAGAAAGCAAGGCCATGGCGCCGACGACGGCACCTTTCAGATAGTTCCGCATGTGATCCTCCCAAATCCAAAGACGGCCCGACTGGGTTTGATTCTGCCGTCATATGGTAGATGTTGGCACAATATGGTGCATTTTGGAAGATAGTATGATTTCCCGCAATATTTTTGATAGATATTGAAAATGCTTGGGATTTATTGAAAACTGCACCCGCCAGAAGGGTCTTACCAATGCTGCCAGCTTTGCGCCGTGCGCGGATCATCGAATTTTTGCGCCGCGACGGGGCGGCGGGTCTTAAAGAGATGTCGCAGGCGCTTGGTGCCTCGGTCTCGACCCTGCGGCGGGATGTGGATTATCTGTGCGAACAAAACCACCTGGAGCGCACCCACGGCGGTGCGGTGTTGACCAACCGCCTTACCGGAGTAGAATTGGAGCGTGAGATTGCATCCGAACTGGAAAGCGGCGCCAAGCGTGTGATCGGTCAACGTGCCGCCGCCCTTATCTTGCCTGGGCAAACGGTGATCCTTGACAGTGGCACTTCGACCGCAGCCGCCGCCAGAATGGCCCGTGACCGGGGGGTGGCGTTCACCGCAATCACCAATGATTTCACCATAGCAGCGATTCTGTCGGAAAGCCTCGCCATCAAGGTTCTAGTGACGGGTGGAATGGTGCGCGCGGGCACCAGCACTCTGCTAGGTGCCGATGCACTGCACTATATTCGCCGTTTGCGTGCCGATCTGGCCTTTGTCGGCACCCATGCGCTGTCCGAGGACGAGATGTCCGACACCTCGATCGAATTGGCCGAGGTAAAGCGCGCAATCATTGCCGCCGCGGACCGCGCTGTTCTGCTGGCCGACAGCTCAAAGATATTCAGCCGCGCCTTTTGCAGCTTTGGGCGCACCACCGATATGGATCACCTGATCACAGACTCGCGCCTGTTGTCCGATCGGCGGCTGGAACTTGAGCGGAACGGGTTGCGCGTCGATGTAGCGCCATTGGGGGCCGAGGGTGCATGATGCTGCGGATCATCGCCGATGATTTGACGGGCGCGTTGGATGCGGCGGCACCTTTCGCCACAGCCGACAGCCCAGTGCGACTGGTGCTCGATACCGCTGGGCCAGTGGCCGATAAGGTGACGTTCAGCACTGAAAGCCGTAACCTGACCGAGGCTGCAGCCATGCAGCACGTCACGGAGGCGCATGCTGGATTGCGCGCGCCAGGGCGCAATCCCACACTATGGTTCAAAAAGGTAGACAGCGTGCTGCGTGGGCACCCTTTGACCGAGACATTGGCACTGGGACGGGCAGGTGGCTTTGCCCGCTGCATCTTTGCGCCCGCGTTTCCGCAGATGGGGCGCATCACCAAGGATGGATGCCAATGGGTCAAAACTCCTTCGAACGGCTGGCAGCCGACGGGTCAAGGCAATCTGCGGCACGCCTTTGCCGCGCTGGAGCCCCGCCATGCGCCGGGCCTTGATCTCTTGGTGATTGATGCCGAAACCGACGAGGACCTGCGAGCGGCGATTCAGCCCTGGATAGGCCAAAGCGGTGTGTTGTGGGCCGGAAGCCGGGGCTTGGCGCGGGCGCTTGCAGGCCCGTCCACCCCGCTTGCCAAGGTGTCGGTTGGACTGATTGTTATTGGCACCAACCATCCGGCAACCCGTGCGCAGGCCCGGAGGCTGGAGGGCCAGGTCCGTGCTGCCCCCGTTACAAGCGCTTTTGCGCCGGTCGCGACTGCTCCGTTGCTGATCGACCCTGTTCCGGGAAGTCGGACCGCAGCAGAAACACGCGCTGCACTGGCGGCGCGTCTGAATTGGCTCGGGCCGCCCGAAGATGGCAGCGCGTTGATGGTGACGGGCGGCGATACGCTGGCCGTTTTTCTGGCCGAAACGAAGGCCAGCGCACTGGATTGTCTGGGCGAGATTGGCCCCGGCTTGCCAGTGTCGCGGATCATCGGCGGGCGAATGGCTGGCACGATCCTGATGTCGAAATCGGGTGGGTTCGGCGAACCGGATCTGCTGCGTGATCTTCTTGTGTTGCCGTGATGGTCCAAATCACCTTTCGCCGAATCGGCGTTCGGAAATTTGGCGCTGGATTTTTTCCCCGGCGCAATCTTTGCTGATAACCATTGCGCAGATCCATGTTTCGAGGGAAAGCCCATGCCATCAAATGATCTTGCGAAACGCTACGCTGAAGCCAAAATAATCGCTGCTGAAGCAGGCCGCCTGGCACATGAGTATTTCCGCGAATGGACTGACCTTACGGTCGACATCAAGGGGCATCAGGATTTCGTATCCGAAGCCGACCGCAACGTGGAACTGGCGGTGCGTGCCGCGCTGACCGAGGCGTTTCCCGACGACAGCATCGTGGGCGAAGAGGGGGCCCCCACCTTAGGTACCAGCGGCTATACTTGGGTGATCGACCCAATCGACGGAACCACAAATTTCATCAACGGGATCCCGCAGTGGTGCGTCATTCTTGCCTGCGTGCACAACAGGCAGGTCGTGATCGGGGTTATTCACGATCCGGTGCATGACGAGATGCACCATGCAAGGCTGGGTGGTGGGGCGTTTTGCAACGCACGTGCAATCCGCTGCACCGACAAGGCCGACTTGCGTATGGGCTCGCTTGGGGTGGGGTATTCGGGCCGCACGCAAGCCGAATGGATAAAGAAAATGGTTGCCCTGTGCTGCGATGCGGGCACCTTGTTTTGGCGCAATGGGTCGGGTGGCCTGTCGCTGGCCTATGTCGCGTCGGGGCGCATCCTGGGCTATGTTGAGCAGCACATGAACGGGTGGGATTTTTTGGCCGGGCATCTGATCGTATCCGAAGCGGGCGGCAGGGTCGTGCCCATCGAGGCGGACAAGGCGATTGCAGATGGCGGGCGTGTCGTTGTTGCGGGTGCAGGGGTATTTGACGCGGTCGAGGCGATTGCCAAACGCGCCTGCGACTGATCGGGCGGCCTCAAAAAGGTAACTTGCTTGCCGAATGCACGGCTCGGTCTGCCTTGCGCAGGCTGCCGCGGGGAACAGAGACACCCCTCACGCACGAATGCGATGGCCTTCTGGGTCATAAAGGGGGCGCAACGAAAGGTCGGCGGGGAACGTTTCACCTGCGACCACCAGCGCATACTGGCCGCCAGACAGCCAATTGTCAGATACACCGCCTGAATGACGGACATAGCCGTAGCCGATGCTTTTGCCGATGGTATAACCATAGCCTCCCGACGTCAGATAGCCGACGGGCTGACCATCGCGCAGAATGGTTTCTCGCCCTACCAGAACTGCTGCGGGGTCTGCGACGGTATAGCCGACCATGCGTTTTGTCAGCGGCTGATCTGCCATCGAGTCCAGCGCTGCGCGGCCAAGGAACTGCGCATTGTGTTTCATCTTGACCGCCCAGCCCAGACCCGCCTCGAACGGAGTATCGTTGGGGGTTATGTCAGACGACCATGCGCGATAGCCCTTTTCCAGTCGCAGCGATTCCAGCGCGCGATAGCCTGCTGGTCGCAAGTCAGGGTCGGCAGCCATCAGCGCGTCGAACACGGCCCCTGTCTGCGCCAGTGGCGTGTGCAATTCCCATCCCAATTCACCCACATAGGTGACACGAAGGGCCCGCACCTTTGCGCCTGCGATACAGATTTCCCGTGCGTGACCGAAAGGGAAGGCACTGTTCGATACATCCTGCGACGTGACACGGGCCAGTATGTCGCGCGCTCGTGGCCCCATCAGAGACAGCGTGCCCCAGTCTTGAGTCACGTCGCGCAGAGTTACGCCATCAGGTGGCAGATGGTCGGCGATCCAGCCGAAATCATGGGTGCGAAAGCCGGTTCCGGTGACGAGATAGAACAAATTGTCTGACATACGGGCCACAGTCAGATCAGCCTCGATCCCCCCACGCGTGTTCAGAAGCTGGGTATAGGTCAGCCGCCCCACGTCGCGCGCTACGCGGTTGGCGCAGATCGTCTCCAGCGCGTCGGCGGCCCCGGGGCCAGAAACTTCGTATTTGGCAAAGCTGGATTGGTCGAACAGCGCAGCATGGGTCCGTACATGCGCATGCTCTTCGCCCACCGGACCGAACCAGTTCTGACGACCCATCGAATAGACATCTTTGGGCACGACGCCTTTCGGGGCGAACCAGTTCGGGCGTTCCCACCCGAGTTTTGAGCCGAATACCGCCCCATGCGCCCCGAGCCGATTGTAAAGTGGCGAGACGATCAGCGGACGGCCACTGTCGTATTCCTCATGCGGGAAGGCTACGGTGTAGTGCTTGCCATACGCCTCAAGTGTTCGGGCGGCGACCCAGTCGCGGTTGCGGTGCATGGCCGAAAAACGCCGGATGTCGACGGCCCAAAGATCAAGCGGGGCCTCACCGCGCATGACCCATTCGGCCAGCACCCAGCCTGCGCCCCCACCAGACGCGATGCCAAAGGCGTTAAAGCCTGCGCCGACGAACATGTTGGAGCATTCCGGCGCGGGGCCAAGGATGAAATTGCCGTCAGGGGTAAAGCTTTCGGCGCCGTTGATCATCTGCTTGACGCCGGTGTGTTCCAGCGCGGGGATGCGGGCGATGGCTTGCTGAAGATGCTGGCCGAAATGGTCGTAATCGTCATCAAACAGCCGGAATTCCCAGTTGGGTGGAATATCACCCGTGACCCAGCCTTGCGGGTCTGGCTCATACCCGCCCATCACCAGACCGCCAACTTCCTCTTTGTAATAGGTGCGGCGGTCGGGATCTCGCAGGGTGGGGGCGTCGGGCGACAGGCCGTCGATCCGGTCGGTTATGATATATTGATGCTTTACCGGATGCAGTGGCACGGTAACGCCCGCCATTGCGCCCAGCTGCCGCGCCCACATGCCCCCACAGTTTACCACCTTGTCACAGGCGATAACGCCCTGATCGGTTTCGACATGGGTGATCAGATCGCCATCCATGGTAAAGCCTGTCACCGTCACCCCTTCGACGATCTTTGCCCCATGCATCCGCGCACCCTTGGCAAGGCTTTGGGTGATGTCAGACGGGTTTGCCTGCCCGTCGGTCGGCAACCAGCTTGCGCCGATCAGATCCGAGGTGTCCATCAGCGGCCACATCCGCTTTACCTCATCGGGTGAAATCAGATGCATCTCCATCCCGAAACTACCCGCAGTAGTGGCAAGACGGCGGTATTCGGTCCAGCGGTCGGGGGTGGTTGCAAGGCGTAGACAGCCGGTCATTTTCCAGCCGGTATCGAGGCCGGTTTCCGCCTGCAGCGCCTTGTACAACTCGACCGAGTATTTCAGCACCCGTGTGATGCTGGCCGAGGACCGCAACTGACCGACCAGCCCCGCCGCGTGCCACGTGCTGCCCGAGGTGATCTTTCCTTGCTCCAGCAACAGCACGTCGGCCTTGTGATCGCGCGCAAGGTGATACGCGGTGGAACAGCCGATGATGCCGCCGCCGATGACGATGATCTGGGCATGGCTGGGAAGGGTCATATCATCTCGCTCCGTGTGTTTGAGTGAACCGGGCCAGCGCCGCATCATGGCACTGCAGACCATCGCTTCGCGTCCGGTTGTTTCCCAGATTTCCATGGCAACATGCACATCGCCGGTTTCCAGCCCCGCAAACTGCGCCAGATAGTCGGCCTGCACGTATTCCACGTTGTAGCCGCCTTTTTTCAGCACCTCGCCCATCAACTGGGTGGTGATCAACTGGCCGGTCCAGTCGTGCAGCGTAAGTTTGATCGGGTCTGTTTAATCCTGCGCCATGGCGGTGGTGGCGCAGAGCATGGCGGCAAGGCTGAGGGTCAGGCGCATCTGTCACTCCCTTTTGCGGAGCGGGGCCGCGCGGGGCGGCCAGTGGGTCGGTCTCCGGGCGCTTTTGGCGCGACAGCGGGCCTGCGCCTTCTGATTGTCATCATATTTAACGCTCGCAGCATGGGCGGCTGTCAACGAAAAACTGGGATCAGCGTGGTTCGTCTGACTGTCCTTGCCGGTGTTGCGGTGCGGTCAGCTGCGGCGGGCGACGACAGCCAGTGACGGGATCGTGCCCACCTCGCCTGGCATTGAGACGTATGGGGCTGTGACTTCAACCATGTCTACACCCGGTGCGGCCTGCAGCGCGGCGGCAAAGCCAGCCTCCCAAAGCGTTGTCTTGACGGTCAGCACCAAAGGCCCGCCCGATTTGGTGATGCGGATCAATTCGGGCAAAGCCTCGGCCCCGACGTGGCCTGTTGTGAAAACCCCGGTCGAGATCACGGCTCCAAACTGGCCGTCGGCAAAGGGCAGCGGTTGACCAAGGGAAAGTTGGTGCAACCGGACGTATCTTCGCTTGGCACGGGCAACGGCCAACATGCCCGCCGACAGATCCAGCCCTTCGATCGGTTCAAAGCCGAGGATACCCAGCCAGTCGCCCAGCAGTCCGGTGCCGCAGCCTGCATCCAGCACCGGCCCTGTCCCGCGCGGGGCATGGCGGGCCAGCAGCGCGCAGCCGATGGACGGGTGGCGATAGCCTGCCGCCGCCATTTCGGCGTCATAGCTGTCAGCCCATGCATCATAGGCCGCGGCCACCTGTTCAGGGGCCTTTGCGTCATAGACCTTGCCCAAGTGACCTTCGTGGTGTCCCGTCGTCATGCCAGTCTCCGAGCTTTGCTATGGCCAAACCTTGGGGCAAGCTGTCTGTCAAGGCAACAGCAGGGGACGTTGCAGATGCAGGATGACATTGCGCGCTATGTGGCGGGAATTCCGGCGCTGGCCGGGTGGGACGGTCCGGTTCTGCGATTGGGCGGGCTGACCAACCGGGTGTATCGGCTGGGCGATGCGATCCTGCGTGTGCCGGGCGAAGGCACGTCAGATTACATAGATCGCGCCGCCGAAGCCGTTGCCGCCGAGGCGGCAGCGGCTGCAGGGGTCAGCCCCGCAGTGGTTTTCAATGATCCGGCCAGCGGAATTATGGTCACCCGGTTTATCACCGGCACGGTCACCATGACGCCCCATACATTTCACAGCCGCAACGGTGCGCCCGCCCGCGCCGCGCGGGCTTTGCGCCAGTTGCATCAGTCTGGGCAGGTTTTCGCGACGCGGTTTGAGTTGTTCGCCATGATCGACGACTATCTTTGCCTTCTGTCAGCCAAGGATGTGGCCCTGCCCGAAGGCTATCACCGTGTCGTCACCGAGGCAGGGTCGGTGCGCGCGGCGCTGTTGCGCGATTCGGCGCCGCTGGTGCCCTGCCATTGCGACCCGTTGTGCGAAAATTTTCTGGATACGGGCAGCCGGATGTGGATCGTCGATTGGGAGTATGCCGGGATGAATGATCCGATGTGGGATCTGGGCGATCTGTCGGTTGAGGCAAACTTTGATGCGGATCAGGACGAAGGCATGCTCCGTGCCTATTTCGACGGTCCGGCGCCGAAGCAGCACCGGGCGCGTATGGTGATCTACAAGGCGATGTGTGATCTGCTCTGGACGCTGTGGGGCCTGATCCAACTGGCCAATGAAAATCCGGCAGATGATTTTCAGGCCTATGCCGACGGTCGCTTTGCGCGTTGCCGCGCCCTCATGGGATCGCCCGACTTTGCCCGCCATCTGGCGGTGCTACAGCGCGCGTGACGAGCGCAGGAGGAATCGCGTCCCCCATGGTCGATGCGATGGCATGATTTGCCCAAAGGCACTTCCTGGTGCCTGAACACTTGCAAAAAAGCGTTTCTTCGTTAGCAAGGCCTGAGGGGTTCCGAGTGCAGCGGCGGGGGCAAGCAGATGCGCAACTGGATTGCTAACCTGTGCAAGGTGTACTTCGGTGCGGCCCCCAATCTGGCCCCGCCAGTCATCAGGGACGAATTTCTTGAACGGTCGCGCCATGCGCTGCTTTTGTTAAGCGCCAAGGCAGGGGTGGCCGGATGAACAACACGCACTCCGACCTGCTGACTGTGATTGGCGGGATCGGAGGCGTTCTGGTGCTCGCCAGTCTGGTGGGCTTTGTACTTCAGCGCCGGCTGTCGCCTGACGGGCGAAATGAAGCGATCGAAAATCTGAACGCCCGGATCCGCGCGTGGTGGGTCATGGCCATTGCCATTTCCATCGCCTTTCTGGGCGACCGCACCGGGGTCATCATCCTTTTCGCGCTATGCTCTTTCGCGGCGCTGCGCGAATTCATGACCCTTACCAATGCGACCCGCGCCGACCACAGGTCGCTGGCGGCGGTCTTTTTCATCGTGCTGCCAGTACAATACTATCTGGTCTGGGTGCTGTGGTATGGGCTGTTCTCGATCTTCATTCCCGTATGGGTGTTCTTGTTTTTGCCCATCGTCTCGGCTCTGTCGGGCAACACCCGCAACTTCCTCGTTCGCGTGGCAGAAATGCAGTGGGCGCTGATGATCTGCGTCTTTTGCGTGTCGCATGTGCCGGCGCTTTTGAACCTGACAATCCCCGGATATGAGGAGCGCGGCGTTCTGCTGATCGCGTTTCTGGTGATCGTGGTGCAGTTGAGCGATGTGTTGCAATATGTCTGGGGCAAGCTGATCGGACGCCGCAAGATCGCGCCCCTGTTGTCACCGTCGAAGACCGTCGAGGGGTTCATCGGCGGCAGCCTGTCGGCAACGCTGATCGGGGCTAGCCTGTGGTGGATGACCCCGTTCTCGCCCCTTCAGGCAGGCTTAATGAGCTTTGTGATCACGCTGATGGGCTTTCTGGGCGGCCTGGTGATGTCGGCGATCAAGCGCGACCGGGGGGTAAAGGACTGGGGTCACAGCATCGCAGGGCACGGCGGCTTCATCGACCGGCTGGATTCGGTGATCTTCGCCGCGCCGGTCTTCTTCCATCTCAGCCGCTATTTCTGGAGCGTGAATTGAACATGACGGTTGCCCGGCAAGGCGTGGTTCACATGGCGGGCGCATTTCTTGCCATGGGTGGATGGGCGGTCTTTGCCAACCGCGCCTACCCGATGCCGGATCCGGTGATCGCGGGTGCCCTGCAAGGAACGATTTCGGCCATCATCACACTGTCGCTGAAGGGCATGATCGAGGCGATGTCGGCCCGGCTGAACGGGCTTCTTGCGCTGATCATCCCGCCGTTGGTGGCTGCGGGCGTCTCTTTGACGCTGCTGGTCACGCTGCACGGCCTTGCCGGGACACCGGAGATTGCGGCGACGATTGGCGTTCCGCTGACCGTCTCGACCACTTATGCCTTCCTCTACAGCCTTGCCATCTGGAGATCATGATGCCCGGGGTTCAGAACCGTCGTCCACTTGCCAGCCGTCAGACCGGCTGGGCCATCAGGATCTCGCGCTGGCTGGCCGGAACGCGCGTTACCCCCAACCAGATTTCCATGGCAGGGATGGTCGCGGCATTGTTCGCCGCAGCAGCCTTCTGGGCGGCAGGTGGCACGACCGGGGCCATGAGAGGAGTGCTATTGCTCGTGGCGGCCCTGTTCATTCAGATGCGGCTGCTGTGCAACCTGTTTGACGGCATGGTTGCGATTGAATCCGGCCGTGCATCGCCTGATGGCGGCTTCTGGAATGAATTTCCTGACCGTATCTCCGACCTGCTGATCCTTGTGGGCGCGGCGTTGTGCGTGGACGATCCTGTGCTTGGCTGGGCCGCGACGACGTTTGCCTTTCTGACCGCCTATGTCCGCGAACTTGGCAGCACTTCGGGGGCGGGCGCGGATTTCGCCGGGCCGATGGCCAAGCAGCACAGGATGGCGCTGATGACCTTGGCAGCAATCGTCAGCATCGCCGAGCCATTGTGGGCGGGCAGCGGGCAGGTCCTGTGGCTGGCGCTGTGGGGGGTGGCGATCGGGGCCGCCCTCACGGCTGCGCGGCGCGCCGTTCGGCTTGTGGGCAAGCTTCGAGCCGGCGCGCGGCCTGAATAGGGCTTGATCAACCCGCGCAGGGCCGGCACATATGTCGCTTTCCGGGCCGGGCCGGTCGAAGCCGTCCAAAGGCCATGGTGTGACGACCGGCAAGAGCCGGGACCGCTTGGATACCTTGCGCCAGCGCCTGCCCCGTACGATGATAGCCTCCTCGATCCTGGTGAACGCCTTGGCAATCAGGTTTTGCAGTAAGCGATCGCTCATTTGACCGGACATGAATTGCACCCTGCCAATCCCTTACCGTCACACAAACGTAACGCTGAGGGTGTAGGTCTCGATTCATTCGAATGAATCGACGGATTGGACAGCATGGGGCGTGACAACTGGAAGATCATTCGTGATCGGATCTCGGCGGACATCTCTGCAGGGCAGCTTGAACCGGGAGCGCAACTGCCAACAGAATCGCAGCTTTGCCTGTCTTTTCAAGCTGGAAGGCATTCCGTGCGGCGTGCTGTGGAGGCACTCGCGGTTGAGGGCAAGCTGCGGGTGGAACAGGGCAGAGGCACTTTTGTGCAGACGGCACCGCTGATCAGTTATCATATCGGGCGGCGTACGCGTTTCCGCCAGAATCTGCTGGAGCAGGGAGTTTCCCCGACGGGGGAGCAAATCGCCGATGATATTGTGCCTGCCCCGACCCGGGTGGCCGCAGCGCTTTGCCTCGCCGAAGGCAGCGCTGTTCACCGCCTCTTGCGCCGGGGTCTGGCTGACGGGGTGCCGATCAACATCGGGCTGTCTTACAACTGCGCCACCCGTTTTCCCGACCTTGCTGCGCGGCGAACGGGCGGCGAGTCGATCACCGACATCTACCGCAGCCACGGCATCAACGACTACTTCCGCAAGCGCACGATCGTCTTTGCCCGACGCCCTGACGCCGAGGAGGCAGGTCTTTTGATGCAGCATCCCGACCAGCCGGTGATGGTGCTGCAAAAGACCGACGTGGACGGTGCGGGCCAGCCCATCGGCTATTCCGAGGCAGTCTGGGCCGGGGATCGGGTGCAGTTTTCCTTCGACAGTCAGGATGAGGGCGCGGACGCCCCGGAAAGAGCCTCCGATGTTTGACCAGGGCGCTGACCAGTCGAGGCCGTTCGACCATGCGCATCTGCTTGACGTGCTGGCCCGCGCCGATGCCGCGCGGTTGACCGCACTGGCCGAGGGTTTGCTGGCATCGCTTGGGCCGGTCGAGGTGGTGCAAAGCCGCACCGGCCTTGTGATGCTGCCGATGCGCGACACCGTGCAGGGCACCGACTTTCATCTGGGCGAGGTGCTGGTGGCCGAGGCGCATATCCGCGCATCGGGCTCCGAAGGTTACGGGATGGTCGTGGGCCGCGATATGGACCGTGCAATGGCGATGGCGGTGGTCGATGCCGCCGCCAGCCTTGGGCAAACGCCGCAAATCCGCGCTTTCGTACACCTTGAGTCGAGCGTGCTTGCTGCCGCCGACAAAGCCCGCCTGTGCGAGATCGAGGCCACCCGCGTCGAGATGGAGACATTCTGATGTCACTGCTTGCCGCCGTTCCGGTGCCAGACGCCTTTGAAGCGCGGACCAACGCCACGTTCGAGGCGTTGATGTGGGCCCTGTCGCGCCCCGGCGGCGTGCAAAGTTTGCCAGAGCCGGGCATGGAAGGCATTGCCGAAGCGCTGTTGGACCGTGAATGTCGGGTGTTTTGCGACGATCCCGGACTTGCGGACCGCGTTGCCTCCTTTGGCGCGGCGCTGATGCCCGTGCCCTTGGCTGATCACTGCTTCGTATCGTTGGCCAGCAACGCCGCACTGGACCGGTTGGCGCAAGTAGCGGTTGGCTCTGCGCTTTACCCCGATGCGGGGGCCACTGTGGTGACAAGTGCCCGGTTTGGCACCGGCCAACGGCTGCGCCTGACCGGGCCGGGGATCGAGACCTTTACCGATATTGCCCTGGACGGGCTTGCCCCCGGGCTCTGGCCGCTGCGGGCCACGCTTTGCCGATATCCCGCAGGGTTTGATCTGTTCCTGATTTGCGGCGCGCGGGTGATCGGCCTGCCGCGATCCACCACGATCGAGGTGCTCTGATGGCTTATGTCGCAACCCGTGGCGGCGAACGCGCGATAGACCAGTCCGAACGGCTGTACCGTGCGGAACTGGGCCGGATCGACGCCGCCCGCGTGGCCGAGGTGCGCCGCGCGTTGCCGATGCTGATCGACCGGGTGATGGGCGAGGCGTCGCTTTACGAGCCCGACCTTGCCGCACTTGCCCTCGCGCAAGCCGGGGGCGATCTTTATGAGGCGGTGCTGCTGCTGCGCGCCTGGCGCACGACGCAGCCGCGCCTGACCATCGCCGAGCCGGTGCTGCAGGACCAGCTTTTCACCCATCGGCGGATTTCGGCGGCGTTCAAGGATATTCCGGGCGGGCAGATCCTTGGGCCAAGCCTGGACTATTCGCACCGCTTGCTTGCGACGGGCGTGCTGCAAGGCCAGCCCTATGCCCCCGCCCCGGTCGAGCCTGCCGCCACCCCCGCGCCCGCGCAGCAACCTTCGCTGGCCGCCTGGCAAAAGGCGCAAGGGCTGGTGGCAGATACCGCCCGCGCCGACGTGGCCTTGGGTGACATCCCCGATCTGACGCGCGAGCCGCTGCTGTTTCCTGCCCTGCGCGCCCATACGCTGCAAAGCCTGGCCCGGGCCGATACGGGCGGGATGCTGGCCTTGGGCTATTCGGCGATGCGTGGCTATGGCAACGCCCATCCGACGGTGAACGAGCTTCGTCTGGCCGAGGCGGAGGTGCGCGTGCGCCATCCGCGCGGCACGGTGTTTTCGGCAGGCCGGGTGAAGGTCAGCCAAGCCGAGGTGACGGCCAAGGGCAAGTCGGGCCTGTTGGAGTTGGGCTTTTGCGCCACGCTTGGCTGGAACGAGGTCAAGGTGATTTCCGGCGCCACACTTGACCTGAACGCGCCCGGTGCTGCCAAGGGATCGCCGGTGGAGGAAGAGTTCTTTCTGTATCACACCGAACCGGTGGAGGCGTCCGGCTTTTGCATCCACTTCAAACTGCCGCATTATGTGACTTTCCAGTCCTCGCTGGATGCCTTGCGCGGGGCCAAAGCCGTTCCCGCAGCCACCGAACCCGAACAGGTGCCGGCATGACCATCGCCACCCTCACCAGACCGTGGCAACCCATGTCCTACGGCTTCCTCGATGCCTCGGCCAAGCGCGAGTTGCGGCGCAAGATGCTGAAGGCCATCGCGGTGCCGGGCTGCCAGATGCCCTATGCCAGCCGCGAGGTGCCGATGGCGCGCGGTTGGGGCACGGGCGGGTTGCAGGTGACGCTGACGCTACTGAAACCTTCGTCAGTGGTCAAAGTCATCGACCAAGGCGCGGATGACAGCGTCAATGCGGCCTCGATCCGGTCGTTTCTGTCCAAGGTCTCGGGGGCGACCGAGACGTGGGACACCACCGAGGCGACGATCATCCAAAGCCGCCACCGCATCCCCGAGGAACGGCTTCACGCCGGTCAGGTGCTGGTGCTTCAGGTGCCCAACCCCGAACCGCTGCGGCCGGTGGAGCCGAACATGAGCGTCGCCCGCCAGATGCACGCCGATGCCGATTACGGGCGGCTGTGGCTGATCTTGTACGAGCAGATCGTGCGGTCGGGGCGGATCATGCAGGGCGCGGCCTATCCTGCGCTGGTGAACGGGCGGCATGTGAAGACGCCTTCGCCCATTCCGCGCTGGGATGTGCCGAAACTGCACATGGCGCAGCACCTGACCTTCCTGTCGGCGGGGCGCGAAAAGCGGCTTTATGCCGTGCCGCCGTTTACGCGGGTGGAACCACTGGTGTTCTCGGACGTGCCCTATCAGGTTGAAGATCACGGTGCGCTGACCTGCCATCGGTCCGGTGTGACCGGCTATTTCATGAACGAAATTCCGCAAGATGACGGCGGATCGGCGTTCGAGTTGTCCGACAGCCACCTTGGGATCAAGGCGATCCGCCGGGCCGAGGGTGCGCCGGTGCAGATTGGCGCGACATGGTATGAAAACGGAAAGATGCCACGATGACCACCGCCACGACCGCACTGGCACTTCGCGCCCCGCAACTGATGACCACGCCGCCCTTGCTGACCATGACCGGTGTCTCGCGCTGCTATGGTGATGTGGTGGCGCTGGAAGATGTTTCCGCCACCGTCTACCCCGGCGAGGTGCTGGGGATCGTGGGCGAAAGCGGGTCGGGCAAATCCACCCTGCTGCGGATGATGAATCTTGAAGATACGCCGGATGCGGGCGATTACCGGCTTGCGCTGCCGGACCTGCCCGGCAACCTGTTCGACCTTGACCGGTTTGCGCGACGGATGCTGTGCGCCACCCGGATCGGCATTGTCTATCAAAACCCACACATGGGGCTTTTGATGCAGCATACCTCCAGTGGCAATGTCGCCGAACGCCTGCTGATCGCGGGCGAGCGCAGCTTTGCCGCCCTGCGCGGCCGGGCGCGCGAGGCACTGGCGGCGTCGGAGTTTCCGCTGAGCCGGATGGACGCGTGCCCGATCGAGCTGTCGGGCGGGATGCAGCAACGGGTGCAACTGGCCAAGGCGATTGCGCTGGAACCGGTGCTTTTGTTGCTGGACGAGCCGACCACGGGGCTTGATGTTTCGGTGCAG
>JBBRBJ010000032.1:0-37942 GCA_038205925.1 Rhodobacterales bacterium | reverse complement strand
GTTAAAAAAGCATTGCGCAAACGTCGTCTCGAAGCGATCAAGAACGCGGCCATATTAGTCGGTAGATTTTTGATTTTTGCTGGTTTTATCGTAACAGTCGATCCGATGGTTGCATTGAATACCGCTGGTAGCATTGCCTCGATTATGGGTATTGTTGAGGTGGGTCAGCCGGGAAGTCTTCGTCGGTATTATGAAAAACTCCGCGCAATGCTGCCTTTTTTACCACGATTTCCAGACCAACAATAGAGGTTGATTACTGGCAGTGGTCGAACCATTCTGCGATCCAGAAAACAATGCCATCACCCTTTTACTCCCCCCCGGGAACCATCCCCCGCCCCCCGCGTTACGCCTTTACACCCATGAAGGAGCCACCCATGACCCTGCGCCGCTTCACTCCGCTGATCGCCCTGCTGGCTGTGCTGACCACGGCGGCCTGCGAGACCGTCAAGGGGGCGGGGCGCGATCTGCAGGGAGCGGGTCGGGTCGTCACGTCCGAAGCGGCCACGGTGCAAAGCGGGTTATAGGGCTGGCTGGCCGACGCGCCCGGACCTGAAATGCAAAAGGACCGCCAAAGCGGTCCCGTGCATGTGGCGTGTCTTTCACCGAATTGGAGCGGGCGAGGCGATTCGAACGCCCGACCCTAACCTTGGCAAGGTTATGCTCTACCCCTGAGCTACGCCCGCACCGTTTCGGTGGGGCTGATTTAGGGGATGGCGGGGGGGGCCGCAAGGGGAAATCGCACGCGTCGGCGACGATTCTTGGCGCTGTCGGGTCCGGCCAGGTCCGGCGCGGGCCGCCCGCCCGCTGCGGGCCCTCTGGCCCCCGGGCGAACACGCCATTGAGGCTTTGCCACACGGCACGCGGCCCCGCTAACGCCGCGACCAGCGCCGTCAGGGCAAACCCGGCGACGCGGTGGCGCGCCTCACTCCAGTTCCACCAGCAGATCCTTTGCGTCGATCTGGCTGCCCGCCTGGACATGCAGCGCCTTGACCACCGCCACGCGGTCGGCGTGCAGGCCGGTTTCCATCTTCATCGCCTCGATGGTGACCAGCAGATCGCCCGCGCGCACCTTTTGCCCCACCGTCACCGCCACGCTGGCAATCGAGCCGGGCATCGGCGCGCCGACATGGTCAGCGTTGCCCTCGGCCGCCTTTGGCCGTGCGGCAGTCTTGGCCTTGACCGCACGGTTCGGCACCCGGATCACGCGGGGCTGGCCGTTGAGTTCGAAAAACACCCGCACATCGCCATCATCGGTTGTTTCACCCACGGCTTGCAGGCGCACCTCCAGCGTCTTGCCGGGGTCGATCTCGGCGGTGATCTCCTCGCCCGACGCCATTCCGTAAAAGAACGTCCGCGTCGGCAGCACCCGCACCGGGCCGTAAAGGCGATGGCGCGCGCGGTACTCCATGAACACTTTGGGATACATCAGGTATCCGTTCAGATCCTCATCATCCAGCACTTCGCCCTCGGCCTCATCCTGCCCGAGGTGCAGTTCCTGCGCCAGTTTCGCGCGCACGGCGGCAATGTCCACCGGAGCCAGCGTCTTGCCGGGGCGCTCGGTCAGGGGCGTCTCACCCTTGAGCACCTTTTTCAGAATGCCCTCGGGCCAGCCGCCATGTGGCTGACCCAGATTTCCCTTCAGCATGTCCACGACCGAGTCCGGAAATGCCACGTCCATATCCGGGTCCTCGACCTGCGCGCGGGTCAGCCCCTGGGCCACCATCATCAGCGCCATGTCGCCCACCACCTTGGAGCTGGGCGTGACCTTGACGATATCGCCGAACATCTGGTTGGCATCGGCATAGGCCTGCGCCACCTCGGGCCAGCGCTCCTCAAGCCCCAGACTGCGCGCCTGCGCCTTGAGGTTGGTGAACTGGCCCCCCGGCATCTCGTGCAGATAGACCTCGGACGCGGGTGCGGGCAGGCCGGACTCGAAGGCCAGATACTGGCCGCGCACATGTTCCCAATAGGTCGAGATTTCGCGGATTGCCTTGATATCAAGACCGGTGTCACGCTCGGTATTGCGCAAGGCTTCGACGATGCTGCCCATGCAGGGTTGCGACGTGCCGCCCGAAAACGCGTCCATCGCCACGTCTACCGCATCCACGCCCGCATCCGACGCGGCCAGAATAGTGGCCGCTGCGGCACCGCTGGTGTCATGCGTGTGGAAATGGATCGGCAGGCCGACCTCGGATTTCAGCGTCTGTACCAATTGGCGGGCGGCGGTGGGTTTCAGCAGCCCCGCCATATCCTTGAGGCCCAGCACATGCGCGCCCGCGGCCTGCAATTCCTTGGCGCGGTCGACATAGTACTTCAGGTCATACTTGGCGCGTGCCGGATCAAGGATATCGCCGGTGTAGCAGATCGAGCCTTCGCAAATCTTCCCCGACTCGACCACGGCATCCATCGCAACCCGCATGTTTTCCACCCAGTTCAAGGAGTCGAACACGCGAAACACATCCACGCCCGTCACTGCCGCCTGTTTGACGAACGATTGCACCACGTTGTCGGGATAGTTCGTATAGCCGACGCCGTTGCTTGCGCGCAGCAGCATCTGGGTCATCACATTGGGCATGACCGCACGCAGATCGCGCAGGCGCTGCCACGGGCATTCCTGCAAGAAGCGGTAGGCCACATCGAACGTGGCGCCGCCCCAGCATTCCACGCTGAGCAGTTGCGGAAGGTGAGCGGCATAGGCGGGCGCGACCTTGATCATGTCGATGGACCGCATGCGGGTGGCCAGCAGGCTTTGATGCCCGTCGCGCATTGTGGTGTCGGTGATCAGCAGCTTCGTTTGCGCCTTCATCCAGTCGGCAACCGCCTTGGGGCCCTTTTGCTCAAGCAGGTTGCGCGTGCCCATGGCCGGATCGGCCCGGGGCTGGGGCGCCTTGGGCGCGCGGGCCTCGGCGGGTGGTTTGGGGCGGCCAGCGGTTTCGGGGTGCCCGTTCACGGTGATGTCGGCGATGTAGGTCAGGATCTTGGTTGCCCGGTCGCGCCGCTTGCGGAACGAGAACAGGTCGGGCGTCGTGTCGATGAACTTGGTGGTGTAGGTGTCGTCAAGGAAGGTGGGGTGCTTCAGCAGGTTGATGACGAATTCGATGTTCGTCGCCACGCCGCGGATCCGAAACTCGCGCAGCGCCCGGTCCATGCGGGCAATTGCCTTTTCGGGCGTCTGTGCGTGGGCTGTGACCTTGACCAGAAGGCTGTCGTAATAGCGCGTGATCACGCCGCCCGCGTAGGCCGTGCCGCCGTCCAGGCGAATGCCGTTGCCGGTGGCGCTGCGATAGGCAGTCAGACGGCCATAGTCGGGGATGAAGTTGTTCAGCGGGTCTTCGGTTGTCACACGGCATTGCAGCGCGTGGCCGTTCAGCTTGACCCCGGCCTGATCGGGCACACCCGTAGCTTCTGCCAGCGTCTTGCCCTCGGCGATCAGGATCTGGGCCTGAACGATGTCGATGCCCGTCACTTCCTCGGTGACGGTGTGTTCCACTTGCACGCGGGGGTTCACTTCGATGAAGTAGAACTTGCCCTCGTCCATATCCATCAGGAATTCGACCGTGCCCGCACATTCATACCCGACATGGGCGCAGATCTTGCGGCCCATCTCGCACACTTCGGCACGCTGTTCGGGGGTCAGGTAGGGGGCGGGGGCGCGCTCGACCACCTTCTGGTTGCGGCGCTGCACGGTGCAGTCGCGTTCCCACAGATGGTAGATCGTGCCCTGCTTGTCGCCCAGAATCTGCACCTCGACATGGCGCGCGCGCTCGATCATCTTTTCCAGATAGCCTTCGCCATTGCCAAAGGCCGCTTCCGCCTCGCGCCTGCCCTCCCGCACCTTTGTCTCGACCTCATCCTCGGACAGGATGGGGCGCATGCCCCGCCCGCCGCCGCCCCATGACGCCTTGAGCATCAGCGGATAGCCCACTTCTGCCGCTGCTTTCTTGATGGCCTCCATGTCGTCGCCCAGCACTTCAGTCGCCGGAATGACCGGCACCCCCGCCGCCATCGCCACGCGCCGGGCCGACGCCTTGTCGCCAAGCGCGCGCATGGTCTCGGCCCGCGGCCCGATGAAGGTGATGCCTGCCTGCACGCACGCCTCGACGAAATCGGGGTTTTCCGACAGCAAGCCGTATCCGGGATGGATCGCATCGGCCCCGGCCATCTTGGCCACGCGGATGATCTCGGGGATGCTCAGATACGCGCCCACGGGCGACATGCCTTCACCGATGCGGTAGGCCTCGTCGGATTTGAAGCGATGAAGCGACAGTTTGTCTTCCTCGGCAAAGACGGCAACCGTTTTCTTGCCCATCTCGTTGGCGGCCCGCATCACCCGGATCGCAATCTCGCCCCGATTGGCGACAAGGATTTTCTTGAATTCGGGCATGGTCTCTCCGGCGGGTAAGGGGGGGGCGGGTAACGGGGCACTGCCAGACACTCTATTGGCGCTGCAATGCGGCGCAAGGCGTGGCTGCAACCGAAATGAAAACTTTGTGGAATGTTCGGGCGATTTTTGGGCGTGCAAGGGATGCTTTCTTGCAGATCGACCCGCCCGCTGGGGCTTTTTTCCGCCGACGAGGCAGAACAATTGCCGAACACTTCTTCCCCTTGGGCCGAGGCTGCGCTATCTTTGGTGAATGAACCGTTTTGATGAAAGCGATGCCTTCGAGGCCGCCGTGCCACTGTCGCAGCGCGCCATGGCTGCGCGGCCTGCGCCCTATCTGGATGATCTGAACCCCGCGCAACGCGCTGCGGTCGAGGCCGTGGATGGCCCGGTTCTGATGCTGGCAGGGGCTGGCACCGGCAAGACCAAGGCGCTGACAGCGCGCATCGTGCACCTTTTGACCACCGGTCGCGCCCGCCCGAATGAGGTTCTGGCCGTTACCTTCACCAACAAGGCCGCACGCGAGATGAAGAACCGCGTGGGCCGGATGCTGGGCCAAGTGGCCGAAGGAATGCCGTGGATGGGCACCTTTCACGCGCTGTCGGTGAAAATTCTCCGCAGGCATGCCGAGTTGGTGGGGCTGAAGCCCAATTTCACGATTCTGGACACCGACGATCAACTGCGCCTGCTGAAACAACTGATCACCGCCGCCCAGATCGACGAAAAGCGCTGGCCCGCGCGCCTGTTGTTGAACATGATCGACGGCTGGAAAAACCGCGCACTGACGCCCGACCGCGTGCCCAGTTCCGAAGCCGGCGGCTACGCCAACCGCGGGACGGAACTTTACGCCGCGTATCAGGACCGCCTGCGCACGCTGAATGCCACCGATTTCGGCGATCTGTTGCTGCATTGCGTGGTGATCTTTCAGGCCCACCCTGATGTTTTGGGCCAGTATCAGCGGTGGTTCCGCTATCTGCTTGTGGACGAATATCAAGACACCAACGTGTGCCAGTACCTTTGGCTGCGGTTGCTGGCCCAAACGCACAAGAACATCTGCTGCGTAGGCGATGACGACCAGTCGATCTATGGCTGGCGCGGGGCCGAGGTTGGCAACATCCTGCGGTTCGAAAAGGATTTTCCCGGTGCCCACGTCGTGCGGCTGGAACAGAACTACCGCTCGACCGCGCATATTCTCGCCGCCGCGTCGGGTGTGATCGCAGCGAACAAGGGAAGACTGGGCAAGACGTTGTGGACGGCCGGAGAGGCGGGCGAAAAAGTGCGCCTGATCGGCCACTGGGATGGCGAAGAAGAGGCGCGCTGGATCGGCGAAGAGGTCGAGGCACTGCAGCGCGGCACCCGTGGACTTGATCCGGTCGGGCTGAACAATCAGGCGATTCTGGTTCGTGCCAGCCACCAGATGCGCGCGTTTGAAGACCGCTTTCTGACCATCGGCTTGCCGTACCGCGTGATCGGCGGGCCGCGATTCTATGAACGGCAGGAAATCCGCGATGCCATGGCCTATTTTCGCCTTGCCGTGTCGCCGGATGATGATCTGGCGTTCGAGCGGGTGGTGAACACGCCCAAGCGCGGCCTTGGGGACAAGGCGCAGGGCGATGTTCAGCGTCTGGCACGCGGGGCGGGGGTGCCGCTTTTGGATGGCGCGCGTGAAGCAGTTGCCAAGGGCGTGATCGGTGGCAAGGGGCTGGGGCAATTGCGCCAGTTTGTCGAAGGTGTCGACCGCTGGCACCGCGCCACGCTGGTGGCAGACTACAACCACATCGCACTGGCCGAGACGATTCTTGAGGAATCCGGCTACACCCAAATGTGGCAAAACGACAAGACACCCGAGGCACCTGGCCGGCTCGACAACCTCAAGGAACTGGTCAAGGCGCTGGAACAGTTTGACAATCTGCAAGGATTTCTGGAACACGTCAGCCTTATCATGGACAATGAGACGGAAGAGGCCGCCGAAAAGATCTCGATCATGACGTTGCATGCGGCCAAGGGACTAGAGTTTCCTGTGGTGTTCCTGCCCGGCTGGGAAGATGGGTTGTTTCCCAGCCAGCGCAGCATGGATGAAAGCGGGTTGAAAGGCGTCGAGGAAGAGCGCCGCCTTGCCTATGTCGGAATCACCCGGGCCGAGCGGCTGTGCACGATTTCCTTTGCGTCCAACCGCCGGGTTTACGGCCAATGGCAAAGCCAGATGCCCAGCCGGTTCATTGACGAATTGCCCGCCGCCCATGTCGAGGTGCTGACGCCGCCCGGTCTTTATGGCGGCGGCTTTGGTGCGGCGGCGGGCGTGGGGTTTGGCTCGAACCTGGAAGAGCGGGTGACCAAGGCTGATGTCTACAACTCGCCGGGCTGGCGGCGGCTGCAAGACCGGCAATCCACCCGGCCTGTGGCGCAACCGCGCGCGGCGCGCAACATGGTCATCGACGCCGAGGCGATTTCGGGCTTTGCCATCGAAGACCGGGTGTTTCACCAGAAGTTCGGCTACGGAATGGTTGTCGGGATCGAGGGAGACAAGCTGGACATTGATTTCGAATTCTCCGGTTTGAAAAAAGTCGTGGCGCGCTTTTTGGTGCCGGCTGAAAAGGGTGACGACGTCCCGTTCTGAATGTGCGCAAATTCGGGCGGTGCAAAAATCGGATCGAATTCTTGAGGCATTTCCGATCTGAAATTCAGCGGCGACGCATGCGTCGACGGGCCAGCTTCAGCCCATGGATCATCAGCCCCGCAATCAACCCCCAGAACCCGCCATAGGCCAAGCCCACCTTCCAGCGCCGGCTGCGGATTAGGTGCACATCCTTGCCCATGCAGATCGCCACAGTAATTGCCGCCTGGCTGGCCATTGTCACCAGATGCAGGGGGAAGCCCCAGCCCGACCCAGAGCGGTGGCGCACCGGAAGGAAGTGGCGCGCCGCCGCTTCGTCCAACCCCCCCCCGGCCAGAAAGAAGGAATGGCCGGCGGATCTGTTCCGGCGACGCCCGAGGGAGGAGGAGATTGCGCGGCCGTGTGTCAAGCAGGCAGCGAGGAGGAAAACCCGCTCTCGATACGTCTGGGGCCATGAGCCCCGCAGTACGAGTGCGGCGACCCCTCGGGAGGAGGTGAAGGGCCGCCGCGTATCCGACCGGCCCAGGGAGGAGGAGAGGGCCGTCCGAGATGGCGTGGGGCGCACGCAATGCCCCTGTGTTTCCGCGGCATCCCCAGGGAGGAGGAGAGGGGATGCCGCTTGTCCGAAAGGCTCCAGGGAGGAGGAAAGGAACCGTCCGTATCAGATAGGGGCATACGCCCCGAAATAAAGGGCGTCGACATCAGGGAGGAGGATTGATGCCGACGCTTTTGCTACAGGCCCATATTCTGGGAGGAGAGGGCCTCGCAAAATCTCACTTCCCGTAAGCGGCCTCATTGGCCACGCGGGTGATCATGGTGCGGTCAATCCCCAGATCCGCAAGCTCGCGGTTCGACAGGGCTGAAAGTTCGCGCACGGTGCGCCCATAGACTGCACGACGCGAAATAGCAGTTCGCAGGGCGCCCAACAGACCCGCAGCGCGGGATGCCTGGTCTGCATGCAGGACTGGGGTACTGTTTGTATATGCCATCTCAATCAAACCTCGTATTACACGTTCACTGTCACGTTCTGTCGCGCTGTTAGGGATAACATGGGCCATATGCTGCATCTGCACAATACTTTTGGTTTGCAATGCTGCCATGCAGCATCCGCATGGCTGCCAGTCACGAAAACGTCATACAAAACAGGCGCTTCGTTTGAATTTTGAGCATTTGGTAAAACTTGCCTTGAGGTTGTGCACAAAGACGACGACCTTGGCCTGAAAAGCGTGCAAAGGGAAAAGGATCATGGTCACCAAGCAAGAGGTTCTGGCCGCCATCGCGCGCGTGCAGTTGCCCGGCGGCGGGGATTTCACCGCGCGCGACCTGATTCGTGCCGTGACGATCGAGGGTGATACCGTGCGCTTCGTGATCGAGGCCGAGACCCCGGAAGCTGCGCGCGCCTTGTCGCCGTTCCAGCCCCCGGCCGAGGCCGCGGTGCGCGCCCTGCCAGGCATCGTCAACGTGCAATCGGTGATGACGGCACATGGGCCAGCCGCCAAACCGCCCGGCCTGAAGATCGGCCAGCATCCAACCCCGCAGCAGGGCGGACCCCAAAGGATATCGGGGATCGACCGCATTATCGCCATTGCCAGCGGCAAGGGCGGGGTGGGCAAATCCACTGTCAGTTCAAACCTTGCCGTGGCTCTTGCACGGCAGGGGCGGCGGGTAGGCCTTCTGGATGCAGATATCTATGGCCCCAGCCAGCCGCGCATGATGGGTGTGTCAAAGCGCCCCGCCAGCCCCGACGGCAAGATCATCGAACCGCTGGTTGCGCACGGTGTCACCCTGATGTCGATCGGTCTGATGCTAAAGGAAGATGAGGCAGTGATCTGGCGTGGCCCCATGATCATGGGCGCTCTGCAGCAACTGCTGGGGCAGGTGGCGTGGGGTCGCCTCGATATTCTGATCATTGATCTGCCACCCGGCACCGGGGATATTCAACTGACGCTATGCCAGCGCACACATCTGACCGGCGCAATCGTCGTGTCGACCCCGCAGGACGTGGCGCTGCTGGACGCGCGCAAGGCGCTGGACATGTTCGTCAAGCTCAAGACCCCTGTTCTGGGGTTGATCGAGAACATGTCGACCTTCTGCTGCCCCAATTGCGGGCATGAGACGCAGATCTTTGGCCATGGCGGAGTGAAGGCTGAGGCGGAAAAGCTGGGTCTGCCGTTCCTCGGCGAATTGCCGCTTGCTCTCAATGTGCGCGAGGCTGGCGATGCGGGAACCCCCGTGGCTGCGGGCGACAGCCCCGAGGGTGCGGCCTATGCGCGCCTGGCGGCGGGGCTGATTGCCGGCGGAATGGCCTGAGGCCCCTGGTCACGCCGAATCACGACATTGGGATAATCTGGGAAATCCGGGCCAAGCGCCCGGATTTCGTGTATTCCGACCATTGATCAGGCAAAAACTGTGTCCTGCATCCCCAGGAAGACTAAAAAAATCAAATGAAAGGAGATGATCTGGGACTGCTTTGAGGATACCAGATATGGGGTCTTCACAGTCAGTCACGACTAATTGTTGCAAAACAGCGGATGGAACCAGCACCAAATGCTGTTTTCAGCGCGTCGTTGGACAACATCTGGCCGCGTTATCCCGAAAAAAACCGTTGCGTCCCAGAAAATCCCATGTCATCTCTTTTGGCATCGAGACGGGCAGTACGAACAGCAGCGGCAGCTTCAAGACCGCAAACAGGCGAAACAGTCAGGCTTCATACAGGCAACCCCGTTTAGACACACAGATCCGGCGCGCGAGCGAGCAGACATCTCCCCCAGGTGGCGCGCGTAGCTGGACGCCCAGCGATGGGACAGGCGGCGGATCGAGCAGTGGCAGCAGCTCGGTCCGCCGTACGCATTTTGGGGGCCTGTTTTTGGCCCCGACCAGACCGGAAGGGCGCAGGCAAGGGACGATGTCAGAGACGTTTCGCGGCGAATACTACCAAAAGGTAGATTCCAAGGCGCGGGTTCTTATCCCGGCTGCGTTTCGCCGTGTCCTCGATGCAGGCGCCACCCGCACCCCCGACAGCCCCCGCACCCGCATGGTCATCGTCTATGGTGGCAAGGGCCGCCAGCATTGCGAATGCTATTCGATGGCCGGCGCAGATACACTGGCCGCATGGGTCGAAACCATTCCCCTTGGCAGCAAGGAACGCATCAAGACCGAGCGCGACCTGATCACCCGCTCGGCCACTGTCGAAGTGGATGAAGACGGGCGGATCGTGCTGCCCGGTCAGGTGCGCGAAAAGCTGGGCCTCACGCCCGAGATGATCAAGGATGGCATTGAATCGGTTCTTGCCGGATCCACCGACCGCTTTGGTCTGTGGCGCGCCGACACGTATCGTGCCTTCCATGACGCCGAGGACGAAGACGACGATGGCGATGATGCGCTGACCGTTCTGGGACGCTTTCCAAAGCCAAGGCCGGGCCATGATGCCGCATCGGGGTGACGCGATGGGCGACCGCGACCCCCACATTCCCGTGCTGTTGCGCCCCATTCTTGATCTGTGCGCCCCCATCAGGGGGCATTGGCTTGACGGCACCTTTGGGGCGGGTGGCTACACGCGCGGTCTGCTGGGCGCCGGGGCTGATCATGTGATCGGCGTGGACCGCGACCCGCTTGCGCTGTCGATGGCGCAAGACTGGATTGCACAATTCGAACCGAAATTGTCCTTGGTCCAAGGCGTTTTTTCTGAATTAGATAAATATTCAAACCAAGCGCTGGATGGGGTCGTTCTTGATCTTGGTGTAAGTTCCATGCAACTGGATCTGGCCGAGCGCGGCTTTTCCTTCATGCGCGACGGGCCTCTGGACATGCGGATGGGCCAGGACGGCCCTTCGGCCGCCGACATGGTGGCCACTGCAGACGAAGGTTATCTGGCAGATGTCCTCTATCATTTCGGCGAAGAGCGCGCCGCCCGCCGCATTGCACGCGCCATCGTGGAACACCGCAACCGTGCGCCCGTCACCACCACACTGCAACTGGCCGAGATTGTCTCGCGTTGCCTGCCACGCCCCAAACCGGGCCAAAGCCATCCCGCCACGCGCAGCTTTCAGGCCATCCGTATCGCCGTGAACACCGAGTTTGCCGAACTGGCCGAGGGGCTGGCGGCCGCAGAACGCGCGCTGAAACCCGGTGGCCTGCTGGCCGTCGTCAGCTTTCACAGCCTTGAGGATCGCATCGTCAAGCGGTTCTTCCAGCTTGCCTCGGGCGCCGAGGCGAACGCCAACCGCTATGCGCCCGAAACCACCGCCGCAACCGCGCGCTTTGATCTGCTGACCAAACGGGCCATCGCCGCTGACGACGCCGAAGTGGCGGCCAACCCACGCGCGCGTTCGGCCAAGCTGCGCATCGGACGGCGCACCGACGCCCCTGCGCTGCAGCTTGATCCAGGCACCCTGGGGCTTCCCGAGACGCCTGTCTTCGGCCAAAAGAAAGGACGCCGCTGATGCGCCCGGTGATCTATGTCCTGTCGTTTCTTGCCGTCCTGTCCCTCGGGTTCTGGGCCTACCGCGAGCACTATCAGACCCGCGAAGCGTTGGGCGAGGTCAACAGCCTGCAGGTCGAGATTGCCGACCTGCGTGAGGCGCTGAACCTGCAACGCGCCGAATGGGCGTATCTCAACCGCCCCGACCGACTGCGCGAATTGTCGACACTGAATTTTGATCGCCTTGGCCTGATGCCGCTGCAGCCCGGGCAGTTCGGCGATGCGGGTCAGGTGGCCTATCCAGCCGCAGAAGAGATGCTCGCCCCAATCGACAACCCGGTCTCGATCAGCGGCAGCACCGAACCCACAGGGGATTTCCCATGACGCGCACCCCACTCCGCCCGCTTGCCCGCATCCTGTCGGCCCGCGCAAAGGGTGAAAATCCCGACAAGATCGAGCACGAGAACCTGCGTCTGCGGCATGACGCCATCCGCGACCGCGCGCGGGGCCGCGCTGAGGTGCGGCTTTTGCTGCTGGGCGCAGTGTTCTTCGTGGCGTTTTCAACCATCGGCGCGCGCATGGGCCTGCTGGCCGCAACCGAACCGGTCGAGCCGCGCGCGTCAGCCCCCGGCGCCGAGATTTTGGCGCAGCGTGCTGATATCACTGACCGCAATGGCAGGGTTCTGGCCACCAATATGCTGACCCATGCGCTGTATGCCCATCCCAAGGATATGGTCGATCCCGCAGGCGTTGCGCAAAAGCTGGCCGCAATCTTTCCCGAGATGAAGGCCCCCGAACTTGAACGCCGCTTTAAGGACGGGCGCAGCTTCATGTGGCTGCGAAAAGTGCTGAGCCCCGAGCAGATGCAGTCGGTGCATGACATCGGCGATCCGGGACTGTTGTTTGGTCCGCGCGAGATGCGGCTTTATCCCAATGGCCAGCTTGCCGCCCATGTGCTGGGTGGCACCTCTTTCGGGGCCGAGGGCGTGCATTCGGCCGAGGTGATCGGAACCGCGGGCATCGAAAAAGCGATGGACGCGCGCCTGCGCGACCCGGCCCGTGGCGGTGATGCGCTGGAATTGTCGCTTGACCTGACGGTGCAGGCCACGATCGAGGAATTGCTCGATGCCGGCATGAAGATGATGAACGCAAAGGGTGCCGCCGCTGTGCTCATGGATGTGCGCACGGGTGAAATCATCAGCATGGCCTCGCTGCCCGCCTTTGACCCCAACGACCGCCCCAACCCCGTGCTGCCCAAAGGGGCCGAACCGGGCGACAGCCCGCTGTTCAACCGCGCGGTGCAGGGCGTGTACGAGTTGGGATCGACGTTCAAGATATTCGCAATCGCACAGGCGATGGACCTTGGGCTGCTGAGCCCGGACTCGATGGTCGATGCGAAAGCGCCTATGATCTGGGGCAAGTTCAAGATCAAGGAGTTTGAGAACCACAACTACGGTCCGCTGCTTTCCGTGTCTGATGTCATCGCCAAATCCTCGAACGTCGGCACCGCGCGGATCGCCCTGACCATCGGCGGCGCGCGGCAGCAGACGTTTCTGCGTGCGCTGGGTCTGTTCGACCCCTCGCCGGTCGAACTGATCGAAGCGCCCTATGCCAAGCCCATCGTGCCCAAACGATGGCCAGATATTACAACTATTACAGTAAGTTATGGCCATGGCATCGCCGCCAGTCCGCTGTCGCTCGCAACCGCCTATGCCACCATCGCCAATGGCGGCATCGCCGTGACGCCAACACTGTTGCGCCGGACCGAGCCGATGAAGGGCATCCGCGTGATGAGCGCGCAGACCGCCCACGACTCGGTCGCGATGTTGCGCCGCGTGGTTACCGAAGGCACCGCTTCAATGGGCGAGGTGCCGGGGTACTTTGTCGCCGGCAAGACCGGCACGGCGGAAAAGCCGCGCGCGTCGGGCGGGTACTATGACGACAAGGTGATCAACACCTTTGCCGCCGTCTTTCCGGCCAATGATCCGCAATATGTGCTGACCGTCACGCTGGATGAACCAGTGGAAACCTCGGGGCCAAAGCCGCGCCGCACGGCAGGCTGGACCGCCGTTCCCGTAGCCGCCGAGGTGATCCGCCGCGTGGCCCCGCTACTGGGCCTGAGGCCGCAGGTTGAAGCGCCCCCCCTTGATGGGTTAACAGCCGTCAACAACTAGGGCGGGGCAGGGGCATGACCGGGCGACAGGTAACTTTGGCGGAACTGGGCCTGACACCTGTGTCGGGCATGGGCGCGGGGCTGCGCGTCAGCGGCCTTGCTGTCGACAGCCGCGCCGTGCGCCCCGGTTTTCTGTTCGCGGCGCTGCCGGGCACAAATGTGCATGGCGCGGCCTTTGCAGACGCAGTGATCGAGGCGGGCGCCTCGGCCATCCTGACCGATGCAGTGGGTGCGCGGTTGGCACGGGTAGCGATGGCAGGGCACTCGGTCGCGCTGATCGTGGCCGAAAACCCCGCCGAGACGCTGGCGCGTGCCGCTGCACTTTGGTCCGGCTCGCAGCCCGAAACCATGGTTGCCGTGACCGGAACCAATGGCAAGACCTCGGTTGCCACGTTCACCCGGCAGATCTGGGAAACCCTTGGCCACGCGGCGATCAATATTGGCACGACCGGTGTTGAGGGCGCATGGACCGCGCCGTCCAGTCACACGACACCCGATGCGATCATGCTGCACGCCTTGCTGGCCGATGCAGCGGGTGCCGGCGTCAGCCATGCGGCGATGGAGGCATCGAGCCACGGTCTTGACCAGCGCCGCCTTGAAGGAGTGCGCCTTGTGGCGGCGGGGTTCACCAACCTGACGCAGGATCACCTTGATTACCATCACACGATGGAGGCGTATTTCGACGCCAAGGCCGCTCTTTTTACCCGGCTTTTGCCCGAAGACGGCGTGGCGGTGATCAATCTGGACGGCGCGCGCGGCGGCGACATGGCGGAACTGGCGCTGACACGCGGGCTGCGGGTGCTGACCGTGGGGCATGGGGCCGGCGCTGATCTGCGCCTGCTGTCGCACCGCTTTGATGCCACGGGGCAGGATCTGCGACTTGTTTGGCAGGGCCAGCCGCACGTTGTGCGCCTCGGGTTGATCGGCGGCTTTCAGGCGCAGAATGTGGCCGTGGCCGCGGGATTGTGCATTGCCTCGGGCGATGACCCGGGGGCGGTGTTCCGCGCCTTGTCCCGGCTTTCGGGCGTGCGGGGCCGGATGCAGCTTGCCGCCACCCGGGCCAATGGGGCGGCGGTGTTCGTGGATTACGCCCATACCCCCGATGCGATTGCGACCGCGCTTACGGCGCTGCGCCCGCATGTGATGGGGCGCATTGTCATCGTGTTCGGCGCGGGAGGTGACCGTGACACCACCAAGCGCGCGCTGATGGGCGCAGCCGCCGCCGCGCATGCCGATCAGGTCATTGTCACCGACGACAACCCCCGGTCCGAACAACCGGGCGAGATCCGCGCATCCATCCTTGCCGCCTGTCCCGGCGCGCTTGAGGTCGGCGACCGCGCCGAGGCGATCCTGCGCGGGGTGAATGCCTTGCAGCCCGGAGATGCCCTGCTGGTTGCAGGCAAAGGGCACGAAACCGGCCAGACCATCGCAGGTCAGGTCTATCCCTTTGATGATGTTGAGCAAGCAAGCCTGGCCGTGGCAGCACTGGATGGGGTGATCTGAGATGCCGACACCACTTTGGACATCCGCTGACGCCGCAACCGCCACCGGCGGAGTGAGCGTCGGGCAATGGGTCGCCACCGGCGTGTCGATCGACACCCGCACCCTTGCCCCCGGCGATCTGTTCGTGGCGCTGCGCGACGGGCGCGACGGGCATGATTTCGTCGCCGCAGCCCTGGCATCAGGGGCCGCCGCCGCCCTTGTCTCCCACCGCCCCGAAGGCGTGGCGCAGGGTGCCCCGTTGCTGATCGTTCCGGATGTCTTGCAAGCACTTGTGGCGCTGGCCCGTGCCGCCCGTGCCCGCACCGCGGCGTGTGTGGTGGGCATCACCGGATCGGTGGGCAAGACCTCGACCAAGGAAATGCTGCGCGCCGTTCTGGGCGGGCAGGGGCGTACCCATGCGGCCGAGGCGAGCCTCAATAACCACTGGGGCGTGCCGCTGACACTGGCCCGCATGCCCGCCGACACGCGCTTTGCGGTGATCGAGATCGGCATGAACCACCCCGGCGAAATTGCCCCTCTGGCCCGGATGGCGCGTCTGCATGTGGCGTTGATCACCACCGTCGCCGCGGCGCATCTGGAGGCGTTCGACAGTGTCGAGGGGATTGCCCACGAAAAGGCCGCGATCCTGGACGGGTTGGTGCCGGGTGGGGTGGCGGTGTTGAACAATGATCTGCCCACGACGCCAATTCTGCTGGCCAAAGCCGCTGCGGTTGGGGCGCGGGTCGTTACCTTTGGCACCACCAAAGGCAGCGACGTCCATCTGGCGGGCGCGCGTCTGACCGATGATGCCACCGTGGTGCAAGCCACCCGCCACGGCCAGCCGATGCTGTTCAAGGTCCGTACCCCCGGCCGCCATTTCGCCCACAACGCCCTTGGCGCGCTGGCCGTAGCCGAGGCGATGGGCTGCGATGCAACGATCTCGGCTTGCGACATCGGCTTGTGGCAGCCGCCCGTGGGGCGCGGCATGCGTGAGCGGATCTTGCTGGACCCGATCGACGAGACGACCTTCGATCTGATCGACGACGCCTTCAACGCCAACCCCGCTTCGGTGGCGGCCAGCCTTGACGTGCTGATCGCGGCTACCCCGCAAGACGGCGTGGGTCGCATCGGCGACGGGCGCCGGATCGCCATTCTGGGCGACATGCTGGAACTTGGCCCGACCGAAGGCGCACTGCACGCGGCCATTGCCGCGCATCCGGGTCTGTCGGCCATTCACACCATTCACTGCATCGGCCCGCGGATGAAGGCGCTTTACGCGGCCCTGCCGCGCGGCCAACGCGGCCAGTGGTTCGAAACCGCCCCGCAGCTTGCTGCGATCATCCGTCGCCACATTGACGCAGGCGACATCGTCCTTGTCAAAGGGTCCAAGGGTGCAAGAACCAGCCTTGTCGTTGACGCCCTGCGCAAAATGGGTCAAGGCACCGCCCCAAGGGAAGGGACCGAGTAAATGCTGTACCTGTTGACCGAGTTTTCCGGGGGCGGCGACGTCTTCAACCTGTTTCGCTATATCACCTTCCGCGCGGGCGGGGCCTTCATGACGGCGCTGGTGTTCGGCTTTATGTTCGGGCGTCCGCTGATCAACATCTTGCGCCGCAAGCAGGGCAAGGGTCAACCGATCCGCGATGATGGCCCGCAAAGCCATTTCGCCAAGGCAGGCACACCCACCATGGGCGGCCTTCTGATCCTGTCGGCGCTGCTGTTTTCGACGGTGCTCTGGGCGCGGCTGGACAATCCTTACGTCTGGATCGTGCTTCTGGTGACGATGGCCTTTGGCCTGATCGGCTTTGCCGATGATTTCGCCAAGGTGACGAGGCAGACCACCAAAGGCGTCTCGGGCCGTCTGCGCTTTGCTGCGGGTCTTGTGATCGCAGCGCTTGCCAGTTACGCCGCTGCGGCGTTTCACCCGGCCGAGTTGACCAACCAGCTGGCGTTTCCGTTCTTCAAGGACCTTTTGCTGAATCTGTCGTGGTTCTTCATTCCCTTTGGCGTGATCGTGGTCGTGGGGTCGGCCAACGCGGTGAACCTGACCGATGGTCTGGACGGACTAGCCATAATGCCCGTAATGATCGCCGCCGGCACCTTTGGCGTGATCGCTTATGTCGTCGGCAACTTTAACTACACCCAATATCTGGGCGTGCATTTCGTGCCCGGCACCGGCGAGATCCTGATCTTTTGCGCGGCCCTTATCGGGGGGGGGCTGGGGTTCTTGTGGTACAACGCGCCGCCCGCCGCTGTGTTCATGGGCGACACCGGCAGCCTCGCCCTTGGCGGGGCGCTCGGCGCCATTGCCGTGTGCACCAAGCATGAACTGGTTCTGGCCATCGTCGGCGGGCTGTTTGTGGTCGAGGCACTGTCGGTGATCATTCAGGTCGTGTATTTCAAAAGCACCGGCAAACGCGTGTTCCTGATGGCCCCCATTCACCACCATTTCGAAAAGAAGGGCTGGGCCGAGCCGCAGATCGTCATCCGGTTCTGGATCATCTCGTTGATCCTTGCGTTGATCGGACTGGCCACGCTGAAGGTGCGGTAGGGTGCCTGCGGCGCAGGGCTTGCACGGGAATTGTCGCACATTGGGCGCAGCGGTTCTTCACGGGCGGATGTCGTGAAGGAAGCTGATCTTTACCCCCCGTTGAAGGCTTTTCTCGAAGGCCAAGGCTACGTCGTCAAGGCCGAGGTGGGCGCGCTGGATATTATGGCCTGCCGGGGCAATGATCCGCCCGTGGTGGTGGAAATGAAGCTGGCGTTGAACCTGCCCCTGATCCTGCAAGGGGTGGCCCGGCAGGCCGTGTTTGCCGATGTCTATCTTGCGGTGCCGCAGCCTGCCAGATGGACGCACCGCTACAAGGATCTGCTGGCCCTTTTGCGCCGACTTGGCCTTGGCTTGCTGACGATAGACGGGTGCCGGGTGACCGCCCATCTTGACCCCGGCCCTTATTCTCCGCGCCGCAACTCCCTGCGCGCGGGGCGCCTTTTGCGCGAGTTTCAGCGCCGCGTGGGCGATCCCAACACCGGCGGCACCACTGGCGTCAAACGGATGACTGCCTACCGGCAGGATGCGCTGCGGGTGGCGGCCGTGCTGGCACCCGGACCTGCGCGCCCGGCGACGCTTGCCCGCGCAAGCGGCGTGCCAAAGGCTGCCACCATCCTGCGCGCAGACCATTATGGCTGGTTCGAGAAGACCGCCCCCGCCACCTATGCGCTGACGCCACAGGGTCACGCGGCGCTGATGGCCATGGCCGACGGGATGACGGCGTTGCTGGACGGGGCCGGGGACATCCGCGACTGACTGCGCGTTTTGCCCCCCTTTCCCCGCGCCCGCCCTTCGCCTATCCCTGCATCAAACCTGAAGGGGGCGAAGATGATTCCGGTGCGCGGCTATGATGGCGAGAGGGTTGCGGTTCTGGGGCTGGGGCGGTCGGGTCTGGCGACGGCGCGGGCACTGCTGGCCGGGGGGGCCACGCCCGTGGTCTGGGACGACAGCCCCGAGGCCCGCACCCATGCCGGGGCCGAGGGCTTTGCATCCACCGACCTGATGCGTCAGGGCGCGTTGGAGGGGGTGGCAGCGCTGATCACCAGCCCCGGCATTCCGCACCTGTATCCCCGCACGCATCCCGTGATCGCCCGTGCGCTGGATCTTGGCATTCCGGTCGACAATGACATCGGCCTGTTCTTCCTCAGCCTTGCCGACGGTGCCTGGGATACATTCGAGACGCCGCCGCGCGTGATCTGCGTGACCGGATCGAACGGCAAATCCACTACGACAGCGCTGATCCACCACATCCTGACCGAGGCCGGCCGCCCCACACAGATGGCGGGCAACATTGGGCGCGGTGTGCTGGACATCGACCCGCCGCAGGATGGCGAGGTGATCGTGGTCGAGCTTTCGAGCTATCAGACCGATCTTGCCCGCAGCCTGACGCCCGATGTGGCCGTATTCACCAATCTTTCGCCCGACCATCTGGACCGGCACAACGGCATGGGCGGCTATTTCGCGGCCAAGCGGCGCCTGTTTGCCGAAGGTGGCCCCGACCGCGCCATTGTGGGTGTGGATGAGGATGAGGGCCGGTTTCTGGCAGGCCAGCTTGCCGTGGGGCCTGCCGATGACCGGGTGATCCGCATCTCGTCGGGGCAAAAGCTTGAAGGGTTCGGCTGGTCGGTCTTTGCGCGCAAGGGGTTTTTGGCCGAATGGCGCAAGGGGCGGCAGGTGGGCGCAATTGATCTGCGCAGCATCCCGGGCCTGCCGGGGGCGCACAACCACCAGAACGCCTGCGCCGCCTATGCCGCCTGCCGCACGCTGGGGATCGCGCCCAAGCTGATCGAGGGCGCCTTCCACAGCTTTGCAGGACTGCCGCACCGCAGCCAGTTGGTGGGTACGAAGGACGGCGTGCGCTTTGTCAACGACAGCAAGGCCACCAATGTGGACAGCGCGGCCAAGGCCCTGCAGGCGTTCCCGGCGATTCGCTGGATTGCGGGTGGCTTGGGCAAGGAGGGCGGAATCGCGGCCCTTGCCCCGCATCTGGGCCAGGTGGTCAAGGCCTATCTCATCGGACACTCTGCCCGCGATTTTGCCCTGCAACTCGGCGCCACCCCGCACGAGATCTGCGAAACCATGGCCCGCGCCGTGACCGCCGCCGCGACCGAAGCTGAACCGGGCGATGTGGTCCTGCTGGCCCCCGCCGCCGCCAGCTTTGACCAGTATCCGAACTTCGAGAAGCGCGGCGAGGATTTTGTGGCGCAGGTCAAGGCTCTGATCGGATAAAGGCCCCCTTTCGGCGCCGCCCACCCACCCACCCCGTCCCCGAAAGGCGGCCTTGCCCTGCGTCATCGTGGGTCTTGCGCCGCCGCTTTGTGCTGGCCATGTGGCGAATTTCTGGCTAGAGTCACAGTTGATCCGGGGCAAACCCGGGCGATCGGCAGTGCAGGCGAATACAGGCGGTTTTACCATGACTGAAATGGTCTATGGCTCAATGCCCTCACGGGTCGGCGAGCCTGTGCTTCCACGTTGGTGGCGCACCATCGACAAGGTTTCGCTGACGGCAATCCTCGTGCTGTTTGGCATCGGGTTGTTGCTGGGACTTGCAGCCTCGGTGCCGCTGGCCACACGTAACGGATTGCCCGAGTTCTACTATGTGCAACGGCAGGCGGTGTTTGGCGGCCTCGGGATGATTGTCATGGTGGGCTTCTCAATGATGCCGCCCGCGATGATACGTCGGCTCGGGGTTATGGGTTTTGCGCTTTCGTTCGTCGCGATGGCGCTGCTGCCCTTTGCGGGCACCGATTTCGGCAAAGGCGCCGTGCGCTGGTTTTCGTTTGGCTTTGCCTCGTTCCAGCCGTCCGAGTTTCTGAAGCCCGGTTTCATGGTGATTGTCGCGTGGCTGATGGCCGCAAGCCAGGACATCAACGGCCCGCCCGGAAAATCAGCCTCGTTCGCGCTGACGCTGATTCTGGTTCTGCTGTTGGCGATCCAGCCCGATTTCGGGCAGGCGGCACTGATCCTGTTTGGCTGGGGTGTGATCTATTTCGTGGCGGGCGCTCCGATGACGCTGATTGCGCTTGTGATGGGAATGGTCGGTTTTGGCGGGACTGTTGCCTACGAATCATCCGAACATTTCGCCCGCCGCATCGACGGGTTCCTGAACCCCGAGATTGATCCGCGCAGCCAGATCGGCTATGCCACCAATGCCATACAAGAGGGCGGCTTCTTTGGCGTGGGCGTGGGCGCAGGTCAGGTCAAGTGGACGCTGCCCGACGCGCACACCGATTTCATCATTGCGGTCGCGGCCGAGGAATACGGACTGATCCTGGTTCTGATCATCATCGCGCTTTACACCACCATTGTCGTGCGGTCGCTGTTTCGGCTGATGCGCGAGCGTGATCCTTTCGTGCGCCTTGCGGGCACCGGTCTTGCGTGCATCTTTGGCGTACAGGCCATGATCAACATGGGCGTCGCGGTGCGTCTTTTGCCCGCCAAGGGCATGACACTGCCGTTCGTCAGCTATGGCGGCAGTTCGGTGATTGCCGCGGGCATCACGGTCGGCATGCTTCTTGCGTTGACGCGCACCCGCCCTCAGGCGCAAATGAGCGATCTGCTGCGACGTGGTCGCTGACAAGGGGGGCAGATGACCGATGCGCCGCTTTTGCTGATCGCCGCCGGGGGCACAGGGGGGCACATGTTTCCCGCACAGGCCCTGGCCGAGGCGATGGTCGCGCGGGGCTGGCGGGTCAAGCTGTCCACCGATGCGCGGGGTGCGCGCTATGCGGGCGGTTTCCCTCCCGAGGTGGTGGTTGCGCAGGTCTCCTCGGCCACGTTCGCGCGGGGCGGCGTAATTGAAAAACTTCTGGTGCCTTTTCGCGTGGCGGGTGGCGTGCTTGGCACTGCGTTTTCTTTTTTGCGTGATCGTCCTGCGGTCGTGGTGGGGTTTGGCGGATACCCGACGATTCCCGCCCTTTGCGCCGCATGGGCCCTGCGCCTGCCGCGCATGATCCATGAACAGAACGGCGTGTTGGGCCGGGTGAACCAGATTTTCGCGACCCGCGTGAACACGGTCGCCTGTGGCACCTGGCCCACCACCTTGCCCGATGGCGTCAGCGGCATTCACACCGGCAACCCCGTGCGGCAGGCGGTGCTTGACCGCGCAGGCGCGGGCTATATTCCCCCCGGCGACTATCCGATGAGCGTTCTGGTGATCGGCGGGTCGCAAGGCGCGCGTATCCTGTCGGACGTGGTGCCTGCGGCCATTGCCAGCCTGCCAAATGCCTTGCGCGCCAATCTGCGCGTGGCGCATCAGGCGCGGGCCGAGGATGTGACCCGTGTGCAAGCGGCCTATATGGACGCGGGCATCCGCGCCGATGTCCAGCCCTTTTTCACCGACATCCCCGCCCGCCTGTCCGAGGCGCAGTTGGTGATCAGCCGTGCGGGCGCCTCAAGCATCGCCGATATTGCGGTGATCGGGCGTCCTGCGATCCTGATCCCTTATGCCGTGGCCGCCGCCGACCACCAGACCGCGAATGCGCGGGGCCTTGTGGGGGCCGAGGCCGCCATCCTGATCCCTGAATCCGCGCTTGACGCCCCCACCCTTGGCGCGCAAATCGCAACGGTGCTGGGCACGCCCGAAGGGGCTGCCCGCATGGCCGCCAACGCCCTGAGCCACGCCCGACCCGATGCCACCTCAGCGCTGATAACCCTAGTTGACCACCTTGCCGCCGGAGAGCGCCCATGAATGCCGCCACCAAACTGCCTCTGGAACTGGGCCCCATCCATTTTGTCGGGATCGGTGGCATTGGCATGTCGGGCATCGCCGAGGTGCTGCTGACGCTGGGCTACTCGGTGCAGGGATCTGACAGCAAGGCATCAAAGATCACCGAACGTCTGGTGAAACTGGGCGCCGTGTTCTTCGAGGGGCAATCGGCAGCCAATCTGGGCGAGGCGGCGGTGATCGTGATTTCGAGCGCGATCAAGAAGGGCAACGCTGAGCTGGAAGAAGCGCGGCGTCGCAAGCTTCCCGTGGTGCGCCGTGCCGAGATGCTGGCCGAGTTGATGCGCTTGCGCTCGAACATCGCCATCGCGGGCACGCATGGCAAGACGACGACCACCACCATGGTCGCAGCCCTGATGGACAAGGGCGGCTTTGACCCCACGGTCATCAACGGCGGCGTGATCCATGCCTATGGGTCAAACGCGCGTGCGGGAGCCGGCGAATGGATGGTGGTCGAGGCCGACGAATCCGATGGCAGCTTCAACCGCCTGCCCGCCACCATCGCCATCGTGACCAACATCGACCCCGAGCATATGGAGCATTGGGGCACCTTTGACGCCCTGCGCAAAGGATTCTACGACTTTGTCTCGAACATCCCGTTCTACGGTCTTGCGGTCTGTTGCACCGACCACCCCGAAGTGCAGGCCCTTGTCGGCCGCATCACCGACCGCCGGGTGTCCACCTTCGGCTTCAATACGCAGGCCGATGTGCGCGCCGTGAACCTGACCTATAAAAACGGCATCGCGCATTTCGACATTCTCTTGCAGGGCGAGGGGCTGGATGACGCCGGGGCGCCGTCGATGATCGACGGGTGCACCCTGCCGATGCCCGGCGATCACAACGTCTCGAATGCATTATCGGCAGTGGCCGTCGCCCGGCATCTTGGCATGAAAAAGGATCAGATCCGCGAGGCGTTGGCCAGCTTTGGCGGCGTCAACCGCCGCTTCACCAAGGTGGCCGAAGTGAATGGCGTCACCATCATCGACGATTATGGCCACCATCCGGTCGAGATTGCCGCCGTCCTGCGGGCTGCGCGTCAGGCCACAGCGGGCACTCCGGGTGGCCGGGTGATCGCCGTGCACCAGCCGCACCGCTTTTCGCGCCTGTCGTCGCTGTTCGAAGATTTCTGCACCTGTTTCAACGATAGCGATGTGGCGGGCATTGCCGAGGTGTACGCCGCAGGCGAAGACCCGATCCCCGGCGCCAGCCGCGATGATCTTGTGGCAGGGCTGATCGCCCATGGCCACCGTCACGCCCGCGCGATTCTGGACGAGGACGACCTTGCCCGCTTGTTCCGTGAGCAGGCCCGTCCGGGCGATATCTTCGTTTGCCTTGGTGCGGGCAACATCAGCGCCTGGGCCAACAATCTGCCCGCCAAACTGCTGGGACGCGCCGCATGAGTGTGCCGCTGGTTCTGGGCGCGTTTTGGGTCGTCGCCGCCGCCGGGGTGGCCCTGTTGCCGATGCGCCGCCAGATGGTCCCCGGCGTGGCGCTGCTGATCGCGGCCCCGGTTCTGCTCGGCTGGATCGGATACACGCATGGCTGGATGTGGCTGGCCTTCGGTGTGTTCGCCTTCCTGTCGATGTTCCGCAATCCGCTGATCTATTTTGCCCGCCGTGCCATGGGGATGCCTGTGGTTGACCCCAGAACCCCTTCATCGGGAAAGACCTGAACATGAGCACCCCCCTGATCGCCGCGCTGGTCTGGCTGATCACCGCCAACGTGATCGCGATCTTCCCCAGCCGCGACCACCACTGGCGCGCCGCCTATGTGCTGATCGCCATCGGCATCCCGCTTCTGGGCTGGGTGACCAAGGTTGAAGGTCCGATCTGGGGCCTTTTGATCCTTGCAGGCGGCGCCAGCGTTCTGCGCTGGCCGCTGATCCACCTGTGGCGCTGGCTTCGCCGCCCGCGGGGAGAGCCCGCCGAATAGTCGCGGGCAGCCAGACGCGTGCGTTGATCAGGCCAAGCATTGAAATCGCCCTCGAACCGGACATCACCGACCTGTGCAAGATACGGGATTTTCATGACCTTTCCCACTCCTCGCGGTACACTCACCCCAAACCGCCCCCTTGCGGACTTGACGTGGCTGCGCGTGGGCGGACCTGCGGAGTGGTTGTTCCAACCCGCAGATGAGACCGATCTGGCGGCGTTCCTGGCCGATCTGGACACTGCCGTTCCTGTCTTTCCGATGGGGGTGGGCAGCAATCTGATCGTGCGCGACGGGGGTCTGCGGGGGGTGGTGGTCCGGTTGGGGCGGGCTTTCAGTGCCATTGAGATTGATGGTTACACGGTCACCGCCGGGGCCGCCGCGCTGGATGCGCATGTGGCGCGCCGGGCGGCCGACGCGGGGCTGGACCTGACGTTTCTGCGCACCATTCCGGGCAGCATCGGCGGTGCCGTGCGCATGAACGCAGGCTGTTACGGTGCTTATGTGGCCGATATGCTGCAATCGGTGCGTATCGTCACGCGACAAGGCGGTGTGCAAACACTGCCGCCCGAGGCGCTCGGCCTTGGCTATCGCCACTCGACCCTGCCCGGGGGCGCCGTGATTACCGCCGCCACCTTTCGTGCCCGCACGGGCACCCCGCAGGAGTTGCACGCAAGAATGGAGGACCAGATCGTCCGTCGTGATGCCTCGCAGCCCACGCGTACGCGCAGCGCGGGATCGACCTTCCGCAATCCGGCCGGGTTTTCGTCAACCGGGCGGGCAGATGACAGCCAGCATCTGAAGGCATGGAAGGTGATCGATGACGCCGGAATGCGCGGCGCGCAGATCGGCGGCGCACGGATGTCTGACATGCACGCGAACTTTCTGATCAACACCGGCGGCGCCACTGCCGCAGATCTTGAAAATCTGGGCGAGGCGGTGCGAAAAAAGGTTTTCCAAACCAGTGGGATCACGCTAGAGTGGGAAATCATGCGGATCGGTGAACCGGGCGCAGAATAACACGGGTCGCAAAGACCCGGGACGAGGCAGAAAATGGCGGGCGCATCGAGCAGGATGTCCCGTGTTGCGGTTCTGAAAGGTGGCCTCTCGGCGGAACGAGAGGTGTCTTTGGTCACAGGTCATGCCTGTGCAGAGGCGCTGCGCGAGGCGGGGTATGACGTGGTCGAGGTGGATGCCGGCCGCGACCTGCATGCGCATCTGCTGCAAATCGAACCCGATGTCGTGTTCAATGCCCTGCATGGCCGCTGGGGCGAAGATGGCTGCGTGCAGGGCCTGCTGGAATGGGCGGGGATCCCCTACACCCATTCGGGCGTTCTCTCTTCGGCGCTGGCGATGGACAAGCAGCGCACCAAAGAGATTTACACCGCCGCTGGCCTGCCAACGGTTCACAGCGTTCTGGTGCCGCGCGATCAGGTGGCCGAAGGGCATGTCCTGACGCCCCCCTATGTGGTCAAGCCCAATGCCGAAGGCTCGTCTGTCGGGGTATATATCGTGCATCCGGGCAGCAACGCTCCGCGTCTGGCCGACACGATGCCCGAATTGGTGATGGTGGAAACCTATGCGCCGGGGCGTGAGCTGACCGTTTCGGTGATGGGCGACCGGGCGTTGTGCGTGACCGATATTCTGACCGATGGCTGGTATGATTATGATGCCAAATACAAACCGGGTGGCAGCCGGCACCAGTTGCCAGCTCACATTCCCGCAGACATCGAAGCTGCCTGCCTCGACTATGCCCTGCGCGCGCACCGCGCTTTGGGCTGCCGTGGCCTGAGCCGGACCGATTTTCGCTGGGACGAAGGGGAAGGGCTGGATGGCCTGATCTTACTGGAAACCAACACGCAGCCTGGAATGACGCCAACTTCGCTCAGCCCCGAGCAGGCGGCGCAGTGTGGCATCGATTTTCCCGCATTGTGCGACTGGATCGTGAGGGACGCATCATGCAACCGCTGATCGCCGAGCGCCCGTCGCGCCATCACCCGGCCCAACCACACCGGACACAATTGCACGGGGCCCGCGCGCCCGGTGTGCGGCGCGATCCCGCGCCCTCCCGATGGGCCTACCGGATGCAGCGCCTGTGGCTGACGCCCCTGTTTCGCGTGCTGTTTCGTGTAGGCATCCCGGCCTTTGTGCTGGCGATGGTTGTGGGGCTGACGCTGGCCAGCGAGGCGAGGCGCGACGCCATCGAAGGGGGTCTGACCGAGATTCGCACGCAGTTCCAGAACCGGCCCGAATTCATGGTGGGGCTGGTGTCGGTCGAGGGAGCATCGGCGGATCTGGCGGATGCGGTTCGTGCCCGTCTGGACCTGACGCTGCCGCTGTCGTCGTTCGACATCGATCTTGATGCGGCGCGCGAACGAATCGGAGCGCTGGATGCAGTGGCAGGCGCCGAACTGATGGTACGGTCGGGCGGGGTGTTGCAGGTGACCATCACCGAACGTGTGCCGGTTGTCCTGTGGCGCAGCGAGGGCGCACTTGAGATGCTCGATGCCTCGGGGCACAGGGTGGCCAGCCTGTCGGCCCGCACCGACAGGCCGGACCTGCCGCTGATCGCGGGCGAGGGCGCAGATGCAGCCACGCCCGAGGCAATGGCACTTTTGTCCGCCGCCGGTCCAATTCAGGCCCGCCTGCGTGGCCTTGTGCGGGCCGGTGACCGGCGCTGGGATCTGGTGCTGGACCGCAACCAGCGCATCCTGCTGCCTGCCACCAACCCGGTGCCAGCCCTGGAGCGTCTGATGGCGCTGGATCAGGCCAATGACCTTCTTGGCCGCGATGTGCTCGCGGTCGACCTTCGGACCGATCATCGTCCTGTCCTGCGTCTGGCGCCAACGGCGCTGAACCAGATGCGTCAGGCCCAGGGCATCGACACCAGCGGGAGCGAGCTATGACCGACCTCTACAAATCGCAGCGCGCGATGCGGAACATGCGGCGCGCGGCCATGCAGCGTGGTGTGATTGCCATTCTGGACATTGGCACGAGCAAGATCGCCTGCCTGATCCTGCGGTTCGAGGGGGTTGCAGACCAGAGCGACGAAACTGTGGGGCCAATGGCGGGGCAATCCTCGTTCAGGGTGATTGGTGCTGCCACCACACGGTCGCGCGGGGTGCGCTTTGGCGAGATTTCGGTGATGGCCGAGACCGAGCGCGCTGTGCGCACCGCCGTTCAGGCCGCACAAAAGATGGCCAATGTGCGGGTTGATCATGTGATCGCCTGCTTTGCCGGGGCCGAGCCGCGCAGCTATGGACTGGCCGGCGAGATTGAACTCGAAGATTCGGTCGTGACCGAACAAGACGTGGCGCGTGTCATGTCAGCCTGCGATGTGCCCGACATCGGTCAGGGGCGCGAGGTGCTGCACGCACAGCCGGTGAACTTTGCGCTCGATCACCGCAGTGGCCTTGGCGATCCGCGCGGGCAGATCGGCAACCGGCTGGCCACGGACATGCACCTTTTGTCGGTCGATGCGACCGTTGTGCAAAACATCCTGCACTGCATTCAGCGCTGTGATCTGGAACTCGCGGGGCTCGCGTCCTCAGCTTATGTCTCGGGCATCTCCAGCCTTGTCGAGGATGAGCAGGAACTGGGCGCGGCGTGCATCGATCTGGGCGGCGGGGCGACCGGGCTGTCGGTGTTCATCAAGAAGCACATGATTTATTCCGACGCGGTGCGGATGGGCGGCGACCATGTGACGTCCGATATCGCCAAAGGGCTGATGGTGCCGATGGCGGTGGCCGAGCGGATCAAGACCAAGCACGGCGGCGTGCATGCGACAGGCATGGATGACCGCGAGATGATCGAGGTGGGTGGCGACTCGGGCGATTGGGAAAAGGACCGCCGCCAGATCAGCCGCACGGAACTGATCGGGATCATGCGCCCGCGCGTCGAGGAAATCCTGGAAGAAGTGCGCGTGCGACTGGATGTGGCGGGTTTTGACAGCCTGCCCAGCCAGCAGATCGTGCTGACCGGTGGCGGCAGCCAGATCCCCGGCCTTGACGGGTTGGCCAGCCGCATCCTGGGCCAGCGGGTGCGCCTTGGCCGTCCGCTGCGCGTGCAGGGCTTGCCGCAGGCGGCGACGGGGGCTGCGTTCTCGTCGGCCGTGGGCCTGTGCCTCTTTGCGGCAAACCCGCAAGACGAGTGGTGGGATTTTGAAATTCCAGCCGAGCGTTATCCTGCGCGGTCGATGAAACGCGTGGTGAAATGGTTCAAGGACAACTGGTAACCACAAGATGCTGCTGATTCGGCGAAATACCGCTGAAAATGCCACGAAACGCGCTATATTTTGTAGCAGAAGCGTCTTTTTCTGGTGACGTGGGGCGGTGTTGCAGGTACCCTGAGGTTTAAATCGGCGGCCTTCGGTCTTGGGACGGACAAAGGCGGGCGAACGAACAAGACGATATCGGCGGCAAGGCGATTCCTGGCAGCACAACAAGAAACAGGCGGATCGGCACAATGACACTCAACCTCATCATGACCTCTCAGCGCGAAGAGCTTAAGCCCCGCATTACCGTATTTGGTGTGGGTGGGGCGGGCGGCAACGCCGTCAACAACATGATCGAGCAGAACCTTGAAGGGGTCGAGTTCGTCGTGGCCAACACCGATGCGCAGGCGCTGCAGCAGTCCCGCGCCACGTCAAAGATCCAGATGGGGATCAAAGTGACCGAAGGTCTGGGGGCAGGTGCGCGACCAACCGTGGGCGCTGCCGCCGCCGAGGAAACCATAGAGGAAATCGTTGACCATCTGGCGGGTGCACACATGTGCTTTATTACCGCGGGCATGGGCGGCGGCACCGGCACGGGGGCCGCGCCGATTATCGCGCAGGCCGCACGCGAATTGGGCGTGCTGACCGTGGGCGTTGTAACCAAGCCCTTTCAGTTCGAGGGCAACAAGCGCATGCGCCAGGCCGAAGAGGGCATCGAGGCGCTGCAAAAGGTCGTCGATACCCTGATCATCATTCCCAACCAGAACCTGTTTCGTCTGGCCAATGAACGAACCACATTCACCGAGGCATTCGCGCTGGCTGATGACGTGCTGTATCAGGGCGTAAAGGGTGTGACCGATCTGATGGTGCGACCCGGCCTGATCAACCTCGACTTCGCCGATGTCCGCGCCGTGATGGACGAGATGGGCAAGGCGATGATGGGCACGGGCGAGGCGTCTGGTGAAAATCGCGCGGTTCAGGCCGCCGAAAAGGCCATTGCCAACCCCCTATTGGATGAGATCAGCCTGCATGGCGCGAAGGGTGTTCTGATCAACATCACCGGCGGCTACGATTTGACACTGTTTGAACTGGACGAAGCTGCCAACATCATCCGCGAAAAGGTAGACCCCGACGCGAACATCATCGTTGGGTCGACCCTGGATACCAGCATGGAAGGCACGCTGCGCGTGTCGGTCGTGGCGACCGGCATCGACGTCGCCGTGGCCAAGGCCGAGCAGCCCGTTGCCCGCCGCTCGATGGCGGCCCCGCTGCCTAGCCAGTTCTCGACGCCCGTTGCACCCGAACCGCGCCGCGAGATGCCGCTGACAGTGCAGGTGGCGCCGCAGGCCCCCGCACCCCAACCCGCCCCGGTTCAGCGCACGCCGCAACCGCAGCCGCAACTGTTCGACCCCGAGGATCACGATACCTATGCGCAGGACGATGCCGAAGGCGTACTTCCTGCCCCGGTGTATCGCCCTCAGCCCCAGCAACCCGCCTTGCAACAACGCAGCATGTCGATGACCGATGATGCCGCAGCCTTTGTTGCGCCGCGCCCGCGCGCGCCGGGCAGCCCGTCGCCCGAGGCGCTTGCCCGTCTGCAGGCCGCAGTGTCCAAGTCGCCCGCTCAGGCCGGTCAGCAACGCCCCGCGGCGCAAGACCACCGCGGTGCAACCGCCGCGTCCCCCAAAGCCCCGGCCGCCGAAGGGCAGCGTCCCCGCTTCGGCATCGGATCGTTGATCAATCGCATGGCAGGCGGTGGTCATAACGACACCACTGACCGTGCCGCCCCGGCCCGCGCTCAGCCGCCGATGACCTCGTATGACGACGAGCCGGACTTGAACGCGGATCAGGAACGTCTTGAAATTCCAGCCTTCCTGCGCCGTCAGGCAAATTGACAAGAAACGTGCGCAAACCTTGGACAGCCCGCCGCAACGGCGGGCTTTTCCATTTTAAAACAGTGGCTTGCAAAAGGCAGTTTATGTCACAGAGCGTCACAAAGCGTGAGTTGGCTTCTGCCCCCAACACACGTTAGTTTACCAGCGTTTGGTGTGGCAATGCCGGACGGGCTTGTATCTTATTGTCGCCAGGGGTTGGTCTTTGCAAAATACGCTTAAAATTGCTGCTGTGTTCGAAGGCCGGGGCCTGCACTCGGGTGTGCCCGTGCGCATGGTCGTGCGGCCAGCGGCGGCCAACCTCGGGATCTGGTTCAAGCGCACCGATGTCGAACCGCGCACCGCCATGGTGGCGGCCCAGTGGGATCAGGTCGTCCCCTCACGCCTGTGTACATTGATCCGCAACGTGGCCGGCACCGAGGTGTCGACCATCGAGCATATCATGGCCGCCCTTGCCGGTTGTGCCATCCACAATGCGGTGATCGAGATTGACGGCCCCGAGGTTCCGATCCTTGATGGGTCGTCCGCGCCCTTTGTTCAGGGTTTGCTGGCAGCCGGCCTGATCGAGCAGACGGCGCCTGTGCGCGCCATCAGGGTTCTGAAGACGGTCGAGGTGCGCGAGGGTGAAGCAATTGCCCGGCTGGAACCTGCTGACATGCTGGAAATCGATTTCCAGATTCATTTTGACGACGCCGCCATTGGCCATCAGTCCAAGCATCTGAACCTGTCGAATGGCGCCTTTGTGCGCGAATTGTGCGATAGCCGTACCTTCTGCCGCCGCGCCGATGTCGAGGCGATGCAGGCCAACGGTCTGGCCCTTGGCGGTGCCCCCGGCGAAAACGCGGTTGTGTTCGATGGCGACCAGATCCTCAGCCCCGGCGGCTTGCGGCACGCGGATGAACCTGTGCGCCACAAAATGCTGGATGCGATGGGGGATCTGTATCTGGCGGGTGGGCCGATTCTGGGCCGTTATACGGGCATTCGGGCCGGTCACGCGCTGACCAACAAACTGTTGCGGGCGCTTTTTGCCCGGGCGGATTCGTGGCACATGGTGGAATGTTCGGCGCAAACCGTCGGAAAGCTGCCCGGCGTCGGTGTACATCGCCGCGACCTTCCAGCCACGACCTGACAAAGCCATGCGCCGGGGTGCAAAGGCGTTTTGCGCCCCGGATTTTTCTGTGCTAACAGAGGCCGGTAAGACAGGCGTGCCCTTCAAGAATGGGTGTGCCACGGGTGGTTTGATGGATAGGCAGACGATGGCAGGCGGAAAATCCGGCGCGCGGTGGGCAGGTCTTGCACTCTGTATCGCAATGCTTGCGGCCTGCAGTGGTGGCGGCACCAATGAACGGCCGCTTGACAGCTATACCGCCGAGGAAATCTACAAGCAGGGTGAGTTGACGCTGGAAAGCGGCGCCAAGCCCAAGGAAGCGATCCGGTATTTCCAAGAGGTAGAGCGTCTTTATCCCTATTCCGAATGGTCCAAACGGTCGCTGATCATGACCGCGTTCAGCCAGCACAAGGCGAAGGACTATGAAGAGGCGCGCTCGACCGCGCAGCGATTCCTTGACACCTATCCGTCGGATGATGATGCACCCTATGCAGCCTATCTGATGGCGCTGTCGTATTATGATCAGATCGACGAAGTGGGCCGCGATCAGGGCCTGACTTTTCAGGCGCTGCAGGCGATGCGCACCGTGATCGAACAGTATCCTGACAGCGATTATGCCCGCTCGGCCATGCTGAAATTCGATCTGGCCTTTGATCATCTGGCCGGCAAGGAAATGGAAATCGGGCGCTATTACCTCAAGCGGCGGAACTACGCCGCGGCGATCAATCGCTTTCGCACCGTGGTGCAGGACTACCAGACAACGACCCACACCGCCGAAGCCCTGCACCGCCTGACCGAGGCCTATATTGGTCTGGGCCTGACGGATGAGGCGCAAACCTCGGCCGCGATCCTTGGTTTCAACTACCAGTCGTCGCCGTTCTATCAAGACAGCTTCAACCTGCTGAAGGGGCGTGGACTTGCGCCCGAGGCCAAGGGCGACAGTTGGCTGCGGTCTGTCTACCGTCAGATGGTCAAGGGCGAGTGGCTTTGATGTCATGCGCCTGCGGGCGGTGAAGTGCCATGCTGCGCAGTCTTGATATCCGCGATGTCCTGATCATCGACCGTCTGGTTCTGGATCTTGGTCCAGGCCTGAACGTGCTGACGGGTGAAACCGGGGCAGGCAAGTCGATCTTGCTCGACGCGCTTGGGTTCGTCCTGGGCTGGCGGGGCCGGGCCGAATTGGTGCGCGCCGGGGCCGTGCAAGGCGAGGTGACGGCTGTGTTCGATCTGCCGCCTGGCCATGCTGCCCGCGGGGTGCTGCAAGACGCGGGGCTTGAGGCCGAGGATGATCTGATCTTGCGCCGCGTGAATGCCGCAGATGGCCGCAAGACTGCCTATGTCAATGACCGCCGCGTGTCAGGCGAAGTGTTGCGCGCCCTGTCGGATGTGCTGGTGGAACTGCACGGCCAGCATGATGACCGCGGCCTTTTGAACCCACGTGGGCACAGGACGCTGCTTGATACGTTTGCCGGGCTGGATCTGGCCCCGGCGCGCGCGCTCTGGGCCGCGATGCGGATCGCGCGTGCCGCTTTGGCCGAGGCCGAGGCCGCGCTGGTGGCCGCCCGCGCCGAAGAGGATTTCCTGCGCCATGCAGTCGCAGAACTCGACAAGCTGCGCCCCGAACCGGGCGAAGAAGCCTCACTCGACGCCCGCCGCCGCACGATGCAGGGCGCTGAGCGCATCCGTACCGATGTGGTGCGCGCGCTGCAGATGATCGGTGACAATGGGGCCGAGGCAGCTTTGCGCGACGCGACCCGCTGGCTGGAAGGGGCCGCCGACCGCGCTGACGGCATGCTTGAAGGCGCGCTTGCAGCCCTTGGCCGTGCGCTGGCCGAAGTGTCCGAGGCGCAAGCGGGCGTCGAGGGGTGCCTCGCCGCGCTGGATTTCAACCCGTCCGAGCTTGAGGCGCTGGAAGAGCGGCTGTTTGCCATCCGGGCCCTTGCGCGCAAGCATGGGGTCCTGCCCGACGATCTGGGGGATTTTGCCGGGGATTTGCGGGCGCGGCTGGCTGCCCTTGACAGTGGCGAGGCCGGGATCGGCCGTTTGCAGCAGGCTGTAGCCGACGCGACGCGGGGATTTCAGGCCGAAGCGGCGCGACTGACCGCTGCGAGGCGCGTATCTGCGCGTCGGCTGGACATGGCAATGGCAGGCGAACTGGCCCCCCTCAAGATGGAACGCGCGGTGTTCCTGACCGAAGTGACCGAGGCCCAACCCGGCCCCGATGGCGCCGACGAGGTGACGTTTACTGTAGCCACAAACCCCGGTGCGCCCGCAGGCCCGCTGAACCGTATTGCCTCGGGTGGTGAACTCAGCCGGTTTCTGCTGGCGCTGAAGGTCTGTCTGACCGGCGACACGCCTGGACTTACGATGATCTTTGACGAGATCGACCGCGGTGTGGGCGGAGCGACAGCCGATGCCGTCGGGCGGCGGCTGAAGGCGTTGTCGGACACAGCACAGGTGTTGGTTGTGACGCATTCGCCGCAGGTGGCGGCCCTCGGCGCGCATCACTGGCGGGTGGAAAAGGCAGTAAAGGACGGGCAAACCCTGTCGACCGTCGTACCGCTGTCACCTGCCGACCGGGTTGAAGAAATTGCGCGGATGCTGTCTGGCGACAAGGTCAGCGATGCGGCCCGGCAGGCCGCGCATGCGTTGCTGGCCTAGCGCTCCACCCCCGCAACCGCGGCTGCGACGGCTTGGCACCCCTTTGGCTCCTCGGTCAGAAGTGACGCCGCACGCGGCATCTCGACCCCACCCGGGTTGTATAGGCCCGTCGCCACCAAGCTTTGATACCGCACGGCGACCACTCAGATCAGCACGCGGGCGGCTGCAACCGCGGCGAGCGCGGGGGCAAGGTCGCCATAGCCGGTAAATCGGCGTTCATAGGTCAGGTTCAGCCGCCTTGCGCAGTCTTCCGCCTTGGCATCCAAAGCGGAATCATTGGTTTGGGCCTGATAGATCAGCGTGGTGTAGTTGCCGAAATACGTGTCGCGAAGTTCCGGATGGCGGTCGAGACCCATGGGGCGCCAGACAAAAGCGTCAAACTGACGCACAAGAAAGTCGGTCAGGTAAAAGGCGGTGAATTCGGTTTCCGTCTTGTCAGCAAAAGCCGCGTTGCCTTCAAAAAACGAATAGCAATGGGGGCCTTCTACCATGGAGACACCCAGCTGCGCGCACTTTTCAAGCAATTTGCCGCCGGTGCCGCAATCGGCGTAGACGACAAAGACATCGTCATAATCGGCGCGGCGCGCTGTGATGGCAGCCTCGACCGCTGCGGGTATCCTGTCTGGATAGAGATGAAGATTTGCGGGCAGGCACTGCAGATCCAGATGTGCCCAGCCATTGGCGCGGCTAAGTGCCAGAATCTCATGCGCGAGCGCGCCACAGGCGATCAGCAAGATGCGCCCTGTCCCGGTCGGTGGCAGGCCAAGAGTGGTCAGCGCACCATCGTCGGGTGTCAGCGCCACTGCCGTGCGCCAAGAGCAAAGGTACCGGCAAGGGCCGCAAAGCCTATGGCGGCCATCGGCACCTCGGCCCAGAACGCCAGCGCGAGCGTGGCACCTGCGGCAGCGATAACAAAGCTGATCAAGCCTAGAAACAGGGGAACGGGCATCGTGATCCTCCTCATGACTCTCAACATGGTCCTCCTTGATGCAGATTCCAACCCCCGAAAACTCAGGCACGTTGCGGCAGATTTGCAGCGCAGCGGGCCTGCAGAGGACAAAAAGACCTGCCGGAAGACACCTGGCAAAGGGTTCTCGACGGTTTGACGCCTTGGGGCCCTAGGCTTGGTTGTGCTTGCGGGCCACGAATTGCTTGGCGGTTTCCACCGCAACGGCTGCATCGCGGCAATAGGCGTCGGCGCCGATGGCGCGGCCGAATTCCTCGTTCAGGGGCGCGCCGCCGACCAGCACGATGTAATCCTCGCGCATGCCCTTTTCCTTCAGCGTGTCGATCACGACCTTCATGTAGGGCATCGTGGTCGTCAGCAGGGCCGACATCCCAAGGATATCGGGCTGCTCTTCCTCAAGGGCGGCAAGATACTTCTCGACCGAGTTGTTGATGCCCAGATCGCGCACCTCAAATCCGGCGCCTTCCATCATCATGGCGACCAGATTCTTGCCGATATCGTGAATATCGCCCTTGACCGTGCCGATGACCATCTTGCCCATACGCGGCGCGCCGGTTTCGACGAGCAGCGGCTTCAGGATGAACATTCCCCCCTTCATCGCATTGGCGGCGAGCAGTACCTCGGGCACGAACAGGATGCCGTCACGAAAATCGGCACCCACGATCGTCATGCCCGCCACAAGTGCCTTGGTCAGCACGTCATAGGGTGTCCAGCCGCGTGCGATCAGGATGTTCACGGCCTCTTCGATTTCCTCTTTGAGGCCATCGTAAAGGTCGTCATGCATCTGGAGCACAAGTTCATCGTCCGACAGTTCAGACAGGATGATTTCGTCGTCGTCGGCCATGGCACACCTATGCTGCAGATATTGCTGTAACTGTGCATGATCCTAATCCCGCACCGCCACTTTCCGTTTTCCGACATGCCCCGAAGCAAAGCCGACAGCAAGGGTTTTGCGCTACAGGTGGCTTGAATTTCGTTCCCTTTGTGTTCACATAGCGCGGATGCATCCAAAGGATCCTACACTTATGCCCGGCCAACGCCCGCGTGCGCGCGGCGCCGTATCGAATGCCGCGGGACGGTTTGAAGGCACGCAGCGCCAGGCCTTTGACGATGGCTGGGACATGCCCGAGGACGAGCGGCTGGTGCGCACCGAGGTGCGCACGGAAATTCCGCGCTCGGCCATCAGTTACAATACCTCGCCCGATCTGCCGTTCGACCGCTCTGTCAATCCCTACCGTGGCTGCGAACATGGGTGCGTCTATTGTTTTGCCCGGCCCAGCCATGCGTTTCTGAACCTGTCGCCGGGTCTGGATTTTGAGACAAAGCTGATTGCGCGGCCCGGAATTGCCGAGGTGCTGGCGCGCGAATTGCGGGCCAAAAGCTACCGTGTGGCGACGCTGGCGCTGGGGACGAACACCGACCCTTATCAGCCCTGCGATGCGGATCTGGGTCTGATGCGGCAAGTGTTGCAGGTGCTGTCAGAGTTCCATCACCCGACGGCAATCACCACCAAGGGCACTTTGATTGCGCGCGACATCGACATTCTGGCGCCTATGGCCGCGCGCGGACTGGTGCGCGTGGGGGTGTCGGTCACGTCGCTGGACCCCGGCCTGTCGCGTCGGCTGGAGCCACGGGCGCCCACGCCAGCGCGGCGGCTTGCGGTGATCCGGCAACTTGCCCATGCGGGCATTCCGGTGCGCGTCATGCTGGCGCCCGTGATCCCGGGTCTGACCGACCATGAGGTCGAAGGGGTTCTGAGCGCCGCCCGTGATGCCGGTGCCGTTGCCGCCAGTTGGATCGCGCTGCGTCTGCCGCGCGAGGTCTCGCCCCTGTTTCAGGAATGGCTTGCGCGCCACGCGCCGGACCGCGCGGCCAAGGTGATGGCGCGTGTGCGTGAGATACATGGGGGGCGCGACTACGACCCCGCATTTGGGCGCCGCATGCGAGGCGAAGGGCCGTGGTCAGACCTGACGGCGCGGCGGTTTGACACGGCCGTGAAACGACTTGGGCTGGTGCAGAAAATGCCGCCCCTGCGGATGGACCTGTTCACCCCGCCCGCGCAGGCGGGGGACCAGTTGTCGCTGTTCTAGCTGCGGCGTCCGCGGCGTTCACGCGGGGCGGGCCCGGCGCCATCTGTGCCGTCGGACGCCGATGAAAACCCGCCCAGATGCGCCGAGATCTGATCGAGCGTCGGGCGCGGGCCTTTGGGGCGCTGCTCGAGTGCCGCGCGCATGGCCCGCAAATGCTCGGGCATCGTACCGCAGCAGCCGCCAATGATCCGCGCGCCTGCGTCGCGCGCCAGCACCGCATACTCGGCCATCAGTTCGGGTGTGCCATCATAGTGGATGTGACCGTCCTGATACTTGGGGATGCCGGCGTTTCCCTTGGCGATCAGCGGACGTTCGGTGCCGGTCGAGGCAAAGCCCAGAACCGTGCGCATCAGGTCCGACGCCCCCACCCCACAATTGGCGCCAAATGCAATGGGCGGATTGGGCAACTTTTCAATCATCTCTGCCATCGCCGCCGATGTGGTACCCATCATCGTGCGCCCAGCAGTGTCAAAGCTCATCGTGCCGCACCACGGCATCCCGGCAAGCGCGGCCGCCGCCGCCGCCGCCTTGTATTCTTCGGCGGCCGACATGGTTTCGACCCACAGCACATCTGCGCCGCCCGCCTTCAACCCTTCGGCCTGTTCGTGAAACATCTCGACCGCCAACGCATGAGTCATGGTCCCCATCGGTTCGAAAATCTCGCCGGTCGGACCAACCGAGCCTGCCACCACCACAGTGCGCCCACAGGCATCGGCGAGCTCTCGTCCAAGAGCG
>JBBRBJ010000031.1:0-38444 GCA_038205925.1 Rhodobacterales bacterium | reverse complement strand
TCAGACAAGAAATCTCACAAAAACTCATGCCAATCCACTTTTGAAAATATTGCTGCGCATCTCTGCACAGGCTCACCAAAATTTTCAAGCCCCGAGACAACTTCAGGAACATGCGCGCCCTAGACCTCCATTGAATTGAATGGGGGCTATAATGGTTCAGATCAGCATCGACGACACTTCGGTTAGCGGCAACATTGTCAATTCTGGCATGTTTTCGACAAATTACCTGACCAGATTTTACAGCGCGGCGACCGATGGCAATTTTGCAGCCGCGATTACGCTTGCAGGCGTAACCGGGCTGCGTTTTCCGGGCGGTGCCATGACCGAAGAGTCGTTCGATATGACCGACCCAAACCGGGCCTTTGACGATCAGGGGCGCAAACTTACCCCGATGGATGGCTTCCTTGAATTTGCCAAGACGACCGGAAGTGAGGTCACGATCGTGATCCCAACGCGGGAAATGTTCAGATCGGCGACCGACGGCCATGGCAATCGCTTCATTGACGCCGCCAAAGTAGCCGAGGTCAAAACGTTTGTGACGAACACCCTCGAGGACCTGAAGCAGATGGGGAATGTCACCGTCACCGACATCATCAAGGCATTCGAACTGGGCAATGAATATTGGGGGTCGGGTGAGATGACCTCGACCGAGTACGGACGGGTCGTCAATGCACTTGCGCCTGTGATTGAGGATGCCATCGCGCAGGTGCTTGGCCAGTCTGCCGTAGGCGATATCGGTATCCTCGCACAGATGGGTGGGCCATGGGGGTCTGAATTCGAGGCGAATGGGCTGTATGGGAGTTTGAATGCGACCAGCAACCCGGCACTGCTGGCCGAGCTTGGATTGGACGCCGGTGACTTTGGCACCAATGGCAAGCTGAAGTGGAACGCCAAGGTCGAGTTGTCCAACACCGACATCATCGAACAGATCAACCCCGGCGCAAAAAGCGCCGTCACCGGGCTGGTTGAGCATTTTTATCTGGCGACCGATGCCAACGATCTGACGTATAGCAGCGACACCTTGCGCCAGATCAACGTCGACATGCAGTTCTGGCGCGACGCCGGCTACACCGACAAGGATCTTGTGATCACCGAATGGAACATTCAGGCCGACAACGCGGCACAGTATGGCCTGAAGGGCGCCGGGGCCTTTTTGTTCCAGTTCGAAAGCATGATCCAGATGGGGGTTGACGAGGCCTTTACGTGGCCCTTGCTGAGCAGCCGCACCACGGAACTGGCGGGCGCGCTGAACGGTGCCCCCTACCTGACCCCGGCAGGGGCTGCACTGCAGCACATGGCGGCGAACCTGACAGGGCTGCACCTGCTTGATGTGAATGATACAACGGCGGGGCTGGAAATTTCGGCCTATGGGTCGCAGTCCACGGTGGTGATGTACCTTTCGTCGCGGGACGTGGCCCGGATGCAGCTTCAGGCTGACGTCTCGGGGCTTGTCGACGGGTTCGTCCTGACCTCGGCGGAAATGATCGGCGTCGACATGGCGACAAGCGACGGCAGGCACGTTGGGTACCGCGGGGGAACGGTCAGTGTTCCCTACTACGCCGAACATGACGTCAGAGCCGAGATCCGCGACCTGAATGAGGCGCAGATCTTCAACGCCAACACGATCACGGCATCCATCGGGGCCTACGAGGTTCTGATGCTGGTTTTTGAACGTCCCGAAGTGGTCTCGATGGTCACCTACACGTTGGCCCAGACCGATTTTGCTTTGGCCCTTGGCGGCTTGGCGGCCATAAACGGGGGCGGCAACGCCCTTGCAAACCTTCTGACAGGCAACGACGCTGCGAACCATATGACAGGCGGTCTGGGCGATGATACCCTGATCGGAAACGGCGGGGCCGATACGCTTGTGGGCGAAGGCGGCAACGATGTCTACATCATCGACTCCCGGGACACGATCATTGAGGTTCAGGGCGGGGGGATTGACCGCGTAGAGGCAAATTTCAGCTACACGCTTGGCTCAAATCTTGAAAATCTGACCCTGACGGGTTCAGCGGCGATCAATGGCGCGGGCAATACGTTGAACAACGTCATAATCGGCAACGCGGCTGCCAACTGGTTGGGCGGGGGTGCAGGGAATGACACACTCGACGGTGGCCGTGGCCGCGACACTCTGTCCGGAGGGTTCGGGGATGACACCTACCTCACTGAAGGGACCGATGTGGTGACCGAAGTGGCAGGTGGTGGCATCGACCATGTCATCAGCACGGGAACCACGTGGCTTAGCCTCAATGTCGAAAACCTGACTCTGGCTGGCGCAGCCGCGATCGATGCCACCGGTAATGCGCTGAACAACAGGCTGGTGGGGAACGCAGCCAACAACCTGCTGTCAGGTTGGGAGGGTAACGACACGCTGGAGGGCGGTGCAGGTGCCGATACATTGGTCGGCGGGTCGGGCGACGACACCTACCTCACTGACGGGACCGATGTGGTGACCGAGGAAGAATATCGCGGCATCGACCATGTCATCAGCACCGGAACCACGTGGCTAAGAGCCAATGTCGAAAACCTGACTCTGGCTGGCGCAGCCGCGATCGACGCCACGGGCAACGAGTTGGACAATCGCCTGGTCGGCAACGCCGCCAACAATCTTTTGTCGGGTTGGCGGGGCAACGACACACTGGAGGGCGGTGCAGGTGCCGATACATTGGTCGGCGGGGCGGGAAACGACACCTACATCGTCGATCCGTTCGACACGCTGGTCGAAGCGAAATGGCAAGGCTTGGATCTGGTGATCAGCGCTTACAGCTACAGGCTGGGCGTGAACTTCGAGAACCTGACTCTTGTCGGCAATGGCCACATAACGGCCACGGGCAATGCGCTGAACAACGTGCTGACGGGGAATGCCGGGAACAACATCCTTGACGGCGGTGCCGGCCAGGACACGCTGATCGGCGGCGCCGGCAACGACACCTACTATACCAACAGCGGGGAAACGTTCATCGAACTGGCAGATGAGGGGATCGACCATGTCTTTGCTTCAGTGACCCACTCCTTGTTTGCCAACATCGAAAACCTGACCCTGACGGGCGTCTGGAACACGAGCGCTCTTGGGAACAACCTTGACAATATATTGACCGGCAACAGCGGCGCCAACCGGCTGGACGGTGGCGCAGGCAATGACACACTCAACGGGGGGCTGGGGAACGACACCTTCCTTGGCGGGGCGGGCGCAGACTGCTTCGTGTTCAATGCGACCTTGGGTACCACAAATGTCGATACCATCGTCGATTTCAATGTCGTGGAAGATATGATCCATCTGGAGAACGCGATCTTTACCGGGCTTGCCAGCGGAACGTTGGCTGCCTCGGCCTTCACGGCGAACCTGTCGGGCCTCGCCACCAGTTTTACCCAGCGGATCATCTATGAGACCGACACGGGAAAACTGTTTTTCGACGCTGATGGATCAGGCTCCAGAGCGGCGGTCCATTTCGCTGATCTTCAACCCGCCCTTGCCCTGACCAGCGCGGATTTCTTCGTCTTCTGACGTGTGCTCACTTCAAGGGCTCTTGCCCCGGGCAGGGGCTTTCGGGCGAATTTCCCTTGCGGATTTCGTTGTCCCCAAGTGTCCCGCCCGGACCCTCTCCTCTCAGCAGAGACTTGACCCCGGCGCTGGAGCAGTTCCCCGGACGGTCTTCGGAACTCCTGCATCCGACAGCCAGAAAAGGTTCCCGCGTCGGCCAGACCCCATGCTGTCCCTGAAGTGCCGCAAGTGCAAACTCAACGAGTCTTGACCTCAAGCTATGTATTTGTTACATAAAGATTTTAAAAATATGTCAAAATTTTCAAATTTTCAACTTCTTTTGCTTCCAGTTTGCGTCGGAAACTGCGATACACGCTCTGGTAGCAAAGGTCGGTCGAATCTGTTTTTTCCTAACTGAAACTCGGGCCCGGTTTATGTGGTGACGCCGGTAAGCTTTGCCCGCTTTCGTGACGGGGAGGTTATGTGACTATCCCCGCCAGAGGAGGTGACAAATGAAGCCGCTCATATTGGCCATCGATGACGAACCGGGCATCCTCGAACTCCTGCGCATGTCGCTGGAAACCGAAGGGTACGTTGTGCTGACCACCTCGACGATCGCCGAGTTTCGCGCCTTGCAAGCCCAGAACGACGTTGCGGTTTTTCTCGTGGATCTGACCCTTCCCGATGGCAACGGCTTTGCGCTCATCAAAGAATTGCGGTTGAGCACGAACCGGGGAATCATCATCCTGACGGGTCGTGCAAGCGAGACTGATCATGTTGTGGGACTCGAGATTGGGGCCGATGACTATGTAACCAAGCCGTTTCGCGTGCGCGAGTTGACTGCTCGGGTCAATGCCGTTCACCGGCGCACGAATATTCCGCGCCCGGTTCCGGAAAAGCCAGGAATTGTCGCCGTGCCTTCCACACCAACGGTAGATTTCGAGTTTGACCAATATCAACTTTCCATAGCTGCGCGGCGGCTGTTGCACGTCACGAATGGTGAGATTGAGTTGACCACGGCTGAATTCGACCTTTTGCTGGCTCTGCTGCGCCGCCGAGGAACAGTGCTCGACCGCGACCAGTTGATGAACGCGATCAAGGGGCGCGAATGGGAAAGTTATGATCGTGCCATCGACGGACTCGTCAGCCGTCTGCGCCGCAAGTTGCACGTTGAAGGGCGGGCGAGCCAGTATATCCGGACGGTTCACGGAATAGGCTACACCTTCACCGCCTGATCTCTGAATCAACCAAACCTGACGGAACTTTTTGGCGTGATGTCCGGAAATGTTGTTGGCATTTGCGCCGCGATGGCGCGTAGCCGGGCAGCGTGGGCGATATCCGCCCCGCTCATTTCCTGGCGCTGCATGCCATGCAGGTGCTGCCGCTTGTGGGGGTGTGGTTCGACCGCAATGGGTTTGGTGTGCAGCCTTTGCGCTGGGTTGCGCTCGCCTACGCGGCGCTGACTGCTGCTGTCTTTGCGCAGGCGCTTTCGGGACTTCCGCTGTTCCGCCTGTAAGGGCGCGGGCAGGCGGGAGATCCCTGTGATGGAACCGGTGCAGATGAACCCACGGCTGCATGATCGCCGGAACGCAGGGTTGCCGGGTGTGGCGCTCTCCGGTCTGCTGTCCGGCCCTGGACTGTTGCTGAGCGGTCGCGCCCAAATGGCCATTCTTGCGTCGGGCGCGGGCGGGGTGCCCGTGCGCGCGCAGGGGGTCTTGGTCAACACTGCGTGTCGATCTCTGCCGATTACGCCACACGCCCTTTCCACATTGGCGACAGACGGCTATGATGCAGGCGCAAATCATCACTTTTGCAGCGTATAAAGATCACGCCGAATGGCGGGACAAGGGGCTAGCGCAGGAAAAACCTGCGTTTATCGGGGGCTGAGAATGGCACAGGCAAAAATCAGGAACATGCTCCTGATGGCGGTAACAACCATGGTCCTCGGGGCCTGCGTGAACGGTAACAACCCGTTTGCCAGGAAATCTGCCGACGACGGATCCTCGGATCAGGGCGTTGCGTCGTCAAAATCCACAAAACTGGTGGACCGCGACGTCGAAGCGCCCGAGATTTACAAGGTCACCGATCAAGCGCTCTGGGATGGCCGCCCCAGCCTTGGCGGCGTCTGGGTCGCCTCGCCCGACACCAAAGACCCCGAGCGCGTGATCATCCGCAATGACGCCAACGGCAAGTTCGTGATCGGCGCCCTGTTCCGGCGCGAAATCGAGAACCCCGGGCCAAAGCTCCAGATCTCGTCCGATACTGCAGCGGCCCTTGGTATTCTGGCGGGCCAGCCGACCGCGCTGACCGTAACTGCGCTGCGCCGCGACGAGGCCCCGGTCACGACAGATGCGACCAAACCCATTCTGGACAGTTCCGAAGCTGTCGAAACCGTGGCGCTGGACCCCATCGCAGGGGCTGGCGCCGCGATTGACCGTGCGGACGGCTTGCCCGCCGCGGCCACAATTGTCGCCCCGGCCATCCCAGCCCCCGCGCCCGCAACCACCAGCCCACCTGCGGGATCCGGCGGGCGCACCATCCAGATCGGCATCTTCTCGGTTGAGGACAACGCCAACCGTGCCGCGGCCACACTGAAAAAGGCGGGCCTGACCGCCGACGTCGCGCGTGAGGAAAGCAGGGGCAAGGCGCTCTGGTCGGTGACCACGCGCGGCGACGCGGCGGCCCTGACCCGCGCCAAGGGCCTTGGTTTTCCCGATGCCTATTTCCTGAAACGCTGACACCAACCCCCCCGAGGTTCCATGTTCCGTTCCCTGCTTGCCCGTCTGACCATGATCATGATCGCCTGCTCTGCGGCCCTGTCGGTCAATGCCCAGGGCTTTGACACCAGTGCCGGTGCCGCGTGGGTCTATGACGTGACGACGCAGACGGTGCTTTTGGACAAGAACGCCGATGTGCCGCTGCCCCCCGCCTCGATGTCCAAGCTGATGACGATCAACATGCTGTTCGAGGCCCTGCGCGATGGGCGCGCGACGATGGAGACCACCTTCCCAGTATCAGCCCGCGCCAAGGCGATGGGCGGATCGACCATGTTCTTGCAAGAAACCGACCGCCCCACGGTGAGGGATCTGATCCACGGAATAATCGTGAACTCGGGTAACGACGCCTGCGTGGTGGTGGCCGAGGGGCTGGCGGGCACCGAGGATGCCTTTGCCCAGCAGATGACCCTGCGCGCAAAGGCGCTTGGCATGCAACACTCGACCTTAACCAACGCCTCTGGCTGGCCCGCGCCCGACCACCGCATGTCGATGCGCGATCTGGGCATCCTTGCGACAAGGCTGGTCGTGGAATTCCCCGATTACTACCCGATCTTTGCCGAAACCACCTTCAACTACAAGGATCGCGCGCCCGCAAATGCCAACAACCGCAATCCCTTGCTGGCACTTGGAATCGGCGCCGACGGGCTGAAGACCGGACATACTCAAGAGGCGGGCTATGGCCTTGTCGGCTCGGCCAGGCAGGGTGACCGGCGGGTGATGTTCGTGATCACCGGCCTTGCCTCGGAACAGGCCCGCGCCCAAGAGGCCGAGCGGATCGTGTCATGGGCGTTTCGCCAGTTCGCGCAGAAAACGCTGGTCAAGGCCGGTACCCGCGTGGCCGAGGCACAGGTCTGGATGGGGGCCGCCAACACGGTAGGACTGGTTTCGGCTACGGATGTCACACGCCTTGTGCCCGCGCTGGTGCAAGAGGGCACGACGGCCGAGGTCGTCTATACAGGCCCGCTGCGCGCGCCCATCAAGGCGGGGGATCAGGTGGCCGAGATGATCATTCACATCCCCGATCTGCCCGACGCCCGCGTGCCATTGATAGCCGAGTCGAATGTGGCGGCGGGCGGCTTTGTCAAACGTCTGACCACGGCTGCGGGAACCTTGCGCGCCCGCTACCTCGACGGGGCGCCCGGCTCCTGATAAGGCCGGGGAATGGGGCCGCGTTTCATCAGTTTTGAAGGTATCGACGGATCGGGCAAATCGACCCAGTGCCGGCGTCTTGCGCAGGCGCTGCGCGACCGGGGCCATGCCGTTGTCCTGACGCGCGAACCGGGGGGAAGTGCAGGGGCCGAAGACATCCGGCGTCTGTTGCTTGAGGGCGATCCCGACCGCTGGTCACCCGAGACCGAGATCCTTCTGTTCACCGCCGCCCGCCGCGACCATATGGAAAAGACAATACACCCTGCCCTGTCGCGCGGCGAGATTGTCATTACCGACCGTTTTGCAGATTCCACGCGGGTGTTTCAGGGCCTCACACGCGGTGATCTTTCCGAAACCGTAGACCGCCTGCATGACATGATGATCGGAACCGAGCCTGCCCTGACGATTCTGATCGACCTCGACCCCGCCGTGGGACTTGCCCGCGCAACTGCCCGCGCCGGGTCCGAGATGCGGTTCGAGGATATGGGCCTTGCCTTTCAGACCCGCGCGCGCGCAGGGTTTTTGACGCTGGCCGCCGCCAACCCGCGCTTTGTGGTGATTGATGGCGCGCGCGATCCCGATGCCGTCGCCGCCGATGTGCTGGCTGCCTGCACCGACGCGCGCTGATGGCAGCCCCGGTTGAGCTTCCAGAACCTGACCGGCTGGAGGGCGCCCCCCACCCGCGCGAAACCCCGCACCTCTTTGGGCATGCGGCGGCCGAAGGCGAATTGCTGCGGGCGCACGCGTCGGGCCGGATGCATCACGCCTGGCTGATCACCGGCGCGCGCGGCGTGGGCAAGGCCACGCTTGCGTGGCGCTTTGCCCGGTTCTTGCTGGCAACCCCTCGGGATGAGGGCAGCATGTTTGCACCGCCGCCACCCGATACTCTTGATATCGCGGCTGATGCCCCCGTTGCGCGCCGCATGCGGCAACTGGCCGAACCGCGCCTGTTCTTGCTGCGCCGGGGTGCGAACCTGACCGGGTCTGCCCTGTCCGCCGACATCCGCGTAGATGAGGTACGACGGATGAAAAGCTTCTTTGCCCTCTCTGCCGCCGATGGGGGGCGCCGTGTCGCCATCATCGACGCGGCGGATGAGATGAACACAGGTGCGGCCAACGCCCTGTTGAAACTGCTTGAAGAGCCTCCTGCCGAAGTCACGTTCCTTGTGATCGCCCATCAACCGCACCGCCTTTTGCCCACCATCCGCTCGCGTTGCCGGGTGTTGCGCCTGACCGCCCTGCCCGAGGAACCGCTCGCCCGCGCGCTGGAACAGGCCGGGGGCTCGGTTGATCCCGCATCGGTTCCGGCGCTCGGGGCGCTTGCGGGCGGCTCGGTCGGCGAGGCCTTTCGCCTGACGCATCTGGACGGGCTGGCCATCTATCAATCCCTCGTGGCGCTGATGGCGGGCCTGCCCCGGCTGGACAGGCCCCGTGCGCTGGTATTGGCGGAAACCGGGGCGGGCAAAGGCGCCGACGAACGGTTTGATCTGATCGTGACCTTGCTTGATCTGCTGCTCGCGCGCATCGCCCGCGCCGGGGTCAGCCGCACCCTGCCGCCCGAGGCCGCAAAGGGTGAGGCCGACCTGATCGCACGCCTTGTCCCGCATGCGGGTGCCGCCCGCGCATGGGCCGATCTTGCCCAGACCCTGTCACTGCGCGCCCGGCGGGGCCGGGCCGTCAACCTTGACCCTGCCGCGCTTCTGATGGATAGCTTTCTCAAACTTGAAGAGACGGCGGCAGCGCTCGCCCTCAGATGAGCACAAGCATGCCCCCCGATCTTGTCGACAGCCACTGTCACCTCGACTTTCCCGATTTCGACGCCGAACGCGCCGACGTGATTGCCCGCGCCCGCGCCGCCGGTGTGCGCCGGATGGTTACAATCTGCACCCGCCTGCGCAATGAACCCGCTGTGCGCGCCATCGCCGAGGCACATGAGGGCGTGTTTTACGCAGCAGGCACCCACCCGATGAGTGCGGCAGAAGAACCGATGGCTAGTGTGGCCCAGCTTGTCGCATTGTCGCAGCACCCCAAGTTCGTGGGCGTGGGCGAGACGGGACTTGACTACCACTACACGGCAGAAAGCGCCGAGATCCAGAAAGCCAGCCTGCGCGTCCATATCCAGGCGGCACAGCAAACCGGACTGCCGCTGATCATACACGCGCGGGACGCTGACGACGACATGGCCGCCATTCTGTCCCAAGGCTATCGCTATGCCCCTTATGCCTGCGTGATGCACTGCTTTTCCAGCGGTGCGGGGCTGGCCCGCGTGGCGCTGGATCTGGGGTTCTATCTGTCGATGTCGGGCATCGCCACATTCCCGAAAAGCGGGGCCTTGCGCGACATCTTTGCCAGTGCCCCCCTTGACCGCATCCTGCTGGAGACCGACAGCCCCTATCTTGCTCCCGTTCCACATCGCGGGCGCCGGAATGAGCCCGCCTACACCGCCTTTACAGCCGCCAGGGGCGCCGAGGTCTTTGGCCTGACGGCGGATGATTTTGCAGCCCGCACGACCGCAAACTTCAACCGCCTGTTTTCCAAGGCCGCCTGATGGACAGACTGCGCTTTACCATTCTTGGCTGCGGCTCATCCGGGGGGGTGCCCCGCCTCGGACCCGAGGGAGTGGGCGCCGACTGGGGGGCGTGCGATCCCGCAAACCCGAGGAACCGCCGACGACGCTGCTCGCTGCTGGTCGAGCGTCTGGGCGCCCACGGCACCACGCGCGTTCTGATAGACACCACGCCCGACATGCACGCGCAGCTTCTGGATGCGGGCGTGGGCGTGCTGGATGCCGTCGTCTACACCCATTCTCATGCCGACCACACCCATGGCATCGACGATCTGCGCCAGGTTGTGTATAATATACGCCGCATTCTGCCGGTCTGGGCTGACAGCCCCACACAAGACGCGCTGTTTTCGCGCTTTGCTTATGCTTTTGTGCAGCCCGAGGGTTCGCCATATCCGGCCATCTTGTCGATGAATGCGATTCACGGCCGGTTTTCAGTGGCGGGCGCAGGCGGAGAGATCGCACTGACACCGTTTGTATGCGACCACGGCTCGATGGACGCACTCGGGCTTCGTATCGGGGGGCTTGCGTACCTGCCCGACGCGGTGGCCATTCCGGAGGCGCATTGGCCCTTGCTGACCGGGCTGGACGTCTGGGTGGTGGACGCGCTGCGTCGAAAGCCCCACCCCACCCACGCCCATCTGGCCCTGACGCTGGAATGGATCGCACGGGCGAACCCTGTGCGGGCGGTTCTGACCAACATGCACAACGACCTTGATTTTGCGACACTCGAGGCTGAACTTCCCGCCCACATCCGTCCCGCGCATGATGGCATGGTGATCGAGCTTGTCGTGTGAGCGCGCTTCTCGACGTGATCTTGCCGGTGTTTCTGGTCATCGGCTTTGGCTATGCGGCGGCGCGCACGGGGCTGTTTGGCGAAAACGCGGTAGACGGACTCATGTCGTTCGCGCAGAACTTTGCGGTGCCGTGCCTTTTGTTCCGCTCGATTGCGCAGCTTGATCTTTCGGCGGCCTATGAAGCAAGTCTGCTCGTCTCGTTCTACACCGGCGCTTTTGCGGGATTTGCGGCGGGCTTTCTGGGCGCGAAGCTGATTTTCAGGCGCCCGATGACCGACAGTGTCGCCATCGGGTTTGCCTGCATGTTCTCGAACACGCTGCTGCTGGGCCTTCCGATCACCGAACGCGCCTATGGGCCAGAGGCGCTGCAAGGTAACTTCGCCATCATCTCGCTCCACTCGCCGCTGCTTTACGCGTTTGGCATCAGCGTGATGGAATGGACGCGCACACGGGGCCAAGGCCTGTCGGCGGTTGTGCTTGGCCAGACCGTTCTGCGCGCCGTGGCGTCGCAACCGCTGGTCATCGGCATCGCCTTTGGCTTTGCGGTCAACCTCGGCGGCGTGCCCTTGCCGGGGGCCATATGGGGCGCGGTCGATCTTATGGCGCGCGCCGCCATTCCGGCAGCACTGTTTGGTCTGGGCGGCGTCTTGTTCCGCTATCGCCCCGAAGGCGACCGCGCCACCATCGCCATGGTCTGCGGGGTGTCGCTGGTGCTGCATCCCGGCATCACATGGATCATGGGCACGCAGGTCTTTGCGCTGGAAACCCCTGCCCTGCGCTCGGCCGTGATCACGGCCGCCATGGCACCTGGTGTAAATGCCTACCTTTTTGCGCATATGTACGGTGTGGCCAAACGGGTGAACGCCACGGCCGTGCTGATGGCGACAGCGCTGTCCATCGCAACCACGTGGGTCTGGTTGCACGTTCTGCCGTAGGGCGGCCGGATCTTGTTCACAATCCGGATCGAAACCCGGTTCTGTCAGGTTGGGGTCACGCCCCGCACGCAAGCCACGCGTTGAACCGCTCATTCAACGCGGTGTCGCGATCAGCCCAGAACTCATAGCTCGACGCCAACGCGTTCGTCAGGTTTGCCTCCGAGGTGGGCATGAAGGAGGCCATTTCGGTCTCGCCGTCCTGATACATCCCCACCAGCGCACCCGAGGATTTGCGGGCCGGCCCATAGGCGATGTATTTGGCCTGATCGGCCAGACGCTGGATATCGGTGGCATGGGTGATGAACTTCTTGGCGTTCTCAAGGTTCGGCGCGCCCTTCGGGATCACATAAAGGTCGTATTCGTCCACCTGACCATCCCGGACGGTGGCAAAGGACTTGCCCTCGGCCACAGCGGCGGCAAAGATCCGGCCGTTACAGGCGGTCGTCACGGCCACCTCGCCGTCAGCCAGCAGCTGTGGCGGCTGGGGGCGCCCGCTTCCCACCAGATCGTGTCTGCCTTGATCTTGTTGGGCATCGCAAACGCGCGGTCGACCCCTTCAGGCGCATCAAGCATCGCATAAACATCGCCAGCAGGTATGCCATCGGCCATAAGGGCCATTTCAAAATTGGCCTTGGCGCCCTTGCGCATACCGCGCTTGCCGGGGGATTTCTCGATGTCGAAAAAGGGCGCCTGCATCTCTGCAGTGCGCCCCATTCATACCTTCAGGCCATGGTGCGGATGAAAAGACTCGAACTTTCACTCCGATTAAAGAACAGCGACCTCAACGCTGCGCGTCTACCAATTCCGCCACATCCGCAAACACGGCCCGAATGGCGGCTGTTTAGCCAATGGCCCGCACAAAGGAAAGGGGGATTTTCACCTCTGCCCCCCTGCCCGATGCCGCGCGCGCATGGCCCGCGCCTGCGCGTGGCGCGCGGTCCGCTTCGGGCTCAGGGGGCCGTTGCGGTTACGGGGGCCACGGCGAATTGCGGCAAGGCGGCGGGCACGATGGGTGCAAGATCCTCGGCGCGGCCCGCCATTGTGTACGCCGCCTTGCGAATCACGGCACCCCGGTCATTCAGGCCCGGAGCAAACACCGCCCCGCCCTTGCCCATTGCATCCAGCCCCATGTCATACCAGTCGACCGCCAGATCCGGGCGCACTGTGGCCCCGAACCCCTGCGCCAGATGATGGCCCAGCAACTCGGCATATCCCGCCTCGCCCATTGCAGTCAAAAGCAGCGCCGAGCCCACCGCGACGTCCATCGCATCGGTGGTGTAGCCCACCCCAAGGCAGACCTTGGCCGTACCCGCAAGCTGCGCGGGGGCCATCCCCGACGACAGCACAAAGCCCTTGACGCCCGTCAGCACTTCGTCGCGCGTCCGCAGCGACAGGGCGGCCACGTGCTCGGACAGTACGGGGCCAAAGCCCGCGCATTGATCAGAGATCTGCTGAGGGGTAAAGCCCGCCACCTTGGCCGCCAGTTCTTCGCCCGTGGTCATGGCATAGGTGCGTGCAAGGCAGAATTGCTCGCCCAGCGCAAAGCCGGGGTCCGACATGCCCGCCGCCGTCACATAACCGCCATTCGTGTTGGTCATCAGGCTGATCTTGTTGCACTGGCTGGCCAGTGAAACCTGGGCCGCGCCCGACCCCATGAAGGACGGCAGCGCCGCCGCTTCCGGCGCCTCGGGTGCCAGCATTGGCAACGCGGCCATAACGCCAGCCGCAGCCACCGGCGCCACAGGCTGCACGACGACGGGTGCCACGGTCACCCCCGCCATCTCATCGCGCTGCACAAGCAGCAGCCCCTTCATTCCCATCGGATGCGTTGCCATGACCTGGCTCACCTGCGGCCCGCCCGCAATTGCGCGGTGATAGGCGGTGACCAGCACGGTGCGCTCATACTCGGTAAGCTGGCCCGTGGACGGATAGCCCAGTGTCGCCTGATAGGTCGAAATGCCCGACCGGCTGCGCGGGCCGATCGACCCGTCTGGTGTGCCCACATTAAAGCCGAACTGATTCAGCGCGGTCTGCACCTCGCGGTTCTGTTCGCGCTGCGCAGACGAGATCGAGGGCTTGCTGGATTTGGTAGACTTTGAACTGCGCCTCTGCGTCTTGGTGCGCCGGTTCTGGTCATTGGCAATCGCATGGCCAAGGATACCACCGAGGATGGCCCCGGCGATGGCATCCCCCGCGTCGGCGTGGGCCGTTTCAGCCGGAGCAAGGGACAGGCTGGCCACAAGCGCGGCGGTGGCAAATGCTTTCAACTTCATCGCAAGTCTCCTAAATATGGATTACGGGAAATTCCAGAAAGGAAGGCTAGCAAATTTTGCGATTCGTCACAGTCAGAATTTCCCGACCCGCAGGTACATGATGCCCGACTGGGAAATCTTTCCGGGCCTCTCGCTCTATGCCGAGACTCTGGTGGCGATGGAGGCGCGGGTTGAAGCCATTGCCCGTGGCACGGCACCCGAGGCGATCTGGCTGCTGGAGCATCCGCCCCTTTACACCGCGGGCACATCTGCCAAGGACTCCGACCTGACCGATCCGGGCCGCTTTGCGGTGCACAAGGTGGGGCGGGGCGGGCAATACACCTATCATGGCCCCGGCCAGAGGGTGATCTATGTGATGCTGGATGTCGGTGCACGCGGGCGCGACGTGCGCTGTTTCGTGCGGGCGCTCGAGGCCTGGGTCATCGCCGCACTGGCCGAATTCAACGTGACGGGCGAGGTGCGCCCCGGCCGCGTCGGCGTCTGGGTAGACCGCCCCGAGACCGGCCGCGAAGACAAGATTGCCGCCATCGGGGTGAAACTGCGGCGCTGGATCAGCTTTCACGGCATCTCGATCAACGTCGAACCTGACCTTGGCCATTTTTCCGGCATCGTGCCCTGCGGCATCCGCGACCACGGCGTGACCAGTCTGGTCGATCTGGGGCTGCCGGTGACGATGGCCGATCTTGATGCAGCGCTGCAAACCACGTTTCCGCGCTTTTTCCCCGATGGCGGCCTGCACCCCGACGGACCTGCATCTTCCATGAGCGTCCCGCGCGCCCGCAACTGACGGCAGAACCGGTGGCCGCAATCCCACGTTGCCCTTGCCCTTTCGGGATCGAGGCGCCACATGACCCGCAAGGGCTTGTCCCTTTACCGGAAAGGACTGCCATGAAACCTCTGTTCCTCGCCCTCGCCGCCCTCAGCCTTGGCGCGCCCGCATTTGCACAGGATGCCGCCGTGGGAATGGGCGAATTCAAGAAATGCAAGGCCTGCCATGCTATTGTCGCTCCAGACGGGACCGAAGTTCAAAAGGGCGGCCGAACCGGGCCCAACCTCTACGGCGTGGTCGGACGTCCGGTCGCCGGGGTCGCGGATTTCGATTATGGTGACGCCTTGCGCTCGGCAGGTGCCGATGGTGCGGTCTGGGATGAGGCATCACTTGTGGCCTATATTACTGATCCGACGGTCTGGCTGCGGGAAAAGACCGGCGATGCGGGAGCAAAATCGAAGATGAGTTTCCGTTTGCGCGCCAAGCAGGCCGATCTGGTGGCCTATCTCGGTTCGGTCGCCAACTGAGACAAAGCCCCTAACGGACCGGGGCTACCGCGGCGTCGGGGGGACTGCGCCCGCGATGGCCAGACACGGGCTTGCCCCGGCGTTCCCGGCACGGCACAACGGGCGGGCAACAACACGAGGGACGCGCGCCATGCAAGAAGACATTGGATGTATCGGTACAGGCCTTATGGGCCATGGCATTGCCGCCAACCTGCTGGCCAAGGGGCATTGCGTCACCGTAATCGCGCACCGCAACCGCGCGCCCGTCGAGGACCTCATTGAAAAGGGCGCGGTCGAGGCCGCCGACTTGGCCACCCTTGCCGAGCGCAGCAGCATCATTCACATCTGCGCCCCCGGCTCGCCGCAGGTCGAGGGCCTCGTGGCCGCGCTGTTGCCGCATCTGCGCGCAGGCACGGTGATCATCGATTGCTCGACTTCCGACCCCGTGTCCACCACTGCCCTTGCAGCCATGCTGGCCGCCGCAGGCCATGCCATGGCCGACGCCCCGATGGGCGGCACGCCCGTGCAGGCCGAGGCAGGCCAGCTTTCCACCATGGTGGGCGCCACGGACGAAACCTTTGCCCGCATCGCCCCCGTCATTGCCGCATGGGCCACTACCTGTGTGCACCTCGGCCCTCCCGGAACCGGGCACAAGATGAAGCTTTTGAACAACTTTTTGTCGCTCGGCTATGGCGCGATCTATGCCGAAGCGCTGGCCCTTGCGGAAAAGGTCGGCATTTCCACCACGCAATTTGACTCTGTCATCCGTGGCGGACGCATGGACTGCGGCTTTTACCAGACCTTTATGGGCTATGCCGTAGGTGGCAACCGCGAGGCGCACAAGTTCACCCTGACCAACGCGCTGAAAGACATGCGCTATCTGGAAGCTATGGCCGATGGTGCCAACCTTGCCAATCCTGTGGGCAACGCCGTGAAGAACTCATTTGCCCTTGCCCATGGCGCCGGTGGCAACGGACCCGAGGACTACGTGCCCCACCTTGTCGATTTCGTGGCCCGCCAGAACGGCATCAAGCGCGGCACTCGCTGAAGCGTGGCGTGGCCGCGTTGGCTTTTGCCTTTTGGCCGTGCGGACCTATGATCTGGTGACCACCCGCCATGATCAGAAGGGACCGCCCATGCCTTACCACACCCGCCGTGCCGCCCTTGCCATGCTGGGGGCGCTGACGCTCGGCGCATCCGCGCACGCGCAAGAAACGATGCAGCGCATCCCCACCCAGTATATCGCCGCCATGGGCCCGTCGTCCGCCACATCGGGCACTGATGCCGCCACTTGGGGGCACTGGGCCATCGACCCGGGGCCGCGCGGCGTGCGCGTGCGCAATTTCGATGATCTGAAGGCCGCAGCGGGCCTTGCCCCTGCCGGCTGGCAATTCAACCCCGAGGCCTGGTGGATCGAGGAAAACGGCCTGATCATGGAGGCGCCGACCTTCCCCCTTGCCGCCGGCAAATACGTCGTGACCGGCGGGCGCGAGACGACCGCGACCCTGACCGTCGACGCGCCCGATACCAACGGCGCGCAAAGCTGGTCGCTGTCGGATGGCGCCACGGTTTACGACGTGACCCACCTGCGCTGCCGCGCCGCCCTCTACACAGTGAAGGACGGCCAGTCCTGTACGCCCCAAGGCGTGCCCCTCAGTCGTTTTCCGATGCCCCCTGCCGAAGCGATGCCCGCCATCGACGGCTGTGCAAAGACCGACTATCAGGTGCTGATCGTCGTGGGCATGATGGTCGCGGGCTGACCGATGCGAGGTGTCGTTTCACCCGTTCGCGCTCCGGGCCCTGCGACGTTTCATCTTGGGTTTATGGCATTTCCGGCGTTGCCCCGCCGCCGTCGTCACGGTAAACATCTTGTGTCGTCCCGACTCCGCTTTGCGGAAAAGGGTTAGCAGTCATCCGCGGGCACCGCACGCCGGGCAGCAAAAGCAATCGGCCCGAAGGGCACAACAGATAACGGGAGACGCCAATGGCGGACGCAGCCATCCATGGCAACGACCATGATCAGCGCGGGTTCTTCACCCGCTGGTTCATGTCGACCAACCACAAGGACATCGGGATCCTCTACCTTTTCACCGGCGGCTTCGTCGGTCTGATCTCGGTCATCTTCACCGTTTACATGCGGATGGAGTTGATGAATCCCGGCGTGCAGTACATGTGTCTTGAGGGCGCGCGTCTGACAGCCGCTGCCACTTCGGACTGCACACCCAACGGGCATCTGTGGAACGTGCTCATCACCGGTCACGGCGTGCTGATGATGTTCTTTGTCGTGATTCCGGCGCTTTTCGGCGGTTTTGGCAACTATTTCATGCCTTTGCAGATCGGCGCGCCAGATATGGCGTTTCCGCGTCTCAATAACCTCAGCTATTGGTTGTTCGTGGCGGGCAGCGCGCTTGCCATCGCGTCGGTCTTTGCCCCGGGGGGTGAAAACCTGCAAGGGTCGGGCGTGGGCTGGGTGCTTTATCCGCCGCTGTCGACACGGGAATCCGGCTATTCGATGGACCTTGCCATTTTCGCGGTTCACCTTTCGGGCGCCTCGTCGATTCTGGGCGCCATCAACATGATCACCACCTTCCTGAACATGCGCGCCCCCGGCATGACGATGCACAAGGTGCCGCTGTTCGCGTGGTCTATCTTCGTGACCGCGTGGCTGATCCTGCTGGCCCTTCCGGTTCTGGCCGGCGCCATCACCATGCTGCTGACAGACCGCAACTTCGGCACCACCTTCTTTGATCCTGCAGGCGGGGGTGACCCGATCCTGTATCAGCACATCCTGTGGTTCTTTGGCCACCCCGAGGTCTACATCATCATCCTGCCCGCCTTTGGCATCATCAGTCAGGTGATAGCGACCTTCTCGCGCAAGCCCATCTTCGGCTACCTGCCGATGGTTTACGCGATGGTCGCGATCGGGGTCTTGGGCTTTGTCGTCTGGGCGCACCACATGTACACCGTGGGCATGTCCCTGACCCAGCAAAGCTATTTCATGCTGGCGACCATGGTCATCGCGGTGCCCACGGGTATCAAGATCTTCTCATGGATTGCCACCATGTGGGGCGGCTCGATCGAATTGAAGACCCCGATGCTCTGGGCTTTTGGCTTTCTGTTCCTGTTCACTGTGGGCGGCGTGACCGGCATCGTGCTCAGCCAGGCCGGGGTGGACCGCGCCTACCACGACACCTATTACGTCGTCGCGCACTTCCACTACGTGATGAGCCTTGGCGCCGTGTTCGGTATCTTTGCCGGCGTCTATTTCTGGATCGGCAAGATGTCGGGCCGGCAATACCCGGAATGGGCCGGCAAGCTGCACTTCTGGGCGATGTTCATCGGATCGAACCTGACGTTCTTCCCCCAACACTTCCTTGGCCGTCAGGGCATGCCGCGCCGCTACATCGATTACCCCGAGGCGTTCGCCTACTGGAACTGGTTCTCGTCCGTCGGTGCCTTCATCTCGTTCGCGTCCTTCGTGTTCTTCCTCGGGATCGTGTTCTACACGCTCAAGTTCGGGCGCCGCGTGACCGAGAACAACTACTGGAACGAATACGCCGACACGCTGGAATGGACCCTGACCTCGCCGCCGCCCGAACACACGTTCGAGCAACTGCCCAAGCAGAGCGACTGGGACAAGAGCCACGTCCACTAAGCGGCTGGAACTGCAGGAAAGGGCCCCGGAGCAATCCGGGGCCCTTTGCATTGTGGAGAAGAGAAGAAACCGGACGAGCAGAGGTGGTGACTTCACCGGCAAAGGTGGGTTTGGGCCCATTTTACTTGTTCCGACATTTTCGTTGCGGGTATGAGCAACCGAACAGACAGAGTTGGAAAATTCATGACACTGATCTTTCGCAAAGCACTCGGGATTGATCTTCCCGCAATCGTCAGAATGCTTACTGACGATGAACTCGGGATGAACCGAGAAGATGGTATCGGAGACATTTCTTCATACCGAAGTGCCTTTTCGGATATAGATGCTGACCCAAATCAGTTCCTTTGTGTCGTTGAGAGCGACGGACAGGTCGTGGGAACCCTTCAACTTACCTTCATCCCGGGTCTTTCGCGAAGTGGCGCGAAAAGAGGGCAAATCGAAGCTGTCCGCGTGGCCCGAGACCGGAGGAATGAAGGGATTGGACGCGCGATGTTCGACTGGGCCATTGAGCAATGCCACGCCCAAAGCTGCGCGTTAGTTCAACTGACGACCGACATGGCGCGACCGGACGCGCATCGCTTCTACGAAGGCTTGGGGTTCGAAGCGTCTCATGTGGGCTACAAGCTGCAGTTCGGCGAACGGCGGTAAAGTCCGCAAAGCCGCCCTCCCCCACGTCAGCGGGACGCAGTGTCAGCCCCTTTCCTTTTCCGCAGCGCAGCCTATTCTTTGACCATGCCCTATCAATGGCTTCCCACCCAAGGCGACACGCGTCAGATGCATTTGTGGCCCTACCGCTCCTTGCCGCGTCGGGGGTTTGTGGCGTTTATCGGGGTGACGGTGGCGCTGGTGGCACTGCCCCTTCTGGTGCTGATCGGATCGCCTGCGCTATGGGCGATTTTGCCGTTTGTCGGACTTGCGATCTGGGGCGTCTGGTGGGCGCTGATGCGCAGTTACCGTGATGGCGCCATTGTCGAAGCGCTGACCCTTGGCCCCACCCGCACCAGCCTGACGCGCGACGGCCCGCGCGGCGCCCGGCATGAGTGGGAGGCCAACACCCATTGGGTTCAGGTGGCCCTCCACGCAAAGGGTGGCCCGGTGCCCTACTACCTCACTCTGCGCGGTGGCCCGCGTGAGGTGGAGATCGGTCGCTTTCTGTCCGAGGAAGAGCGTATCTCACTGGCGCGCGTGCTGACCGAGGCAGTCGGCCTTGCCCGCGAGTCGCGCCAAGGCGTCTGACCAAAGGGGCGACGGGTGTTCCCCGTGCCACAGCCCCGGCTGTCAGGCCAGTCGCGCCTTGACCATTGGCCCCACCGCTCCGAAATCCATCTGCCCGGTGTATTGGCCTTTCAGCTCTGCCATGATCCGGCCCATGTCGCGGATGCTGGTGGCGCCGGTCTCGGCGATGGCCGCGGTGATGGCGGCCTCGACTTCATCCGCCGACAACTGGCGCGGCAGAAATTCTTCGATCACCTTGATTTCGTTCAGCTCTTTTTGCGCCAGTTCCAGCCGCCCGCCCTCTTCATAGGCGCGCGCGGATTCGTGGCGCTGTTTGACCATCTTGCTCAGGATCGCCATGATGTCAGACTCTCCCACCTCGCTTTCGGCGCCGTCGCCGCGCATCGCGATCTCACGGTCCTTGATGGCGGCGTTGATCAACCGAAGGGTCGACAGCCGCTCCACCTCGCGCGCGCGCATAGCATCCTTCAGCGAAGTCTGAAGCCGATCACGCAATGACATGGTGCCTTTTCCCCAAATGGCCGACAAGTCCCCAGAGTACCCGGCTTCGCCCCAAAGAACAACTGCCCTGCAACTTTCCAAACGTTTGATTTTACATCATAATCCATTTGCATCCAGAGCTTGACCCCGCTGCCCAAGGGGCATAGTTTCGCCCGGATTTGCTATCAGGAGTCGTTGCCCATGCCCACCTCCTCAGCCGCTCGCCCCACCGCCTGCCTTGCCCTCGCGGATGGAACTCTGTTCTACGGCATGGGATTTGGCGCTGTGGGCGAGACAGTGGCAGAACTGGTCTTCAACACCGCCATGACCGGCTATCAAGAGATCATGACCGACCCGTCCTATGCCGGACAGATCGTTACCTTCACCTTCCCGCATATCGGCAACGTCGGTGTGACGCCCGAGGATGATGAAACCGGCGATCCGGTGTCCGAAGGGATGATCGTCAAGTGGGATCCGACCGAGCCGTCGAATTGGCGCGCGACCGGAGATCTGACCGACTGGCTGGCGAAAAAGGGCCGCATCGGCATGGGCGGCGTCGACACCCGCCGCCTGACGCGCGCGATCCGCCAGCAAGGTGCACCGCATGTGGCGCTCGCCTACAATCCGGACGGCGTGTTTGATATCGGCGCACTGGTTGCGCGGGCGCGGGCTTGGAAGGGTCTGGTGGGCATGGATCTCGCCAAGAAGGTGTCATGCACCCAAAGCTATTCCTGGAATGAACAACGCTGGGCCTGGCCCGAAGGTTATACCCCCCGCAACGGCCCCGGTTTGCGCGTCGTGGCCATCGATTACGGCGCCAAGCGCAACATCCTGCGCTGCCTTGCATCGGCCGGGTGCGAGGTTACGGTGCTGCCCGCGACGGCCACGGCTGATGATGTGCTGGCACTGAATCCCGAGGGCGTGTTCCTGTCCAACGGCCCCGGTGATCCGGCAGCCACGGGTGCTTATGCCGTGCCGATGATCAAAGGCGTTCTGGCCCAAGATCTGCCGGTGTTCGGCATCTGCCTTGGGCACCAGATGTTGGCACTGGCGCTTGGGGGGCAGACCGTCAAGATGAACCACGGGCACCACGGGGCGAACCACCCGGTCAAGGATCTGACCACCGGAAAGGTTGAAATAACCTCGATGAACCATGGCTTTACCGTTGACAGCCAGACCCTGCCGCGCGGCGTGTCCGAGACGCATGTATCGCTGTTCGACGGGTCGAATTGCGGAATTGCGCTGACCGGAAAGCCCGTGTTTTCGGTGCAGTATCACCCCGAGGCAAGCCCTGGCCCGCAAGACAGCTATTACCTGTTCGAGCGGTTTGCCACCGCCATGCGCGAACGCCGCATGGCTGCACCGGCTTAACGCCCTGTTAACCATGCACATGTAACCCTCGGCAGGTGATCCTAGCCGAGGTGCCATGTCCTTGCTGCGTGCCCGCCCTTTTCCGGCCGCCGAGATGCCTGTCGCCTTTGGGGTGCAGCGTCGGACGCCGCCGGGTGTGCCAGATACGTTGGGTGTTGCGCTGCTGCGCGAAGGGTTGGTGTCCGCAGATGATATGGTTCAGGCGCTGTCGTTGCAATCGCGCCGCGGCGGGCGGCTGAGCGACATCTTGCTGGCACGCGGGCTGATTGACCCGCCGACGTTGGCACAAGCCCTTGCCAGGCACTGGAAAACCGAAGTTGTCGATCTGGGGTCCGAGGCACCTGACCTGCGACTGATCGACCGTCTGGGCAGCGTCTATTGCCTGCGTCACAGCCTTCTGCCGCTGCGCGAGATAGGGGGGGTGACCCTGATTGCCGCCGCGCAGCCCGAAGACTTCAACGGCCACCGCGCCCATCTGACCGCAATTTTCGGCCCCATCGCCATCGCCATTGCCCCCCTGCCCGACCTTGAGGCAACGATCCTGCGCTTGCGCGGCAAGCGTCTGGCGCGGGCGGCGGAAATCCGCGTGACCGATGCCGAAAGTTGCCGCCACCTGACGGCTGAGCGGATGGTGCGCCCGGTGCTGTTCGGGCTTTTCGTGGTGGCCACGATCAGCCTGATCTGGCCTGTGGCGGTGATCTGGGGTGTGGTCGCATGGGCGGTGCTGACGATGCTGCTGGCAAGTCTTCTCAAAGCCGCGGCAGGCATCTGCGCGAGCCTGCCCGCCCGCGCCACAGACCCCGCCCCCGCCATCGTGCGGCTGCCGGTGGTGTCGGTCATGGTGGCGCTTTACCGCGAAAGTGACATAGCACCCCGTCTGGTGCGCAGGCTGGGGCTGCTGAACTATCCGCGTGAACTTCTCGACATCGTTCTGGTGGTTGAAGAGGAAGACGGCATGACCCGCAAAGCGCTTGCAGCGGCCAATCTGCCGCCATGGATGCGGGTGGTCGTGGCACCGCAAGGCCGTGTGAAGACCAAGCCAAGGGCCCTGAATTTCGCGCTCGACCATTGCCGCGGGTCCATCATCGGGGTCTATGACGCCGAAGATGCGCCCGATCCCGACCAGATCACCTGCGTGGTAGAACGATTCTATCAGCGCAGCCCGGAGGTGGCTTGCCTGCAAGGCATTCTGGATTTCTACAACCCGACAACCAACTGGCTGTCGCGCTGTTTCACCATCGAATATGCCACCTGGTTTCGTGTGGTTCTGCCGGGACTTGAGCGCTTGGGCCTGCCGATCCCACTGGGCGGCACCACCCTGTTTTTTCGCCGTGCCGCGCTGGAGGAACTGGGAGGGTGGGACGCGCACAACGTGACCGAGGATGCAGATCTCGGCATCCGTCTGTACCGCCACGGCTATCGCACGGAATTGATCCAGACCGTCACGGGCGAAGAGGCGAATTGCCGCGCGCTGCCATGGATCAAGCAACGCTCACGCTGGCTCAAGGGCTATATGATGACGTGGGCGACGCACATGCGCGACCCGGTTTTGCTGTGGCGTCAACTGGGGGCATGGCGTTTTGCGGGCTTTCAGGTTCTGTTCTTGTGCACATTGTCGCAGTTCCTTCTGGTGCCGGTGCTCTGGTCGTTCTGGCTGACATGGTTCGGCTTTTATCACCCGGTTGCATCGGACCTGTCGCAAACCGGCGCGCTGGCGCTGCTTGGGGTGATCTTGCTGACCGAGGGGGTCAATCTGGTGCTGGCCTTGCGCGGCCTGCATCTGTCGGGCCACCGCTTCAGCCGTTGGTGGGTGCCCACCTTGCACCTCTACTTTCCGCTTGGTGCGCTGGCCTCATACAAGGCCGCGTGGGAGTTGGTGCGCAATCCGTTCTATTGGGACAAGACCACCCACGGCCACTTTGACCCGCCTGATCCCTGAACCGATAGCGGCTCCATTCCTGTCGGTTCAGCCCCGCAGCCGCAACTCTCCGGCATCCACCCGCAGGCGTGTCTCGAAAGCGCGGCTGATATGGGTGCGCAGGGCCTGATAGGCGGCCTCACCATCGTGCGCTGCGATGGCGGCCACGATCTGGTCATGCTCGGCCAGCGCCATCTCGCTGCGCCCTTCGGCTGCAAGCGAGGTTGTCGCCATCAGCGCCATCGACCGATGCACCAGATCCAGTTGCTGAACCAGAAAACGGTTGTGAGAGGCCAGATGGATCTGCCGGTGAAACCGCTTGTTGGCCCGGCTGAGTGCCCGTGCATCGCCCAGAAATGCGCGGTCGTCTGCCACCATGCCGCCGAGCACGCGGATTTCTTCGTCGGTGGCATGGCGGGCTGCCAGACGCGCGGCCAGCCCTTCAAGTTCGGTTCGCACCGCATACAATTCGGCCAGCTGGTTGTGATCCAGCGACGCGACAATCAGACTGCGCCCGTCGCGCCGCAACATCGCCTGCGTCTCAAGCCTCTGCAACGCCTCGCGCACCGGGGTACGGCTGACACCAAGACGCTCGGCCAGTTCGGATTCCACAAGGCGGTCGCCGGGCTTGTAGGTTCCCGCCTCGATCGCGTCGAGGATCAGCGAGTAGGCATCCTTCTGCACCAGTCCGTCCTTGCCACCATGCGTCTCCGGGCAGACGCTACATCCCCGGCCCCCGCTTTGACAAGCGATCCCTGAAGCGCCGGGTGAGGACGCAGTGCCCGGGCAATCTGGCCGTGCTCCATGCCATCGGCTCGCGGCCCATCCATATTGCGCCGACGGCTGATCCGGTCTGCATTTCCCGGCACTGGGCTGAGACCGGACTGCGGCATCACGTCCCTTCCGTGCGCAGTCGGCAAGGCTATTTCTAAAGCCAACAATCGGTGACCGCCATGGCACCGCCAACCCCGCACCTCACTCTTGCCGCTGATGAGCGTCTTTTTCGTTTGCATCAGTTGGCCCTTTCCGACACGGAGATCGTATGCGTGAACACGTTGACATCCTGATTTCCGGCGGCGGTGTGGCCGGACTGGCCGCGGCGGCTGCCTTCGGCAGTGCGGGCTTTTCGGTGATCTGTGTCGATCCGGCCGCCCCCGTGACCAGGGCCGAAGATGACGGCGCTGACCTGCGCACGACCGCATTCCTGCAACCATCCATCCATGTGCTCGAAGACGCTGGTCTGTGGGACCGCCTTGCCCCGCAGGCCGCGCCGCTGCAGATCATGCGGATCGTCGATGCCGGTGGCGCCGAGCCAAAGGCCCGCGCAGTAAAGGACTTCAACGCGTCCGAGGTATCTGACCTGCCCTTCGGCTGGAACCTGCCGAACTGGCTGTTGCGTCGTGAGATGGTGGCGCGTCTGGATGAGCTGGCGACCGTCGATTTCCGCCCCGGCATTGCAACCACGCATCTGGTGGCACGCGACGCCGAGGCCCGCGTCACCCTGTCGGACGGGGCGCAGGTCCGCGCCCGCCTGTTGATCGCCGCCGACGGGCGCGCTTCGCCCATGCGCGAGGCGTTGGGAATCGGGGTGCGCACACTGCGCTATGGGCAAAAGGCCATCGTTTTTGCCGTCACGCACCCGGTTCCGCACCAGAATGTGTCGACGGAAATACACCGCACGGGCGGCCCCTTCACCCTTGTCCCGCTGCCCGACCGCGACGGTACGCCCGCCTCGGCCGTGGTATGGATGGAGACGGGCGCCGAAGCTGCCCGTCTGGCCGCCTTGCCGGCAGACGCGTTCGAGACAGAGATGAGCGTTCGGTCTTGCGAGGTGCTCGGGCCGCTGACGCTCGCCAGTCGCCGCGCCGTCTGGCCGATCATCAGCCAGATTGCTGACCGGATGTCGGGCCCCCGAACCGCCCTGATCGCCGAGGCCGCCCATGTCATGCCCCCTATCGGGGCCCAGGGACTGAACATGAGTCTGGCCGATCTGGCCGCCCTGCTGAACCTTGCACGCGCCGCACCGGATGATCTGGGGTCCACGCGGATGTTGGACGCCTATAACGCCGCGCGCCACCGCGAGGTGCAGGCCCGCGTGGCGGGCGTTGACGCGCTTAACCGGGCGTCCATGGCGGGCGCGCCCATCTTGCGCGATCTGCGGGCCGCGGCACTGGGTGCACTGCACGCAGCGACGCCTGTGCGCCGGACCCTGATGCGCGCCGGGTTGGGAACGCGCTAGCCGCGCACCGGGCGGTGCCTACCGCACCGCCTCGACCGCGCGTTCCAGCCGGGCCACGGTGCCCGGCACATCCTTCAGCTTGTCCAGACCGAAAAGCCCGAGGCGGAAGGTGCGGAACGCCTCGCCCTCGCCCAGTTGCAACGGCACGCCTGCCGCAATCTGCAAGCCCTGGTCGCGGAACTTGGCCCCGCTTTGCACCGCACCGTCCTGTGTATAGCTGACCACCACGCCCGGCGCCTGAAATCCTTCTGCGGCCACTGATGGCACGCCTTTTGCAGCCATCATGCGACGCACGGCATGGCCCAGTTCCCATTGCGCCGCTTTGGCTGCGTCAAACCCCATCGCCTTTGTCTCAAGCATCGCATCGCGAAAACCGACGAGGGCATCGGTGGGCATCGTCGCGTGATAGGCATGTCCGCCACCCTCATACGCGGCCATGATCGCGCGCCACTTCTTCAGATCCACAGCAAAACTGTTCGATGTGGTCACGGCCAGCCGCTCTTCGGCGCGCGCGCTCATCACCACCACGCCTGCAGACGGGCTGGCCGACCAGCCCTTTTGCGGGGCCGAGATCAACACATCCACCCCCGTCGTCGCCATGTCCACCCAGACGCAACCCGATGCGATGCAGTCGAGCACCATCAGCGCCCCCACCTCATGCGCGGCTTCGGCCACGCGTGCGATGTAGTCATCGGGCAAGATGATCCCGGCGCTGGTTTCGACATGAGGGGCGAAAACCGCCTCGGGACGGCTTTCGCGGATCTTGGCCACAACCTCGTCAATCGGCGGCGGCGCATAGGGCGCCTGCGCGCCGTTGCCTGTCTGGCGCGCCATGACCACCTGCGTATCCGCGGCGAACCCGCCCGCATCAAAAATCTGGCTCCAGCGGAACGAGAACCAGCCGTTGCGGATGATCAGAACCCGGCCTTGGCCGAATTGTCGCGCCACGGCCTCCATCGCATACGTGCCGCCGCCGGGCACGAGGGCCACGGCGGACCCGTTGTAAACCTCGCGCAGAAGGGCCGAGACGTCCCGCATCACGCCCTGAAACTTGGCCGACATGTGGTTCAGGCTGCGGTCGGTGAACACAACCGAAAATTCTTCCAGACCATCTGGGTCAACATGGGCGAGCAATCCGGGCATCTTTCGTTCCTTCTGAATCATCTTTCTACATCTGATAGCAGATCATGCGGGACATGGGCGGCCAAAACGCCTTGGGCGCGCGTATTGCGACGCGTCAAAACTGACAGCAGGTGCTTAGCCAAGCGGGCCGGGCCTGCGCTCTTCGGTCAAAAGCACATTCGCCTCGACCTGGCCAAGGCCCGGAAGCGTCATGATCCGGCGGCGCAGCACGCGTTCGAAATCGGTAATATCCCGGGCAACCACGCGTAGGCGGTAATCGAACAGCCCAAGGACATGCTGCACCACCTGCACTTCGGGAATGGCCCCCACAGCACGCTCGAAATCCTCTAGGCTGACGCGGCCCTTGGTAGCAAGTTTCACCCCCAGAAACACCGTCACGCCAAAGCCGAGGGCGGCGCGGTTCACATCCACCCGGCGGCCCGCGATCACCCCCGCCTCTTCCAGCCGGCGGATGCGGCGCCACGTGGCAGGCTGGCTCAGCCCAAGCGTCCGGCCCACCTCGCCCGCCGCAATGCTGCCGTCACGGGCAAGGATGCGCAGGATGCCGCGGTCAAGGTCATCCAGTTCGATCACAACGGCAATCCTTCGCTGTCCTTGATCGTGGCGATCAGCATTAGCGCCTCGACCTCGGCGATATGTGGCAAAGTCAGGATGCGGGCGCGGTAAATCTCTTGATAGTGGGCCATATCGCGCGCGATCACGTTCAGGCGCACATCGACGCGGCCCAGAAAGGTTTCAATCGCCAACACCTCGGGCACCCCGCGCGCTGCCCCCAGAAACTCGTCAAAAGCGCGCGGATTTGTCTTGTCGAGGGTAAAGCGCAAACTGACCTCAACCCCGTAGCCCAGGGCACGCCAGTCGATCACAGCCCGATCGACCCCGATCACCCCGGCCTGCCGCAACCGCTCCAACCGCCGCCAAAGGGTTGCCGGGGCCACCCCCGCACGCGCGGACAGGGCAACGCGGTCTTGCCCCGGCGCATCCAGATAGTGGCGCAAAATGCGACGGTCTGTATCATCGAGCTGCATAAAATATTCACATTAGTTCATAAGTGCGCATGATCTATCCGGTATTTGCCTTAAAATGTCAAACAATGCACCGAAAACCTGCCGGAAATGCCTATTGTCGCCCCATCAACCATGAAGGAGACCGCCATGCGCGTCTATTATGATCGTGACTGCGACATCAACCTGATCAAGGACAAGAAGGTTGCCATCCTTGGCTACGGCAGCCAGGGCCATGCCCATGCGCTGAACCTGCGCGACAGTGGCGCCAAGAATGTGGTCGTGGCCCTGCGTCCCGGATCGGCAAGCGCCAGGAAATGCGAAGCCGAAGGGCTGAAGGTCATGGACATTGCCGAAGCCGCCGCATGGTGCGACCTGATCATGTTCACCATGCCGGATGAGTTGCAGGCCGAAACCTACCGCAAATATGTGCACGACAACCTTCGCGAAGGCAGCGCGATTGCCTTCGCGCACGGCCTGAACGTGCACTTTGGCCTGATCGAGCCGAAAAAGGGCGTCGACGTCATCATGATGGCGCCAAAGGGTCCGGGCCACACGGTTCGTGGCGAATATACCAAGGGCGGCGGCGTGCCCTGCCTTGTGGCCGTGCACAATGATGCCTCGGGCAAGGCGATGGAAATCGGTCTGTCCTACTGCTCGGCCATCGGTGGCGGTCGCTCAGGCATCATCGAGACCAACTTCCGGCAGGAATGCGAAACCGACCTGTTCGGTGAGCAGGCCGTGCTGTGTGGCGGCCTTGTCGAACTGATCCGTATGGGCTTCGAGACGTTGGTCGAGGCAGGGTATGAGCCGGAAATGGCCTATTTCGAATGTCTGCACGAAGTGAAGCTGATCGTCGATCTGATCTATGAAGGCGGCATCGCCAACATGAACTACTCGATCAGCAACACCGCCGAGTACGGCGAATACGTCAGCGGCCCGCGCATCCTGCCCTATGACGAGACGAAGGCCCGCATGAAGGCGGTTCTGACCGACATCCAGACCGGCAAGTTCGTGCGCGATTTCATGCAGGAGAATGCTGTGGGTCAGCCTTTCTTCAAGGCCACCCGCCGCATCAACGACGAACACCAGATCGAGCAGGTGGGCGAGAAGTTGCGCGCCATGATGCCGTGGATTTCCAAGGGCAAGATGGTCGACAAGGCCCGCAACTGAGAGCGGACCGATAGAAAAACGGGGCGCCTTTGCGGGCGCCCCATTTCCTTCAGCGGTTGGGGAATATGTCTTTGCGCGTCTCGGTCGCGTCGGGCTGGAAATTCGGGTCCGGCGTGCGCCGCGCGAGCGAGGAATGCGGCGCATTCGGATCATGGAGGCGCTTGTTGGTGCGTTGCTGGCTGATGATCGCAAAGACGATGACTGCCCCAATGGTGCCAAAAGTCAGCACGGGCAGCAGGATATCAACGTTCATGGGCTTACTCCTTGGGGTAGGCAGGGTCTGTCTGGTCCTGCCAATCAACGCACCCTTCCGCCGTTCGGTTCCCTGTTTGCATGGTTGACGCCCAATGGGTCCGCGCCCTACCAAGGGAAAAACAGGATGGGGGACAGCATGGGCAGGCTTGCAGGCAAGGTCGCGATCATTTCCGGCGGGGCCACAGGCATGGGCGGGGCCGCGTCAACGCTGTTCGCAGCCGAAGGGGCGCGCGTTGCCATCATTGACCTGAACCTTCCGGCGGCCGAGGCCAAGGCTGCCGAGATCACTGCAGCGGGGGGCCGGGCCATCGCCTTGCGGGCCGATGTCTCGCAGTCAGATCAGGTTCAGGCCGCTGTCGATGCCGCTACCGCCGCCCATGGCCCGGCAAACGTGCTGTTCAACCATGCGGGCACCATCATCATCAAACCTTTCCTTGAGACGACCGAGGAAGACTGGGACTGGCTACACGCCGTCAACGTCAAATCCATGTTCCTTGTCACCCGCGCGGTACTTCCGGGCATGATCGCGGCGGGCGGCGGGTCGATCGTCTGCACCAGCAGCATCAGCGCTGTCGCCGCCACCCCGATGGAGGTGCTTTATGACACCACCAAAGGCGCGGTCCACATGTTCGCCCGGGCCATCGCTGTCGAATTCCGTGACCGGGGCATCCGTTGCAACGCGGTGTGTCCCGGTTTCATCGAAACCCCGCACGGGTTGCGCGAAGTGCGTGATCTCCAGGCCCTTGGCGTCGATGTGTCCGAGGCCGCCCTGATGGCCGCGCAAGGGCGCATCGGTCGCCCCGAAGAGGTGGCGCAGGCCGCGCTGTTTCTGGCGAGCGACGAGGCAAGTTTTATCAACGGCACCCATCTGTTCGTCGACAACGCGTTCACCGCGATCTGACGCGCGCAGGACCGGGTTAGACCGCCGCCTGAACCGCACAGATGATCTCGTCGACCACCGACGCCAGCATCACCTCATCCTCGCATTCCGCCATCACGCGGATCAAGGGTTCGGTGCCTGATTTGCGGATGAGGATGCGGCCCTTGCCTTGGATCCTCACTGCGTTGGCCTCGATCACGGCCTTGACGTGCGCAGACTCCAAGGGGTGAACCCCCTCGGCAAAGCGCACGTTCCTGAGCATCTGCGGCACTGTTTCGAACTGGCGGATCAGGGTGCTGGCGGGAAGCCCGGTCCGTGCCATCTCGGCCAGAAACTGCAGGCCCGCAATCAGCCCGTCGCCCGTCGTGGCATAATCGGTCATCACAATGTGGCCCGACTGTTCGCCCCCAAGGTTCCAACCGCCGCGCCGCATCGCCTCGACCACATAACGGTCGCCCACGGCCGTGCGCTCCAGCCGCAGACCGTGGCGGCCAAGGTGCCGCTCGAGCCCAAGGTTCGACATCACCGTGGCGACCAGCGTACCGCCGTGCAGCCGGCCGATTTCGGCCCAGCGTGTGGCCAGCATTGCCATGATCTGGTCGCCATCGGCCACGCGGCCCGACTCATCCAGGATCATCACCCGGTCGGCATCTCCATCCAGACAGATGCCCACATCGGCACCATGCGCCACCACCGCTTCGGATGCCGTCTGGGTGTGGGTACTGCCGCAGCGGTCGTTGATATTGGTACCGTTGGGTGACACGCCGATCGGCACCACCGTGGCCCCCAATTCCCACAAAACCTCGGGCGCAGCCTTGTAGGCCGCTCCGTTGGCGCAATCAATCACCACCTTCAGACCGTCCAGCCGCAGCCCATGCGGAAAGGTGGTCTTTACAAACTCCTGATACCGCCCGCGCCCATCTTCAATGCGCTTGGCGCGGCCGATGTTCTCGGTCTGCGCAAGATGGATCTCACCAAACACGATCTCTTCAATTTCGGCCTCGGCATCGTCGGACAGCTTGAAGCCATCGGGGCCGAAGAACTTGATGCCGTTGTCCTGATGCGGGTTGTGGCTGGCGCTGATCATCACGCCCACATCCGCCCGCATGCTGCGCGTAAGAAACCCGACGGCCGGCGTGGGCACCGGGCCCAAAAGCAGCACATTCATGCCTGTGCTCGTCAGCCCCGCTGTCAGCGCGTTTTCAAGCATATAGCCCGACAGCCGGGTGTCCTTGCCGATCACCACCCGGTGCACACCGGTGCCATCGCGGCGGAAAAACCGCCCCGCGGCCGCCCCAAGGCGCAGCGCCATCTCTGCCGTCATCGGAAAACTGTTGGCCTGACCCCGCACCCCATCGGTGCCAAAAAGCTTGCGTGTCATGGATTTGCCCCCCTTGTCGTTGCCTGCCACAACCGCAGTGCGGCCCGCGTCTCTGGCACGTCGTGCACACGGATCATCTGAACCCCCTGTGCCACACCGGCCAGCGCCACCGCAAGCGACCCGGGCATCCGCCGCGCGGCCTCATCCTCGCCTGAAAGCGTCCCGATAAAGCGTTTGCGGCTGGCACCCAGCAGCACCGGCAGGCCCAGACTGTGAAACAGCGACAGCCGCGCGAGAAGGTCAAGGTTATGCGCCAGCGTCTTGCCAAAACCGATGCCGGGGTCAACGGCAATGCACGCACGCGCGATGCCCGCCGCCTCGGCCTCGGCCACGCGGCGACGCAGCGCGTCATAGACATCGAGCAGCACATCCGAATAGCGCGGGTCGTCCTGCATGGCCTGCGGATTGCCGACCGAATGCATCAGGATGACCGGCGCCCCACGGCCGGCCACCAGCCGCGCCATTCCCGGATCAAACGTCAAGGCCGAGACATCGTTCACAATCCCCGCGCCCGCAGCGAGGGCGGCCTCGGCCACCGCAGCCTTGCGCGTATCAATGGACACAGCGCGTGCGATGCCAGCCTCACGCAGGGCCACGATAAGGGGCACGGTGCGGGCAATCTCTGTCTCGGTGGCTACTTCGGTGGCGCCAGGACGGGTGCTTTCGCCGCCGATATCCAGAATGTCGGCATCTGCCGCCATGCGGCGCGCGGCCATCAATGCAGCCTCGGGACGGTCAAACACCCCGCCATCCGAAAAGCTGTCGGGGGTGACGTTCAGAATGCCCATCACCCGTGGCTCTGCCATCGACAGGCCCGCAAAAGGCCCCCGCGCGCTCGTCAAGGCCACAATCTGCGCCGAAGACAGTTCGGTCGCCGGCACAACCTGCGGCACCCGGCCCCGTTCAAGCAACTCAACCTGCCAAAACCGGCACCAGCCCCCGGCCAGTGGCAGGGCACCCGGCACGCGTGCAGGGTCGCACATCGGAATGGGACGAATGTAAATCATTCCCCCGGATTAGGCCCGACGCCCGGGGTTTGGCAAGTCCCGAGGTCAGGCCCGCGCGACAGGAACGCGGCTTCCTGCCGGAAGTGAAACATTTGCGTCAACCACCATCCCGAGCGCGGCCATGGTTTCGGCCAGCCACAACGCCAGCGTCACCGGATCGGTACCCTTTGGCCCGTCTGCGGCATCGAGCACCATCTTCGACGGCGCCCAGACAACCGATTGGCCGCGCTTGATGGCCCAGTCGATTTCGGTCCGGGTGGCGACCACCACACAGCGCGCATCACGCGCGGCCAGCGCCCAGGCGTTTTGCTCGATTGCCAGCAGGTCAATCCGGCGCTGCGTCGGCCTGTGCCCGGTCTGGAAGCGAGGAACATCGGGTAGCCCCACCGCAAATATCACCGGCGCCCCGCGCGCCAGCAGAGCATCTATGCGCGCAGGCAGATCGGCCGCCGCTATCGCCGCATTGCCCAGATACACCACCAGCGGATGCACCGCCGTCGCCTCTCCGTCCTGGCCCTCCACCTCAAGCGCGGGCCCGGCCCGGCTGCGCACGATCTCGACCCCAAGCTTGTAGGGGCCGACATCCAGTTTTTCGATCCGCACAAAGGCGCGCATCGTCTGTGGTTCGGCCAGAATACGCTCTGCCACCCGCTCGGCCAGCGTCTCAAGCAGGTTCAGACGCTCGGCCCCCAACTCGGTCGCAATAGCCCATGTGATCCGGTCATAGGACAAGATCCGGTCCACATCATCGTTTAGCGGCGCTGTGACGGGCCGCACTTCTACCACCACGTTGAACATCACGCGTTGCGTGTGGCCGCGCTCTTGCTGAAACGCACCAATTTCCACGTCGACCACATGATCGCGCAAGGAAATGCGATCCCGCGGATCGGCACTGGCCGACGCCAAACTGCGCTCTTCGGGGTGGGCAAAGGCAAGGCGGATGTCGCTGGTCATCTGGCCCCCACAAGCCGCATAGGGCGGCCCTGACATGAATACGAGGGCACGCTACAGCATGCCCCCGCGGGTCGTGTGACAGAAGACGACGCATCCGCCAAGGGGGGCGACGCGCGCCGCTGTCAAGGCTGGCGATAGAACAGATGCGCGCCAATGGCCGCCGTTCGCGGAAACTTATGTGCCCAGCCGGGGCGCACCGCGCGCGTGTGGAAATGCGTGGCGCCCTCGGTCAGCGTGCGCGGAGCGCCGTCCAGCATCAGGCGCGCGATGCGGCCCGCGCGGTCCGCGGCCGCGCGATCGCCCATCACATCGGCAAGCCCGTCGCAATTGTAGGAAAACTGGCAGGCCCGCGCGTTGCCCTGCTGAACCACACCGCAGACGCTGCGCGGATAGCGCCCCGAATCAACACGGTTCAGGATCACCTCGGCCACCGCAAACTGACCCGACAGCGCCTCGCCCCGCGCCTCAAAATATAACGCCGTTTTCAGGCACTGCCACTGCGCATCGCCCTTGGGGGCTGGCTGGGCATACAGATAGGAATCCGTATAGCTGATCGACGCCTGCGCCTCGGCGGCGCCAGGCATTTTCTTTACCGGGCCGGTCGCAAGGGCCGCAAGCCGTCCCCTTGGCATGGCGCCCACCGTCGCATGTTCCGCCCCCATCAGGGACGCGATCTGTTCAGTCATGCCCAATGCAGGGCTGTTGGACTGGCTTACCGTCACTTCGGCTGCGGCCACTTCGCCTTGGAGCAGGGCTGCCGCTGCTGCCAATATCCAGATCTGTCGCAAGCGCATTGTCTTTTGTTCCGTCTTGATGCCTTCGCCGCACGGACGACCTCACAGGGCCGTGATCTGCGCGACAGAGAACGGAACTATGGTAAAGAAAAAAGACGGTCTATCTCTGGTGCAAAAATACCACGCATTATCTGCGCAAATCAGCGGAATCTCGCGCACGAAGTTGAGACTTTAGGTGAGCCACTGCCTGCAACTACCTCATATTGTGGTCATAATCAGGCTTACCAGTTGGGTCTGTCAGGGCCAGATGTGCCGCTGCCAGCCGCGCAAGAGGCACCCGATAGGGCGAACACGAGACATAATCGAATCCTGCCTTGCGGCAGAAGGCGATCGATTCGGGGTTACCGCCATGCTCGCCGCAGATGGAAAGCGTCAGATCGGGGCGCGTCTTGCGGCCCCGTTCGGCGCCGATCAGCAGCAGTTCCCCCACCCCTTCAACATCAAGAATGTGAAACGGGTCTTCGGGGAACACGCCTTGCTGGACGTAGGTGTTCATGAAGCGCCCTGCATCGTCACGGCTGAGGCCATAGGTCATCTGCGTCAGGTCATTGGTGCCAAACGACAGGAACGCTGCATGATTGGCGATCTCGCCCGCCCGCAGGGCGGCACGCGGCGTTTCCACCATCACCCCGAGTTTGTAGTCGAAATCGCGTCCCTCGCGGATGCGAACCTCGGCGGCAACCGAGTCTACCCGCGCCTTCACAAGCTCCACTTCGCGCCGGGCCGACACCAACGGTATCATGATCTCGGGCACCACCGATGCCCCCCGGCGGGCAACTTCGACCGTTGCCTCGAATATCGCGCGGGCTTGCATGTCATAAATCTCGGGCAGCACCACACCCAGACGCACGCCGCGCATGCCCAGCATGGGGTTGAATTCCGCCATCGCCTCGGCGCGCCGGGTCACCTCGGACAGCGGTTTGTCCAGCGCTTCGGCCAGTTCGCGCAAACCCTCGCGGCTGTGCGGCAGAAATTCGTGCAGCGGTGGGTCAAGCAGGCGGATGCAGACCGGAAGGCCGGCCATGATTTCGAACAGTTGGACAAAATCATTGCGCTGCATCGGCAACAGCCGCGCAAGTGCTGCCGCGCGGTCAGGCGAGGCATCGGCAAAGATCATCTCGCGCATCACGATCAGGCGGTCTTCGTCAAAAAACATATGCTCGGTCCGGCACAGACCAATGCCTTGCGCGTTGAAGGCGCGGGCGGTGGTTGCATCGGCCGGGGTGTCGGCGTTTGCGCGCACGCCGATGTCGCGAAACTGGTCGGCCCAGCCCAGAAGCTTTTGAAAATGCGCGTCAAGTGCGGGGGCCAGCATGTCGGCGGCACCTGCAAGAATCTGTCCCGTGGTGCCATCCAGAGTGATGATGTCGCCCTCGGCAAACGTCACCGACCCCGCCTGAATGCGCTTTTCGCGCGGATCAAGCCGCAGGTTGGCACCCACCACACAGGGCAGGCCAAGACCGCGCGCAATCACGGCGGCATGGCTGGTCATCCCGCCCCGTTCGGTCAGAACCCCGGCCGCCGAATGCATGCCCCGGATATCTTCTGGCGCAGTTTCGCGGCGCACGAGGATGCACGCCTCGCCCCGCGCTGCACTGGCCTGTGCCGCGGCCGAGGAGAACACCAGCCGCCCCACCGCGGCTCCCGGGCTCGCGGCGATGCCACTGGCGATGACATTGCGGGTTCCGCGCGGATCGACTTGCGTGTGCAGCAACTCTGGCAGCGACCGCGGTTCCACCCGCAACACCGCCTCTTGCCTCTCGATGATCCCGTCATCCGCCAGCGCCACCGCGATACGCAGACCCGCCCGCGCCGAACGCTGCACCTTGACCGCGTCCAGAACCGCCAACCGTCCATCCTCGATCGTAAATTCGATCTGCATCTCTTCGCGCAGCCGCACCCGGCAGGCGGCCCCGTGGCGCACCAGTTCGGCAAAAATGCCTGGCGCGATGTCTTCCAGCGAGGGCCCGCGCGGATCACGTGTCAGGTAGATCGCCTGATCGGTCTTCAGCGCGTCGCGTCCCTGCCCCTGCCCCAGATAGCGCCCGGTGATCTGCGCCTGTCCCGTGACCGGATCGACAAACTGCATCACGCCCGAGCCGGATATGCCCTGCCCGATACCCTGCGCCATCGCCTGCACCACAAGGCCAAGCGGCGCCTCGTCAGGCGCGCCCTTGGCCTGTCGCAGCAGCCGCGCCGACGTGCCCTCCCACGCGCGGGCCATCGATCGCAGAACTTCGGTCAACTGGCGCGCAGGATCGGCGGGAAAATCCTCATCCATCTCGGCGCGGTAGACCTCAAGTGCGGCCGCGATGGCGTCGGCCGAGGGTTTTGCCGTAGCGAACATGTCGGGGTCAAGGCGGGCCACATGTGTGGCATACGTCGTGATGAAGCGCAGATAGATCGCATCCGCGGCCTGTTGTCCGTGGCGCGCCACCAGATCGGCGTGCCGCGCCGGGGTCAGCCCGATATTGAGAATGCTCGCAGGCCCGCCCCAATCGGGGTTTTCGGGGCTGGGACGGACCGAAATCAGGGGTGCTGCACCGAAATGCGCAAGAATCTCTTCGGCGGCAATCGGCTGGCCCGCCGCTATCGCGCGCACGGTGGCGGCAGGCAAGGCCACGGTTTCGGGCACGGGCAGATCAAGCCGGATCAGGCGCTGCAGACATTTCGCGCGCCAGCCATGCCCCGCCCGGTCGATCCGGGACGCGGGGGTGATTTTTGAAAACTCGGGCACGGGCGTGTGTTTCTGCACTGCGGCATCCTTTGCGTCGCCGTGACACTATACCGATTCGGAGATGGGACAAGTATCGCCAAGCAGGGTGACGCACGTTTTTTGGGCGCCATGCGCGGCGTTGCGGCAGAAAGGGGGGCTGTCTGCCACCGCGGCGCAAACGCCTCACCGCCCTACGGGCGTATATTCAAATCAGTACGTCAGCCATCGAGTTTGGTCAGGTCCGCCACCGAAAGGCACAGTGCGCGGATGCGGTGCAGCAGGTTCAGACGGTTGCGGCGCACGATGGCGTTGTCGGTGTTGATTTGCGTGGCGGTAAAAAAGGCGTCGATGGGGGCGCGCAGCATGGCCATGGCCTGCATGGCGGTTGTAAAATCCTCGGCCGCCATGGCGGGGGAGATGGTTTTTTCGGCATGGTCAAGGGCGCTGAACAGGGCGCGTTCGGCATCATTCTCGGCAAATTTCGGATCGGCCCCGTAGGAATATTCGACCCCGTCCTTTTGCTCGGCCTGCGTCAGGATGTTGTTGGCCCGCCTGAACCCGGCCACAAGGTTCGCCCCATCTTCGGTCTGCAACGTGGCTTGCAGGGCGGTGGCACGTTTGACCAGCAGGGTCAGGTCATCATCGCCGGGCATGGCAAGGCAAGCGTCGATCACATCATGCCGGATGTTCTGATCTTTGAGCGTGGTTTTGAGGCGGTCGTGGAGGAAGGCGAGGAGGTTAAAGCCGATATCAAGGTTTGTATAATCTTCCTCATCGTCAACTGAAGCAATCGGCAAACCTAAGGTTGTAACACTAGCGTTTACTAAGCCTATAAGACCAACCCGCACCCCATTCCCCAACACCAACCGAATAACCCCCAAAGCCGCCCTTCTCAAAGCAAAGGGGTCTTTGCTGCCCGTCGGTTTCTCGTCAATCGCCCAGAACCCGGTCAGGGTGTCGATCTTGTCGGCCAGTGACACGGCCACGC
>JBBRBJ010000030.1:0-38678 GCA_038205925.1 Rhodobacterales bacterium | reverse complement strand
GGCATAGCCAAGGATCGGCGGCGTCACCACCCCCAGCACCGCCAGCGGCCAACGCGCCAGCCCTGCGCGCCAGCTGGTTGAGACGATCGCCAACACCATGATGCCCAGCCCGGCGATGATGCTCGTTGCCGTCATTCCGACAGAGGCATAGCCAAGTATTGGCGGCGTCACCACCAGCCAGCTGCCAAGGGCGGCGCAGACCAGATAGGCCCATCGATTGGCGGCATGATCAGCCTGAATTTTCGCCTCATGCCGATCACGCAGCGCCTCGGGGTCGTCGCTCACCTTCGCCAGCGCATCCAGTTCGCGCGGCGTGACCACGCCGTTGGCCTTGTACCAGCTGACGGGATCTTGTTTCAGTTTTTCGATCATCGCAGGCAGCGTATCGAGAATGAAATGCTGCGGCGACCAGTTCAGCAGCGCGCGGGCGCGGCTGATGTCGAGCGCATAGTGATCACGCGCGAGGTCGATCATGAAGGGCCGCAGGAAGGGTTTTTCCCCCTGATCGAAGTCATCCGGAACGACGGGTTCCGCCATGACTTCGACCTTCGCGCCCAGCTTGGCTATCGGTGCCGGAAGTGTCAGGGTTTGCCATGTCTCCTCACCGTGAACGAGTTGGCCGATCCGGTCCTGCAACCGCCGAAAGCTGACGGCTTCTTCCTCACCGGCGAGGATTGCCACGTTTTGCGGCAGATCATCGCGCCGGTCGATGGCGGCCCGGAACAGCCGCATCATATCGTCTTTGTGGATGAACGATTGGCCTGCGTCCGGATCACCGGAGTGCAGGTGGCTTTTGAACCCGCGTGCATGGATGCGCGCGATCTGATGCGACAGGGTCGGCACAGCCTTGTCCGAGTCATACAGCCCGGCCAGCCGCAGGATCAGCGTCGGAATGTCGCCGCGCGCATCCATGATCGCTTGTTCCGCCTGCGCCTTTGACACTGGATAGGCCCATCCGGGATCGATCGCGGTGTCCTCGTCGATCCGTTCGCCGGGGCTGACGGGGCGATGCACCAACATGGTCGACGCATAGATGAACCGCCCGACCTCGAAACCCTGCAACGCCTCAAGCAGATGCTGGGTGCCTTCGACATTGACCGATTGGTAGAGCGGGCTGTCCGCGCCTGAAAAATCAAAAAACGCCGCCAGATGCACGACGGCAGCAATCACGTTGCCATAATCGGCGCGCACGGCTTCCAACGCAGAGCGCACCGATTGCGCGTCGGTCAGATCAAAGGCAATCAGCGGACACGGAGCATCCTTTCCCTCGACATCAAGGCCGACGACCCGGAAATTATCGCTCAACTGTTTAGCCAGTTCGGACCCGATGGACCCTGCCGCGCCGGTGATAAGCACAAGGGGTCTTTCGGCACGTTTGTTCATGTAGCCTCCAGAGGTAGCAAAGCATCTTATGCCTCAACGCACGGCGGGAGGCGCCGTTCCACCAAAGGACTACGGCGCTCGGCCCAAAGGGCGCCCTGAGTCTCGGCGCGCCACGCAGTCGCGTTCCCTCCCGCCAGGAATTCATCAAGATTGAACGGTACAGGGTAATCCATGGTCTGACTCCAAGCCCACCTCTAAGGCCTCAGCCGGGCCTGTCCAACTTGGTGTGCGGACGGGCGACGACCCGTCAGCCACGCGCCGGCACGGGCCGGTCCCGTCTTTCGGATGCCGCAAGGGAACCCGCCGGGTGGCTTCTTTTTTTCCATGACTTGGGTGTGTTTGTCGGTAAGACTGCCGCACAGACTCCCAACATTGGCCCCGCAACAGGCCATTTCGTCGGCATGGAGACAGTGTGAAATTTGTAGTGTTCGCCCTCGGGCTGGGGCTGATCGCCATCACGCTGGCATCGCGGGTACGTAGCACGCACTGGTGGATCCGCGCGGCGGACTTTCCCCGTTTGCAAGTGGCCGTGCTTTTGGCTTTGGTCGGGGCTGCACATGTCATGACCATTGATCGAACGTGGGCGCCCGATATCATCTTCGGTCTCGCCCTTGCGGGCTGCCTGTTATACCAGAGCAGTCGCATCTTCCCCTATACACCGTTTGCGCCGCGCGAGGTTCTTGACGCGGTTGCAGGCGACGGGACGCGCACGATCCGCGTGATGATCTCGAACGTGCTGATGGAGAACCGAAAGGTGGACGAGTTTCTGGCCGTGGTGCGCGAGGCAGATCCGGACCTGCTTCTGGCGGTCGAAACGGATGACTGGTGGGACGAAAAACTGCGGGTTCTGGATGCGGACTACCCCTATTTCATCAAGCAACCGCTGGGCAACCAGTATGGGATGCACATGTTTTCAAGGCTTCAGTTCGAGTCCGCCGAGTCGCGATTTCTGGTCGAGGATGACATCCCCTCCATCAGGGTGACGGTCCGTTTGCCGTCGGGCGATCTCATCGATTTTTTCGGCGTGCATCCGCGGCCTCCTACGCCGCACGTGGACACCGATGATCGCGATGCTGAACTGCTGATTGTCGGACGACAGGCGGGCGCCTGCAAAAGACCAACCATTGTGGCGGGCGACCTGAACGACGTGGCGTGGTCAAACTCTACCCGCCTCTTTCAGAAGACCAGCGGGTTGCTCGACCCTCGTCGCGGGCGCGGGCTTTTCTCTACGTTTCACGTTGGTTTTCCGATGTTGCGCTGGCCGCTGGACCATGTCTTTCATGACCCGCGGTTCACGCTTGTCCGGTTGCGAAGGCTGCGCTCGATCGGGTCTGACCATTTTCCGGTTTTCGCCGAACTGCAACTGGAACCGGCAGCCGCAGATGTGCAGGTGGCACCAAAGCCAGACCCGGGCGATATCGAGGACGCAAACGAGCAGATCGCCAAGGTATCTTGATGTCAAAGGCAAAAAGGCTTTCCCTTCGTCACCCCGGGTGAAACCCGGCAATGGCCCGTGGCAGGGCGCACACACAGCGTTTCAGGGTTGGGCGTTCAGACGCACGGCTTTTCGTGCCTCGGTACCTTTTTGCGGCCCAACCTTGCGCAGGTGCGCGACGATGCGGTCAGCGATGCCCTTGCTGCCCTTGGCAGAGGGGTGGATACGGTCGATCTGGTGATACGACCAGTCGCCATAGGGCACAAGGTCGGCCATCGACAGGAAAGTGACGCCCGCATCAAACTGCGCCATAACGGCAAGGCGGCGGTCGAGTTCGTTGCCTGCAGGGCCGCAGGCCTTGATCGGCGTCGCTGTGCCCGGATTGCGCAGATAGCCCACGTAGATCACACGCGCGCCTGTTCGGCGCAGCGTTGCCACAAACGACGGAATGGCCCCCGCGCGCCCGTCGCTGGACACAAGACGGTCAAGAATTCGGCCGCACTGCCCGCAGCCGCAGCCAAACAGCAGGTCATTGCCACCGCCATTCAGCACCACTTCGTCCCATGGCCCCGCGCGATATTGCCGCGTCAGCGTCATCCCCATGCCGCCCGAAACCGGCAGCACATGGAAATACCGCGCGCCCACAACCGACCGGTCGATCACGTCCTGGCCATATTCAGCCTCGATCACGTCAGCCACGCCCTGACCGGCGGCGGCATTGGCGGCCATCATCGAATCGCCCAGCAGCAGGATACGCGCCTGTGTGTCGGTAGGGACCGCGTCACCACATCCAAACAGCGGCACCAGCGCCAGCAAAAGAAGAACGACTCTGATCACGCCATGCCTGCCTGTTGCCTGAACCCGTGCTGTCTGTGCCATGAAACATAGGAGAGATTAAGGCAAACAGCGTCGGTTGCCCTAACCGATCTGCGTCATTTCATGCACTGTGACGCCGAGGGTCGCCCCTTGGGTGTCGGCCGCGTGCCGGACAAGGTGGGGGGCTGCCATGTGCGCCTGCCACGCCTCGCGTGAGGTCCAGATCTCGAAAAAGAAGAAATGTGCGGGATCCGAGGTGTCGAGGTGCAGATCGTACTGAATGCAGCCTGCCTCGGCACGCGTGGGTGCGATCAGGGCCATCAGGGCGTCATGCACGCGGGTGATGTGATCGGGGTGTGCCTGAATATGGGCAAGGATGGTCAGATTGGGCATGGGGCATTTCCGCAGACGAAGGGTTGCACTGGTTCCCCCTTTTGCCACAGCCGGCGGACCGGCGAAACGGAGATATTGCCCTTTGGCGTGCTTTGGGGGAAGGATCGGGGCGGAATTGAGAGGTTGGACCATGCACATCGAACCCTTTGGCGTTGAAATCTGGATGAATGCGCACGAGACGCGCTGCCGCCTGAACCTGGCCGAGACCTGCGTCGAAAGCCTGACAATTGGCGCGCTGATGGCGCTGTGTGGGCAGAATGAGGTCGATCTGTCGGCGTTGATGGGCATGAAGCTGACCTATGGCGAGATCGAGGGCTCGGCCCGGTTGCGGCGCGCGATTGCGGCGCTTTACGCGCGGCAAGGCGTGGAAAACACCATCGTGACGCATGGCACTATCGGCGCCAACATGCTTGTGCACCGCGCGCTTGTAGGGTCGGGGGACAGGGTTGTCAGCATCGTGCCGACCTATCAGCAGCACCAGTCAATCCCGCGCAGCCTTGGGGCAGACGTGGTGGAACTGCGCCTGCGCGAAGACGATGGCTGGTTGCCCGATATGGAGGCACTCGCAGCACTGTGCGTCCCCGGTACCAAGTTGATTGCACTGACCAACCCCAACAACCCCACCGGCGCGCTGATCCCTGAGGATATGCTGATGCAGATTGCCGCGATAGCGCGCGCGGCGGGGGCGTGGGTCTTGTGCGACGAGGTCTATCGCGGCACCGATCAAGAGGGGTCGGGCATGACGGCGTCAATGTGCGATCTTTATGAGCGCGGGATCAGCGCGGCGGGCATGTCCAAGGCCTACAGCCTTGCGGGTCTGCGGCTGGGCTGGGTGGCAGGCCCGCGTGAGGTGATCGCGGCGGTCACCATCCACCGCGACTATGACACGATCAGTGTTGGCATGATCGACGACCATTTCGCCACCATGGCGCTTGAGAACCGCGACCGGGTGCTGGCGCGGGCCCAAACCATCACGCGGGGCAACCTCGCGATGCTGTCGGACTGGATCGACACGCAGCCGCTCTTGTCGTTCGTGCGCCCCCGGTCGGGCACGGTGGCGCTGATCAAAGTGGAACTGCCGGTCACATCCGAGGATTTTTGCAAAGACCTGCTGGCCGAGACGGGGGTTCTGTTGACCCCCGGTTCTGCGTTCGGGATGGAGGGGTATGTCCGCATCGGATATGCGAACGCGCCGCATATCCTGTCCGAAGGGTTGGAAGTAATGGGGGAATATCTATCCTTCGCAAAGACTTAGGCTACACTTTTCATGTGCGCGTTTGTTGGGGCGCAAGCGGCTCTGCCCCTTGGCCCGCGCGCAGGATCATGCCGAACAGATCGCGCGGATCATCGGGATCGGCGATCATGTCAAGCTGATCGTAAAACCCGGTTTCCTGCAATTTGCCTGCGATATACCGCAGGGCGCTGAAATCCTCGATGGCAAAACCCACGCTGTCAAAAAGCGTGATCTGGTCAGCCGATGTGCGCCCCTGCGTCTGGCCGGCGATGACCTGCCAAAGTTCTGTTACCGGATGATCGGGGCCAAGCTGCTGAATTTCCCCCTCGATCCGGGTCTGGGGTGGATATTCGACAAAGATACCGGCGCGGAGCAGAATGTCGCGGTGCAGTTCGGTCTTGCCGGGGCAGTCGCCGCCCACGCCGTTTATGTGCACGCCCGCGCCGACCATGTTGTCGGTCAGAATGGTGGCGTTGGTCTTGTCGGCGGTGACCGTGGTGATGATCCCTGCGCCAAGAATGGCCGCCTCGGGCGTCGCGCACTGGGTGACGGTCAGGCCGCGCCCCGCCAGATTGGCCGCGCATTTGACAGTCGCCGCAGGGTCGATGTCATACAAGCGCACTTCGGCGATCCCGCAGATTGCCTTGAACGCCAGTGCCTGAAACTCGGCCTGCGCGCCGTTACCGATCAAAGCCATGGTGGTGGTTGGCGGTGCCAGCCACCTGGCCGCCATGGCCGACGTGGCGGCGGTGCGCAGCGCGGTCAGGATGGTCATTTCAGACAGCAAGACCGGATAGCCGGTGGCCACATTTGCCAAAAGTCCAAATGCGGTAACGGTTTGCAGCCCCTTTTTCATGTTCGACGGATGGCCGTTCACATATTTGAACCCGTAGGTTTCGCCGTCCGATGTCGGCATCAATTCGATCACACCCACATCCGAATGGCTGGCCACGCGCGGGGTCTTGTCGAACTGGGGCCAGCGCCGGAAATCAGCCTCGATCTCGGCGGCAATGTCGGTCATCACCCGCTCGATCCCCAGATGCAGGACAATCCGCATCATGTTGGCGACAGAGACAAACGGCACGAAGGCGTGTGGCGAGGCGGCGGGGGCCATGCGGATGATCCTTTTGCGGGGTTACTTTGACCGGGTTGGGCGGTCAAAGACCTTTTTGCCCATCAGGCTGCCCACCAGATCCACCATCAGGCGCGCCGTCATCCCGCGGTCATCAAGAAACGGATTCAGTTCCACAAGGTCCAGGCTGGTCACAAGGCTGCTTTCATGCAGCAACTCCATGACAAGATGCGCTTCGCGGAACGTGGCGCCGCCTGGCACGGTGGTGCCCACGGCAGGCGCAATAGAGGGGTCGAGGAAATCGACATCCAGACTGACATGCAGCATTCCGCCCATGGCACGCACGCGGTCCAGAAACGCGCGCAGGGGGGCGACCACGCCCTGCTCATCCAATACGCGCATATCGTTGATCGCAATGTCATGGTCCAGAAGGGCTGCATGCTCGGCCGCGTCGACCGAGCGGATGCCGTAAAGGCAAATCCGGTCGGCCGGGATCGGCGCGGGGAAGGGGGGGAAGGCATCAAACCCGTCGCGCCCGGCGGCATAGGCTACGGGGGTGCCGTGCAGGTTGCCACTGGTGGTGGTCAGCGGCGTGTGAAAATCGGAATGCGCATCCAGCCACAGCAGGAACAAGGGCCGCCCTTTGCGCGCGGCAAATGCCGCTGCGCCCGCCGCCGACCCCAGCGCCAGCGAATGGTCCCCGCCCAGAACGATGGGCAAACCACCGCCGGAAAGGGCGTCATCCACCTTGTCGGCCAGAACTTCAGCCCAGCCCAGCGTCTCGGCCAGCGAATGCACCGCCGGATTTGCGCAGGCGGGCGACCGCAGCGGCGGCAGGTCCAGATCGCCCCAGTCTTCGACCGTGTGCCCAAGATCAGCGATCGCCTGCGCCATCCCCGCCACGCGAAAAGCCGCAGGCCCCATCAGACAGCCCGGACGTTTCTGGCCGGTGTCGACGGGCGCGCCGATAAGGATGGTTCTGGGCATGGGTCTCTCCTGTCGTTGGGCACACTGTCGTCCATCGCTGTGGTGCAATCTTGCGCTTTTTCGCGCAACATGTATAAGCCTTTTATCGTATTGCTACATGAAAGTGCCGATATGGACGATACCGACCAACGCCTGATGGCCGAGTTGCGCCGCGATGGCCGGGCCGCGATTTCCGATCTGGCCGACCGTCTCGGCCTTGCCCGCGCCACCGTGCGCGCCCGGATGGAGCGGTTGATGGAGCGCGGCGAAATCGCGGGCTTTACGGCGCTTACGCGGTCCGATGTGACGGCCGCACCTGTGCGCGGCCTGATGATGATCGGAATCGAGGGCAAGGGCGCCGAGCGCACGATGGCCCGTCTTGCTGGTCTGCCCGCGGTGCAGGCGGTCCATTCCACCAACGGCAAATGGGATCTTGTCGTTGAACTGGGCACCCAGACCTTGCAGGAACTTGATGATGTGATCTTTCGCATCCGCAATATCGACGGCGTGATGACCAGCGAGACAAACCTTCTGCTCTCTACCCGCAAGGCGGGCCGCAAATAGCCTGCACCCTGGTCTTTTTCTGTCCCCAAAGCTTCCTCGACGAAGCGCATCTCCTGCGGCCCTTTACTTCCCCCCCGGCCTTGTGATTGCGACCAGTGCGCACAGGGCATGGCAAGCCGCAGCAAATGCGCTTAGCATAGGGCCAGACCGGAGGCGCTGATGATCGTAGAACTTGGCCATTTCGCACTCGTGCTCGCCTTTGGCGTGGCGCTGGTGCAGACCGTTTTGCCAATGTGGGGCGCTTACCGGCGCAATGCAGCGCTGATGGCGGTGGCAGAACCTGCGGCAATCCTGCAATTCGTGCTGGTGCTCGCGTCCTTTGGCGCGCTGACCTATGCCTTTGTTGTCTCAGACTTTTCGCTGAAGATCGTGGTCGACAACAGTCATACGCTAAAGCCGATGCTCTACAAGATTTCGGGCGTCTGGGGCAACCATGAGGGGTCACTTCTGCTATGGGTGCTGATCCTTGCGCTGTTTGGGGCCTGTGCCGCGTGGTTTGGCGACAACTTGCCACCTACATTGAGGGCGCGCGTGATCGCGGTCCAAGGTTCCATCGGCGTGGCGTTCCTGACGTTCATGCTGTTCACCTCCAATCCCTTTGTGCGGCTGGAGATACCGCCCCTGAACGGACAGGACCTGAACCCGTTGCTGCAAGACCCCGGCCTCGCATTCCATCCGCCGTTCCTGTATCTCGGCTACGTCGGCCTGAGCATGTCCTTCAGCTTTGCCATTGCCGCGCTGATCGAAGGGCGGGTCGATGCCGCCTGGGGCCGTTGGGTGCGGCCATGGACACTGGCGGCCTGGGTGTTTCTGACCATCGGCATCGCGCTGGGGTCGTGGTGGGCGTATTACGAACTTGGCTGGGGCGGCTTCTGGTTCTGGGACCCGGTCGAGAATGCGTCCTTCATGCCGTGGCTGCTGGCGGGTGCGCTGCTGCACAGCGCCGTCGTTGTGGAAAAGCGCGAAAGCCTGAAGGCGTGGACCATCCTGCTGGCCATCATGGCCTTCGGCTTTTCGCTGATCGGCACGTTCATCGTGCGCTCGGGTGTCATCACGTCGGTGCACGCCTTTGCCAATGACCCCGAGCGGGGGGTGTACATCCTGATGATCCTCGCCGTGTTTACCGGCGGGGCGCTGACGCTGTTCGCGTTTCGCGCGGGCAGCATGGAGGCGAAGGGCGTCTTTGCCATGGTCAGCCGCGAGTCCGCGCTTGTGGTGAACAACCTGCTGCTGGCGGTGTCGTGCTTTGTGGTGTTCATCGGCACCATCTGGCCGCTGATTGCTGAACTTGGCTGGGGTGCGAAACTCAGCGTGGGCGAGCCGTTCTTCAATGCGGCGTTTGCGCCGTTTGTCGTGGGGCTGGCGGTGGTGTTGCCATTGGGTGCGATGATGCCATGGAAGCGCGGCGAGATCGGGCGTGGGCTGCGCGCGCTGTGGCCTGCGGCTTTATTGGCGATTGCGGCGGGGGCACTGGTCTGGGCCATGCAGACGGGGCGGTCATCAATGGGCCCGATCGGGGTGATCCTGGGCGTTTGGGTCGTTCTGGGGTCGGTGACCGACCTGTGGACCCGCACCGGTCGCGGCGCCATTACGGCGCGTCTGGGGCGTCTTGGGCGCCTGCCGCGTGCAGACTGGGGCAAATCGGTGGCGCATGCGGGCGTTGGCGTCACGATCTTTGCCGTGGCGGCCATGCTGTCGTGGAAGGTCGAGGACATTCGCGTCGTCCAGATCGGTGAAACATTTGCCCTTGCGCAGTATGACGTGACCCTGTTGGGCGTGGATGAGGTCGAGGGGCCGAATTACCTGTCAACCATGGCCACGCTTCAGGTGCGCCGCGATGGCGCGCTGATTGCCACGATGCAGCCCGAAAAGCGCTTCTATCCGGTGGCCGCAATGCCCACGACCGAGGCGGCAATACAGTCGAGCCTGCTGCGCGACCTTTATGTGGTGATCGGTGATGCGCAGGATGGAGGCGGCTGGGCCGTGCGCTCGTATGTCGAGCCATTTGCGATGTGGCTCTGGGGGGGGGCCATGATCATGGCGCTTGGGGGTGCACTGTCGCTGACTGATCGGCGTTACCGGGTTGCGGCGGGTGCGCGGCGGACGCGTGAAGCCGATGGGGTTCCTGCGGAATGAGGCGGTTCGCGTTGGCCCTGATGCTGATCATTGCGCCGCTGGCGGCTCTTGCGCCGCGCACTGCCCTCGCGGTGCAGCCGGACGAGATTCTGGCCGATGAGGGGCTTGAGGCGCGCGCCCGCGCGATCAGCCGCGATCTGCGCTGCCCGGTTTGTCAGGGGGAAAGCATCGACGACAGCAGCGCGCCGATCAGCCGCGATCTGCGGCTTGTGGTACGCGAGCGATTGGTCGCAGGCGACACGGACGGCGAAGTGATCGCGTATATAGTGGACCGCTTTGGCGAATTCGTCTTGTTCAACCCACCGGCGCGCGGCGCCAATCTGGTTTTGTGGCTGGCGGGTCCCGGGTTGTTGTTGCTGGGCCTGGGCGGGGCGTATCTGTATGTGCGCCGCCGGGGCGTGCCGGTGCCGGTGGACGACCTGACAGTGGCCGAGGCCGCGCGTTTGCGCGAGGTCATGAAAGACTGACCCCGTTTGACGCGCGGTTTTGCTTTTCCTTTCCAGCCGCTGCAGTAGTCTGCGCGCAATTGGCACGAGGAAGGCCCGCACATGCAGTATCAGACCATCACCCTGACCGAAGCCGCTGGCGTTGCCACCATCGCGCTGAACCGACCAGAGGTCATGAATGCCCTGTCGACGCAGATGCGGGCCGAAGTTCTGGATGCGTTCAAGCTGGCCGAACGCACGGCGCGGGTGATCGTGCTGACGGGCACCGGGCGCGCGTTCTGCAGTGGTCAGGATCTGGGCGACCGGGCCCGCGTGGCACAGATCGACCTTGAACGCACCTTGCGCGACGAATACGCGCCGCTGCTGCGCGCGATCATGGATTGCCCGGTGCCCACGATTGCAGCGGTAAACGGGGCGGCGGCGGGGGCGGGGGCCAATCTGGCGCTGGCCTGCGATGTGGTGATCGCGGCCGAAGGGGCAAGCTTCATTCAGGCCTTCACCCGCATCGGACTGATGCCCGATGCGGGCGGCACCTATTGGCTGCCACGTCAGGTGGGCTTTGCCCGCGCCATGGGGGCGATGCTTTTTGCCGACAAGATCAGCGCCACGCAGGCTGCCGAATGGGGCATGATCTGGGAGGTGGTGGCCGATCACGCCTTTGCAGCCCATGTCGCCGTCCGCGCAAATGCCCTTGCCGCCGGGCCGACGGTTGCTTATCGGGGCGTCAAACAGGCCTTGCGCGCGTCGTATGCGAACGACCTTGAGGCGCAACTGGCCATGGAGGCGCGCCTGCAAGGGGCCTGCGGACAGACGCGCGATTTCATGGAAGGCGTTGTGGCGTTCATGGAAAAGCGCAAACCCGCGTTCGAGGGGCGCTGACACCGCCGGGCAAATACCCCTTGGGCGGTGCCGGCCACGCGCTTCGATGCCAGCCCTCAGGCCCCGCGCGCGAGCGCGGCCACTCCGGTTCGGGCAATTTCGCGCAGGCCAAGGGGGCGCATCAACTCGGCAAAGGCGTCGATCTTTTCCGGGGTGCCGGTCATTTCGAACACGAACGATTCCAGGGTGCTGTCGACCACATTGGCGCGAAAGATTTCGGCCAGACGCAAAGCCTCGATCCGTGCATCGCCGTGGCCCGTCACCTTGAACAGCGCAAGTTCGCGCTGGACTGACGGACCTTCGGTGGTCAGATCGTGGACCTCATGCACCGGTACCATGCGTTCGAGCAGCGCCTTGATCTGTGCGATGACCTGCGGCGTGCCGTGGGTCACAACCGTGATCCGGCTCAGGTGGCCAGTGTGATCAACCTCGGCCACGGTCAGGCTGTCGATGTTGTAGCCGCGCCCCGAAAACAGCCCGATCACACGCGCGAGAACCCCGCTTTCGTTGTCGACCACGACCGCAAGCGTATGCGCCTCGATCACCTCTGCATTCGGATCGCGCAGGTCATAGGCCGAATGGCTGGACGCGCCGCGTTTGATATTGAGCGCCGACATCGGCCTCTCTCCCTTCATCATTTGGTCTTTAAGGGTCCCCGGCGTCTTGCCGGGGAACAGATCACACCAGAACCGCACCTTTTTCGCCGATCACGCCCTGGGTGTCGGCGTCGCCCAAGAGCATTTCATTGTGCGGTTTGCCCGAGGGGATCATCGGAAAGCAGTTTTCATGCTTTTCCACGCGGCAGTCAAAGATCACCGGGCCGTCAAAGGCCAGCATTTCCCTTATCGCTTCGTCCAGATTGGCGGGGTCGTCGATGCGGATGCCCTTGCAGCCAAACGCCTCGGCCAGTTTGACGAAATCGGGCAGCGACTCGGACCAGGACGACGAATAACGCTCGCCATGCAGCAGTTCCTGCCACTGGCGCACCATGCCAAGACGTTCGTTGTTCAGGATGAACTGCTTGACGGGGGCGCGGAACTGCATGGCCGTGCCCATCTCTTGCATGTTCATCAGCCACGAAGCCTCGCCCGCCACGTTGATCACCAGCGATGTGGGGTGCGCGATCTGCACGCCGATGGATGCGGGCAGGCCGTAGCCCATGGTGCCAAGGCCACCGCTGGTCATCCAGCGGTTGGGGTCTTCGAACCCGAGGTATTGCGCGGCCCACATCTGGTGCTGGCCTACCTCGGTGGTGATGTAGCGGTCTGTGCCGCGGGTCAGCGCCTCAAGCCGTTGCAGGGCGTGCTGCGGTTTGATGATCTTGTCGCTGTTGCGGAACCCGAGGCAGTCAATTGCGCGCCAGTCGTCGATCTGCGCCAACCACTTCTTCAGGCCTGCGGTGTTGGTCCTGGATCCGCGCGCCTTCCACTGGCGCAGCACTTCTTCGAGCACATGGGTGACATCGCCAACGATTGGCACATCGACCCGGATCACCTTGTTGATGCTCGACGCGTCGATGTCGATATGTGCCTTGCGCGATTCGGGGCTGAAATCCTTGATCCGGCCCGTGATGCGGTCGTCAAAGCGCGCACCGATGTTGATCATCAGATCGCAGCCGTGCATGGCAAGGTTTGCTTCATAAAGCCCGTGCATGCCCAACATGCCCAGCCAGTTCTTGCCCGACGCAGGATAGGCGCCAAGGCCCATCAGGGTGGAGGTGACAGGAAAATCCGTCGCGGCCGCCAGTTCACGCAGCAATTGGCTTGCCTTTGGCCCCGAGTTGATCACGCCGCCGCCGGTATACAGAACCGGGCGTTCGGCGGTTTCCATCATCTCGACCAGACGCGCGATCTGGGCGGGATCGCCGACGACGCGGGGCTGATAATGGCTGATCTTGATCTTGTCCTTGGGGGTGTAGGTGCTGGTGGCAAACTGCACATCCTTGGGGATGTCGATCAGGACCGGTCCCGGCCGGCCGCTGGTGGCGACGTGGAACGCCTGATGGATGGTGGCCGACAGGTTGGCTGTGTCCTTCACCAGCCAGTTCATCTTGGTACACGGGCGGGTGATGCCAACGGTGTCGGCCTCTTGAAAGCCGTCGGTGCCGATCATGAACGTGGGCACCTGCCCGGTCAGAACGACCAGCGGGATGCTGTCCATCAGCGCATCCACAAGGCCCGTCACCGCGTTGGTGGCACCGGGCCCCGAGGTGACCAGAACCACCCCGGGCTTGCCGGTCGAGCGCGCATATCCTTCGGCCATGTGCACGGCACCCTGTTCGTGGCGCACAAGGATGTGGCGGATGTCGTTTTGCTGAAAGATCGCGTCATAGATCGGCAGGACAGCGCCGCCGGGATAGCCGAACACGACCTCGACCCCCTGATCCTTCAGCGCCTTCACGACCATTTCCGCCCCGGTCATTGTCTGTGTCATTGTCCGTCACTCCGTCTTGTTCGATCGCGCAACAAAAAGCCCCCGGTTCGATCCGGGGGCGCATGGGAACCAGAGAGATGGTCAACCGTTACCGGCCCATGCGCCAAATCCCTACCCGTACAAGAATGCGCATCATTTGCCCCCTTTGGCCGTTGAGGGGAAACTATGGCGGGCATCCGGGGTCGTCAACTGCAAAAGCGCATCGAAAGTGTCGCAGGGCAGGGCAAATTTTGAATTATTCTTGCGTTTTTGCAGCCAAGACCGAAACAAGTGCAAATTTCTCACGGATTCTCCTGCCTCGGGCCGGTCGGCTGTGCAGACGAATCGCACAGGCCCGTCCCGGGCATTTGCGTGTCACAGCGCGGTCAGGGCCACGTATCCGCCATAGACTGCAATCAGCGCCACCCCAGCCAGCCGGGGCACGCCGCGCAGCACCACGGCCATCACGATCAGCAGCAGCGCCGATCCGGCGACCCACGGCATGTCGGTCGCAGCAAATCGCGACTCGGCCGGGATCGGGACGATCAGGGCAGTGATCCCGAGGATCGAGAAGATGTTGAACACGTTCGAGCCGATCACGTTGCCTACGGCAATCTCGGTCTGCTTGCGGATGGCGGCGATGACAGAGGTGGCCAGTTCGGGCAGCGAGGTGCCCACGGCCACGATGGTCAGGCCGATCACCGCCTCGGAGATGCCGAAAGCGCGGGCAATCTCGGTCGAACTGTCTACCAGCAGGCGTGCGCCGATGACGAGGACGACAAGGCCGCCGATCGTTTGCACGAGTGCCATGCCCATAGGGGCGGGCGGTGTGTCGTCGATATCAGCGGGATCAAGCTTGCCATAGAAAAACGCCACGCCCATGAATACGACCAGTCCGATCAGCAGCACCACGCCTTCGGCCCGGGTCACCATCCCGTCCATCAGCATCAGCCAGATGGCAGCCGTTGCCAACGCCATGAAGCCCAGATCACGCCAGACCTTGCGCAGCGGGATCATCAGTGGGGCAATCACCGCCGCGACGCCAAGGATAAGCAGGATGTTGGCGATGTTCGACCCCAGCACATTGCCGATTGCGATGGCCGGTTGGCCTGCAAGGGCCGCCTGCACCGATACCAGAAGTTCGGGCGCTGACGTGCCGAAGCCCACGATTGTAAGGCCGATCACCATGGGTGACAGGTTGTAGCGCCGCGCGATGGCTGACGCGCCCCGCACCAGATATTCGCCGCCAAAGAACAGGGCTACAAGGCCCAGGATAAAGAGCAGGTATGTCAAGATATTCCCCAGTTTACACGCCTTCGTGAGGTTGGGTCGAACGGTGGAAATACAAGGGGGGCGCGGGGCGAATAGACGGCGGGGCCGCCACATTTGCCAAGACGCGACCCCATCCGACGCCCCGCCCCGAGACGTGCTGAACGCCTGTGTTCCAGCGCATACAGCGCGGGCCCTGCGGTCAGAGCAATCTTGTCGGGGTGGCTGTCGCACGCGGGCGCGCTTCAATCAGCTTCAGCGCCACATGCTTGCTTGGCGTGGTCAGTTCCGGGATCGGGGTCGCGCGGGGCGCTCAGGGAAACTTGGCGCCGCGTGTGGCTGAGAGTGCACGGGAATCCGACACTCTGTTTGAAACAGGTGACCAGATCACGGGTATTTTCCGAGGCGTCGCTATTTTGTTGCGCGTCATGTCGCGCTAGGGTCAGATAGCCGGGGCGTATAGAAGCGTCTGACAGGATCAACAAAAAATCCGATGGGGAGGAGACTCGATGGATCGTCGTTCATTTCTGACGAAGGCTGCGATTGGCGGTGCAACCGCAGCCGCAGCGACCACTTTGGCCGCACCAATGTATGCGCAGGGCAAGCGCACGCTGACGATGGTCACGACATGGGGGCGTGGTCTGGCCGGGGTACACGACTCGGCACAGCACGTCGCCGACAGCATCACCGCGATGACCGACGGGCAACTGACGGTGGACCTGAAGGCCGCAGGCGAACTTGTCGGCGCGTTCGAAGTGTTCGACGCCGTGACCTCGGGTCAGGCAGACATGTATCACGGCGCAGATTACTATTTCGTCGGTCAGCATCCGGGCTATGCGTTCTTTACCGCCGTGCCGATGGGCATGACGGCGTCCGAACTCGCGATCTGGTATTACCATGCCGGCGGTCAGGAATTGCATGACGAGCTGGGCCAGATCTTTGGGCTGAAGTCGTTCCTCGGCGGTAATACGGGGGCACAGTCGGGCGGCTGGTTCCGCAAGGAAATCACCGGGCCGGAAGACTTCAACGGTCTGAAGTTCCGGATGCCGGGTCTGGGCGGCAAAGCGTTGGGCAAGTTGGGCGCATCGGTGCAGAACCTGCCGGGCGGCGAAGTCTATCAGGCGCTGGCCTCTGGCGCGCTGGACGGAACCGAATGGATCGGGCCATGGGCAGATGAAAAGGCGGGCTTCCAGGAAATCACGAAGTTCTACTACACCGCTGGTTTCCACGAGCCAGGCGCGGGCCTGAGCGTCGCGACCAACCGCGAAGTGTTCGAAGGCCTGACGCCCGCGCAGCAAAAGATCATCGAGATCGCTTGCGCCGAAAGCCACCAGTGGACGCTGGCTCTGTTCTGGGCGAACAATGCGGCCGCGCTGACACGTCTGCAGGCAGCAGGCGTCAAGACGCTGAAGTTCCCCGACACCGTCTGGGATGCCTTCGGCAAGGCGGCCAAGGAAACCAATGACGAATTCCTGAGTGACGAACTTTACAAGAAGATCTACGACAGCGCGTTTGCCTCGATGAAGGCTTCGTCGTCATGGCTGAATTTGTCGGATGGCGACTACACGGCGCAGCGCGACCGCGTCACTGCCTGAGGCTTTCTTGTCTTGAAAGTTGATCCCCGGCCGGGCTGGCCGGGGATCAGCCCGCCTTGCGGGAACGACCCGGAACACCGGGCGGAAACAGGGAGACTTTCGCATGCTTGACGGCATTGCTTCGTTTTTCATCGGCATTGCCACCGCGTTCGTCAATTTCGCCTATGCGATCACGCATCCGTCGTCATGGCTTGCGTGGCTGGGCGAAACCGGAACGCTGACCTCGGCCGAGGCGAAGGATTCGCTTGGGCGCTTCATTTTTTACGGTGCCTCTTCGGACTTCTTTTATGTTGTCTTCACGACGTTTCTGGTGCTGACGGCGATCGGGCTTTGGAAATCGGGCTTCATGTGGGGTATGGTGCGCGGGTTGGAAGGCTTTGCGAACGCGCTGGGTCGCACAGTCGCCTGGGTCGGACTGATCATGGTGTTGCAGCAAATCGTCATCATCTTTCTGCAACGCATTTTTCGGGTCTCCAGCATCGAGTTCGGGCCATTCGCGCCCTTTGGCTACCAGCTTTGGGGCGATACCACCTTTTTCATCCGCGACCTTTCGTGGTGGTCGGAAGAACTGAAGCTTTACAACGCCATGATCGTCTGTCTGTGCATCAGTTATACCTTTGTGCAGGGCGGGCATGTGCGGGTGGATTTGCTTTATGCAAACGTCTCGTTCCGCGCCAGGCGTGTGATCGATATGCTGGGGTCGCTGATCTTCATGATGCCTGCGGCGGTTCTGACCTGGCTGTTTGCATGGTTCTTCATGTGGCGCAGCCTTGTGACCCCCAAGATCTCGGCCAGCGACAAGCTGGAGGGGTTGATGCTGAAATCCAGGCTGATCCGCTGGAACGTCGAAACCATCGCCTTTTCGCCCAACGGCTTTGACGCCTACTTTCTGTTCAAGGTGTTGATGGTGGCCTTCTCGGGGTTGGTCTTCATTCAAGCCTGGGCGACACTTTGGCGATCGTGGCTGGAGTTCCGCGAGGGGCCGGAGTCGGCGGGCAAGTTTCTTGACCGTGACGTGCCCGGCAATAGCACCCACGAATTGCAAACCCAGTAACAGGCGGACATCTCCATGCTTTTCGGTCTCGACGGCGTTGAAGTCGGTCTTGTCATCGTCTTCCTGTGTCTTTTCGGCGGCATCATCTCGGGCTTTCCGGTGGCGTTTTCCATCGGTGGAGCGGGGATCATCGCGTTTGGCATCATCGCGGCACTGGATGCGTCGGGGGTATTGATCCATGAGGCGGTCGATACTTCCTCGGCGCCCTATAATGCGCTGATTGCGCAAGGGGTTTCGCCCTTTGACATCTCGAAGTTCCGCTACCCCGACTTGCCGCTGTTCGCCGAGCCGCTGTTCCCCGGCGGCTGGGAACTGGCGATGGACCGCAACCTGTCGTTCATCGTGAACCGGATGAACGAGCGTGTCATTGCGGGCGCCAGCATCGAGACGCTGCTGGCGGTGTTGATGTTCGTGATGATGGGCATCGTGCTGGAACGCTCAAAGATCGCCAATGATCTGTTGACCACGATGGCGCGGGTTTTTGGTCCGTTGCCCGGTGGTCTGGCCGTGTCGGTGGTGGTTGTGGGGGCGTTCCTCGCGGCCTCGACCGGGATCGTGGGGGCGACCGTGGTGACGATGGGCCTGCTGAGCCTGCCCACGATGCTGCGGGCCGGATACAGCCCGACGCTGGCCACGGGGGTGATTGCGGCCAGCGGTACGTTGGGGCAGATCATTCCGCCATCAATCGTGATCGTGCTTCTGGGCACGATGGCGGGTGACCTTTATGCTGCGGGTCAAGAGGTACGCGCGTCGGCGGCGGGGTGTTCGGATGCGCTGACCTATCTGGGATCAGCGGCCGTGGTGTCTGTTGGCACGTTGTTTCAGGCGGCGATGCTGCCAGGGCTTTTGCTGGCATTCCTTTATGCGGCCTATGCATTCGGCTACGCGATGATCAACCCCGCAAAGGCGCCTGCGGTGATGTCGGTAGATGGCTCGGGACAGATCGTGACGCGGCGGGAAGCGACGACATGGTTTCTGATCATACCGGTGGTGCTGATCGGGGGGATGATGGCGCTGGCCGAAGTCCGGGTGATCGGATCACAAGCGGTGATCGTGGACAGCTTTTCGGACACGGGGCGGGGTGCATCGCTGCGCACCAACGTGTCCGGGCAGTGCCAGGCAAGCATGATTGCCCTGCACGGGCAGGAAAAGTGGGACACGGCAGTGGCCGAGACTGCCGCCATCGCGGCGGCGGGTGGGGTCGAGCAATCGCAAGCGCTGACCCCCGAAGAACTGGTGACGGCGCGTGCCGGGATGATCGCCAGCCGCGCGCCGATTGGCACGGGCGTGGCGGTGCTGTTCTTGCTGATGGCGCTGGTGATGACGACGGCACGGGGTCTTGCGCCCATGGCGGACCATCGCCCGGTCTGGATTGGTCTGGGCGGGGTGGCGCTGGGGCTGGCGGTGGATGCGGTTCTGATCGGGCCGCTGATGTCGCCGGGAATGACGATTGTGTATCTGGCCGTTCCGTTCGCGATTGCGATATACGGAATGCGGGCGGCGCTGCCGATGCTGATCCAGAATGATCTGGTGCGCGTGATCTTTCCGCCGCTGGTTCTGGTGGTGGCGGTTCTGGGCTCGATCCTGGGGGGTATCACAAACCCTACGCCCGCAGCGGCGTTGGGGGCGGGGGGGGCCATTCTGCTTGCGGCGTACCGGCGGCTGAGGGATGAGGGGCGCAGCCCCCGGATCATCCTTGGCACGTCCTTTGCCATTGTGATCATGCTGCTGGTGGGCGTGAACTTCGATCTGCGGGTCGGGGTCGGGGTGACCACGACCGAGCAGGTGATTGCCTTCTGGGTGACGATGGCGGCCTACAGCTTTACGATCTTTGGCCTGCTCTATGCCTGTTGGGTCTTGTGGCGGGCCACGCTGCTGACCGGCATCGTGCGCGAGACGACCAAGATTACCTCGATGGTCTTTGCCATTCTGATCGGCAGCCAGATCCTGAACCTTGTGCTGATATCGTTCGGGGGCGAGCATTACATTCAGGACTATCTGCGCAGTTTCGACAATGAGTTGTCGGCGTTTCTAATCGTGATGCTGGTATTGTTCGTGCTGGGCTTCGTGCTCGATTTTCTTGAGATCATCTACATCGTGGTGCCCATCGTGGGGCCGGTTATCTATGGCGGCACGTTTGACCCAAGCTGGGTCACGATCATGATCACGGTGAACCTGCAGACCAGTTTCCTGACGCCGCCCTTCGGCTTTGCGCTGTTCTATCTGCGCGGGGTGGCGCCGCCCGGGGTGACAACGCGGCACATCTATACCGGGATCATTCCTTTTGTGGGGATTCAGGTGGCGACACTGGTGCTGCTCTATTTCGCGCCTTGGGTGGTGACGATCGTGCCCAACCTGCTGAAGTGACGAATTTGAGGCGGCAGGACTTCCACCCGCTTTGCCGTATGGCATTCCGCAACGGGGTATCTGGGCGCACGCGGCCCATTTCGCCAAGCCGTTCACGAGGCTGATGGGCGGCCCGTGCAATCTGACATGGCGCGAAGCGGGTGAGCATGAGTGGCTATGGGTCGACGGCCGGTTGGGAGGATGTGGCGTGCCCGGCGACGCTGTCGGTCTATCAGCGGTGTTCGTCGCGGCGATACGGGGGCGGGGCGAGGCGGTCCCGGACTTCGCGCGCGGGGCTGCTTTGCAGCGGGGTCCGGACCGCGCCGAGGAAAGTGCGGCGCAGGGGGGGATTGCGCTGACAGTCTGAAGGCGGCGGCGGGTATTGTTGCGTCTGCGAGGGCGCGCGTGTATCAGGCGCAAAGTCTGGACGTCTTGGGAGAAGCCGTATGCGTCGTGTTGTGGTCACGGGTCTTGGGATGGTTACGCCTCTGGCCTGCGGGGTGGAGGAGACCTGGAGCCGATTGGTCGCTGGGCAGTCCGGCGCCGGGCCGATCACGCGGTTTGATGCCTCTGGGGTCGTGACGCAGTACGCCTGCGAGATTCCGAGGGGCGATGGCCGCGATGGCACGTTCAATCCTGATGACTGGATGGAACCCAAGGACCGCCGCAAGGTGGATGATTTCATCCTGTACGGGATGGCGGCGGCTGTTCAGGCGGTGCGCGATGCAGGCTGGGACAACCCGGGCGAGGACGAATGCCTGCGCACAGGTGTGATGATCGGGTCCGGGATCGGGGGATTGAGCTCGATTGCCGAGACGGCCGTGCTGATCAAGGAAAAGGGGCCCAAGCGGGTGAGCCCGTTCTTTATTCCCGGTGCGCTGATCAACCTTGTGTCGGGGCAGGTGTCGATCCGCTTTGGCTTCAAGGGGCCGAACCATGCCGTGGTGACGGCATGCTCGACCGGGGCGCACGCAATCGGTGACGCGGCGCGGCTGATCCAGTGGGGCGATGCGGATGTGATGATCGCGGGCGGGACGGAAAGCCCGATTTCGGAGATCGGGATCGCGGGCTTCAACGCCTGCAGGGCGCTCAGCACCAAGCGGGCGAATGATCCGACCAAGGCGAGCCGCCCTTATGACGCCGACCGGGACGGGTTCGTGATGGGCGAGGGCGCGGGTGTGGTGGTGCTGGAGGAGTATGAGCACGCAAAGGCGCGCGGGGCGAAGATCTATGCCGAGGTGCTGGGATATGGGCTGTCGGGTGATGCCTATCACATCACGGCGCCTGCCGAGGATGGCGATGGCGGATACCGCAGCATGGCGGCAGCCTTGAAACGGGCGGGGCTGACGCCGGCCAATGTGGATTATATAAACGCGCATGGCACCAGCACGATGGCCGACACGATCGAACTGGCGGCCGTCGAGCGGCTGATGGGGGATGCAGCGGACCATGCAACGATGTCGTCGACCAAGTCGTCCATAGGGCATCTGCTGGGGGCTGCAGGTGCTGTCGAGGCGATTTTCTGCGTGCTGGCGATCCGCGACGGTGTTGCACCACCCACGATCAATCTGGACAATCCGGAAGTGACGCCGCGTCTGGATCTGGCGCCGAATGCGGCGCGGGCGCGCAAGATCGACGTGGCGCTGTCGAACTCGTTTGGGTTTGGCGGTACGAATGCAAGTCTGGTTCTGGGGAGGGCGCGGTGAATGTGGCGCTCTATTGCTTCAAACGCGCTGACGCTGTTTATCGTGCTGCTGGTGGTGGCCTCGGGGCTGCTGGCCTGGGGGCGGGAAGAGTTTCGTGGACCGGGGCCGCTGACCGATGCGATCTGCTTTCGGGTTGAGCGCGGGGCCAGCCTGAGTGCGGTAAGCCGGGCGCTGGAAGAACGGGGCGCGGTGACCGACGCGCGCATTTTTCGGATCGGAACGGATTACTCGGACCGGGCGAGCGGGCTGAAGTTCGGGAGTTATCTGGTGCCGCAAGGGTCCAGCATGCGCGATATCCTTGGCGTGCTGACGGCGGGCGGGCAATCGACCTGCGGGCGTGAGGTGAACTTCCGGATCGGCGTCAACGCGGTGGATGTGATCCTGCGCCAGTTGGATCCAAACACCAACCGCTATGTCGAGGTCGTGAAGTTCGATCCCGCCACCGACGCGGCGCCACAGCCCTATGTCGACGTGGCAGAAGAGCCTGATCTGCGCTGGCGAGTGACGCTGGCCGAGGGTGTGACCAGCTGGCAGGTGGTCGAGGCGCTGAAGCGCGCGGATTTCCTGACGGGTGATGTGGCGGCGGTGCCGCCTGAGGGGAGCCTTGCGCCTGACAGCTATGAGGTTGAGCGTGGCAGTGGCCGGGCCGATCTGCTGGGGCAGATGGCGGCGGCACAAAGCCAGACACTGGCGACACTCTGGGCGGCCCGGGCCGATGGCCTGCCCTATGAAACGCCGGAAGCGGCGCTGATCATGGCGTCGATCGTGGAAAAGGAAACCGGGATCGCGGAAGAGCGGCCGCAGGTGGCAAGCGTGTTCGTGAACCGGTTGGCGCGGGGTATGCGGCTGCAGACGGACCCCACTGTGATTTACGGGGTGACCAAAGGCGAGGGCGTTCTGGGGCGCGGTTTGCGGCAAAGCGAGTTGCGGCGCGAGACCCCCTACAACACCTACGTCATCGCCGGCCTGCCGCCTACACCGATTGCCAATCCCGGGCGGCTGAGCATTGAGGCCGCGCTGAACCCCGATACAACGGATTACATCTTTTTTGTTGCTGACGGGTCGGGCGGGCATGCCTTCGCTGTGACGTTGCAAGAGCACAACGAGAATGTGGCGCGGTGGCGCGAGATCGAGGCGCAGCGCGGCGAGGATGCGGCGGTGGGCGTGCAGTCAGACTGACGCCCTTAACGAAAGGTAAAGCCTGCGCCCCGCCAAGCCTTTGGTCGCGTTGAGTTTTTAGCTTGACTTTGCGCGCGGTCCAAAGTAGAGATTGTGCATGCTAGAAGAAGTGTCGAGAGAGCGGCTGGGGCCACATCCCCGGGTCCGCTCTTTTTTCATTTCACCTCGTCCGGAGGGCAAGCGAGGCGGGTGGCGTACCAACGATGACAATGAACTTTACGGGCAAGGATGCTGCGGCGGAGAAGACCACGTTCGATTTCATCGCTGAGATCGACTGCCTTTACCGCGAAGCCGCAGAGCAACTCTTCACGGCACTTCGGGCCGTGAAGAGGGGCAAGATCGACGACGTGAAGGTGGCCGCGCAGGCGGTGAAAGACCTGAAACAGGCGATCGATTGGGCAATGGATGAAAGGACCCGCGTTGACAAACTTCGCAAACAGGTTGCCGGGACTGTCGGAACCGCCGACCTCGACTTTTCAGGGGCGCGCGATGAAATCGGGCGCCGTCTGGCTGTCCTCCGCGACGCCGGAAGTGATTGATGCGTTTCTGAGCGGGCTGAGCAATGAGGCATTGCTGGCCCTGCCGTGGTTGTTCGAATTCTGGGCGCTGCCGCACCAACTGCCCCCCGAAGGCGCATGGAAGACATGGGTCATCATGGGGGGGCGCGGTGCAGGCAAGACGCGGGCCGGGGCCGAGTGGGTGCGCAGCATGGTTGAGGGTGCGCGCCCGTCGGACCCCGGCCGGGCGAAGCGGGTGGCCTTGGTGGGCGAAACGGTTGATCAGGTGCGTGAGGTGATGGTGCTGGGGGACAGCGGGATCCTTGCATGCTCGCCCCCTGACCGCCGGCCCGAATGGAATGCCACGCGCAAGATGCTGACATGGGCGAACGGGGCGGTGGCGCAGGTGTTTTCGGCGCATGACCCCGACAGTCTGCGCGGGCCGCAGTTTGATGCGGCCTGGGTGGACGAGTTGGCGAAGTGGAAGAAGGGGCAGGACACCTGGGACCAGTTGCAGTTTGCACTGCGGCTGGGGGGGAACCCGCAGCAGGTGGTGACGACGACGCCGCAATCGGTCCCGGTGCTGAAGGCGATCCTGAAGAACCCGTCGACCGTGCTGACGCATGCCCCGACCGATGCCAACCGGGCGCATCTGGCGGCCTCGTTCCTTGAGGAGGTGCGCACGCGCTATGGCGGCACGCGGCTGGGCGAGCAGGAGTTGGAGGGCCGTTTGCTGGAGGATGTCGATGGCGCTTTGTGGACAAGTGCCATGATCGACGCGGCAAGCGCCGGCCTGCCCGAGCGGTTCAACCGGATCGTGGTGGCGGTCGACCCGCCGGTCAGCGGCAAGGACACCTCGGATGAGTGCGGGATCGTGGTTCTGGGCGTGAACACCGAAGGCAGCCCGCGCGACTGGCGCGCGGCTGTTCTGGAGGATGCGAGTGTGCGCGGCACCTCGAACACCTGGGCGGCGGCGGCGGTGGAGGCGTATCACCGGCACGGCGCTGACCGGCTGGTGGCTGAGGTCAACCAGGGGGGGGATCTGGTGCGTGATGCGATCAAGCGGCATGATGAGTTGATTGCCTACAAGGCGGTTCATGCGACCAAGGACAAGAAGACGCGGGCCGAGCCGGTGGCCGCACTTTATGAGCAGGGGCGGATCGCGCATGTGCGGGGCTTGCAGGTTCTGGAGGCGCAGATGTGCCTGATGACCACGCGCGGCTTTGAGGGCAAGGGCAGCCCGGACCGGGTGGATGCATTGGTCTGGGCCGTGCATGAGGCGATGATCGAGCCCGCGCGGGCCTGGTCGGGGCGGCCGCAGATGCGGCGTTTGTAAGGACTACTCGGACAATTTGACGAGAAGGGTGGGGTGCGGCAGCGCCCTGTCTCTGGCCGGGGTTTGACCCCCGCGGATAGGAGATCTGGCGAATGGCGTTCAATTTCTTGCGGCGGGGCACGCGCGCCCCGGCGGTGGTGACAGGCGTGGAAAAGAAGGCCAGTGCGACGGGCCGGGTGGTCGCATTCGGCACCTCGGGTCGGGCGGCGTGGAGCCCGCGCGATGCGGTGTCACTGACGCGGACCGGGTTCATGGGCAATCCGATCGGGTTTCGCGCCGTCAAGCTGATATCCGAAGCTGCGGCGGCGTTGCCGCTGGTATGTCAGGATGCGGAGCGGCGGTTTGACAGCCATCCGGTGTTGGCGGTCATCAACCGGCCCAATGGCACCCAAGGGCGGGCCGAGTTTTTCGAGGCGGTTTATGGCTATCTGATGCTGGCCGGCAACGCCTATCTGGAGGCGGTGCCGGGGATCGTCGCCGCGCCGGGCGAGTTGCACGTGCTGCGGCCCGACCGGATCAGTCTGGTGCCAGGGCCGGACGGGTGGCCTGTGGCCTATGACTACACCGTGGGCGGGCGCGCGCACCGGTTCGACATGCGGGGTGCGGTCAAGCCGCTGTGTCATCTGAAAGCGTTCCATCCGCAGGATGACCACTATGGTCTGGCACCGATGCAGGCGGCGGCAGTGGCCGTGGATGTACACAACGCGGCCAGCGCATGGTCGAAGGCGCTGCTGGACAATGCGGCGCGGCCGAGTGGCGCGATTGTTTACAAGGGTGTCGAGGGGCAAGGGTCATTGTCGTCGGATCAATATGACCGGCTGGTCGAAGAGATCGAGGCGAACCATCAGGGTGCACGCAACGCGGGCCGCCCGATGCTTCTGGAAGGGGGCCTCGACTGGAAGCCGATGGGGTTCAGCCCCAGTGACATGGAGTTTCAGAAGACCAAGGAAGCGGCGGCGCGCGAAATCGCGATTGCCTTTGGCATTCCACCGATGCTGCTGGGCGTGTCTGGCGATGCAACCTATGCCAACTACCAAGAGGCGAACCGGGCGTTCTACCGGCTGACCGTGCTGCCGCTGGCGGCCAAGGTGATGGCGGATGTCAGCCACTGGTTGAGCGGTTTCACCGGCGAGGAGGTCGAGGTGAAGGTGGATCTGGACCAGATCCCGGCCCTTGCTGCAGAGCGCGACCAGCAATGGGCGCGTGTGGGCGGGGCGGACTTCCTGAGCGTGACCGAGAAGCGGCGGATTCTGGGGTTGCCTGCGCTGTCGGAGGCTGAATGACGACCCGGAAATCGCCTGAAGGGTCACGGTTTCTCTACGACAGTTTTGATGTGGCGACAGCCCGCATCGAGGCGAACGAGCGGGTGGCCGAAGAGCGTTGGGCGGCGCTGGATTACCGGCTTGAACATATCGACGCCGCTTTGGAGCGGTTGGAAAAGCGCCTCTGGCTGGGCGTTTACGGGGTTGCGGCTTTTCTGCTGGCGCAGGGGGCCGAAGCATTGATGCAAGCGGCGATGAGGTGAAGGGATGGACATTCAAGGCGCACCGGAACGAAAGTTTTCAGTCCCGGAAACGGGGCTGGTGGTGACGGAGGGTCGTATGGTCGAGGGCTATGCCAGTCTGTTCGGTCGCCGCGATCAGGGCGGTGATGTGGTGCTGGCGGGGGCTTACGGGGCCTCACTGAAACGGCTGGGCGCCAAGGGCAGCAAGGTCAAGATGCTGTGGCAGCACGACCCTGCCCAGCCGATAGGCGTCTGGGATGAGGTGCGCGAGGACGCCTCGGGCCTTTGGGTAAAGGGGCGTATCCTTGCCGAGGTGGAAAAGGGCCGCGAAGCGCTGGCCCTGCTGACGGCGGGTGCGATTGACGGGTTGTCGATCGGCTATCGCACAGTCAGGGCGGAACGCGACGGAAAGGGGCAGCGCCTGCTTTCTGAACTGGAGCTTTGGGAGGTGTCTCTGGTGACGTTCCCGATGCTTCCCGAGGCGCGGGTGGCGGCGAAGTCTACGGACGATGCAGACACCCTGCGCGATATGGCGGCGATCTTTGAAGACGCGCGCCGGCAACTGGCCGAGCGGTAGCACGCACCGGCTTTCGTTCAAACCTCAAGGAGAGACAATGACCGAGAGAGTGGCTCGGGCCGGGGAAGATTTGCCCCGAGGCCTGCAACCGGGTGCGGAACTGAAGACCGCCATGACCGGATTTGTACGAGAGCTGAAGGGCTTTCAGGACGAAGTGAAACTTGCGCTGCAAAATCAGGAAGAGCGATTGACCATGTTGAACCACAAGACGATGACCTATGGCCGACCCGCACTTTCGGCATCCGCCGAAGTGGAAGTGCCCCACAAGAAGGCGTTCAACGCCTATCTTCGGTCGGGTGACGACGATGGCCTGCGTGGCCTGGTGCTGGAAGGCAAGGCGCTGAACACTGCCGTGGCGGCCGACGGCGGCTACCTGATCGATCCGCAGACGGCGGACAGCATCCGCTCGCTTCTGGTGTCGACAAGTTCCATCCGCTCGATCGCCAATGTGGTGAACGTCGAGGCATCGTCGTTCGATGTGTTGGTGGACCGCACCGAGGTGGGCTCGGGGTGGGCCACGGAATTGGTGGCGCAGACCGAGACATCGACCCCGGCCATCGAGCGTATCTCGATCCGTCTGCATGAGTTGAGCGCCATGCCGAAGGCAAGCCAGCGTCTGCTGGATGACAGCGCCTTTGATGTCGAAGGTTGGCTGGCGGGCAAGATCGCCACGCGCTTTATCCGCGCGGAATCGGCGGCGTTCATCAATGGCGACGGCGTCGACAAGCCCAAGGGCATCCTGCTGCCGGCAAAGGTGGCGAATGCGTCCTGGGCCTGGGGGAGCCTTGGCTATGTACCGTCGGGGGCGGCCGCGGACTTTGCCACCACAAACGCGGCAGATTGCATCGTGAATCTGGTTTATGCATTGGGGTCGAACTACCGCGCCAATGCGGCGTTCGTGATGAATTCGAAAACCGCGGGCGCCGTGCGCAAGATGAAGGATGCCGATGGCCGCTTCATGTGGTCGGACGGTCTGGCGGCGGCCGAACCGGCGCGTCTGATGGGATATCAGGTCCTGATTTGCGAGGATATGCCCGACATCGCGGCAAACGCCTATGCAATCGCGTTTGGCGACTTCAATGCCGGTTATACGATTGCCGAGCGTCCGGATCTGCGCGTGCTGCGTGACCCGTTCAGCGCCAAGCCGCACGTTCTGTTCTACGCCAATAAGCGTGTCGGTGGTGATGTGACCGACTTTGCGGCGATCAAGCTTTTGAAATTCGCGGTGTCTTAAGACGCCTTCGCGAAGGGCCGGGAAAGCCATTCCCCGGTCCGATTTTCGGGCGCGCGCATGAACCCCATGCCGTCTGGCTGCTCCCCCCTCCGTTCGAGCGGTGTGGGCGCGCGTCCGATCCCTTTACAATGCGGTTGGGGCAAGCGGAGACAAGAGATGATGTTGACCGAAGCGACCGTGGTTCCTGGGTCGGCCCTGCCGGTTCAGGCGATGAAGGATCATCTGCGGCTGGGCACCGGCTTTGCCGATGACGGATTGCAGGAGGGGTTGATTGCGGCGCATGTGCGGGCCGCCATCGCTGCCATCGAAGGCCGCACGGGCAAGGCACTGCTGGCACGTCGGTTCACGCTGCGGCTGGACCGGTGGCGAACAGCACAGGGGGGGCAGGCGCTGCCGATGGCGCCGGTGTCGGCGGTCGTGTCGGTTACTCTGCGCGACCGCGCGGGCGTGGCGACGGTGGTGCCGAACGACAGCTACCGGCTGGTGCCTGACATGCAGCGACCCCGGCTGATGGGGATGGGCAAAGCGCTACCGACGCTGCCGGATGAAGGCGCCGTCGAGATCGTGTTTGATGCAGGGTTCGGTACTGATTGGGCGGCGGTTCCGGCGGATCTGGCGCAGGCGGTGCTGCTGCTGGCTGCAGAGTTCTATGAGGTACGCCATGAAGGCGGGCAAGCGGGACATGCCCTGCCGTTTGCGGTTCAATCGCTGATCGAGCGTTGGCGTACGGTGCGCGTTCTGGGCGGGAGCGGGGTATGAGTGCGGTCAATCTGAACCGGTTGTTGGTTCTGGAAACCTCGAGCCGGGAAGCGGACGGGGCAGGCGGTTTCAATGAGACCTGGGCGACTATGGGCAGCCTTTGGGCTGAGATCACGCCGGGCGCTGGGCGCGATACGGGGGGTGAGGAAGTGACGCTCACCACCGTTCCCTACCGCATCACAGTTCGCGGCGCACCGCAGGGATCACCCCGGAGGCCTTTGGTCGAGCAGCGTTTTCGCGACGAAGGACGGGTCTTTCGCATTCTTGCCGTGACCGAGCGCGACCCCGGGGGCCACTATCTGACCTGCTTTTCGCGTGAGGAGGAACCGGCATGAGCTATGGCGCAGCAGCGGCCTTTCAGGCAGCGATTTACGGGGTACTGGTGGCACAGCCCAATCTGGCGGGGGTCAGCATCGTGGATGCTCTGCCGCCCGGCAGTGGCACAGGCACCTTTGTGCTGATCGGACCGGAGGAGGTTTTCGATGCTTCGGACAAGACGGGCGGTGGGGCCGAGCATCGCTTTGGCGTGGCGGTGATTTCGGACGCGACGGGGTTTCTTGCGGCCAAATCGGTGGCGGCGGCGGTGTCGGACGCGCTGGTCGATGTGACACCTGCGATGACGCGCGGTCGGATCGTCGGCATCCGCTTTGTCAAGGCGGTGGCACGGCGGCTGGAGGACGGCGACGTGCGTCGGATTGATCTGACGTTTCGGGCGCGGGTTGAGGTTTAAGGGCCAGAGGCCCCCTTTGGAAAACGGAGAGACGTTATGGCAGTGCAAAATGGCAAGGATCTGTTGATCAAGATGGATCTGACGGGAAGCGGAAGTTTCGAGACGATCGCGGGCCTGCGGGCGACGCGGATCAGTTTCAACGCGGAAACAGTGGATGTGACCAGCCTGGAGAGTGCGGGTGGCTGGCGCGAACTGCTGGGCGGCGCGGGTATGAAATCGGCGTCGATCAGCGGCTCGGGCGTGTTTCGCGATTCCAACACGGATGAGCGCGCCCGTCAGATTTTTTTCGACGGCGAAGTGCCCGATTTTCAGGTGATCATCCCGAATTTTGGCGTGGTTGAGGGGGCCTTCCAGATCACGGCGATCGAATATGCGGGCAGCCATAATGGCGAGGCGACCTATGAGCTGAGCCTTGCGTCAGCCGGGCAGCTGACCTTTCTGGCGCTGTGATGGCTAATCCTTGGGCAGGCGAGGTCGCAGTGGTGCTGGACGGGCAGCGGCATGTGGCCAAGTTGACGCTGGGTGCGCTTGCAGAACTGGAGACGGCGCTGCAGGCAGGCACGCTGATCGATCTGGTCGAGCGGTTCGAGGCGGGGCGGTTTTCCACGCGCGATGTGCTGGCATTGCTGGTGGCGGGACTGCGCGGCGGCGGCTGGCAGGGCACGGCGGCGGATCTTCGCACCGTCGAGGTCAGCGGCGGGCCGTTGGAAGCGGCGCGGGTGGCGGCAGAGTTGCTGGCACGCGCGTTCAGCTTGCCTGGCGAGCAATGAACGCGATTGACTGGCCGGGGCTGGTTCGGGCGGGCCTGCATGCGCTTGGGTTGGAACCGGCGGCCTTCTGGCGTCTGACCCCGGTAGAACTTCGGATCATGTTGGGCGCGGAGGCTGCAAGCCCGCCCCTGACACGCGCGCGGCTGGCAGAACTGGCGGCGGCATTTCCCGACACGCAAAGGAAGACAGAGCATGGCAACGATCGAGGATCTGCAAGAGCAGGTCACCGCACTTGAAGCGACGCTGGGGGCGTCAGGCGTGATGGTGGCAGCGTTCGAGGGGGAGCTTTCGCGGATGCAGCAGACGATGCTGTACACCGGGCGCGAGGTTAACACGCTGACCAGCGGGATCGGGGGCGGACTGCGCAAGGCGTTCGATGGATTGGTGCTGGACGGCATGAAGCTGTCGGATGCCTTGCGCACAGTCGCGCAGTCGATGATCAGCAGCGTTTACAGCGCAGCCCTTCGCCCGGTTCAGGGCGCATTCGGCGGGGCCCTTGCGAGTGGGCTGAACACGGCGTTGAGCGGGATCATGCCCTTTGCGGATGGGGCTGCGTTTTCCCAAGGGCGGGTGATGCCGTTTGCCAAAGGCGGTGTCGTGGCCCATCCCACCGGATTTGCCATGCGGGGCGGGCGCGGCCTGATGGGTGAGGCCGGGCCTGAAGCCATCATGCCGTTGGCACGGGGCGCAGATGGTCGGCTGGGGGTACAATCGGCGGGGGCCGCGCGCCCGGTCACGGTTGTAATGAATATCTCTACCCCCGACGTGCAGGGATTTCAGCGCAGCCAAAGTCAGATCGCGGCCCAGGCCTCGCGCGCGCTGGCGCGTGGCCAGCGGAACCGGTGAGGGAAGATGCCAATGGCCTTTCACGACATACGATTTCCGACAAACATGAGCCTCGGTTCGGTCGGCGGTCCGGAGCGGCGTACCGAAGTGGTGTCGCTGGCAAACGGATTTGAAGAACGCAACATGCCGTGGGCAGACTCGCGGCGCCGGTATGAGGCAGGGGCAGGGCTGCGCACGCTGGATGATATCGAGACACTGATCGCCTTCTTCGAGGCGCGGCGGGGCCGGATGTACGGGTTTCGCTGGAAGGACTGGTCGGACTACAAGTCCTGCCTGCCGTCCAAGCGCCCTTCACCGATTGATCAGACGATCGGTGCGGGGGACGGGGTGACGGTGGTCTTTGCGCTGAGCAAGACCTACCGGTCAGGCGAGCAGACCTACACCCGGCGTATCACAAAACCGGTGGCTGGCACGGTTGTGGCGGCTGTGGCGCGCGATCCGAAGGTTGAATCGCTCGAATTCACGGTTGATGCAGAGCGGGGCGAGATCACTTTCGTGGTGCCGCCTGACATCGGAGTGCCGGTTTCGGCGGGATTCGAATTCGACGTGCCGGTTCGATTTGATACGGACCGGATCATGACCTCGATGTCGTCGTTTCGGGCGGGCGAAGTGCCTGACGTTCCGGTGGTAGAGGTGCGGATCTGATGGGCGATAACCTTTGCAACCACCTCAAGACTGGATCGACCACCGTTTGCCGCGCCTGGAAAGTGGTGCGCCGCGATGGCCACGTGCTTGGCTTTACCGATCACGACCGTGATCTGTCGTTCGAGGGCGTTGGATTTGTCGCGCGTAGCGGACTGACTGCGCGATCGCTGCAACAGACCACGGGTCTTTCTGTTGACAACACAGAAGCGATCGGCGCGCTTTCGGACGCATCGGTGCGCGAGGAGGACATTCTTGCCGGTCGTTTCGACGGGGCGGAAGTGACGGCGTTTTTGGTGAATTGGGCTGATGTCGCCGAGCGGACGATCCTGTTCAAAGGCAACTTCGGTGAGATCGTGCGCACAAAGGGCATGTTCCAGGTGGAGCTTCGGGGATTGACCGAGCGGTTGAACAGGCCTGTGGGCCGTGTCTATCATTCCGAATGCGCGGCCCTTCTGGGCGATGCCCAGTGCATGATCAATCTGGCCTTGCCAGACTATTCGGTTGAAACCGGCCTTCTGAAAGTGGATTGCGGGCGGATATTTCATATCGCGGCACTGCCTGCATATGCTCCTCGCTGGTTTGAGGGCGGCCGTCTCATGGTGCAGGAGGGTGCGGGCAAAGATCAGGTCGGTTTGATCAAATCCGATCGGATCGTATCGAACGTCCGAGTGATCGAATTGTGGCAAGGCTTCACGATTTTGCCAGAGATCGGAGAAAATGTGCGGCTTGAGGCAGGTTGTGACAAGCGAAGCGGCACCTGCCGGGACAAATTCTCGAATTTTTTGAACTATCGTGGGTTTCCGCACATACCCGGTGAAGACTGGTTGCGTGCCACACCGACGACGTCACCGAGGGCATGATGCCATGAAGGTGGAGCGTCCGAAAGCGTTGGAGATGCCGGACCGTATTGTCGCAGAGGCGCGGCGCTGGATCGGCACTCCCTACGTGCACCAAAGCTCGGCTTTTGGTGCGGGTGCGGATTGTCTGGGACTAATTCGGGGCATCTGGCGTGTCTGTATCGGAGAAGAGCCTTTTGCGCCGCCGTCCTATACGCAGGATTGGTCAGAAGCCTCGGGGCAGGAAGTGCTGATGGCGGCCGCAGACAGACTTTTGGTGCGAAAGGCAGACCGTGCCCTGAGCCCGGGACAGGTGCTGTTGTTTCGTATGCGTGACCGGGCGGTGGCAAAGCATCTCGGGATCGTGTCTCAGGCGGGACGGGAGCCCAGGTTTGTCCACGCCTATAGCGGCCATGGGGTTGTGGAAAGCTCGCTTTCGGATCCGTGGAGGCGGCGGATTGCCCAGATTTATGAATTCCCAAGGGGAGCAAACTAGATGGCAACGGTTCTTTTCGCCGCCGCAGGGGCGGCATTCGGTTCAGGCTTTGGCGGGACTGTGCTTGGGCTTTCTGGAGCGGTGATCGGGCGCGCGGTTGGCGCAACCGTCGGGCGCACGATAGACCAGCGTCTGATAGGCCTTGGATCAGAAGCCGTTGACGTTGGCCGTATCGACCGCTTTCGGGTCATGGGGGCAAGCGAGGGCACCGCGATTGCCAAGGTCTGGGGCCGGATGCGCCTGCCGGGGCAGGTGATCTGGGCCTCATCATTCAAGGAGTCGAGCACGCGCAGCGGCGGCGGCAAGGGAGCGCCGAAGCCGCGCACGGTGCAATTCGCATACACCGTAACTTTGGCGATTGCCCTGTGTGAGGGCGAAATCCTTGGCGTCGGTCGGATTTGGGCGGATGGGACCGAGATCGACCCGTCGTCTCTCGACTTGCGCGTCTATCACGGCACATCAGATCAAATGCCTGATCCTGCCATTGAAGCTGAAATTGGCGCTGTATTTGCCCCTGCCTATCGCGATACGGCCTATGTGGTCATCGAAAGCATGGATCTGTCGCCGTTTGGCAATCGGGTTCCGCAACTGAGCTTTGAGGTGATTCGTCAGGCAGACAAAGGCGCTGCTCCTGGTGTTATTGGCTTCGATGACATGATCCGTGCCGTGGCACTTATTCCAGGGACGGGCGAATATGCCCTTGCGACGGACCAGATCAAGATGTCGGACGGGGCCCTGAGCACGAAGTCGGTTAACGTAAACTCGCGCACCAATGTTTCAAACTTTACCGCATCTTTTGATCAACTTCAGCGCGAGCTACCCAAATGCGATGCGCTTTCGCTTGTAATTTCGTGGTTTGGAAGTGATTTGCGCTGCGGACAATGTCAGGTCAGGCCCAAAGTCGAACAAACCGACGTTGACAGCATGAACATGCCGTGGCGCGCGGGCGGGATCGTGCGCGCGGAGGCGGCGGTTGTCCCTAAACAAGAGGGCCGCTCGATCTATGGCGGGACGCCTGCAGATGCTTCTGTCGTTCAAGCCATTCAGGCAGCTGGAGCGGCAGGAAAGAAGATCATGTTCTACCCGTTTATCCTGATGGATCAGCTTGCCGGCAACGAACTGTCGGACCCCTATGGTCAGGCCGCTGAACAGACCACATTGCCATGGCGGGGTCGGATAACCCTTTCTCTGGCGCCCGGACAAGTCGGCTCACCCGACATGACTGCGGCTGCAGCAACTGAAGTGTCTTATTTTTTCGGTACGGCGCAACCTTCACACTTTGCCATTCAGGGTGGGAGGGTGTCATATTCCGGTCCCCCACAATGGGGATATCGTCGTTTCATCTTGCACTATGCGCATCTTTGTCAACTGGCCGGTGGCGTTGATTCCTTCTGTATTGGCTCGGAATTGCGAGGGTTGACGCAGATCCGCGGCGCAGGGCACAGCTTTCCAGCAGTGGTCGCCTTGGCCCAATTGGCTGCCGATGTCCGCAAGATCTTGGGTGCGGCTACAAAGATCAGCTACGCAGCTGACTGGTCTGAATATTTTGGATATCATCGTGATGGTAATGTGTATTTCCATCTGGATACGCTCTGGTCTGATCCCAACATTGACTTCATTGGGATCGACAATTATATGCCGTTGTCCGATTGGCGCGATACCGAGGGGCACGCCGATGCGCAATGGCGATCAATCACCAACCTCGAATATCTGAAGGCAAATATTTGTGGCGGCGAGGGATTTGATTGGTTTTACGACGGGCCAGAGCGTCGTCTTGCCCAATTGAGACTTCCAATAGTAGATGCGGCCTACGGAGAGCCTTGGGTATTTCGTTACAAGGATTTGTCATCTTGGTGGGGCAATCTCCATCACAACCGAATTGATGGTCAACGCGCCTCCCAGCCAACGGGTTGGATTCCAGAATCTAAGCCGATCTGGTTCACAGAATATGGATGCGCCGCACTTGACAAGGCGACAAATGAACCAAACAAGTTTCTGGATGCAAAATCATCTGAGTCATCGTTGCCGCAGTTTTCAAACGGCAACCGCGATGACTACGTCCAGTTTCAATATTACAGGGCAATGCATGAGTATTGGGCCGAACAGAACAACAATCCGCAATCGCAAATTTATAGTGGTCGCATGCTCGATACAGATCGGCTGTATTCATGGGCGTGGGACGCGAGACCCTATCCAGACTTTCCCCGCAATGAGGACCTTTGGTCAGACGGTGTTAACTACCGCAGGGGGCATTGGCTGAACGGAAGAGTCAATGGGGTGCCGCTGGACAATCTCGTAAACGAACTGTGTGCAGTCTCTGGTATCAGTTCGATAGATACTACGGAACTACACGGGCTTGTCGCTGGCTACGTTGCAGAAGATACAGGCACCATTCGGTCGATCCTCCAGCCCCTTAGCGTGGCATACGGGTTTGACGCGATCGAAGCCGAAGGATGCTTGCGTTTTCTTTCCAGAGGTTTGACTGACTCAATAAGAGTGTCCGAAGATCATGAGGTTCTGACCCAAGACGCGGAGCGTTCATTGGAAATCACGCGTTTGTCTGAGTCTGAAATAGTCGGCCGTTCAAGGCTTCTGTATGTCTCGTCTGAGGGTGATTTTACGATCAAAGTGGCGGAATCAACCTTTGCCGATTACAATGCTCCGACTGTGTCGCAGTCGGAGCTTTCGATGTCGATGACAGCTAACCAAGCCAAGTCGGTGGTCGAACGATGGCTGGCCGAGGCGCGCACGGCACGGGATATGCTTAAGATTCGGCTGCCAGCTTCTGCCTGCGATATCCGGGCAGGTTCGGTCTTGATGTTCGCCGGCTCTCGGTACCGCGTTGATCGGCTGGAAATGGACGAGGCCCGTACGATCGAGGCCGTCCGGATCGAGAACTCCCATTATTCTCTTCGCGACACCGAGGCTGAGCAAGGGATTTGGCGTTCATATATTGCACCATCCTCTGTGTTTGCTGTTTGGATGGATTTGCCCTTGTTGCGGGGATCAGAAATTCCCCATGCACCGCATATTGCGGCCACCGGAAATCCTTGGCCCGGTACCGTGGCAGTTTGGGATGCAGACCAAGACGAGGGCTATGCACTTTTAACAACGTTCGATGAGCGTGCGATCATGGGGGCAACTGTTTCGCCCATGGTCGCGGGACGCCCGGGGCTTTTCGATCGGGGGCCGGCATTGATCGTCAAGCTGGCGAGTGGAAATTTGTCATCAGTGCAACGGACATCATTGTTGAATGGCAGTAATACAATGGTGATCGGAGACGGGTCACAAGATAATTGGGAAGTATTCCAGTTTCAGAACGCAGTAATCGTAGGTGAAAACACCTATGAACTCTCCGGTCGACTTCGTGGACAAGCGGGTTCTGATGGTCTTATGCCCTCCGTGTGGCCAGCCGGTAGCCGGGTCATTCTCATGACGCCATCCGTCCAGCAAGTCTCGCTTCAAAGTGCATTGCGTGGTGTTGAAAGGCACTACCGCGTCGGCTCAGCGGCGCGGGGATACGACGACGGTGATGCCAGTCACCATGTTCTGGCCTTCCAAGGGAATGGTTTGCGGCCTTTTCGCGTGTCGCACCTGAGAACTTCGCTCACCGCGAATGGAGACCGGGCAGTGTCTTGGATCCGGCGAACCCGCATTGATGGTGACAGTTGGAATGCGTATGAAGTCCCACTTGGTGAAGGGAGCGAGCGGTATCAGGTCATCGTCAAGTCGACCTCTGGCCAGGTTCTGAGCACAACCATCGTCACAACTGCAGATTTTATCTATACGGCCGCTCAGCAATCGGCCGACGGGGTTGCACCCCCCTTCGCAATCGAAGTTGCGCAGATATCCGACAGATATGGACCTGGTCCGGCATCGCGCACTGACATCGCCACATGATCCCCGCAATGTTAATTGTCACTGGGAGCTGACAGGTGTGTAAGCGCGACGCCGAGCACCTCCTGCCATTATTGATGTGATCCGGCCATACTTCGCGCAGATGTGCAGCGGAGGTTTTGGTTTTGGACAGGGCCAGCAAAACGGGCGTCCATTTGGACGGCTCAAGGGGTGTTGTGGTTTCCCGGCTGGAGGTGATCGAGGGGCCCAGCGGACGTCGTCGGCGCACGAAAGCAGAGCGGGCGCGGATCGCCGCGGAAAGTATGATGCCCGGGGTGATGGTGGCCGATACTGCGCGCAAGCACGGCACGACACGCTGGCAGATTTACGATTGGCGCAAGCAGATACGCCGAGGCAACCTGGTAATGCCCGAGAGCGTGATGGCCCTGCCGATATTCGCCGAAGTTGTCGTCGCGGCTTCCACGCCCGAGACATCGCCGCTGGGTGGCGGGTCCGACCTCGAGATCATCGTGGGCGAGGTCGTGATCCGCGCGGGTGCTGGCGCCGATGAAGGCCAGCCGACGCGTGCCATCCGCGCGGCACGGGCGGCAGTATCGTGATGTTCGTTCAGGGTGGACCGGTGAAGGTCTTTGTGGCGACGCGTCCGGTCGACTTCCGTAAGGGCATCGATGGCCTGGCGCTGGCGGTGCAGGAGATGTTCGGACTTGACCCGTTCTACGGAGCAGTATTTGTTTTCCGATCGAAACGCGCGGACCGGATCAAGCTGCTGGCCTGGGATCAGACTGGCATGGTGCTGGTTCACAAGCGGCTGGAGGACGGCAAGTTTGTCTGGCCCCAACTGCGGGACGGGGTGATGCGGATGTCCAGCGCGCAGATGTCGGCGTTGCCCGACGAATGACTGGCGGCTGGTCCGGCCGGAACGCGCGCGGCGTCCGCTGGTGGCAGGGTGATTGGCAAGATTTGTAGTAGACCCCTTTTTTTACTGGTCGAATGGGGTATCTTGCGAATCACTCCGTCGTATGGATACCGCCAATCTCGCCCAGGAAAACACCCTGTTGAAAGCCCGCCTGACGCAGGTCGAGGCGGTGCTCGCCGAAGTGCAAAAGGCCAACCGGCGGCTGGAAGATAGCCGACGTGAACCTGGTGGACTACATTGCCGCCACACTATGCGCTATCCTCGACGGCCACCCGCAAAGCCGGACCAAAGACCTGATGCCCTGGCGCTTCAAGCAGCCGTCACGCCTCGCCGCAGAGGGGGGCGCCGCAGCGCTTACACGGGTGTTTGTCAAAGGGGTTGTCCGCCGATTTCTTGCGGCGTCTCTGATTTCAGGGGAGCTGATTTCGTTTTCGGGGTTGAGCCAGACGGGTCCGGCTGGTTGCCAGTTGCGGGTTTTGCGTGACAATCGTTCCGGTTTTCGCAGGCATGCATTTTCATAGAAAATGGCACGGTTTGCCAGTGTCGCACGATCGTGGCCAGCGTGGCGCGTATTCGGCGTGACGAAGCGGATGGCACTGTGCAGGTGCTCGTCCATGCCGTAATGGCCGACGAAAGCATCATAGCGCTTGGTCATGTCCTCGCGCTGATCGGCGGCCGGGTTACGGAAGGCTGCAGAGAGGGTGTCGGTGCGGTGGTTTTGCGGCACGCCGCCAATCGACCAGAGGGATTGCTGCAGGTTCTCGGCCAGCGGCGTGAAGCTTTCCCCAC
>JBBRBJ010000029.1:0-39702 GCA_038205925.1 Rhodobacterales bacterium | reverse complement strand
TCGATCAGCTGCACAGAGACATGCTGGAACACATGAAGGGCAAGGATTACTTCGTTCAGGATCTCTTTGCCGGTGCTGACCCCGCCCACAGGCTCGACGTGCGCCTGGTCAACGAACTGGCCTGGCACGGCCTGTTCATTCGCCACATGCTCCGTCGTCCGTCTCGCAAGGAGCTTGATAGCTTCACGCCTGATTTCACGATCATCAACTGCCCGACGTTCAAGGCAGATCCAACGCGGCACGGTTGCCGGTCTGAAACTGTGATTGCTTTGAATTTCGACAAGAAGATGATCCTGATCGCCAACAGCGCCTATGCTGGCGAGAACAAGAAATCGGTATTCTCTGTTCTGAATTACCTGCTGCCCGCCAAGAATGTCATGCCGATGCATTGCTCGGCCAACCATGCGCCAGGCAATCCTGTTGATACGGCGATCTTCTTCGGCCTTTCCGGTACCGGCAAGACTACACTTTCTGCCGACCCGAACCGTGTCCTGATCGGCGACGATGAACATGGCTGGTCGGACCGCGGCACCTTCAACTTCGAAGGCGGTTGCTACGCGAAGACTATCCACCTTTCGCCCGAGGCAGAGCCGGAAATCTACGCGACAACCACGAAGTTCGGTACGGTTATCGAGAATATGACATTCGATCCTGAGACCAAGGAATTGAATTTCGAAGACGACAGCCTGACGGCCAACATGCGCTGCGCCTACCCTATGGACTACATCTCGAACGCATCCAAAACCGGACTGGGCGGCCATCCCAAGAACATCATCATGCTGACATGTGATGCCTACGGCGTTTTGCCGCCGATAGCTCGGCTTACACCAGCGCAGGCGATGTATCACTTCCTGTCGGGTTTCACCTCCAAGGTCGCCGGAACCGAGCGGGGCGTCACCGAACCCACGCCCACCTTCTCGACATGCTTCGGCGCACCCTTCATGCCGCGCCGCCCCGAGGTCTATGGAAAACTGTTGCACGATAAGATCCGCGCGAACGGTGCCACATGCTGGCTCGTGAACACGGGCTGGAGCGGTGGCGCCTACGGCACGGGCCACAGAATGCCGATCAAGGCCACGCGCACCTTGCTGACAGCCGCGCTGAACGGCACGCTGAACGCCGCCGCCTTCCGCCGCGATCCGAACTTCGGGTTCGAGGTGCCTGTGGCCGCCAAAGGCGTTGAAGACAGCCTGCTCGACCCTCGCAGCACATGGGCGGATCCTGCGGCCTATGACGCACAGGCGCGCAAACTGGTCGAGATGTTCTCGCGCAACTTCGGCCAATACGCGCCTTTCATCGACGATGACGTCAGGGCCGCAGCCATCGGGTAAACGCCGGTCTTGCTGCTCTCCCAAACGCCGGAGTCGGGGCAGAGCCCCGGGTCACGCCACAAACGCCTGACGGATCAAGTTAAGCCCCGTCACCACCAGCAGGCCTTGGGTCCAGCGGCGAAACACCTGCTGGTCCAACCTGTCTTGCAGCCGGTATCCCAGTACCATCCCCAGAACCGCCGGCACCACCAGCAGCGCCGAAAACCCAAGGCTCGCGCTGTCGGCAACTCCGGTGCGCAGGTGCGCTGCCAGCAGGGCCACCGACCCGATCAGGAACACCACGCCCTGCACGCGGATCATCTCGACCTTCGGCGTGCCGACCGACAAAAGATATACCAGCAGCGGCGGGCCCCAGATCCCCGATATGCCGCCGTAGATCCCCCCGATCACCCCCAGCCCCCATTCCGCCCGCACCCGGTGCTGCAGGCGCAACCCAAGCGCCACCCCGGCCAGTTGCAGCCCGGCAAACGCGGTGACCGGAATCCCCAACAGCAGCAGATAGGCCACGCGTGATATGTCATCCACAAACGGTGCCGACACCGCGATGAACACGACCGTCGCCATAATGAACCGCCAGAACTGCCGCGCCGAAGCGACAGCCGGTCCCAGCCCCTGTCGCATGGACTGACCCAGGTTCGTGATCAGGGTTGGCAGGATCAGTCCGGCCAGCGCCAGTTCGGCGGGCAGGAAGGCAGAAAAACTGGAAACCATGATCAGCGGCATGGCAAACCCCACCGCGCCCTTCACAAATCCCGCAAACAGCGTCACGCTGCAGGCCAGCACCACCAGATGTGGCGGCAAGCCGCCCGATACTGCCTCAAGAACGGTGTCGATCATGCACCCTTCACATCAGCTTTCGCATGCCTTGAAAAGCCCTTCATTACCGGAGATTTCGCTGCGACACTTTCCGTCCTTGCCGTGATCCGTATTGAAATTATATTGCGCTGCAACTGCAAAACGGGTAGCCCATGACCAGCCCGAGACTCACCCGCTCCGAGGACCGATCCATGCCCCATGACGGACAAACCCTTACCCCATCGCCGCTGCTCGCAGATCTGCTGGATCTGACGGCCGCCGCCCTGCCGCAGGTCGAGGCGCTGTTTGCCGACGGGCGCGAAGCGTTGCGTATCCGTGTCACCGTTGGGGGCAAGATCAACGCCGCTGCCCTTGAAGAGCATCAGTTCGCCGCCCATTCCCTGGCATGGCTTGCCACCTACACCGAAGCCCTGCGCCAGATGCAGGCTTGGGCCACCCGTCTCGACGATGGGGACCGGTTTGGTGAGATCGAGGGGCTGATCCACCAGATAGCCTACGGCGAATATCTGGCGCAGATCTCCGGTGGCATCCCGATGAGTCAGGGCGAGATTGCCCGCCTGTCCGACCTCGGGCTGACCTATCTGCCGAACTCCTCGGCACAGACACTGATCAGCGACGGCAACACCTCTGGCGCGCGCACCCGTCTAGTCGCGTTGATGCGGGACGGCCGCGCACATGCCACATTTGGTGCCACGGGTCTGGACGCCGAGTTGGAAATGATCCGCGACCAGTTCCGCCGCTTTGCCGCCGAAGAAGTCGCGCCACACGCGCATGGCTGGCATCTGCGCGATGAACTGATCCCGATGGAGATCATCGACAAGCTGGCAGAACTGGGCGTGTTCGGCCTGACCATTCCCGAGGAATTCGGCGGCTTTGGTTTGTCAAAAGCCAGCATGGTTGTGGTCAGCGAAGAGCTTTCGCGCGGCTATATCGGTGTCGGCTCGCTGGCGACGCGCACCGAAATTGCTGCCGAATTGATCCTGTGTGGCGGCACGGCCGACCAAAAGGCGCACTGGCTGCCCAAACTCGCCAGCGGCGAGATCCTGCCCACTGCCGTCTTTACCGAACCCAACACCGGGTCAGACCTTGGCGCCCTGCGCACCAAGGCAGCACGTCAGGGCGAGGATTGGCAGATCACCGGCAACAAGACGTGGATCACCCATGCGGCGCGCACCCATGTGATGACCGTGCTTGCACGCAGCGTCGAAGGCACTCAGGACTACCGGGGCTTGTCGATGTTTCTGGCGGAAAAGACCCCTGGCTCGGACCAGACCCCCTTTGTCGATCCGGGCCTGTCGGGCGGCGAGATCGAGGTTCTGGGGTACCGCGGGATGAAGGAATACACCGTCAACTTCGACGGCTTTGCCGTCAAGGGCGAGAACCTTCTGGGCGGCGTCGAGGGGCAGGGTTTCAAGCAACTGATGCAAACATTCGAATCCGCCCGCATCCAGACAGCCGCCCGCGCCGTTGGCGTGGCGCAAAATGCGCTTGATGTCGGCATGCAATACGCGCTTGATCGCAAGCAATTCGGCAAATCGCTGATCGAATTTCCGCGGGTGGCCGGAAAGCTGGCCATGATGGCGGTCGAGATCATGGTGGCGCGGCAGCTGACCTACTTCAGCGCCTGGCAAAAGGATCATGACAAGCGCTGCGATCTGGAAGCAGGCATGGCCAAACTTCTGGGCGCCCGCGTGGCATGGGCGGCAGCCGACAATGCGCTGCAGATCCATGGCGGCAACGGCTTTGCGCTGGAATATCAGATCAGCCGCATTCTGTGCGATGCGCGGATCCTGAACATCTTCGAAGGTGCGGCCGAGATTCAGGCGCAGGTCATCGCGCGCCGGTTGCTTGACTGACCCCCTCGCCCCGCGCCGCCCCTCCGTGTGAGGGGCGCGAAACCCCCAGCCTGCGGGGCAACTTGCCCGCCACCACGAAGCTGGTGATCAGACCCGCAGCCGCTGCAAGGAAGATGCCCGGCAGAGGCGCCACCAGCAGCACCAGCCACGCCGCCCCCGGTGTCAGGATACCCGACACATCGCGAAAGCTGGAATATACCGCAGACATCTCGGTTCGCTCGGATGGTTTGACCGACATCAGGAACGGCAGCCCTCCCACCACGTCCAACAGGACGAGCATGGTCGAGGCCGCCATGCAGAACCCGACAGTGGCCCATGGCAGGGGCGACGCCAGGGCCGCACCCGCAAACATCAACGCCCCCACCAGAAACGCAAACCGCACCGATCCACGCACCGACGCCACCCGCGCATAGCGCAGCATCAGGGGCGACATGAACAGCAGCACATTGGACACCGACAGCGCCACGCCGCCCACCTTGTCGCCCAGACCTGCCTCGATGCAGAAAATCGGCAGGTAGACCACATAGACCCACCAGCCACATGACCGCATCACCGCAAACAGCCATCCTGCGATCAGGCGCGGCTGGCGGAAAAACCGGCCCAGATAGGCCAGCGGGTTGGTTGCGGGCCCACGGGCCCGGGTGATCTGCTTGCCATTGCCCAGCCGCAGGATCCAGAAGGTTGTCAGCAGTGCCAGTGCAAACCCTCCCGCCACCAAAAACGGCAGCGGCGGCCAGACACTGCGCAGCCAGACACCGAGCAGCGGCCCCACGGCCCAGGGAGTGGCCGCGAACACCATCTGCATCGACTGGCTTCGCCCCAGATTGGCCCGGTCGATGTAGTCCAGAACATAGGCGTTGAAGCATACGAAGATGGTGGCGGTGGCCATCGCGTTACAGATCAGCGCAAGAGGTATCATCATTGGCGTGCCGACCACGGCCAGCGCCATTCCCACCACATAGAGGCCGCAGCCCAGCGTGTACATCCATCGCCGCGGCAGCGTCCGCGTGGCCCAAGGCACCATCAGCCCCCAGAACAACGACACCAGACCCGCCACGAAATACACCGCTGATGTGGCCTCGGCCGTGCCCAGCGCATCATAGACCGCAAGCGGCATGGCCGAGATCAGCGTACCCCGCACCGCAGCCTCAAGCCCCGCGAGCATGGCAAAATCGCGCACTTTCGGCGCCGGCGCATGTTTCAGTTGGATGGGGATGTAACGGGTGGCCATTGGGTCTTCCTGTGTGCCCATCTGGCCCACGGCCCCTGTTTGCGTCTGGCCGGAATGCGACATGGCACGTCGCGCTTGGGCCTAACCGCGCGCAAGCCTGGCCATAAGCCGCGCGCGTGCCTCGGGCAGCAGCCCCGTGCGGGTCTGCGCCCCCACTTCGCGCGCAAGGAAATGCCCCGTAACGGCAAGCCCTTGGTTCAATTCGGCTTTCGTGGCCGCCCCTTGCCCCAGAAGGCACAAGGGCAGCGGCAGCAGCTTGTCAGACCATGCGCCCGCTGCCGCGCGGCTGACCGCACGCCCCGTGCGCGGGCTGACGAACGCCAGGTCATCGCGCGATCCCGTCACCGCACACCGCCCGAGATCAAGGCCAAAGCCGACCTCCTCCAACAGCAACACCTCCCATGCCAGGTAGCCCGGCACCCAGTTCCCGCCCGCCGTCATCGCATCCAGCAGCGCCACCGTCCGCGCATACAGAACCCCATGCGCCGCGCGTTCGGGCAGCGCCATGTGCACCAGCGCCACCACAGACCCCAGCCCCAACAGAGCCAGCGCATCGCCCATGATGCCTGCGCGTGAGGCTACGGGCTCTGCCACGAACGCGCCGATATGCTGGTCCAGCCGCGCACGCCAGGTGACCGCCAGTTGCGAGCCGGGCTGCATCATCGCGGCCACCTTGCGCGATGCCCCGCCGCGCACCACGCCCAGATGCCGGCCGTGGGAAGCGGTAAATACCTCAATGATCGCCGAGCCTTCGCCATGCGCCCGCATCGACAAAAGTATGCCCTCATCCCGCCATTCCATGCAGGGGACCTTCGCAGCGGGCGCGTAGCGGGGCAAGCCCCTTGCGGGGGCGCCTGTCCAGAGGCATCTTGCTGAAATGCATCTCTCCGCCCGCCTCCTTGCCGTTGCGATCTTCTGCGTGGCCGCCTTGTCGCTGCGCCTGCAATTCGACGCGAGCGCGGTCCTGATGAACCACCCGCCAGCCGCCCAGACCCTGTGGGCCATGGCCGGGTATTTCACCATCCTCACGAACCTCGGGGTGGCGGTCGCGATGATGGCGGTCGCGTGGAAATGGCACATGCCCGCTGGATTTGCTGCAGGTATGACCCTGTCGATCGTGGTGGTGGCGATTGTGTATCATCTGGTGCTGGCCCGTTTGTGGAACCCGCAGGGCCTTGGCTATTGGGCAGATCAGGGATTGCACTCCGTCGTTCCGGCGTTGACGGTCCTGTGGTGGGTATACTTTGCGCCCAAGGACGTCGGCCTGAAAGATCTGCCCCAATGGTTGATCTGGCCTGCGGCCTATGCGCTCTACGCGCTAGTTCGGGGGTGGCTGACGGGCGTCTACCCCTACCCGTTTCTTGACGCGGGGGGCATTGGCTGGCCCCGGACCGCTCTGAATGCGGCGGGCCTTGTTGCGGGCTTCACCGTGTTGGGGATCGGGCTGATACGCCTTGCGCGCCGTTTACCCCGCTAGTCCGTCCTCGTCCAGCAACGTCCGCCCCGCGCGGTCTTCCAACTCGATCACCCACAGGTCGCGGTCCCGGGCACGCGACCGCGAGATCAGCGCGTCCACCTCGGCCTCGGGCGCGTTCAGCACCATCCGCCAGACGCGTGCGTCGCGTTCCAGATCAAAGCCGCGCTCGAACAGCCGCGCATGCCCGTCCAACAGGGCCACCTTCACCAGCACGGCACCCGCCATCCGGTCGCCCTTTGCGGTAACGTAATGCGCAATATCCGCCAGCCGCAACCGCACGAGGTATGCCGAAACCCAAACCCCCGTTGCCAGCCGCACACCCATCGCTCACCTCTTGTCCGCAGGTTCCCGCCGCCCGCGCATCCACAGACCGGCGGCTCCATTCCGTGGCAACGCCGCCAAGCGGGGGCTCGATGCCCCCCACGGCGGCATGCTCTTGCGGGTTCAGGCGTCGCCGTCCTTGAAGTTCAGACCCATCTCGGAATAACGCTCGGGTTCATCCTGCCAGTTTTCCCGCACCTTCACCTGCAAGAACAGATGCACCGTCCGGTCCAGAAAAGCCGAGATTTCGGCCCGCGCAGCCTGACCGATGGCCTTGATCGTCTCTCCCTTGTTGCCCAGCACGATCCCCTTGTGACCGTCGCGCGCGACATAGATGATCTGGTCGATCCGGGTGCTGCCATCGGGCTTGTCCTCCCAGGCCTCGGTCTCGACCGTCAGTTGATAGGGCAACTCCTCATGCAGGCGGAGGGTCAGCTTCTCTCGCGTCATTTCGGCGGCGATGTGGCGCATCGGGGCATCGGCGATCTGATCCTCGGGATAGAACCATGGCCCCTCGGGCAATTCCCCTGCCAGCCACTGGCGCAAGTCATCCACGCCATAGCCCTTTTCCGCCGAGATCATGAAGGTCCGCGCAAAGGGATAGGCCTCGTTCATGCGCTCGGCCAGACCCAGCAGCTTTTCCGCCTTCAGCCGGTCGATCTTGTTGATGGCAAGGGCCACCGGCTGCCCTTTCGGGATCTCGTTGGCAATGCGGTCGATGATCATCTGCACGCCTTCGGTCAGACCGCGGTGCGCCTCGATCAACAGCACGATCACATCCGCATCCGACGCCCCGCCCCAGGCCGCCTTGACCATCGCCCTGTCCAGCCGCCTGCGCGGGCGGAACAGGCCCGGCGTGTCGACGAACACGATCTGCGCCTGCCCCTCCATCGCCACGCCCCGGATACGCGCCCGCGTGGTCTGCACCTTGTGCGTCACGATCGAGACCTTGGCCCCGACCATCCGGTTCAACAGCGTCGATTTCCCGGCATTGGGCTCGCCAATCAGGGCGACAAATCCCGCCCGAGTGGGTTGGGGGCCGGGTTCGGTGGTGGTTTCAGTCATCTCGTCCCTCCAGCCGCGAAAGCATTGCCTTGGCCGCCTGTTGTTCCGCCACCCGCTTCGATCTGGCCTGTGACACAGCGTTTGCGCCATCTTCCAGCATGACCTCAACGGTAAAGACCGGCTGGTGGTCGGGCCCCTCGCGGCCCGTTTGCGTATAGGTCGGCGGTGGCATCCCGCGCGCCTGCGCCCATTCCTGAAGGCTGGTCTTGGCATCACGCGCGTCGGCCTCGACCGCGCCGATCCGCCCCTGCCACAGCCGCAACACCAGCGCCTTGGCCGCCTCGAACCCGCCGTCCACATGGACGGCGGCGATCAGCGCCTCCAGCGCATCGCCGAGCAGCGCATCCTTGCGCCGGCCGCCCGACAGCATTTCGGACCGCCCCAGCTTCAGGACATCGCCCAGCCCCACTTCGCGCGCCACATCGGCGCAGGTTTCCTTGCGCACCAGCGCGTTGAACCGAGGCGCCAGTTGCCCCTCGGACGCCGTCACGTCAGCGCCCAGCAGCGCCTCGGCCATGACAAGGCCCAGCACCCGGTCGCCCAAAAACTCAAGCCGCTGATTGTCGGGCCGGGTCGGCGAACTGATAGAGGCGTGGGTCAGCGCACGGATCAGCATGTCGGACGTGGCAAAGGTATAGCCGATCCGTCCCTCGAATGCCTTCAGATCTGCGCCAAGCTTCATGCCACCTGTCTCACTCGACCGCCCGGAAGAACCGGTCCGACCGCCACGTCCAGAAATACAGCATCGACCGCCCTGCCGACGAGAACATGATCCGATCCGCCCGCCCGATCAGGTTCGCCGCCGGGACGAAACCGACGCCGCCGACTGACTGGGCATAGCGGCTGTCCTGGCTGTTGTCGCGGTTGTCGCCCATGAAGAAGTAATGCCCCCCGGGCACGGTGAACACATCCGTGTTGTCGCCATATCCGTTCGTGTCAATGTTCAAGACGGCATGCGAACGGCCCTCGGAAAGGGTTTCGCGCGCCCGCGATTTCGTGCAAACATCGCCTTCGCCCACTGGGCCATTCTCGCAGCGCGGCAGGTTGCCCATTGGGCCCTGCTGGGCGTAAACCTCTTCGAACACGCCATCCGGGGTCTGCTTGACCTCGGCCCCGTTCAAGAAGAGCACACCGTTCTTCATCTGCACCGTGTCGCCTGGCAGGCCGATCAGCCGCTTGATGAAATCCGACCCGTTGACCGGATGGCGGAATACCACCACGTCGCCGCGCGTCGGTTCCGAAAACAGGATGCGCCCGTCAAACGGGCAGGCGCCGAACGGGCAGGAATAGCGGCTGTAGCCGTAGGCCATCTTGTTGACGAACAGGAAATCGCCGATCAGCAACGTGTCCTTCATGCTGCCCGAAGGAATCCAGAACGGCTGGAAGAACAGAGTGCGGAACACGCCCGCAATCAGCAAGGCATAGACGACGGTCTTGACCGTTTCCATCAGGCCGCCTTCGGTTTTCGCTGTGCTGGCCATGATCCGCCCTCTGGTTTGTCCGTCCCTGTCGCTCGGGCCGCTTCATGCGCCCCTGCCCGTGTCCTGTCAAGCAGACGCCGCCCCACCGCCGCATGCATGCACGCCCACGCCTTCAAACCTGCGCGAGGGGCAGCACAAGCGCGACGGGTCGCGCCTCGATCACGACAAACGCCTGTGCCCAAGGGTGGTCGTCGGTCAAGGTCACGTGGATGATCGTCTCATGCCCCGGCGGCGTCATCGCGCGAACACGTTCGGCCGCCCAACCCGTCAGATGCATCACCGGCTGGCCCGTGGCCAGATTGCTGACCGCCATGTCACGCCACGCAATTCCCATGCGCAAGCCCGTGCCCAGCGCCTTGGAACAGGCCTCCTTGGCCGCCCAGCGCTTGGCATAGGTCGCAGCCACGGCACGCGGGCGCCCTTCGGCCGTGCGCTGTTCGGCCAGGGTAAACACCCGGTCGCGAAACCGGTTGCCAAAACGTGCAAACGTCGCCTCGATCCGCTCGATGCTGGCCAGATCGCTGCCGATACCAAGGATCATTGCGCCCGCTTCTCCCTGCTCAAACGCCCCCATTGCCGCTTCCCAAAACCTCCTTGCAGAGCACAAAGCCCCCCGAGGGCGCCGGGGTGGGTGGGTGGGAGGCGCCTGAGGGGGGCTTTTACCCGCGCGCCGCGTCCATCCGCCGGCGCATCTCTTCCACCGCGGCCCCAAGCCCGATGAACACCGCTTCGCCGATCAGAAAATGGCCGATGTTCAACTCGGCCACCTGCGGGATCGCCGCCACCGGGGCCACATTGTCGTAGGTCAGGCCGTGGCCTGCATGAACTTCAAGACCCATCCCGTGCGCAAGTGCCGCCCCTTGGCGCAGCGCGGACAGTTCGGCCCCTGCCTCGTCCATCCGGCCTTCGGCATGCAGGTCGGAATAGTGCCCTGTGTGCAGTTCCACCACCGCCGCCCCCACCCGGACCGAGGCTTCGATCTGTCGGGCGTCATGACCGATGAAAAGACTGACCCGTGCGCCCGCCTCGACCAAAGGGGCGATATAACCTGCCAGCCGGTCGGCATCGCCCGCCACGTCAAGCCCGCCCTCTGTCGTCCGCTCTTCCCGCCGCTCAGGCACAAGGCAGACAGCGTGCGGCCGCAGGCGCAGGCAGATGGCCTGCATCTCATCCGTGGCGGCACATTCAAAATTCAACGGAATCCCAAGGCCCGCGCGCAGCGCGTCCATGTCAGCGTCGCGGATGTGGCGCCGGTCTTCGCGCAGATGGGCCGTGATGCCATCCGCCCCCGCCGCCTCGGCCAGCAGGGCTGCGCGCAACGGGTCGGGCCAAACCGATCCGCGCGCATTGCGCACAGTTGCCACATGGTCGATGTTTACCCCCAGACGCAGCTTGCCCGATGCCATCCTTTGCACTCCCATTCTTGTCCTGCGCACAACCTAGGGCGCGGGCGGGGCGTCGTCATCCCCTTGTTTTGTATCGGTGACACGTTCGGGCACCAATTTCATGGCCGCCAGCTTTTCGCGCAGCCGCGCCCGTTTCTCGTTGCGTTCCGACGAGGTCGCTGCGCGCGCCTTCTGATAGGCGGCCACAAGGGGGATCGTGGCGTAGTAAAATCCAAGGCTCAGCACGAACCCCGGCACCAGTGCACCGATGAAATACGGCACGTAGACATTATGCCAGAACTCGGCCAGACCTTCCCAGTGCATCCGCCCGGGGCCGAACATCGCGGCCAAGTTGTGCCAGAGTTCCCGACCCGCATCGCCAAACGCAGCCCCGATCGCCTCGGCGGACAAGGGTGTGTCGATGCCCAGCATCCAGTGCCCAAGCGAAATCGCCCCTACCGCAAAGAACGGCGTTGTGATCGGGTTCGAATTGAAGGTGCCGAGAAGGGCCGCAAAAATGTTGCCGCGCATTGCCCAGGCCAACGCCGCTGCACAAAGGAACTGCACCCCGGGAAGCGGCAGGAACCCGATCAGGCAGCCCGCAAAGACGCCGCGCGCGACACGGTGCGGATCATCGGGCAGGCGCCGCATACGGTGCAGAACATATTGCGTCGCCCGCCGGAAACCGCCCGTCGGGTATACCATCTCGCGTATCCATTGCACCCAACCCATCGGGTCACGCCGTTTGAAAACCACGAAAGTCCCCGTTTGTGCTGGCCATCCGGCACCACGTTTGCGCCTCTGGCAGTGCATTACACCCGTTTGGTGTGACAGACACGTCTCAAACGTCCCTGCAACCATCACAAAGATGGAGTGTGTGCCCCCGGGAACAAGAGCGGGGGAACAAGGGCGCGCCGGAATGGACCTGCGCCCGCTCAGCCGGGCCGGCTGTCACCCTCTTCCGGCACTTTTGCCGCGCGCGCCCCGCGCGACCGCCCGCCCGCACGTTCAGCCAGCTTTTCAGCCCGGTCACGCCGCCGCTTCTGACTAAGCTTCTGATAGGCCGAGATCACCGGCAGGCTGAGGTAATAGCACACCGTGGCCGCAACGATGCCCGGCCCGATGCCGCCCACAAGATACGGCTTGAAAAGGCCATAGTAGAAATGGCGCAGCTTGCCCCATTCGGCGTCGCCCCCGGTGATATAGGCAAACAGGTTCGACCACACCTCGCCCCCGGCCTGTGCAAAGGCCGACAGTATCTGCCGCGCAGGAACCCCGTCTACGCCTGTACCCAGCATCCAGTGCCCCAACTGCACCGAGCCCACCGCGATCAGCGGAAAGGTGACCGGGTTGCCAAAAAACGTGCCGAACACCGCAGCAATGATGTTCCCGCGCATCAGAGACGCGATGAGCGCTGCGCCAAAGAAATGAAAGCCGAAAATGGGCGTAAAACTGATAAACACCCCAGCCCAGACGCCCCGCGCAATCCGGTGCGGCGGGTCCGGCAGGCGCGTCAGGCGGTGACGCACATACTGCCCTGCCCGGACCCATCCGCCCTTGGGATAGACCGAAGCCTTCATCCACTCCATGACCGTGCGCTTTTCGCGCCGCCGGAATACCACCCGCTCTGTCCTCGTGCTTTCTTCCCTGCGCCGCAGCGTGCGGTTTCAGGGCTTGCGTGTCTGGTCGCGGTGTCGCGCAACCTGTGCCACATCCGTCTCTGCCTCAAGCGCGGTCATGACCATGTGAAGATGTTCGACGTCGCGCAGGTCGACGTCAATAAGAAGTCGGTAAAAATCCGGTTTTCGATCGGTGAACGTCAGGTCCGAGATGTTGGCCTTCTGCTCGCCCACAAGGGTGCAAACCCGGCCCATCACCCCCGCATCGTTTGCAATCGTCAATTCGATGCTGACCGTATGCACCGCCGCATGACGCCCCGCGTGCCACGACATGTCCACCCAGCGTTCGGTCTGGTCCTCGAACTCGGCCAGCGCGGGACAGTCGATCGCATGCGCCACGATCCCCTTGCCGCGATAGGTGATGCCAACGATTCGTTCGCCCGGAACCGGCTGGCAGCACGGGGCGCGGCGAAATGCCTGATCGTCCGACAGGCCCAGAACCGGGCGCGCGGCATCGACCACTTCCAGATCGGCGCGCGCCATTTCGGGATACAGCACCTCAACCACCCGCCGCGCCGTCAGTTCGGCCGAGCCAAGCCGCGCCAGCAGATCCTGATCATCGTTCAGCCCCAGCATCTTGGCCGCCGTGCGCAGCGCCTTGTCGCTGGCCTTCTTGCCCACATGGTCAAACGCCGCGCGCGCCAGTTCCTGTCCCAGCTTGATGAACCTGCCCCGGTCTTCCTCACGCAAGGATTTGCGGATCGCGGCCTTTGCGCGGCCGGTGGTCACAATGTCGATCCAGCTTGCCTGCGGGCGCTGCCCCTCGGCTGTGATGATCTCGACCGACTGGCCGTTTTTCAGACGCGTCCAAAGCGGCACACGGATGCCGTCGACCTTGGCCGAGACGGTGGAATTGCCGATGCGGGTGTGGATCGCAAAGGCGTAATCCAAAGGTGTCGCCCCGCGCGGAAGCTGGATCACATCACCCTTTGGCGTAAAGCAGAACACCTGATCTGAATACATCTCAAGCTTGACGTGTTCCAGAAACTCGGTGTTGTCGGCCTCGTCGAACCGTTCGGTCAGGCTGGCGATCCACTTGACCGGATCGACGGCAAATGGGTTCCGCGCGCGTACGCCCTCGCGATAGGACCAATGCGCCGCGACGCCCGCTTCGGCCACCTCGTGCATTTCACGCGTGCGGATCTGCACCTCGACCCGCTTGCCATCGCGACCAGATACCGTGGTGTGGATCGAGCGATAGCCGTTGTTCTTGGGCTGGCTGATGTAATCCTTGAACCGCCCCGGCACCGCGCGCCAGCGTTGATGGATCACGCCCAGAATGCGGTAACAATCCACGACCGAGTCGCAGATGATGCGAAATCCGTAGATGTCGGACAGGCGCGAAAAGGCCAGATCCTTTTCCTGCATCTTGCGCCAGATCGAATAGGGCTTTTTCGCGCGGCCATAAACGGTGGCCTCGATCTCGACCTTGTCCAACTCTGACCGGATGTCGGCCGTGATCTTGTGTACCACATCGCCCGATTCGCGCTGCAGCGTCAAAAAGCGCCGGATGATCGAGTTGCGCGCATCGGGGTTCAGAACCTTGAAGGACAGATCCTCAAGCTCTTCGCGCATCCACTGCATGCCCATGCGGCCGGCCAGGGGCGCATAGATTTCCATCGTCTCACGCGCCTTTTGCGCCTGCTTTTCCACCCGCATCGATTTGATCGTGCGCATGTTGTGCAAGCGGTCGCCCAACTTGACCAGAATCACCCGCAGATCCTTGGACATGGCCATGAACAGCTTGCGGAAGTTCTCGGCCTGCTGGGTTTCGGTGCTGGACAGTTGCAGGTTGGTCAACTTGGTGACGCCATCGACCAGTTCCGCGATATCTTCGCCAAACTGGCGCGAAATCTCGGCATAGGTAGATTTGGTGTCCTCGATCGTGTCGTGCAACAGCGCCGTCACAATCGTGGCATCGTCCAGACGCTGCTCTGTCAGGATGGCGGCCACGGCCACGGGATGGGTGAAATACGGCTCGCCGGATTTGCGCATCTGGCCGTCGTGCATGTTGGTTCCGTAGGCATATGCCTTGCGGATCAGGTCGGCGTTGGTGCGCGGATTGTAATTCCGGACGAGGGCGATGAGGTCTTCAACGTCGATCATCATCGCCCCTGTTGCGGGGGGTATCCCCCTTTTAAAGCTCGCCCTGCGCTTCCATCAGCGCGCGCAGCAGTTTTTCTTCCGACATGTCGTCTTGCATCGGGCGGTCAATCTCGCCCGACATCAGCAACGCCATCTGGTCATCCTCGGGCTCATCCACCTCGATCTGGGTCTGATGACTTTCAATCATCCGCTCGCGCAGTGACTGAGCGCCTTGGGTTTCCTCGGCTATTTCGCGCAGCGCGACGACAGGGTTCTTGTCGTTATCACGATCAATGGTAATGGCCGAACCACTCTGGATCTCGCGCGCCCGATGGGCGGCCAGCATCACCAACTCGAACCGGTTGGGAACCTTGTCAACGCAATCTTCTACCGTCACGCGGGCCATGAACTGCTCCAGTTACTATCAGGGGGCATGGAAAACGTCTACTTACGCGCGATGCAGGGGCTTGACAACCCCGCTATTCGGCAGATGGCCCGACGATCTCCTGCACAGCCGCGCGATCCGCTGCAGGCAGCGCCGCCAGCAACGACGCGACCGATTGCCCCAACACAGGATGCAGCCATTCGGGCGCCACGACCCCCAGCGGCACCAGAACAAAGGCCCGCTCATGCATTCGCGGGTGCGGCACGATCAGCCGGTCGGGGGCGGCAATCACCTGCATCTCAGTCGACATGTCGCGCCAATGGCGATAGGTGGCCAGATCGGGCAGCACGGCATCACCAAAGGCCAGAAGGTCGATGTCCAGTGTCCGCATGCCCCAGCGCGTGTCGCGTTTGCGGCCAAAATCAGCCTCGACCGCGTGCAAAATGGCCAGAACATCAGCCGCCGTCATGCCACGAGGCGCCGCTACACGGGCAGCCGCATTCACGTAATCAGGACCCGCGCCCGCCGGGAAACAGGGCGTCCGGTACAATGGACTGCAGACAATAAGGTGCAATCCACCTTCCCTCAGGCCACGAATCGCCCGTAGTACTGTTTCCTCCGGCAACATGTCGCCGAAAGTCAGGTTCGCGCCGAGCGCAATCAGAACGGACTTCTTGTCTTCCATGTCGGGTGTTACACTTCCGTATATGTTGACTTGCGGCGCAAGTTTAGGTGCTGATATCTTGAACTGCCAAAAGATCAGGCTCACTCGGTTTGTCCTTGTCTAATTTATACTCATGGAAAGTCTGAAACCCGGGCTTTCCTGTTGAAGGGAAGTAATATGTTCTACAAGGACGAACGGCTTGCGCTGTTCATTGATGGATCGAACCTGTACGCGGCCGCGAAGGCATTGGGGTTCGACATTGATTACAAGCTGTTGCGGCAGGAATTCATGCGCCGCGGCAAGCTGCTGCGTGCGTTCTACTACACCGCATTGCTGGAAAATGACGAGTATTCCCCGATTCGTCCGCTGGTTGACTGGCTGCACTACAACGGCTTCACCATGGTCACGAAACCTGCCAAGGAATACACCGACAGTCAGGGCCGTCGCAAGGTAAAGGGCAACATGGATATCGAACTTGCGGTCGATGCCATGGAACTGGCGCCACGGGTTGATCACGTCGTGTTGTTTTCAGGCGACGGCGATTTCCGTCCGCTGATCGAAAGCCTGCAGCGTCAGGGCGTGCGGGTTTCGGTCGTGTCGACAATCCGCAGCCACCCACCGATGATAGCCGACGAATTGCGACGCCAGTGCGACAATTTCATCGAGCTTGACGAATTGCGCGACGTGATCGGCCGCCCCCCGCGAGAGCCGAGGGCGACTGAGGGCGCCGAAGAGAGCACCGTCGCCGCCAAATGAGATAAGGTCCGGGGGCCTGCGCGGCCCCCCCTTTTCCGACTGCCGGGTATGCGCTACTGCGCCACCATGGCGCGTATTTCCTTCCCCTGCATTGCATGCTGACCGGCGCCAGCCTGTCGGGGCTTTTTCTTGCGGCCTTTCTGGCGGCAACGCCCATCCCTTTTCAGTCCGAGGTGGTGTTTCTGGTCCTGTTGGCCGCGGGATCGACAGATCCATGGCTGCTGGTGGCGGTGGCTTCAGTGGGCAACACGCTGGGGTCGTGCGTAACCTATGCTCTTGGCCGGGGCCTTGGTGGCGCGCGCGGGGCACGCTGGTTCCCGCTTTCGCCCGCGCAGATGGCGCGGGCCGAAAGGTGTTTTCGGCGCTGGGGCCTGTGGACCCTGCTGCTGTCTTGGGCGCCGGGGGGCGATCTGATCGTGGCGCTGTCAGGCGTGCTGAGGGTGCCTCTGTGGAAATTCGTCCCATTGGTCGCCATAGCCAAAACCGCGCGATATGTTGCGGTCGCCCTGATCGGGCTGGGGATTTTCGGCTGATCTGCTATCCATCGCCGACAGTGCCCCGATCGCATCCGCAAAAACGGCTGGACCTGTCGCGCCGGGCACCTTACCTCTGATAACATACCTAGTCTGAAGGCTGACGCCCATGCAAAATCCGCCCCTGACCCTTTTGCTTGCCGCGCCGCGCGGCTTTTGCGCGGGCGTGGACCGTGCCATAAAGATCGTCGAGTTGGCGTTGCAAAAATGGGGCGCCCCGGTCTATGTCCGCCACGAAATCGTACACAACGCCTTTGTCGTCGATGCGCTGCGGGCCAAAGGGGCCGTCTTTGTCGAAGAATTGGACGACTGCCCTCCCGACCGCCCCGTCGTCTTTTCGGCCCACGGGGTGCCCAAGGCGGTACCGGCCGAGGCCGCGCGCCGCGAAATGGTCGCCGTCGACGCCACTTGCCCGCTGGTGACCAAAGTGCACAACGAGGCCGCCCGCCACCATGAGGCAGGCCTGCAACTGATCATGATCGGCCATGCGGGCCACCCCGAGACGGTGGGCACCATGGGCCAGTTGCCCGAGGGCGAGGTGCTGCTGGTGGAAACCCCCGCCGATGTTGCACGCGTAGCGGTGCGCGACCCCGCGCGCCTTGCCTTCATCACGCAGACAACCCTTTCGGTGGACGATACCGCCGATATTGCCGCCGCCCTCAAAGCCCGCTTTCCCGCGATCCTTGCGCCCGCGCATGAAGATATCTGCTACGCCACCACCAACCGCCAGCACGCGGTCAAGGCAATGGCCCCGCGCATTGATGCGCTGCTGGTGATCGGCGCGCCCAATTCGTCGAACTCCATGCGTCTGGTCGAGGTTGGCCGCGCGGCGGGCTGCACCTATGCCCAACTGATCCGGCGCGCCACCGATATCGACTGGCGCGCGCTGGAGGGCATCCGCACCATTGGCCTGACCGCCGGTGCAAGCGCGCCCGAGGTGCTGGTGGATGAGGTGATCGCCGCTTTCTGCGCACGCTTTGACACGACCGTAGAACTGGTGGAGACCGCGCAGGAAAACATCGAGTTCAAGGTACCCCGCATCTTGCGTGAACCTGCCTGATCCGGCGGTCTGTCGCACCGTTGGGCAACTGCTGTGGCGACAGGATGACACGGCGCGTCGCCCATGCAACACCCGGCGATTTTGCGTCTGTCCAATCCGGGCCCGACTGGACCCGGCCATTACCGTCGGTATGGTCGCGCCCAACGCACTGCTGCCGGGGGGCATTCGGGTTTGGAACCCATTCCACGTATCGCGCTGATCCTCGGGATCGCGGGGCTTTTGCCCTTTGTCTGGGGTGCGGCCTCAGCACTGTCTTCTGGTTTGTCCGCATGGGGCGGCGCATGGGTCGGGCCGCTGTTCCTCGGCACCTATGTCAGCCTGACCTATGGCACGGTGATCCTGTCGTTCATGTCAGGCGTGTTGTGGGGCTTTGCCACCCGGACCAACGGGCGCGAGGCCGCAATCGGCTATGTCCTGTCGGTCGTGCCCGCACTTTGGGCGTTCATCATGGTGAACGGCGATCCGGCCAATGCGGCGATCAACCTGTTTGCCGGGTTTGTCGGGCTTTTGATGCTGGACTGGCACTTTTGGAAAATGGGCACAGCGCCCGACTGGTGGCTGCGCCTGCGTTTCGGCTTGACGGTGGTGGTGCTGGCCTGTCTTGCGGTGCCGATCCTTGGTTGACCGTCTGCGCGGCATTGCCTATCGGGGGGTGAGTTACCCCAAAGGACCCAAATGCCGCAGCTTTTCGCCTATACCGATGGTGCCTGTTCGGGCAATCCCGGCCCGGGCGGCTGGGGTGTCCTGATGATCGCGCGCGAGGGGGATGCCGTCCTGAAGGAGCGTGAGCTTTCGGGAGGTGAGCCGGACACCACCAACAACCGGATGGAGTTGATGGCGGCGATTTCGGCACTCGAGGCCCTGTCGCGGGCGTCCGATCTGATCGTCGTGACCGACAGCGCCTATGTGAAGAACGGCGTGACCGAATGGATCCACAACTGGAAACGCCGGGGCTGGAAAACCGCCGACATGAAACCCGTCAAGAATGTCGAATTGTGGCAACGGCTTGAGGCTGCCCAGGCCCGCCACAAGGTTGAATGGCGCTGGATCAAGGGCCATGCGGGCCACGCGGAAAATGAGCGCGCCGATGCCCTTGCCCGCGCTGGAATGGCCCCCTACAAGCCGACGAAGCCGTAACACCGGGCGTCTTGGTGCTGCGGGATCATGCCCAGAAGTGCCTCTGGTTCTGAGCGGCGCGTTCCAGGTCTCTTGCGCTTTGGCTGGCGGGCAGGCAGCCTTCATCGGACCGCTGGCAGGGCTGCCGGGCCCGCAACCATCCGCGTGTCGCGCGCAGGCGACCTTTCGTTCAGCCGGCGTCTGCCCGATTACCGCTCGCAGCCCCCCATCCGGAGGTGCCGAGGAAATTGGGCCTTTTCCTGCGCGCCAGCCCGGCTATGCTGCAGCCATGCCGCGCCGCAAGATCATTACAGACCCGCAGGTCTACGCCACGGTGCGCCATCTTCTGGCAACTGGGGGCGACAAGGCCGCCGCATTTGCCTCGGTGGGCCGCGCAGCCGGTCTTGCGCCCGCCACACTTGCACAGCGCTATGGCAGCGTGGACGGCATGCTCCGCTTGGCCCTGATGGATGCGTGGGACATTCTCGATGCCACGCTGACAGCTGCAGAAGTTGTGGCCGAGGCCGGCCCCAAGGGCGCGCAGACCCTGCTGAAAGCACTTGACGCGGAAGCCCCCCTGTCCATCGCCGCGCATAACTTGCGCGATGCGGCGCTGCGCAAACGGGCAGCAGACTGGCGCGCGCGGGTCGAGGCGGCTCTCACCTTGCGCCTCGGCGGTGGGGCCAAATCCAGCGCGCAGGCGGCGATGCTGTTTTCCGTATGGCAGGGTCAGGCGCTGTGGCGGGCCTCGGGCGGCAAGGGGTTCCGGATGAAGGACGCGGTAAAGCGGCTCACTTGACGAAATAGGTTTTCCACAGCCAGATCAGCAGCAGCGCCCCCAAAAGCGCGCCCACAAACCCCGCAGCCCAGCTTGTCACCGCGATCAGTGCGCGCAGCACAAAGCCGCCCAACAGGGCCCCTAACACGCCGATGGCCACCGTGGTCGGCACACTTACGTTCAGCTTCATCATCCGCGTCGCGAGAAACCCGGCTGCCCCCCCGATGATGATCAGCGCAATGATCGACATGTTCGCCCCCTGTTGCCCGGCCCCAACATGGGCGCAACGGGCCGCTTTGTGAATGCCTCAGCCCAGTGTCTTGGGCAAAGTCAGGCCCTTCAGCACCTCTGGTGCCGCCATCGGCCGCTTGCCCTCGCGTTGTGCGACCGTGATCTCGACCGCGCCCGCACCACAAGCGATAGTGAACCCGCCCAACACCTGCCCCGGCGCGCCCGCACCCGTTCCCAGGCGTGAGGCCAGCAGTTTCACCCGCTCAGCCCCCACTTGTACCCAAGCGCCCGGAAACGGCGAAAGACCCCGGATCAGGCGGTCCACCTGCGCGGCGGGTGCGGTGAAATCCACCCGCGCCTCGGTCTTGTCGATCTTGGCGGCATAGGTCACACCCGCCTCGGGCTGCGTCACAGGCGTAAGGTCGGGCAGAAGGTCCAGCGCCTCCAGCACAAGGCGCGCGCCCATCACGGAAAGCCGGTCATGCAGACTGGCCGTGGTGTCCTCGGGCCCGATGGGTGTGGCCTGCCGCAGCAGCACTGGCCCGGTGTCCAGCCCGGCCGCCATCTGCATGATGCACACGCCGGTTTCCGCATCGCCCGCCATGATGGCGCGGTGGATGGGCGCCGCCCCGCGCCAGCGCGGCAGCAACGAGGCGTGGATGTTCAGGCACCCAAGGCGCGGCGCATCCAGCACCGCCTGCGGCAGGATCAGGCCATAGGCGACCACTACGGCGATATCCGCACCAAGGTCGGCAAACGCCTTCTGCGCGTCCAGGTCGCGCAACCGCGCCGGATGGCGGACCGGCAACCCCAGCGCCTCGGATCGCACCTGCACAGGGCTGGGACGGTCGGCTTTGCCGCGCCCTGCCGGGCGTGGCGGCTGGGTATAAACGGCCAGCACCTCGTGCCGGGCCGCCAATGCCTCAAGCACCGGGACCGAAAACGCGGGCGTGCCCATGAATATGATCTTCATCCGCGCCTCCGCAGCTTTTCGGCCCGACCGATCAGCATCTTGCGCTTTAGGGCCGAGAGGTGGTCGAAATACATCCGCCCCGCCAGATGGTCGATCTGGTGCTGGGCACTTGTGGCCCAAAGGCCCACAAAATCGCGGTCCTCCATAGCGCCCTGATCGTTCAGAAACTGCACCGTCACCGCGCGCGGACGGCGGATGGTGGCCGAAACTCCGGGCAGGTTGGGGCTGGCCTCTTCATGCGCGCGGAACTGGCCGCTGGCGTGCAGCACCACAGGGTTCGCCATCCGCACCGCCTGACCGCGCGCCTCGGACGCATCAACGACCGCAAGGCGCAGCGGCACCCCGATCTGCACGGCCGCCAACCCATATCCCGGCATCGCCTCCATCGTATCGATCATGTCGGCCCAGATGGTGCGGACCTCATCTGTGATGGCACCCACATCGGCGGCCGGCGTGCGCAGCACTGCGGCGGGCCATGGCACACAGGGCCGCACGCTCATGCAGGGCTTTGGGCATTGGCCGCCTCGGCCACTTGCCGCGCCTCGGCGCCCAGATGGTCGAGCGTCAGGATACCGTCCAGATGGTCATATTCATGCTGCGCACAGATGGCGGCAAACCCTGTCAGGCGGGCGTGCTGCGGTGCCCCGTCAAGATCTGTCCAGCCAAGATCAATCGCGGTGGCACGGGCAACGCCGGCACTGACACCGGGGATCGACAGGCACACCTCGGGCCCCAGTGCCGTGTCGGCACTGCGCCACAGGATGGCCGGGTTGACGCACACAACCGGCGCAGGCTGCCCTTCCTTCCAGGTCGGGTCCATCACGAACAGGCGCAGCATCACGCCCACCTGTGGGGCTGCAAGCCCGCGACCGGGGGCCGCATACATGGTATCAAGCATGTCTTGCGCCAACCCGCGCAGATCCGCGTCGCACCTGCCCACCGGCAGGCAGGGTTGCGAAAGACGCGGGTCGGGCCACGTCAGAATGGGCAAAAGTGCCATGTCATGATCTCCTTGCTGCCAGACACCCCGTCCTATCCGCAAAAGCATGCCCCTGTCACGTCACGCGAGGGCACCGCCGCCCCCGTGGTTTCAGCCCGAACGGGCCCGCTCACGCTTCAACTTTTCCATCTTGCGGGTGATCATCTGGCGCTTCAACGGCCCGAGGTAATCAATGAACAGCTTGCCATCCAGATGGTCGATCTCGTGCTGAACGCAGGTGGACCAGATGCCTGCAAACTGTTCGTCTTGTCGTACGCCGTCCAGACCCATCCACTCGACCCGCACTTCGGCCGGTCGCTTGACCTCGGCGTATTGGTCGGGGATCGACAGGCAGCCCTCCTCATAACTGGCCAGATCCTCGGACTGCCAGATCACCCGCGGGTTCACCAGAACCATCGGGCGGGGGGTGCCCTGCTTTATGCAATCCATGACCAGAACCCGCCGCATAACCCCCACCTGGGGCGCCGCAAGCCCGATGCCGGGCGCGTCGTACATGGTATCAAGCATGTCCGAGGCAAGACTGCGGATATCCTCGGTGATCTCACCCACGGGATCACAAGGCTTCTTGAGGCGCGGATCGGGATGGATCAGGATAGGGCGGATCATGCGGCAGATTTACGGGCTGGGCCCGCGTCCTGCAAGGGGGGTGAAGGTAGAGAGGAAAATTCCATGAATTAGCAGAAATCCATAACGATGTTTTGTTACTGATACAATAATCAGGATGATTTTCCAGTCTAGATCCCATAAGCGGAACAGACACCCTTCTCCAGACAGGCCCCCCACATGCACTTTGACGAACAGATTGACCGCCTTGGCACACATTCCGTGAAATGGGACATGATGGAACGTCTTTACGGCGTGCCCTGCGATCAGGGTCTGGCCATGTGGGTGGCCGACATGGACTTTCGCCCCCCTGCCTGCGTTCAGGCGGCGGTTCAGCGAATGGCCGATCATGGAGTTTACGGCTATTACGGCGACGAAGCGGGCTATCTGGCTGCAATCACCTGGTGGATGCAGTCGCGCCATGGCTGGACCGTTGATCCCGGACACATCTTCACCACGCATGGACTTGTGAACGGCACCGGCATGGTGATCGACGCGCTGACGGCGCCCGGCGACGGCGTGGTTCTGATGACGCCGGTCTATCACGCCTTTGCGCGCACCATTGCGGCCGCAGGGCGACACGTTGTGGAATGCAAGCTTGCCCTTGCCGACGGGCGCTACAGCATGGATTTCGACGCCTGGGACGCCCGGATGACCGGAGCCGAGACGATGCTGATCCTGTGCTCGCCCCACAACCCCGGCGGTCGCGTCTGGACCGAGGATGAGTTGCGTGGAACCGCCGATTTCTGCAAACGCCACAACCTGATTCTTGTGTCGGACGAAATCCACCACGATCTGGTGATGCCGGGGCAAAAGCATCACATCATGGCCAATGTGGCCCCCGACATCGCTGGCCGGCTGGTGATGATGACCGCCGCCACCAAGACGTTCAACATCGCGGGCGCGCACACCGGCAACGTGATCATCGCCGACCCAGACCTCCGCAAACGCTTTGCCGCGCGGATGATGGCCTTGGGCATGTCGCCCAATTCCTTTGGCATGCACATGGTCGAGGCCGCCTATTCGCCCGAGGGCGCGGCCTGGGTCGATGACCTTTGCAGCTATCTGGACGGCAATCGAAAGCTGTTTGATGACGGGATCAACGCCATTCCGGGCCTGCGCTCGATGCCGCTGGAGGCCACCTATCTGTCATGGGTCGATCTGTCGGGCACCGGCATGGCGCCCGCCGAGTTCAAGGCGCGGGTCGAAAAGACAGCGCTGATCTGCGCCAACCATGGCGAAAGTTTTGGCGCGGGGGGGGCGTTGTTCCTGCGCTTCAATATCGCCACCCCGCGCGCGCGGGTCGCGGACGCCGTGGCGCGGTTGCAAAAGGCGTTTGGCGATCTGCAATAGGGCCGTTTGACCGGTGGGTGTCCTTCACCAAACTCAGGTGCTGGGCAGAAACCCCGCGGGGGCGTTTTCATCACGCCAGAAATCCAGCGCGGCTGTGTCTGTCACGGCCGTTGATCGTTTGAAATCGCAGATCACCTCGCCGTTTTCGACCGTGCTTGCAACAATCAGACACTGAAAGATGTGTCGCCCGCCATCATACACATCGACCAGCCCACGCAACCGTGGCGTCAAACCCGCATCAAGCGCCAGACCATCGTGCCAGAAGCGCAAGACCGGATACACCGCCTCGCCCACCTGCACCCGAAGCCGCGATTTGCGCGGCGCACGGGCCTTTGGTCCGGCGGCTTGACCGGACTGATACCCGGGTGGTAAAAATTCCAGCATCGCAGCCTCCTCATCCCCAAGAGAAAGTGTGCGTTATATTTGGCGAAAATCAAGAAAATCTCGCTGAACCGGCCGCATTTGATTCTAAACCTCAGCGCGCGGATCGAGTGGGTGGCAGACACGATGGCTTATGTCCGGAAGTACGATCGTTTTCCGAAATACATGCCCCGCCGGTAAAGCATGCGACATGTCAGAAGGCGGCGCAGGTTGGATTTCTTCTTTTCGGGTGAGGTCGACAAGTGTGCCCTTTTCCAAATGCACGAAATGAGAGAGAAGGAAAGATCTCAGCCGGAAGCTGCAGTGGCCAGCAGTCGGTCCGCAGATCTCAACGTCGAGATACGTTATGTACCTATGATCATGAAGCACAAAAACCCCGAGCGCTACTTGGCCCGGTCCCGGCCTGAGTTCTGTATCCCATGACATTGATCCTCGCCATGATCCTGGATGCCCTGCTGGGTGAGCCGCGCGCAGTGTGGAACCGCGCGCCGCACCCTGCCGTTCTGATGGGCCGTGCGGTGAATTTCATGGACGCGCAGTTCAACCACGGGCCATGGCGACGGGCCCGGGGTGCTGCCTGCCTGATGGTGATGCTGCTGGGCGGCTTTGCCTTGGGGGCCGCGATCCGGGCCATCCCGGACTTTGGCCTGATCGAGGCGCTGTGTGCCGCCATCCTGCTCGCACAGAAAAGCCTTGTCGAGCACGTGCGCGCCGTGGCGGATGCCCTGCGCCTGTCTTTGCCCGGCGGACGGGCGGCGGTGGCAATGATCGTGGGGCGTGACACGGCACAGATGGACGAAGCCGCCGTCGCCCGCGCCGCGATTGAAAGTGCCGCCGAAAACCTGTCGGACGGCGTTATTGCGCCTGCGTTCTGGTTTCTTGTTGGCGGGCTGCCTCTTATGCTGGTCTACAAGGTTGCCAACACCGCAGACAGCATGATCGGCCATCGCACCCCCCGGCATGAAGAGTTCGGCTGGGCCGCCGCGCGTTTTGACGATCTGATCAATTTGATCCCCGCGCGCCTGACCGCCCTGCTGATCGCAATTGCTTACGGCGTGACCGATCCACGCCCCATCTTGCGTGACGCGCCGTTGCACCGCAGTCCCAATGCCGGCTGGCCCGAGGCAGCGATGGCCGTGGCTTTGAATGTGGCCCTGTCGGGCCCGCGCAGCTATCACGGGGTTTCAACCGATTTCCCCTGGGTCTGGCCCGAGGGCAGACGCAATGCGGGCCCTGATGAGATTGACGCCGCCTGCACGGCCCTTTGGCGGGCATGGGGGCTGATGCTGGGGATTGTCTGCCTTCTGACACTGCTTTAGCGTGGGTCCATGCGTCTGATCCTTCCCCTGTTGCTGGCCGCCAGCACCGCCCATGCCGCGCCCTGCGGCGGCAGTCTTGCCGATTTCACGTCCGCGATTGCCGCCGAGGCCGCGGCCATGGGTCTGCCCCCCGAGGCCGCCGCCAGCTATCTGCAAGGATCCGCCCTCGAACCGAAGGTGCTTGAGCGTGACCGAAGCCAAGGCGTGTTTCGGATGGCGTTCACAGATTTCTCACGCCGCCTGATCTCGAAGTCCCGGCTGGATGCGGGCCAATCGCTGGCGCAAACCCATGCCGACATCTTCGCCCGCGCCCGCGAAGAGTATGGCGTTCCACCCGGCATCTTGCTGGCCTTCTGGGCGTTCGAGACCGACTATGGACAGGTGCAGGGGGATTTCAACACCCGCAATGCCCTTGTCACCCTCGGCCACGATTGCCGCAGACCTGACCTGTTCCAGCCGCAGATCCTTGCCGCCATCGCCCTGCACGCCAAGGGCGACATGCCCACCGATACCACCGGCGCATGGGCGGGCGAAATCGGGATGGTCCAGATGTTGCCCGCCGATATTCTGGAACGCGGGGTGGATGGCGATGGCGACGGGCATGTGACGTTGAAGACATCTGTGCCAGATGCGCTGATGTCGGGCGCGCGGCTGTTGCAGCACCATGGCTGGCAGGCGGATCAACCCTGGCTGGTCGAGGTGACCGTGCCCGACCGGATGGACTGGCAGCAGGCCCGCATCGACACCTTTCTGCCCGTGGATCAGTGGCAGGCCATGGGAGTGGCCGCGCGGGCGGGTACCCTGCCCCGCGGTGACGCCGCGCTGATCTTGCCGCAAGGGCGCCTTGGACCTGCGTTTCTGGGCTATGCGAACTTTCGCACACTGTTCAACTGGAACCAGAGCTTTACCTATGTCCTGACAGCCGCCTATTTCGCCACGCGTCTTGAAGGCGCGCCGCCATATGATGCGCGCACCCCCGACCCCGGCCTTGACGACGATCAGATGATCGCCTTGCAAGAACGGCTGGCCGCGCTTGGCCATGACGTGGGCCGCATTGATGGCATCCTTGGCGCGGGCACCCGGGCCGCCGTGCGTGCAGAGCAGATCCGTCTTGGCCTGCCCGCCGATAGCTGGCCTACCCGGACGCTGCTCGACGCGCTGTGACCGCATCACGGCAGGCCACGTCACGCGACCAGTGCAGCCGCCTTTTTCAGATCCACGCTGACAAGTTGGCTGACACCCTGCTCGGCCATGGTCACACCAAAGAGCCGGTCCATCCGCGCCATGGTCACGGCATGGTGGGTGATGATCAGAAACCGCGTGTCGGTGCGGCGGGCCATCTCGTCCAGCAGGTCGCAAAAGCGCGTGACGTTGGCATCGTCCAGTGGCGCGTCCACCTCATCCAGCACACAGATCGGCGCGGGGTTGGCCAGAAACACGCCAAAGATCAGCGCAAGCGCCGTCAGCGTTTGCTCGCCCCCCGACAAAAGTGACAGCGTCGCCAACTTCTTGCCCGGGGGCTGGCACATGATCTCCAACCCCGCCTCCAGCGGATCATCGGATTCCACCAGTACCAGTCGCGCCTCGCCGCCGCCGAAAAGATGGGTGAAAAGGGTGCCGAAATTCGTGTTCACCTGCTCGAACGCGGTCAACAGACGCTCGCGCCCTTCGCGGTTCAGCCCTGCGATCCCGGCGCGCAGGGCTTTTATCGCCTCTTGCAGATCGGTCTTTTCGCCAGCCAGATGCGCGTGTTCCCCGGCCACGGTCTTTGCATCTTCTTCGGCGCGCAGGTTGACGGCACCCAGCGCCTCGCGCTGGCGTTTCAGGCGCTGCACATCGACATCCAGCGCCTCGGCATCGGGCATCCTGTCGGGGTCCACCACCAGCCCGGCCAGCAGATCGGCGGGGGTGCACCCGGCGTCTTCCTCGATCCGGGCGGCAGCGGCAGCCACGCTTTCGCGCGCAGCCTCGTTGCGGGCCTCGGCGCGGGCGCGGGCCTCGCGCGCCTCGGTGTTCGCCCGCTCGGCCTCGCGCTCGGCGGTTTGCGCGTCACGCAACGCGGCTTCGGCGGCGGCAAGGGCATCTGTGCCACGGGCGCGGCGGGCCCCGGCGGTGGCGATGGCATCCGAGACCTCTTCGCGCTTGGCGGCCAGTTCCTCGGGCACCTCTGCGGCCTCGGCCAGGTCTTCTTCAGACCGCACCCTGCGCTCGGACAACTCGGCGCTGCGCTTCTCGGCGGTCTCAAGCCGGTGCTTCCAGCCCGATAGCTCCTTGGTGGCCTCTTGGCGCCGGCGCACCCGCGCCTCGCCCTCGCGGCGGATCTCGTCTTGTACCGAGCGGCGCGTCATCATCGCCAGACGTGAGACCTCGACCGCTCCCTTTGCCTCATCGACCGAAACGCGCGCGGCTTCAAGATCCGGCAGATCGACCGCCCCCGCGTCGGCCTCAGCCAAACGCGCGCGGGCGGCTGTCGCCTCATCCTCAAAGCGCGCGACGGCGGCGCGGGCCGATTCCAGCTTGCCCCCTGAAATGGCGCGGTCCGCCTCGGCGCGGCTGGCGGCGCGGTTGGCTTCGGTCACGCGCATATCGGCGGCGCGGCGCGCATCGCGGGCCAATTGATCGGCGCGCGACAAGTCAGCAAGGCGGGACTGAAGCACCTCATGCGCACGGCGCGCGCCTTCGGCCCGGGCCGCCACATCCTCAAGGTCGCGCTTCAGTTGCACCAGCCGGTTCAATTGTTGCAGCCGCGCGGCGGCGGCCGAGGGCGCATCTTCGGCGCTGGCGCGGAACCCGTCCCAGCGCCACAGATCGCCATCAAGGCTGACCAACCGCTGACCCGGGGCAAGGGCTGCCTGCAACGCCGCCCCCTCATTGCGCGCCACAAGGCCAATCTGCGACAGCCGCCGTGCCAGAACCGCAGGCGCGCCGACATGGGCCGCAAGGCACGGAACACCCGGCGGCAAGGGTGCCGCCACATCATATTCCGGTAACAGGGCCCAGCCCGACGGCGCCCCAGCCCCAACCTCTGGCGCGCGCAGATCGTCCGACAGTGCCGCACCCAGCGCCTTTTCATAGCCGGGTTCAACCTCAAGCCTGTCCAGCACCTGATGACCGGCCTGCGCCTCGCGCGCGACCAGACGCGCCAGTGCCGCCACTTCGGCGCGCAGGGCATTGGCCTCGCCGTCAGCCTCGCTGCGCGCAGCACGGGCCTCGGCTTCGCGGCCCTGGGTTTCGGACCTTGCCGTCTCGGCCGCTTCCAGCGCCTCTTCGGCGGCCTCGGCAAGGGCCGACGCGTCTTCCTGTCCTTCGAACGCGCGATCAAAGGCGTCCGAGGCGGCGGCAAGGGCTTCGGTCGTATCCAGCACAGCTTCGGCTGCGCGCGCGGCCTCGGCCTCGGTGCGCGTCACACTGGTGCGCGTGTCCGACAAAAGCCGCTGCACGGACTGGTGACGGGCGGCAAGACGGGCAGCATCCTCGGTCGCCTCGCTCAGCCGCGTCTCATGGTCCGACAGGCCAACCCCCGCCGCGCGCGCAGCCTCAACCGCCTCGGCCAGCCGTGCGTCGTGGCCTTCATAGGCGCGCGCGATTTGCGCAATCTCCCATTCCAGCCGGTCGATCGTCTCGCCAGCGTCACGGTTCAGACCGGACTCACGCTCCAGATCCAGACCCAGTTGCGCCACCCGCCCCCGCAGGGTCTCGATCAGTGCCAGCGCGCGCGCCTCGTCGTCGCCAAGGGCATCGCGCTGCAAGACCAGCCGTTGCAGCACCGCCGCCGCCACAGCCTCTTCCTGACGCAGGGGGGGCAACGCGACCTCGCGCCCGTCACGCGTCATGGCGGCCGTGCGTGCCGCCCCATCCGCACGCCCTGCTGCCATCAGCCGGTCGCGCAAGGCGCCCTCGGCCTCGGCCCGCGCAAGATCGGCCTCGCGCCAGCGCCGGTACAGCAACATCCCCTCGGTGCGGCGCAGTTCATCGCCGATCTCGCGATAGCGCGCCGCCTGCCGGGCCTGCCGCGTCAGCGCGGCCAATTGCTGCGCCATCCCCTCCAGCACATCATCGACGCGCAACAGATTGGCTTCCGCGCCGTTCAGCTTCAGCTCTGCCTCATGGCGGCGCGCATAGAGACCGGATATTCCCGCCGCCTCTTCCAGTATCCGGCGGCGCGATTTGGGCTTTGCGTTGATCAGTTCCGAGATCTGCCCCTGCCGCACCAGCGCCGGGCTGTGGCTGCCGGTCGAGGCATCGGCAAACAGCATCTGCACATCCCGCGCCCGCACATCGCGCGCATTCGCCTTGTAGGCGCTGCCCGCATCGCGCGTGATCCGGCGCACGATCTCGATCTGATCGGCGTCGTTGAAGCCGCTGGGGGCAAGGCGGTCCTGATTGTCGATCACGATGCTGACTTCGGCAAAGTGCCGTGCGCCACGCGTGGCCGCCCCGGCAAAGATCACATCCTCCATCCCGCCGCCGCGCATCGCCGTGGGGCGGTTTTCGCCCATCACCCAGCGCAGCGCCTCAAGCAGGTTCGACTTGCCACAGCCATTGGGCCCGACCACGCCTGTCAGGCCCTCATGAATCACCAGATCCGTGGGGTCTACGAAACTCTTGAATCCGTTCAGCCGAAGCCGGGAAAACCGCACCTGCGCCTCGCGAGTCGCCTTTTGGAGGACATCGTCAGGCCACAGGGGTGGCAAGTCAACCCGAACGCCCCGCATCTTGCAGGCAAGTGGCGGTTATCCACAAGATATGGCGGGATATGCTGCCGTCGGTGCCAGCGGCCTGCCCTCTCTTTGCGCGATGATCGCGGTGCTGCTGCTGGCGGTGTCTGTAACGTCGGCAATAGCGCTCGCCGCCCTGTCATTGGTCCACAAAGCGCGCCATGGTTGCCAATCCACGCCGAGGCGCTAGCTGCCCTCACACCTCCACGTCAGGACATCAGACATGACCGAACCTACCCTGCTTGGCCTCTGCGGCTCGCTTCGCGCAGCCTCGACCAACCGCCTCGCACTGCATGAGGCGCGGCGCCTGTTCGGTCCGGCCGTCTGGACCGAAGGCAACCTGCGCCTGCCGCTTTACGATGCCGATGTCGAAGCCGAGGGGATGCCAGAAGCAGTCCAGACCCTTGCCGAGCAGATCCGGGCCGCCGATGCGATTGTCATCGCGACGCCCGAATACAACAAGAACCTGCCCGGCGTGCTGAAGAACGCGCTGGACTGGACCAGCCGGGTCAAAGGCGGCGTCTGGAAGGATACGCCCGTCGCCATCTTGTCGGCAGCCGCAGGCCGTGCGGGGGGCGAGCGGTCGCAGTTTTCACTGCGCCATTGCCTGACACCGCTGTTCCCGCGCGTCCTGCCGGGCCCCGAGGTGATGATCGCCAATTCGTCAGATGCGTTCGACGCCGAGGGCCGCCTGAAAGACGCCTTTGCCGTCAAGATCCTGACTGACCTGATGCAGGCCCTGCGCGCCACTCTCTGATCCCCGCTTTTGCACATTTTCGCGGGCGGCGCTGAGACTTACAGCGAAGCCTCGACACGAAAGCCTGCGGGAACATCGTCGCGCCCGCAAAGCACCAGATCCACCATCACCATAGCCACTTTCGGCGCCATCCCGAACCCGATCTTGAAGCCGCCATTGGCCACAAACTCGCCCGGCCGCCCCGGCCACCCGCCCAGCATCGGCGCGCGGCTGCGGGCGCGGGGGCGGACGCCGGCCCACGTGCCGATCACCTCTGCCCCCGCCAGCACCGGCAGCCCCGCCACGGCCCGCGCAAGCAAGGCGTGTCCCTGTGTATCGACCGTGGCGGCTTCGGTCCAGCCGGTCTCTGATGTGGATCCTAAAGCCACGGTCCCGTCGGCATGCGGCACGATGTGCAGCCCGTCGACAAACAGTTGCGGCAACTGTTGCGCCTCAAACCCGAGCAGCAGCGCCTGCCCCTTGACGCCCGCGCCCACCTTGCGCCCCAGATCCGCGTTCAGCGCCATCAGCCCCGCGTGACCTGTGGCCCAGATCACGGGGCCCGCAGCCTCGGCCTCACCCACGATCACCTCGCCGCCCAGCGCCACCGTTGCCGCAGCCAGCGCGGCGCAAGCCTGTTGCGGATGCAGACGCGCAGTCAGGGTGTCATGCACCAGCCAACCGCTGGGGCTGAACGGCTCCCACGCGGCACCCGTGGCGGGCACCACGCGCCAATCTGCCCTGCCCTGCCAAAGCACAGCCGCCTCGGCGCCGCGCACGTGCGCCAGATCCACCGCCGCCGCATCGGCCAGCGGCTGGACCCGGCCCAGCCGCCCGTAGCCGGTGGTCAGTCCCGATACCGCCTCGACCCCGGCCCAGAAGTCCGCCGCCATCAGCAGACTGTCCAACTGAAACGCCTTCTTTTCGTTCCAGTTTTCGGGCACGTGCGGCGCCAGCGCCCCCACGACGCCACCCGATGACCCGGCACCAACGCCCAAGGCGTCGATCACCCGCACCCGCGCCCCGCGCCGGGCGGCCTCATACGCGATGGACAGGCCGAAGACACCCGCGCCGCGCACCGTCAGATCGGGTCTTGTCATTTGCCGCGCCCCATGGCCAAGAGTTGCCGTCCGCACTTAGGGCAAATGGCGGCTTGGGGCAAATGGCAGGCACCGAACAGAGCGACGAGTTGGAATGGCGGGATGGCACGCTGCCCGTCTCGCGCCGTTTTGATGATCCATATTTCTCGCTGCACGATGGGCTGGCCGAAACGCGGCACGTGTTCCTGGCCGGAAATGACCTGCCGGGCCGGCTGTGCGACGGCTTTCACATCGCGGAATTGGGTTTTGGTACCGGATTGAACATGCTCGCCACCGCGCTTGCATGGGTCCGGACCGGGCGCCCCGGCACTGTCCGTTTCACCAGCTTTGAGGCATTTCCCCTTCCTGGCGCCGACATCGCCCGCGCCTTGCAGGCCTTCCCCGAGGTGCTGGACGTGGCCATCCCCTTTCTTGCGCAATGGGCGGCGGGGGCGCGTCAGATCACCCTGCCCGGCCTGTCGCTGCGCGTGATCACAGGCGATGCGCGGACCAGCCTGCCCGCTTGGCACGGCCGCGCCGATGCGTGGTATCTGGACGGCTTTTCGCCCGCGAGGAACCCCGAGTTGTGGTCGCCCGGCCTGATGGCCGAGGTCGCCCGCCACACAGCACCGGGCGGCACCTTTGCCACCTATACCGCCGCAGGCCATGTCCGGCGCGGTCTGTGCGATGCGGGCTTCACCGTCACCCGCGCCCCGGGCCATGAAAGAAAGCGCCACATGACAACGGGCCGGCTGTGATTCAGAACCAGACCCGAGGCATCTGGCTGATGGTCGCCGCCGTAGCCGCCTTTGCCGCGCAAGACGGATTCTCGCGCTATCTCGCCACCGAATACAATACGCTGATGGTGGTCATGGTGCGCTATTGGCTGTTTGCAGGCTTTGTCACCTTGCTGGCGCTCCGCCGCCCCGAAGGAATGCGCAAAGCCATCCGCACCCGCCGCCCCGGCGCCCACGCCGCGCGCGCGGTGCTGCTGGTGGCCGAAATTTGCGTGATCGTCTGGGGCTATACGCTGATCGGCCTTATTGAAAGCCATGCCGTGTTTGCGATTTGCCCGTTGCTTGTGGCCGCCCTGTCGGGCCTGTTCCTCGGCGAGAAGATCAGTGCCGCCCGTTGGGCCGCGCTTGGGATTGGTCTGCTGGGCGTCATCGTGATCCTGCGCCCCGGGTTGGGCGTCTTCACCCCCGCCGCTCTGTTGCCCCTTGCCGCTGCCGTGATGTTTGCGGCCTATTCCGTCCTGACCCGCCTGACCACGCGCGAAGAGGCGACATTTCCAGCCTTTTTCTGGCCCGGAGTAATCGGGGCGGGCATGATGACTGTGATCGGCCTGCCAAACTGGCAGAGCGTGGCGCCTGCCGACTGGCCCATTCTGCTGACGTATGCGGCCATGTCCGTCTTCTCGCACTGGCTGCTCTTGAAATGCTATGAGGCGACCGAAGCCTCGCGCGTGCAACCCTATGCCTATCTTCAGATCGTGTTCGTCACGATCGTCGGGATGGTGGTTTACAAAGAGACACTGGCCCCGCTGGTGGCGCTTGGGGCAGCCATCGTTATTGCAGCGGGGCTGTTTGCGCTGTCGCTGGAACGAGGGAAACGGACTGGGGCATCTGGTTGACGACCGCCACGGCCGTTGTCTTTGCCTGTCGGCAACCGGTTTTTGCCGACCCGATCGGTATCGCCCCGTTCGACGAGGCGCACCGCATCAAGGGGGTGGAGCAGGCATCGTCCTGCGGGGCTGTGCAGCCGGCGGCGCCGAAAGGTAAAGGCCAGGACGGCCTACCCTTTCAACTCTGCCGTCACGTTCACCGGTCCAACCGATCCGCGCAGCTTGGCCCGGTAGATCACCACCCCTTCAACGACCCGCATCACATAGGTGCGGGTTTCGGTAAACGGGATACTCTCCACCCAATCGACCACATCCACCGAAGGCAGGCGTGGATCGCCATATTCCTCAATCCACTGTCGGGGGCGTGAGGGGCCGGCATTATAGCCCGCAGCGACAAGTGCGACCGAGGGCCCGAATTGCTTCATAAGATGGGCCAGATAGGCACTGCCAAGTTTGGCGTTGTAGGCGGGATCGGTGGTCAGACGTGCGGCCTCGAACGGAAGTTGCAGTTCGCGGGCCATCTGTGCGGCTGTGCCGGGCAACAACTGCATCAGGCCGCGTGCGTCTGCGGTGCTGCGGGCGGCGGGGTCAAATTCGCTTTCGCGGCGCGCGATGGCCATTGCAAAGGCGCGGCTGACCGCAAGGCCGTCGGGCACAATGTCGGCCACCGGGTAATAGGCGCGCGGCAGGATCACGCTGCGCTCGGCCGCCTGCTTGCCCACCAGAACCGCCAGATTGGGCTGGCCAAGGGTCAGCGCCATGTCGCCCATCTGATCCAGACCCGTTGCATCCAGCCCCTCGGCCAGATGCAGCCAGAAGCGCTTCGCCTGCCCCATATCGCCTGCCGTCAAAAGCAACTGCGCTGCCTGATGGACCGAGGATCTGGTCCATGCAGCCTGTCGCCAGTCAGGGGGACGCTTGTCGCTGATCAGACCCGCATCCAGAGTGGCGCCCAGCTTTTCAGCCGCCAGCAGACCATAATAGGCCGTCTGAAACTGCGCGGCGCGGCGATATTCGGCGGTCGCCTCGGCATGCGCGCCCATCGCCTCATGCGCGCGGCCCTTCCAGTATTGCGCGCGCGACACGCTGATCGGCGTCGCCACCCCCGCCTCAAGGTTCTCGAAATGCGCAAGCGCGGTTGTGGCGTCACCCTGTTTGCGCAAAGCCACGAAGCCCGCCAGAAACTCAAGATCCGCATAGGCGCCGCCGCTGGTCAGATGATGGTTTGCGGCCACGCGGTAGGCCTCGGCAGGGCGGTTTTGGCGGATCAGCCAGCGCGTCAGGATCGCGCGGCGCGGGGCCCAGGCCTGCGCTTCGCCAAGTGTGGCCGCCGTTGCACTGCGCTCAAGGATCAGGGGCAGCGCACCATCATAAAGATCGCGCTTCATGCGCCAGATGAACCGCTCATAGGCCAGGCCCGCATCGTTTTGCAGCGCTTTTGGCACTGCAGCTATCAATCCGTTCACACCATCCGCGTCCGACCGCAGGGCCATGCGCGCCTTTGCCAGCGCTTGCCATCCGGGCGACAAGCGCGGCAGCATGCGCGCGGCCTCGGCTGTGCGGCCCTGCCACAGCAGGCGGTCCATCCGCAATTCATGCACCAGCGGCACGGTTTGCGGGGCAAGCGTCAACATTGCCGCCTCATCCGTGGCCGAAAACGTCACATCGGACCACGCACGCATGGCGGCATCCTCCGCCTCATTCACGCGGCCCACAGCCCGCAATGCGGCCACGAGCGCCACGGAGCCGGCACCGGTCTGAGGTGCGCGCTTGCCAAACCAGTCGATCACCCGGTGCGACGGGACCGCGCCCGCCACCGATGCCTCGCCCTTCTCGCGTAGCAGCGCAAGGCCCGGCCAATCGGGACGGCGTGAGAGGAAATCCTCATACTCGGCGAGCCTGCCTTCGCCCGCACGCAGGCGCTGCCATTCCACCAGATCACGACCCACGCCCGACGGCGCCACGGCAAGCGCGCCGTTCCAGTCGCGCCCCGTTGTCAGCCGCAGGGCGGTACGCATGGCCTGCGACTCGTCGGCGCGCGCAGGCACGGGCTGCAGCGTGGCGGCCAATGGCCCTAAACCCACTACCATAACGGCCAGTGTCTGGCCCAGTTTCATGATCGGTGATCTGCTCATGCCGGTGAATCTGCCAGCTTCGCGCATGGCCGACAAGCCACGATCCTGTCATCCCCCAATAACCCCGCACGCCCCCGCTTGGCAAGCGCAGCGGGCGCGTCTATGCAAGGCTGGTTTCAACCGGGCGAGTCAGACCAAGCCTGCCCCCACAACGAAAAGGTGCGTGCCATGATCAAAGGGTCCATTCCAGCCCTGGTAACGCCGTTCAAGAACGGCAAGCTTGATCTGGACACGCTGAAAAAACTTGTGGACTGGCATGTGGACGAAGGCTCGACCGGGCTGGTTCCTGTGGGCACCACCGGCGAAAGCCCCACCCTCAGCCATGAAGAGCATGAAACCGTGGTCGAGGCCGTGGTCGGCTTTGCCGCCGGCAGGGTGCCGGTGATCGCAGGGGCGGGGTCGAACAACACGGTCGAAGGCATCCGCCTGATCCAGCACGCCGAACGCGTGGGCGCCGATGCGGCGCTGGTGGTCACGCCCTATTACAACAAGCCCACGCAAGCGGGCCTGATCGCGCATTTCACTGCGCTGCACGATTGCTGCACCTTGCCGATCATCATCTACAACATTCCCGGCCGCTCGGTCGTTGACATGTCGCCCGAGACGATGGGGCAACTGGCAAAACTGCCACGCATCGTGGGCGTCAAGGATGCCACCGCCAAGATCGAGCGCGTCTCGATGCAGCGCGCCACCTGCGGGGCCGATTTCATCCAACTGTCGGGCGAGGATGCGACCGCGCTGGGGTTCAACGCGCATGGCGGCACGGGCTGCATTTCTGTCACCGCCAACGTGGCCCCGCGCCTGTGCGCCGAATTCCAGGCAGCCACTCTGGATGGCGACTATAAGGCGGCCCTTGCCCTGCAAGACCGCCTGATGCCGCTGCACGAAGCGATCTTCATCGAGCCGGGCCTTGCAGGCGCGAAATTCGGGCTGTCGTTGCTGGGGCGCTGCTCGGAAGAGGTGCGCCTGCCTCTGCTGACGCTGACCGAGGGCACCAAGGCGCGCATCACCTCGGCGATGCAGCACGCGGGCCTGATCAACTGACATCGCCCAGACCGCCCCTTTCGGACAAACTGCGCGGGGCGGCTTCATGACCGTCTCGTAGGCGGGGTGTGCGGTCGAGGACACGTCCCTGAAAGCCGCCGCCCGACAGATGGCCTTGGGTCGGGTTGTCTTGCGGTGTTCGCACTCAGCGCCTATCACGCGCTGACATCGCCATGCGCACGGGCGAGGTGTCTTTCGTCACTCCGTTTCGCTATTTCCGGCTGGTCTTTGCCCTGATCCTTGCGGTTGTGGTGTTTCATGAGCGTCCGGACATGGCCGTTCTGGTCGGCGCGGCCCTGATTGCAGCCGCGGGCGTCTACACGATGCTGCGGGGGAATCGGGTCTGCGGGGGGAATCGGCGCGCGCCCGCGCCGTCGCCGATCGAAAATTCAGGGATAATACCGCCTTAACGCGCGTGGCCTGCAGAAACTGCAGGGCCCTTGGGATGCTGTCCGTTTCCATGGGCGAAACATTGCCGTGGCATCGTCCCAGATATGTCGAAAATTTGGCAAATTGCAGGTGCTTCTTGGGCACATGGCCGAACCGGTCGCCACAAGTGTAAACAAGCCACCAACAGGGATAAGGGACAAGACCATGTTTTTGAAAGATTTCACCAAGGACGCAACCCCCGCCTCTTTTCTGCGCGTGCTGCCCGCGACGGCCCCCGCTGGTCTGTCGGGCGCCACCCTGATCGAGACGGAAACCGGCTGGGCACCCGCCGAAACCCTGCGCATCGGCACGCGCGTGCACAGCTTTGATGGCGGTCTTGCCACAATCCTTGGGTTGCAGCGCAGCCCGGTGGAGGACATGGCCGCCGTTCTTATTCCCGGCGGCATCGCGGGCAACTGCGCCGATCTGATCTTGCCGCGCGGACAACACATCCTGGTCGACACGTTGGACGACCCCGCCCTTCCCGATGCCGACATGGTTCTGGTGCCCGCCGCCGCCTTTTCGGACCTGCCCGGCGTGCGCGAAACCCGGCTGACGGGCGAGGTGATCACCCCCCTGTTTGCCGATGACGAAATCCTGTGGGCGAACTCGGGCACTCTGCTGCACTGCCCGTCGCTGGCAGGCGCAGGCCTTGACGGCGGTTTTTTTCAGTGCCTGTCCATCCCGGCTGCGCGCAGGCTTCTGGCCCGCCGCTGGGCACGGCTGGCCTGACCGCGATGCGCCCGATCTGGACTTGGCGCTCGGGTTCCCCTATCTCGGGGGGATCATGGCCGAGAAATCAGATCCCAACTCAAAACTCATCTCTGAAAACCGCCGGGCGCGTTTCGATTATCACATCGAATCCGACCTTGAGGCCGGGATCATGCTGCTGGGGTCCGAGGTGAAATCGCTGCGACAGGGCGGCAGCAACATCGCCGACAGCTATGCATCGGTCGAAGGCGGAGAGTTGTGGCTGATCAACGGCTATATCGCACCCTATGTGCAGGCCAAGACCTGGGGCCACGATGAACGCCGCCGCCGCAAGCTCTTGGTGTCCAAGCGCGAACTGTCGCGCCTGTGGAACGCAACCGCGCGCGAAGGCATGACGATCGTGCCGCTGAAGCTGTATTTCAACGAGCGCGGCATGGTGAAGATCAAGCTGGGCGTGGCCAAGGGCAAAAAGCAGGCCGACAAGCGCGAGACATCCGCCAAGCGCGACTGGGACCGCCAGAAAGCCCGCATCATGAAGCAGAACCGCCACGACTGACGTCCCTCTTGGGGCCGTTCTGTACCGCATGACGCTGACGGCAAAGCAACAAATTGCGCAGGCACCACCGAATGGAGCGCCGGCTTTGGCCTGTGGCCTTGCCCTGCCCTGCGGCCCGCGTTATGCGAAGGGCCTGCCCGTGCGGAGCATTTGCCATGACCCCCTCGCCCGAAAACGATCCGACAACGCTTGTCTCGACCAGCTGGCTGGCTGCGCATCTGAAAGATCCCGATCTGCGGGTGCTGGACGCGTCGTGGTTCATGCCCGACAGCGGGCGAAATGCCCGGGCCGCGTATGATGCGGCCCATATCCCCGGTGCGCGGTTTTTTGACATAGACGAGATCGCCGATCACCGATCAAACTTGCCGCACATGGCCCCCCCGGTCGAAAAATTCATGAGCCGGATGCGCGCCATGGGCGTGGGGGACGGGCATCAGGTGGTTGTCTATGACGCGCTTGGCCTGTTTTCGGCGCCGCGCGTGTGGTGGACATTCCGGCTGATGGGCAAGATGGACGTGGCCGTGCTGGATGGCGGTTTTGCCAAATGGCAGGCCGAGGGGCGCGAAGTCGAAGACCTGCCCCCAGTTGTGAAGGACCGCCACATGACGGTCAGCCGCCAAAACCATCTGGTCAAGGACGTCACACAAGTCGCCCATGCCGCCAAGCTGGGGCTGGCCGAGATCGTCGACGCGCGCGCGGCCCCGCGCTTTGCCGGTGATGCCCCCGAACCGCGTCCGGGCCTGCGCGCGGGCCATATCCCGGGGTCGAAGAACCTGCCCTTTGCCACACTG
>JBBRBJ010000028.1:0-41198 GCA_038205925.1 Rhodobacterales bacterium | reverse complement strand
GTCCGGCTTCCTATTTTCACCGGAGTTCTCTTGATGACTGGATGACCAGACTCGCCATTCGCCAGAGCGCGGCGACAGAGCGCGAGCTTGTCGCAGAGATATTCAGGGCAGCGATCGTGAAAGGGCGTGGCGCGACGGGTACCCTTTCAAGCGGGCCAAAGGTGTTGTTCCTTTGCCAATGCCTGATCTGAGGAGCCTTTCGCTGCGATCAGATCAGATCCACGGTGTGCAATACCACCCCGGCAGCTGCCGCCGCTCCCAGCACCGTGGCCATGCCCAGCCGAAACCGGAACACCGCCACGATCGCCAGCACCGACAGAGTTGCCGCCATCCAGTCGATCGAACCCGGCACCGGCAGTTCCAGCGAGAATGGCCCAGCTTTGATCTGCGCAACCTCGCGCCAGATGACATGAATTGCGAACCAGATGGCGAGGTTCAGGATCACGCCGACAACCGCCGCCGTCACTGCCGAGAGCGCGGCGGAAAGGGCCCTGTTGGACCGCAGTCCCTCCATGAAGGGGGCACCAAGAAAGATCCATGCAAAGCAAGGCGCAAACGTGACCCAGGTGGCCAGCAAGCCGCCCAGACTGGCCGCAAGCAAAGGGGAGGCCCAGCCCGCTTCCCTGAAAGCGCCCATGAACCCCACGAACTGCAGCACCATGATCAGAGGCCCCGGGGTGGTTTCGGCCATGCCGAGGCCGTCGAGCATCTCGCCCGGTTCAAGCCACCCGTAGGTCCCGACGGCTTCTTGCGCGACCCAGGCAAGAACTGCATAAGCGCCGCCAAAGGTCAGCACTGCCAGTTTGGAAAAGAATGCGGCGATATCGGCGAACACACTGTCCGGCGCCAGCAAAAGCAATGCTGCCACAGGCAACAACCACAGCACCAGCGCTACAAACCCTGCTCTGAAGGCACCCGCCCGCGTCCTGCCAGTCAGATCGCCATGTTCTTCACCCAACAGAGTAGTGGCGTCTTCGACATGGCTTTGACCGACCGTGCCATGCCCGCCAACGACACGAAAGGCCGAAAGTCCCGCCATTGCGCCTGCCCAGCCTATCAGGGCCGCCATGGCCACGATCAGGGGGAACGGGGCGCCGAAGGCAAAGATCCCGACAAACGATGCGGCGGCGATGGCCTGCATCGCGCTATTCTTCAGCGCACGCCTGCCGACGCGAACCACGGCCTGGAGCACGATGGCCAGCACCGCCGCCTTCAGCCCAAAGAACAGGGCCGAGACGAACCCGACATCGCCCCAGATCGCATAGATCCAGCTGAGCGCCATGATCGCCAACACGCCTGGCAGGATGAACAAAAGACCCGCGATCAGCGCACCCCTGACACCATGCATCAACCAGCCGATATAGGTTGCCAGTTGCTGCGCCTCGGGGCCGGGAAGCAACATGCAGAAGTTCAGCGCATGCAGGAAACGACCGTCCCCGATCCAGCGTTTTTCCTCGACCAGAACGCGGTGCATCACTGCAATCTGGCCTGCCGGACCGCCGAACGAAAGCGCAGCGATTCTGGCCCAGACTTTTGTCGCCTCGGCCAATGTCGGGTAGACTTGGTGCGTGCTCATTTGGTTTTTCCGCTGTTGTTCGGTCAGGTGTGCGACCCATCTGGGTCATCGCGTGTCCAACGGCAGGACATATGTCAAGTCGCTACGTGCCGTAGCAATACCTTGCTCGTACGCACACCGCGGTGACATCGGCAAAAATGCTGAAGAAAAGACGAAGCGCGCGAGGCCGGTTTCGCTTGATGCTGCAATAGTGGGGCCGCCAATGCATTGGCCGGCTTTGCGCGCCAAACTGCCGGAACGTGTTCGTTTGAGTGGCCGGCAGCGAACCGTCGATAACTAAACAATGGATTAGGCCCGGAACAGAGATTGCGGCAGACGCACCACGCTGGGCGCGAAATCAACCCAAACTGGATAGCCGCGGCTGAAGCCAGGAACCAAAGACAGCCACGTTGGTTGTCTCTTGAAACTCAAGAGGCATCGGCATGACCACGATCACTACCATCAACCCCGCAACGGAAGAAGAAATTCAGACCTACGATCTGATGACCGAGCAAGAAGCGACAGACCGGATTGAGGCCTGTCATGCGGCGTATCTGAAGTGGCGCCAATTGTCCCATCAAGAACGGGCACCTTATCTGACCAAAATTGCCCAAAAGCTGCGCGACAATGCTGATGAGCTGGCCACATTGATGACCACGGAGACCGGAAAACTGATAAAGGACGGGCATCGCGAGGTCGCGATCTGCGCGGGCATTCTAGATTATACCGCTGAAACCGGACCTGTCGCCTTGGCAGATGAAGAGCGCACGCACGGGCCCAAAGAAAAACGTGGAATCGTGAGCTATCAGCCGCTTGGCGTCATCTATTCGATCCAGCCCTGGAATTTTCCGCTGTATCAGCCCGTCCGCGTGCTTGCCGCCAATCTGATGACTGGCAACGGCTGCATCCTGAAACACGCGAGTATCTGTACGGGCTCGGGTCTGCGCCTGCGCGAGCTATGCATCGAAGCGGGCCTTCCTGAAGATCTGTTTCAGGTTATTGTGATTGATCATGGTATCAGCGATAAGCTGATCGCACATCCGCTCGTCCGCGGCGTGACCCTGACGGGTAGCGATGGTGCCGGACGGCACGTGGGTGCTGTGGCCGCAAAGGCGCTGAAGAAGACCGTGCTGGAACTGGGCTCGAACGACGCTTACCTTGTGCTGGAAGATGCCGATGTCGAGACTGCGGTAAAATTCTCGGTCATGGGTCGGCTTTACAACAATGGCGAGACCTGCATTGCGGCCAAACGGTTCATTGTGACCGAAAAGGTTTATGACGCCTTTGTAACTGCCTTCGTGGCCCAGATGAAGGCAATAGCCATGGGCATTCCTACGGATGAAAATAGTCAACTTGGCCCGCTTTCCAGCCAAGACCAGTTCGAAACAGTGAGGAATCAGGTGGACGACAGCGTGGCCAAAGGGGCCAAGATATTATGTGGTGGCGTCGCCCCGGACCGTAAGGGATTCTATTACCCCGCCACCGTGTTGGCCGAACTTGCACCCGGAATGCCAGCCTATGAAGATGAAATCTTTGGTCCCGTCGCCGCGATCATTCGGGCCAGGGATGACAAAGATGCCATGCGACTGGCCAATGAAAGCCGCTATGGTCTGGGCGGGGGAATCTTTTCCAAGGATGAAGACCGCGCCGTGAAACTGGCCCGCGATCACTTTGATACGGGCATGATCCGCATAAATTCTTTTGGGGCCGCCGATCCGAACATGCCTTTTGGCGGGGTCAAAGATTCCGGTCATGGGCGCGAGCATGGCGGCTTTGGCATGAAGGAATTCGCCAACGTAAAGGCGATCTACCTGCCATGATCACGCTTCGCGCCTTAACTTCATCGCGCGCGACGTGCCGCGCTATGGTTGCGGCGTCAGGCTGTCACGCTTGCACAAGCGTGCCGTGCCGGTCTCAGCGCCAACATCAGGCTGCACCCTTACGCCGGTCCGTCACTGACGGTGCTCGCGTGTGCTCAGTCTGAAGGTGGCAGATCAAACGGAAGTCGCGGGAAACATCAGTGCGGCTTCGCTCTGTGAAAGTCATCCAGAATGGACCTGGCGGTGCGACCTGCCGTTCCTCTTTTTTCCCGAAAGATGCGTTTGGCTGAGGAAAAAAACGACATCCACCCGCCATTTGCAAGGTATTCACGATAACCGATTTTCGATAGTCTATCTTGCGAATACTTCTGACTCTTCGTCTTCAAATCGTCCTTCTCATTCAGGCCCAGGTCATCATCTTTCTTTCGTAAAACCATCTGCAGAACTCGACCATCATTTTCTTCGACGACGTCAAAAAGGTCCATAACCAGTAACTGGAGGCTATTTGGACTGAAGTAAGAAATATGCGCCTTGAAAAACATATTTGATGGCGAAACGTTCTTTGAACCCAGGTTGGGGACCTCAATGAACAAAATTCCACCGGTGTTGAGCCTGAGGGATAGGTCCCGAATTGTGGTTTTAGGGTCTGGCAAATGCTCCAGAACGTGGAAAAGCGTAACCACGTCAAAAGTACCCTTTATCTGCGCAGAATTGTAACCATCATTCAACACGTTGACGCCATATTGCGTACGGGCAAATTCGAGATAGCCGGAACTCGGGTCCACACCCATCGCGTCGAAGCCCGCCTGACCAGCAAGATATACGAATTCCCCACCCCCTGCGCCAACATCCAGCAGCCTTTTTCCTGGTGCCACATGGGCATTCAGTCGCGACAATCTTTCTGAAGCAAGATGACCTGCCCGGAAGATATGGCGCGGTTTTGGCGTGTCAGACTTCCTATAGGATTTTCTGTATTCTTCACGATAAAATCGCGACAAGTCAGTCTCGTCGGGAACATCGCAGAGTTGAACAAGCCCGCACGCCTCGCAAGTGCTCAGATAAATTGGTTTCCCATCCTTGGCGTCGACCTTCTTGATCTTTCCAAATGTACGGCTGCCACATGCAATACAAGTATCGGGCATCGTTCTTCTCCTGTGCAGACGGCTTGTCGATAGCCGGCAGTGAAAAAGCAGCGTCAGCGTGCAAGCCGCCCGTCCTTCTATTGCAGGTCAGCGGGCCTTGAAAGGCGGAATGACAGCTTTTCGCAATGGCACCGGCACTGATAGTTGATTTGGAACAGGGCGACCCGCGTTGCACCGAATGCGCCTCTTCAATCGGCACATAGTGCGCAGGTGCTGGTTTCACGTTTCGGCCAGACCCTCGGCGCGCACGGCGGCGGCTTCTGCCCGCCAGTCGTCGCCGTAATCAACGTTCTGCCACTGCTCGAACCATGGGCCACCGCGGGTGTAATGCACCGCGTTCGGGCGACCAGTGGCGGGTTTTTTGTTCCACCCCTCAAGCCAGTTCCAAGAATGCGGCACCTCCCCAATCTCATCATCGTCGGCCCATTGCATCCGGTGAAGGTAGGCGCCGGACTCGGAGTTGACCTTTTCCACCGTCAGCCGACGGGTCGAAGGATGCGCGCAGTTGAACAGCATGAACGACGACCAGTTCTTGCGCGGGTAACTTGTCTGCGGCACGCCGTCCATCTTGGTCGCCTCTTTGGGCGTGTAGTCGTGGTGGACACAGGCCACGGCATGGGCTGGGTTCATGTACCGGGACAGGTCTGCCACGTCGCCAAAGAACAGAAAATCACAATCCACGAACAGCGCCCACCCCTCATATCCGGCCAAACAGGGGGTCAGAAAGCGCGAATATGTAAACTCGGTCGAGGCGAGCGGGTCCACCGAACGGGTATAGCGGCCCTGCTCAACAAGATCTTGCACCTTTATCGGCACCACATCGACCGAAATCGTGGCATGGCGCAGAAGCGAGCGGCGCGCGACCTGATAGGCGATGTCCTCCCGCGAATCCCAGCCGATGAAAACCCTCAAGTCGCTCATTGCCGCCAGCTCCTGTCCATTGTGTTCAATGGCTCATTTTATGCGGCCCCGCGGCCAGTCACAAGGACGGGCTGCCTCAGACAGCCGGGATCAGGCCAAGAACCGCCCCGAGCGTCAGGGGCAGGGCTGCGCTCGCCTTCTCCATCACACGGTCGGCGGCATGGGCGTGGTCATCGCGGGCGGCCGGATCGGCCAGCAGGCGTGCGACCTGTTGCGCCAGATCGCCCGCATCCGTCACGGGCACAGCGGCCCCTGCTTCCGCGAGGGCTGCATAGCTTTCGGCAAAATTGCTGGTGCGCGGGCCATGCAACACGACACTGTGCAACAGGGTGGCTTCAAATGGGTTCTTGCCCGACAGGGGCGGGTTGCCGGGGATATCCAGCGAATGACCCACAAAGGCGATGGGGGCTGTGCGATACCAAAGCCCCATCTCACCCATGCTGTCGGCCAGAAAAACCGCATCTTCCGGCGTGGGAAGGTTTCCAAGGCTGCGTCTTGGTACCGGTTTTTCAAAAGCGGCTTCGGCGGCGCGCGCGGCGTCGTCGGCGTCTGTCAGTTGGCGCGGCGCAAGGATCAGCAGAAGGTCGGGGTCTGCGTGACGCAAGACCGTGTGCGCGTGCAGTATGGCATCATGCTCGCGCGCGTGGGTCGCCGCAGCCAGCCAGACGGGGCGGTGGCCGATTGCTGCGCGAAATGCGGCAAGATCGCCAGCCTTGAGGGGCAGGGGGGCGGCGGCGGCCTTCAACAGCCCTGCGACGGCCACCTGATCCGGCGCGGCGCCAAGCGCTTGCATGCGGTTGGCCGAGGTTTGATCCTGCATCAGTATAGTGCGGAACAGCGGCAACAGCGGCGCAAAAAGCCCCCGCAGCCGCATGCGCCCGGCAAAACGACGGTCGGTCAGTCGGGCATTGATCATCGCCATCGGTACCCCCCGTGCGGCCAGTGCCCGCAGCATCCTGGGCCACAGGTCCAACTCGGCAAGTACAAAGGCGTCGGGGCGCCAGTGATCGAGGAAGGCTGCCACGGCTGCGGGCGTGTCGATGGGTGCGTAGTGATGGATCACACCGTCAGGCAGACCCATGCGCGCCAGTCCATCGGCGCCGCTGCGGGTATTGGTTGTCAACAGCGTACCCACGCCAGGCTGCGCGGCCCTTATCTCGCGGATCAGCGAAAGCATTGCACCGGCCTCGCCGATCCCCAGCGCATGCAGCCAGATCAACGTGCCTTCGGGGCGAGGAGTGCGCGCCCGCCCCATTCGCTCGGCCAGTCGTGCCGGGTCTTCCTTGCCGCGCGCAGCGCGGCGTTTCAGCGCCTGCCGCCAGACCGGCCCGGCAACGGCCGTCGCGGCCAGATAGAGTGAGAGCGCAAGGTTCATCGTTTGCCTCATGGATCCTTGTCCCGTTACAATGCACCCTCGATTTGCGCAATCACGATGGGGTGTTCCACGACGACATCCGGCTTTAAGAGATGCCCGGGCTGAGGTCTGGCGGCATCCACTTGATTTTAGGAAAACAGGGCTTTTGCCGAACCGCAGGCCGGCGGATCAGAGGGCCACCTGATCCAGATCGACTGGCGTTTCCGCCTTGATGTCCACCAGCACGCGTGCGCCAAGGATCCGGTCCAGATGCTTTGGCGCGGCCCCAAGGCCGGGCCGGATCGAACGTATATCTTCGGGCCCGATCACCTGTCCCGCCTTCAGATCGCGCACGAAGTAAAGCGAGCGTCGAAAGACCACGTTGCCGCGCTCGGACGATTTCCGGCCATAATCCACTATCCCCATTGCATCCCATGCTGTGCACGCGGCCTGACAGAGGTGCGCCAGCTCCGGCGGCTCAAGCGAGAAGCTGTCATCGGGCCCGCCGCCGCTGCGGTCCAGCGTCACATGCTTTTCGATGATCGACGCACCCATGGCGACTGCGGCAATTGCGGTGGTGTTGTCCAGCGTATGGTCCGACAGGCCGGTCACAAGGCCATAGCGGGCGATCATGTCGGGGATCAGGCGCAGGTTGTAATCGCCGGGCGGCGCCGGATAGCCCGAGACGCAATGCAGGATCGCAAGCTGGGAGCAGCCGCCATCGCGGGCGGCGGCAATAGCCTCGGCAATCTCATCGGTGTCTGCCATGCCGGTCGAGATGATCAGGGGCTTGCCTGTGCTGGCGGCCAGACGGATCAACGGCAGGTCCACGGCCTCGAAGCTGGCGATCTTGTAAGCGGGGGCGTTGAGATCCTCCAGCAAGTCAATCGCAGTGGCGTCAAAGGGCGACGAGAACAGCGTGATCCCGGCAGAGGCGGCATGGGCAAACAGGGTCTTGTGCCACTCCCACGGGGTATATGCGCTGTCGTAAAGCGCATATAGACTTTGGCCCGCCCATTTTCCGGACGTGATCTGAAACTCGGGGCGGGCCGAGTTCAAGGTGATCGTATCGGCGCGGTAGGTCTGCAACTTGACCGCCGAAGCACCGGCGGCGGCGGCGGCGTCGATGATGGCAAGCGCCGCGTCGATGCTTCCATTGTGGTTCGCCGACAATTCGGCAATCACATAGGGTGGATGAGCGGGGCCAACGGCGCGGCCTGCAATGGTAACACTGGGGGCGGCGGTCATCGCGTCAGCTCCTTTTCTTTGGCCTGTCTTATCGCGCGCCAGCGGTTGGGGAACAAGGCCAGCCTGATCACATCATGGGGCGTACCGTTCAGCATCACTTGGGCACGAAAGATGCCTTCAACGCGAAACCCGTGCGCTTTGTGCAGGGCAATGACGCGCGGGTTTATGGTCAGCACCTCGCACGTCAGCTTGCGCAAGGTCAGGGTGTCGAAGGCGTGGTCCAGTGCGGCATGTTCCATGCGCCGCCCGGTGCCCCTTGGCGCGCCAACGGCTGCATAGAAAGCCCAGGAAGCGGTGCCATGACGGGAACTGATGTCGGTGAACGAGACCGCGCCCTGCGGGCCGACTTCGGTGCAAAAGATCAGGTGGCGCACGTCGCCCCGGGCAGTTTGCGCCTGCCACCATGCGGCGTGTTCGTCGGGTGTGATTACGTGCTGGGTGTACATCATCGCCCGCACACCGGGCGCGTTGCGCCAATCGCGCATGGCGGACAGATCGGCGTCGGTAGCGGGGCGCAAATGATCGGTCGTGGTCGGATCAGGGGGCATGGGAGACCTCGAGTGCGGCGAGCACGCGCGCGGTCCCGTGTCCGTCGGTGACGCTTGCGCACGCCTCTTGCATGGCGCGCAGGCGGGCGGGGGTCATGGCGGCGAATGCGGTTTGCAGATCAAACGTTTCCGGCGTGGCTTGGGTCAGGTTCGACACATCGGCGAGCGTTCGCGCAACCCCCGCTGAGGCCAGCAGATCCGCGGCGCGAGCCTGATTTTCGGCCATCACCACGATCAGTGTCGGCAAGCCAAGGCAGCACCGCTCAAGCGCTGTGCCGCCCGCGCCGCCTACGGCTACGTCGGCCGTCGCCATCAGAGATGCCATGTCCGCAGTGTCAACTCGCAGATCGCTGTCGCATGGCAGGGTGGTCAGGGCCTCGCGGGCTGCGCCCAGCCCCGGCGCCTGCGCGCCGAGAACGACCGTCACATGTGCAAGGCCCGGCGGCGGATCACGCGCAAGGGCGCGTAGAAGTGCCGACGTGCAGTCTTGCGCATCGACGCCACCCATCGCGATCAGCAAAGACCGAAGGGCGGGGGTCCGTGCGGCGCGGGCCTGCAGCGCAGATGTGCGCGCCTGCGCGAAATCGGGGCGCAGCAGCGCATAGCTGGGTCCGATCATGGTCTGCGTGCCCGGCGCAAGAAGGCCCTGGTAATCACGGGTGCTGCGGCCAAGGTTCTGGTCCAGCAGCAGATCGCAGGCGTGAGGGCGATCAAACAGATCGTCGATTACCATCACACGCAGGGCCACCCGCCCGGCCCCGGCGCAGGCGGCCTGCCAGCGGCGGTCAAAGGCATAGTGGTCAACAATCAGCCAGTCGGTGCCCGGGTCCATGGCGGCGCGCGTCTGACGTGCGTCCAGATCCCAAGGCACCATGGCCCAGGATGCATATGGCGGGTCGTCCTTGGCAGGCTGGAACGGCGCGGTGGGCGCGGGCAGGGCGGTGGTGGCGAGATCCATGCCCGCCAGCCGGTCCATCATGTGGCCGGGCAGGTCGCGGCAGATCATCTGCACCCGATGGCCTGCCTTTCTCAGCGCCTGACCCAACGTCGCACAGCGCATCACATGGCCTGATCCGATGGCGAGCGATGCATCTGCGCGCATGGCGACCCGCATCACCCTCTAGGTCCCCAGCAGCGCAAAAAGCGCCTCGGCGTGTTGCCAATCCTCGGGCGTGTCGATGTCCTGCACGCGGTGGCGCGGCAGGGTCAGGCCGCATGCGCCGGGACCAAAGGCTGGCGTGCCCGCCGCCCAAGTGCGCGCATGGGCCCAGTAGAACTGGCCCGCATCGTGCCACGCCTCTTCCAGATCCTGACTGCGGGTCGTCATCTGTGCGGGGTCCATCATGGCGATGGCGCCATCGGGTGCGCGGCGCAGGGCGCGCTGGACGGGAAAGGCGTAGGTGGTGACACTGACGACATAAGTGGTGGCATCGCTCAGAAGGCCAAGGCCACGGGCGAGATCCCCCGCCAACACCATCGGCGCCGTGGCATAAAGACAGCAGACGGGTGTACCCGGTGCCAGCGCCAGCGCGTCCACCGCATGGGCGATCACCGGGACGGTGGGCGTGTGATCATCCGCCAGCGCAGTTGGTCGCCGGAACGGCACTTCTGCGCCCAGAGCCACGGCAACGTCGGCAATCTCGGCGTCATCCGTTGATACCACGATGCGGTCAAACAAACCCGATGCGATGGCGGCGGCAATCGGCCAGCCGATCATCGGGCGGCCATGAAAGGAGGCGATGTTCTTGCGCGGTATCCGCTTTGACCCTCCGCGCGCGGGGATCACGCAAACCGCCATCACAGCACATCCGCAAGGGCTGCAAGCACGGCATCCTGATCGGCGTCGCTGAGGCCATAATAGAGCGGGATCGAGATCGCGCCCGCGTAATAGGCCTCGGATGCCGGATACATGCCGGGTGCAAAGCCCATGGTGCGGTAAAAGGGCTGGGTATGCACTGGGATGTAGTGCAGATTGACGCCGATTCCCGCTGCGCGCAGGCCGTTGAAAACCGCAAGATGCCGCGCGGGATCAACCTGGATCACATACAGATGCCAGCTTGACGCCGTGTCTGGCGCCTGCTGTGGCCGTGTCACGGGCAGGGCTGCCAGCAGGCGGTCATAGCGTGCGGCAAGATCCGCGCGCCGGGCGACCATCTGGTTCAGCCGCGCCATCTGGCTCAGACCGAGGGCCGCCTGTATCTCGGTCATGCGGTAGTTATACCCCAGTGCCACCTGCTGATAATACCACGGGCCATCGGGCGCGTGGGTCATCAGGGCGGGATCGCGCGTGATGCCGTGGCTGCGCGCCAACTGCATCGCGTGCGCCAGATCAGCGTCTTGCGTGGTGCACAGCCCGCCCTCGGCAGTGGTGATGATCTTGACGGGATGAAAGCTGAAAACGGTGATGTCGCTGTAGCGGCAATTGCCGACGGGAAAACCCTCGTGGGTGGCACCGATGGAATGGCTGGCATCCTCGATGATATGGATGCCATGCGCACGGGCCAGCGCTGCTATGGCGGCCATGTCGGCGGATTGGCCGGTCAGATGCACGGGCACGATGACCTTGGGCATACGGCCCCGCGCCTTGGCCTCGTCCAGCTTGGCCGCAAGCGCCGCCGGGCACATGGTAAAACGCACAGGGTCGATATCGACGAAATCCACACCGGCCCCACAATAAAGCGCGCAGTTGGCCGAGGCGACAAAAGTGTTTGGCACCGTCCAGAGCATATCGCCTGGCCCCAACCCCAGCGCCATGCATGCCACGTGCAAGCCAGACGTGGCCGAATTGACGGCAACCGCATGTGCCGCGCCCACATGGACCGCCACCGCGTCTTCGAACGCGGGCACTTGCGGCCCTTGGGTCAGAAAGTCTGACCGCAGCACCGCCACCACGGCGTCGATGTCGTCCTGGCTGATATCCTGACGGCCATAGGGGATCATCAGATCACCCCGATCTTGGCGCGGTTGGCCGCAACCCACTGGGCCAGCGCCGCGGGGTCCATCCACGCGGCGTTGCTGTCCGAGGCATAGACAAAGCCTTCGGGCACCTTCACCCCGTCCTTGATGCGCACCGGGCTGGCAGACCAGTTGTGAATTGCGGGCAGGATCTTGAAATGCTCGGGATATTCATAGGTGTGGGGGGCATCCTCGGCGCCGATCATCTGCTCGTGCAGCTTTTCGCCGGGGCGGATGCCGATGACATCGTGCCGCGCGCCGGGGGCCACAACGCGGGCGATGTCACCGATGTTCATCGACGGGATCTTTTTCACATAAACCTCGCCGCCCTCCATATCCTCGAAAGCGTGCCAGACCAGTTCCACCCCCTGCTCCAGCGTGATCATGAAGCGGGTCATGCGCGGGTCGGTGATCGGCAGGACGCCCGTGTCGGCAATCGAAAGGAAGAACGGAATGACCGACCCGCGCGACCCCATCACATTGCCATAACGCACCACGGCAAAGCGGCTGCCATGTTCGCCGCCATAAGAATTCGAGGCCACGAACAGCTTGTCGGATGCCAGCTTGGTGGCGCCATACAGGTTGACCGGGCTGCTGGCCTTGTCGGTGGACAGGGCGACCACGCGTTTGACGCCACAATCAATGGCCGCGTCAATCACGTTCATCGCGCCGTTGACGTTGGTTTTCACGCATTCAAAGGGGTTGTATTCGGCCGTCGGCACGATCTTGGTGGCCGCCGCATGCACCACATAATCCACCCCGCGAAAGGCGCGATACAGGCGATCGCGGTCGCGCACGTCGCCGATGAAAAAGCGCACCCGCTTGTCAGCGCCATAAAGTTTGGCCATCTCCCATTGCTTCATCTCGTCCCGGCTGAGGATGATGATCTTGCGCGGGTTGTAGCGGGCAAGGGTCATCGGCACGAAGGCGTGTCCGAAGGATCCGGTTCCGCCGGTGACAAGGATGGTGGCGTCGGTCAGCATGGGGGCCTTTGCGTCAGGGCGGGCCGGGGGCGGCCGGGTTTGGGCAATGTATCGCCCAAGCGGGCCGGGGTTTCAAGGTTTGCGGCTGCTGATCAGGGGCTGCAGCCCGGCCCAGGTGCGCCGGGCAGCCCCGGTCTGGGCGGCGGCAAAGGCGGCAGCAGCGGCACCCATGGCGCCGCGCGCTGCATCATCGGACAAAAGCTCTGCGATGCGGGTCTGCAACGCCGCCGCGTCGGGCAGGCTTTCAAAAGCGCCCGCGCGCGCGGCTGGATCGGCGGCAAAGGCGATGCCATAGGTCGACGGGCCCATAAGCACGGGTTTGCCGAAGGCCATCGGCTCCATGATGTTGTGGCCACCATGATCGACCAGAGACGCCCCGACAAAGACCAGATCGGCCATGGGGTAAAAGGCATTCATCTCGCCCAGCGTATCGCCAAGGATCACGCGGGTGCCTGCGGACAAGTCTGCGGTCATCTCATCCCCCAGCGCACTGCGGCGCGCGGTGGGAATGCGCGCCGCGCGCAACGCTTCGGCAACGGCATCAAAGCGCTGAGCGCTGCGCGGCACCCACAGGATGCCAAGGTCGGCGTCCCGATCCAGCAGCGCCTGCACCATGGGCAGCAACAACGCCTCTTCGTCCCGCACCGAAGAGGCGATCATCAGAACGCGGGCGACGGGCCAGCGCGCGCGCAACCCCAGACCGCGCGCAGGCTGGCCGGGGTCGATGCGCTGATCGTATTTCATCTCGCCCACCACCGAGATGCGGGCAGGATCGACGCCGACGGCAATGTAGCGGTCGCGGTACGCATCGGTGCGGGTGAAGACATGGGTAAATTCGCGGTAAAGCCGCATCAGGTGGCGGCGGGGGCCGCGCATCCCGCGCATGGATCTTTCGATCAAATTGCCATTGGCCATCACCATGGGCACGCCCGCGCGCCGCGCCTCGATCAGCATGGCGGGCCAGATCTCGATCTCCATCACCACGCCGGTGACGGGCCGTGCGCGTGCCAGAAACAGGCGCACAGCCCAGAACAGGTCGATGGGCATGTAGCGGTGGGTGATGCCCGGATCATCCGGGAACAGGCGCCATCCTTCCTGCAGCCCGGCAGGGGACAGATGGGTCAGCAGAACCGGGAGGCCGGCCTGTCGCGCCTGTGCGATCAGCGGACTCGCGGCGCGGGTTTCGCCAAGGGATGCGGCGTAGATCCAGAGCGCCCCCTGTGGCCCGGTTGGGCCAAGGCCCAGCCTTTGCCGCAGGCCGTGCATATGCCCCGGTTCGCGCACTCCGCGCCACACCAAAAGCAAGGCGATCAGCGGCAGCAACAGATGCATCAGCACCTGCTGGCCCCAATACGCAGCCCGCGTGCCAACCGGGTGGCGGGGATCAGGCGCGGACACCCGAGAACCGCTGCTGCCAATCGGTACGCTCTTCGTCGGTGATCTTGCGAAACAGATTTTCGGGCACGTTGAACGCTGCACCCGGCGCCAGTTGCGCCATGGCGGCGGGCACATCGTCGGGCCAGGTCCAGTCATCGCTGCCCATGGCCGCCATCATCGCGGCGGCCGCATCGGGGATGAAGGGGCGCGACACGATGGCGTAGACGCGGATCAGGTTCAGCGCGAGGCGCACCATGGCTTGCGCGCGCTCAGGATCGGTTTTCACGACCGTCCAAGGGGCTGCGGCTTGCAGGTATTCATTGCCGATCACCCAGATCGCGCGCAGTTCATTTGCCGCCTTGCGGACTTCCATCGCCTCCATCTGCCGCTCATACTCGCGGATGCGGGTGGCAAGGGCGTCGATCAGAGCGGTTTCCTGGGTGCCAAAGGTGCCGCCTGCGGGCACTGTGGCACCGAATTTCGCCGTGGCAAACTTGGTCACGCGTGACACGAGGTTGCCCAGAACATCGGCCAGATCCTTGTTCACCGACGACTGGAAATTCTCCCATGTGAATTCGCTGTCGCTGGATTCCGGCGCATGGGACAACAGCCACCAGCGCCAGTAATCGGGCGGCAGGATCGACAGCGCCTGATCCATGAACACGCCGCGCCCCTGGCTCGTGCTGAACTGCCCGCCATCATAGTTGAGGTAATTGAAGGACTTCAGGTAGTCGACCAGCTTCCAGGGCTCGCCCGAGCCAAGGATGGTGGCCGGAAACGAAAGGGTATGGAAGGGCACGTTGTCCTTGCCCATGAACTGATAGTAGGTCACGTCGTCGGCGCCCATATCGGTGCGCCACCAGCGTTGCCACGCGGCATCGGTCTTGCCGTTTGCATCGGCCCATTCGGCAGTGGCGGCGATGTACTCGATGGGCGCATCGAACCAGACGTAGAAGACCTTGCCCTCCATCCCCGGCCAGGGCTGATCGCCCTTTTGCACCGGGATGCCCCAATGCAGATCGCGGGTGATACCGCGGTCCTGCAAGCCGTCGCCATCGTTCAGCCATTTCTTCGCGATCGAGGTGGTCAGCAGCGGCCAGTCGGTCTTGCTGTCGATCCATGCCTCCAGTTGCCCGCGCAATTCGCGCTGGCGCAGATAAAGGTGTTTGGTTTCGCGCACCTCAAGGTGCGTGCTGCCCGAGATGGACGAGCGCGGACTGATCAGATCGGTGGGGTCCAACTGCTTGGTGCAGTTTTCGCACTGATCGCCGCGCGCGGCCGTATAGCCGCAGTTCGGGCAGGTGCCGGTGATGTAGCGGTCGGGCAGAAAGCGGTTGTCGTCGACGGAGAAGATCTGTTTTTCCGACACCTCGGAAATCAGGCCTGCCGCATCAAGCGCGCCTGCGAAATGTTGGGTCAGGCGGTGGTTGCGCTGGCTTGACGAGCGTCCGAAATGATCAAACGACAGTCGGAACCCTGCAGCGATGTCGGTCTGAACCTTGTGCATTTCGGCGCAGAATAAGGCGACCGGCTGGCCTGCCTTCGCGGCGGCCAGTTCGGCAGGGGTGCCATGTTCGTCGGTGGCGCAGATGAACATCACCTCATGCCCGCGCGCCCGCATGTAGCGTGCAAACAGATCGGCGGGCAACTGGCTGCCCACAAGGTTGCCCAGATGCTTGATCCCGTTGATGTAGGGAATGGCCGATGTGATGAGAATCCGTGCCATGATGCGCCTTTGCCTTGGATGGTGCGGCCCGTTTAGCCTATGGTGTGCAGGCTGGCCAGAGGGTGTGCGGAGGACCACACGCGTGAGACTCTGGCGGGAGTATTTGCCAAAGCAGCAAATCGGGCGCGGATCACTTGTCGCGGCCCCGGCGCAGAAGGCGGCCGATCAGGAACGAGGTGCGCGGCTCATAGGTATAGGGGGTGCGGGCATCGGGGGCGGGGCGCGCACGGGCGCGGAACAGGCCGAAGGCCACAAGGCCCACGTTTGCCAGCGCGATCATGGTGAACATGGCGGCAGGGCCGTATCCCTCGATCAGCAGGGACGCGATCAGGGGGCTGGCGATGGCGCCGACGGCATAGAGGAACATCAGGGCGGCCGACAACTCCACCCGCTCGGCTTGGGTAGCAAAATCATGGGCATGGGCGGTCGAGACGGAATAGATGGGCAGAGTGACAAGACCGAAGAAGCCTGCGGCAAGAAAGACAGGCACCGTGCCCGAGCCTGCAGCAAGGACGGTTACAACACAGGCGCCGACGCCTGCGACCGACAGGGCAATCAGCACCGCCCGGCGGTCGAACTTGTCTGCAAGCCAGCCGACGGGGATCTGGGCCAGCGCGCCACCAAGGACGTAGGCCGCCAGAAACAGGGCGATCTGATCGGGGCGCAGGCCCACCTCGACGCCGTAGACCGGCCCCACCATGCGAAATGCGGCCCCCGTGATGCCGGACACGACGACACCTGCGGCGCCGAGGGGTGAGCGGGCCCAGGCAAGCGCGGGGCGCAGGCGGGGGGCATCAGGCATCTCGGGCGCTTCGGCGCGGCTGAGCGTGAGGGGAAAGAGGGCGGCGCAGCACAAAAGCGCGAGCAGATTGTAGGACAGGTAGGCAGCCGGTTCGAGCACGCCGATCATCAACTGCGCGCCCAGTGATCCCACGATATCGACCACGCGGTAGGTGCCCATGGCGCGGCCCCGCGTCTCGTTCGTGACCTTCGCCTGCAGCCACGCCTCGATGATCGTGTAGCAGCCCGCGACCGCAAGGCCCGAGGTCATGCGCATCACCGCCCAGGCATAGGGGTTGACGACCATCATGTGGGCAAGGATGCCGATGGTGCCGGCTGCGGTCAGGGCGGCAAAGGCGCGCGAATGGCCAACCTCGCCCATCAGGCGCGGCGCCCACCAGCAACCGATGAAAAAGCCGAAGAAATGGGCCGAACCGAGGATACCGATCTGGGCCTTGGTAAAACCAAGCGCGCTGCCCGAGATGGCATCAAGCGGGGCAACCCCGCCAAGTCCCATCTGCAGCAATATGACCGACAGAAACAGGGCAGCGAAAGAGATCAACAGGCGCATGGGCCATGCAAAACCGGTTTCGGGCGGGGTGTAAAGGGGCAGCATGGGCGAGGGACCGGAACCTGCCAACGGCGCACGTATGGTTGGCGGCGACGGGGCCCCCATGGGCTGCGTGTCGACCTTCGCCCTTTGATGCGCGCGTGCGCGCGCGGGCAGTGATCAGGGCGTCTGGTGGATGCGGGCGCGGATGTCCAGGCGGACCTCATCCCCCACCATCTCGGCAAAGCCGGTGGCGCCATAGTCCGAGCGATTGATCCTGCCTGTCAGGCGCACGGTCAGGCGGTTGCGGTCGCCCTGGGCGGTGCCTTGCTGGCGAAAGATCGTGGCGTTCATGGTGACGGGCCGCGTGACGCCCCGGATCGTCAGATTGCCCCGGATGGTGGCGCCATCGCCGCTTTGTGTGACGCGGGTCGAGCGGAAGCGGATCTGCGGATGGCGCACGGCGTCCAGCACGGTCGGGCCCTTCATCGCCTCGGCGGCGAAGGGAAACGAGGCTTTCGCACCTTTTGCGCTGAGCGTGACATCGACGCGGCTGTTGGCCACGGCGTCGAAATCGAGCGTCAGGTCGGCTTTGTCGACGGGCATGCTGCCAGTGATGGGGGTGACGCCGAAATCCGTCTCGAAGGCGACGGCAGAGCCGGTGGTGTCGATCCGGTAGGTGACGGGTTTTGCAAGCGCGGTGCCGGCCAGCACGCCCAGCAGGGCGAGCGTGGCTGTGATGATATTCATGCGCATTTCGAAAGCCCCTCCCTGTGTTGCCCAGACATCAGCGATAACATGAAACCGGATGCGCGGGGCAGGGTCACGGCGAAGTGATGGTGGGGGCCCCTTTGGCACCCTCCCGATCAGCCCTTTTCTATACCGTGCAGGGCCGGGCCAAGACCTGCCCCCGGCTTTCGCGGTGCAGCGCCCAGGTGGCGACGGGGGCGGTGCGGGCACGGCTGCGGGTCAGGCGCCAGTTCACCCCGCCTTCGTCAAGCAGGCCCGAGGGGGCGGGGGTGGCTGCCATGTGCCAGCGCGTCTCGACCCCTTGGGCGCCGCCATCGCCCGGCGTCAGGATCAGGCCAAGGGGGGCGGGGCGGTCCGCGTGGCGCGCGGCCTCACGCCCCGCCTCGGCCGCCAGATGCAGGCGGCGCACCGGGGTCAGGCCCGGAGGGCACGGCATCTCAAGCACCACCACCGGGGCCGCGCCCGCGCGCAGCGCCTCTTCCCCCGCCCACTGAATGTCTTCGGGGCGCCGCGCGCGGGCAAAGATCAGCCGGCCGGGGTGGATGAAATTGCGCACCCCGCAGGCGTAAGGCCGTTCGGGCAGCCACGACGGCATGACCCAGATCACCGGGCCATCGCCGTGTTCCAGCACCATCAGGGTCAGCGCCACGCGGGCCGGGCCGCACACCTCATGCACGCGGCCGCGCAACAGCCCGGGCCGGATACCGCCGGGCAGGGGCTGTTCGGCGCCCGGGGGCGTGGCAGAGGGCAGGGGCAGACTCATGCACAGAGATCTAGCATGTTCTATATTTGTTCTCAATCGGCACTTCTGTGCTTGCCCTGCGCGCCCGAGCGGTTAGGTATGCCCGCATGCAAGGCAGGGAGACGCGGATGGAACGCATGGCACTTGGGCATACAGGGATCGAGGTGTCGCGGCTGTGCCTTGGCACGATGACATGGGGCAGCCAGAACACCGAAGCCGAAGGCCATGCTCAGGCTGACATGGCGATGGACCGGGGCGTGACGTTCTGGGACACGGCCGAGATGTACCCCACCAACCCGGTGCGCGCCGAAACCGTCGGCGATACCGAAACCATCATCGGCACATGGCTGGCGATGCGCGGCGGACGCAGCCGGGTGCAGATTGCAACCAAGGTTTCAGGTGCGGACCAACAGTTGGTGCGCGCGGGTGGCGGGCCGATCACGGGGGCCGTGCTGCGCGCGGGCGTCGAGGCCAGCTTGCGCCGGATGCAGACCGATTACATCGACCTCTTTCAGTTGCACTGGCCCAACCGTGGCAGCTATCACTTTCGTCGGGCGTGGGCGTACAGGCCGCAAGTGACAAGCCGCCCACAGGTCGAGGCAGACATGCTCGATATCTTGCGCACGGCACAGGATATGATCGCTGAGGGCAAGATCCGCGCCATCGGCCTGTCCAACGAAAGCGTATGGGGGGCGGCGCTGTGGCTGCATCTGGCACAGGTGCACGGGTTGCCGCGCATGGCGTCGGTGCAGAACGAATACTCGTTGCTGTGCCGCCAGTTCGACACAGACTGGTGTGAGTTGGCGATGATCGAGGACATGCCGCTGCTGGCCTTTTCACCCCTTGCAGCCGGGCTGTTGTCGGGGAAATACGCGGGCGATGTGACGCCCGAAAGGTCGCGCCGCAGCCATACCTCGGATCTGGGCGGGCGGATCACGCCTTATGTGTTTCCGGCGGTGGCGGCCTATCTGGGCATTGCGGCGCGGCATGGGCTGGACCCGTGTCAGATGGCGATCGCGTTTTGCATGGCGCGGCCCTTTCCGTGCATCCCGATCATCGGGGCCAGCAGTCTGGAGCAGCTTGGGGTAAACACCGGGGCGACGGACATTGTGTTGTCGCAGGCGGCCATGGACGATATCGCGGCGGCGCACCGGGTGTATCCGGCCCCCTACTAGGTCCGCGGGGCGGGCGGGGCTTGCATCTTGCGGCAGGGTCAGGCCATGTCAAACCACCTGTTTGTAAATCTTGGGGCCCCCTGATGCGCCGTTTGCTGATACTGTCGGTTCTGCTGGCGCTTGGCGGGTGCCAGCTCGCGCGGCCGGGCGGGCAGGATACGGCGGCGGATGCGCCACCGGGGAACCCGATCATGGGGGACGCGATTGAGGTGACCTCACTGGACGCGCCCGCGGTGCCCGGTGGCACGCCAACCGTCAGCCCCACAGATGCGCCAAGGTCGGATGGGGCCGCGCCCGCCGAAGACATAGCGCAAACGACCCCAGACCCTGCGCCCGAGGTCGGGGCCGCCCCCGTGGCTGTAGTTGAAGCCGCTCCCGCCGCAGTGGTTGCGGTCAAGACGCCATCCCACCTTGCGTGCGAGAAAAAGGGCGGGCGGTGGAGCATGGCCGGATCTGCCAAGGCATCATTCTGCCAGACGCCGACGCGGGATGCAGGCAGGCAATGCAGCGCGTCTGCTGAATGCGCGGGAAATTGCCTTGCTAAATCAGGAACCTGCGCGCCCTATACGCCGCTTATGGGGTGCAACGACGTCCTTGACGATCAGGGAAGGATGCTGACGGAATGCATAAACTGACGGGGCTGATCTGCCTGACCCTCGCGGCGTGCGCAGCACCCGCACCCACCCAGATCACGACATATCGAAAGATCTCGGCCCCGATCTGGTCAAATGCGCAACTGGAAGTAGGGCGGCTGGTGGGATCGTGGCAGCAGTCGGCTGCCTTTGCGGCGCAACCGGGCGGCTGTGCCCCGGGCGAGGCGCTGATCGGCGGCGCGGCGGGGGCACTGACGCTGAACGCCACGCTGTGTCTGGGCGGGCAGCGGGTGCGGCTTGCGGGGCCGCTTGCGGCGGCTGGTCCGGGCCGTTTTGCAGCCGCTGGCCAACAAGAATGGTGGGTGATCTGGGTCGATACGGATTACCGCACACTGGCCATCGGTACACCAAACGGTACGTTCGGGTTTGTGCTGAACCGGGGCGGGGCCGTGCCGCCGGATCGTCTGCGTGCCGCGCGCGAGATCTTTGATTTCAACGGATATGACGTCACGCGCCTGCAGATGTTCTGACACCTTCAGCCTATCCGTGCCCGTGCCGCGCGCAGATAGGCGGGCACATCGCGCGCACCCACGTCCGCTTCGCGCACCAGCCAATCGAAGTGGCGGGTAAAGCTGTCGACACGGCCCGAATCGCGAAAGGCAAGGTAGTGGCGGCCCAGATAGAGTACCGCCAGCATCGGCCCGAACACAGTGACAGGCGCCGAAAACACCCGCCGCGCGTCAAAGAGATACAGGCGCAGCGCGGGATAAAGCGCCCCTGTCAGATCAATCATAAGGTCAATCTGGCCCAGACGCACCTCTGCCGACAGGCCCGCATAATAGCCGGTACCTTTGGCAAAGGCCTCTATCTCATGCAGTGGCAGGGCAATCTCGTAGTCCGAGCGCGCGCCGCGCATCCACGCCAGCCGGTCCTCGAAGGCGCCAATTGCCTGATCGGCAGTGCGGCCCAGTTGCGGGGCGTATTCCCATTGCACCATCGCGTGGGTTTTCAGCATGTCGGGCAGGGTGGCGGGCACATGACGGATCTTGTAGCCCGCTGCCTCGCGGTGCCATGCAAAGATCGCCTCGTCGATCAGGGCGCGGGGGGCCTCGGTCTCGGTCAACTGCATGGCGAGCAGGTCGGCCACCGGTTCGGGACGCCCTGAAAGGCCCAAGAGCCAATCGGCGGACACCCCCAGCGCCTGCGCGCAATCGGCGGCAAGCTGGGCATTGGGCAGGCGTTTGTCGCTGACGAGGAGCTGGCTGATGGTCGAGCGGTCCACCCCCGTGGCCCGGGCCAGCGCGCTTTGGCTCAGCGCGCGATCTGCCATTGCTTCGCCCAGACGGGTCCGGAAAACGATGGCGCGGTCACGCTTGTCAATCATATCCGGCATGTGGTGAATTTCCTAAACAAGTGTGACTTAGTGTTGCGTATTCTTGGAATTCTGCAAGCCCTCACCGTATGCTATTCACAAATGTGAGAGATTTAGGAGCAAGCAACTGATACTGAATGGGCACTCCAGCGCGCCGGGCACCACCGAATGGCCCACAATCGTCCTGTTGATCGCCACGTATGGCTTTTGGGCCATGGCAACGACGCTGATAACTGACATATCACCACTGCTCGGCATAGCCGTGGCCGCTCTTGCGATCGCGCAGTTCAGTTCCCTTCAGCATGAGGTGCTGCACGGTCACCCGTTCCGTAGCCGCGCGCTGAACGAGGCCTTGGTGTTCCCGGCGTTGACCGTGACCATTCCCTATGGCCGGTTTCGCGACACGCATCTGGCGCATCACCACGACCCGCACCTGACCGACCCTTATGACGACCCCGAATCCAATTACATGGACCCGGCAGTCTGGTCTCGGCTGCCGATGTTCGTGCGGGCGGTGCTGCGGTTCAACAACACACTGATGGGTCGGATCGTGATCGGGCCGCTGGTAGGCAATGCGCTCTGGTTGCGGTCCGAGGCACGGCTTTTGTGGGCGGGCAACCGGGCGGTACAGCGCGCCTGGCTGCTGCATGCTGCGGGGTTGGTCCTGATGGCCTTTTGGCTGGCCCCCGCGCCGATGACGCTTGGCGCCTATTTGGCTGCGGCATATCTTGCCCAGTCGCTGTTGAAAATACGCACCTTTCTGGAACACCGCGCGCACACCATGCCGCGTGCCCGCACCGTCGTGGTCGAGGATCGCGGACCCCTGGCGCTGCTGTTTCTGAACAACAACCTGCATTCCGTGCACCATTCCCACCCGAATGTGGCCTGGTACCGTCTGCCCGCGCTGTACACGGCACAACGTGAGATGGTGCTGCTGCGCAATGATGGGTATGTCTACCGCTCTTACCTCGACGTGTTTCGTGCCCATTTCCTGCGCGCCAAGGATCCGGTGCCGCATCCGCTGACGTCAGCGCACGGCGTGCAGGCGGAGGCGCCCGAGCGCAGCGCAGCCTGAGTGGTGCAGTCTAGATTATGCGGCGGAAGGCAGGTGTGTCGGTGGAATTGTCAAAGAAGGGTACGCCCTGATCTGGTGCGCCGCCCAGATGGGCGGTAACCTCGGCCAGAACAACCTCGGTGATGAACGGCAGATCCAATGCGCGCGCGGCGGCCAGGCCGATCCAATGCAGGTGACTCAACTCATCCTCGGCGCCCGAGAAATCTTCGGGGTCAGATGACAGATACCGCGCATCGGCAAGGAAAAAGCGCGCGTCAAAGCGGCGGCTGCGGCCCGGAGGGGTGATGGCGCGAAAGAAAAAGCGCAACGCAGGGGCGGGGGTTTCGGGTAGAATCAGGCCGGTTTCCTCGCGCAGCTCACGCAAGGCTGCCCCGGCGAGGGCGGCAGGCAAAGGAGTGACCTCTGGGCAAAAAATCGCCAGGCGCGCTGCACACAACGCCGCCATGGGCAGAAAAATGGTGTGATCGCCCGCATCCACGGCGCCCCCCGGAAAGACATATTTCGAAGGCATGAAGGCCGCCACTGCGCCCCGCTGGCCCATCAACACCTCGGGGCCCGCGGGGCCATTGCGCCACAGAATAACCGTTGCTGCCGGGCGTATCGGGGGTCTCGGGTGGATCAGGGCCGCCTCACCCAAGATGCGGTTCGCTGCCAAATCCGTGCATCCGCTTGGCCCACTGGATGGCGATCATCACCCCCTTCAGCCGTGGCAAAAGATACAGCGACAGCGCCACCGTACCCACCGAAAACACCGACGCGAGCACCAGCGGATCCGGGCGGTAATGGGTAAAGACGATCAGGATCAGCGGCGCCATCAGGTGCCCCACGATCAGGATGGTCAGGTAGGCAGGCCCGTCGTCGGCGCGGTGATGGTAAAGCGCCTGACCACAAGACGGGCAGGTATCGCGCACCTTGAGATAGCCGCGCAAGACGGGCCCCGCGCCGCATCGGGGACAGCGCATGCGCCATCCGCGCACCATCGCAGGCTTCAGGGGCCGGTCATCCTCGGGTACGGGGGCGGTGGTTTGGGTGATCATCATCAGACTGCCAGGATCGGGGGTACAGCGTCGCCCTCTCGGACATGAGCCGCTGTCAAGCGCAGTGTCATACGCCACTCGGCGCAAAAGGGAAATGGCCGGACGGCAGTTTGCGCGGCTTTGTCGCAAGCAGCCGGTCACGCGCCAGAAACTTGGCGCCGCCGCGACGGAAGCGGCAGAGGGCAGCGTATCACCTCCAGAAGACGCGGCAACAGGTGACCGCGCCCCCTTCGAAAGGAAACCGACCATGACGATTACATCGAAACTGACGACATTCACGATCGCCTTAATGGCCGTGGCGCTGATCGCAACGACGGCCATGGCGGATCGCTGGGGCGCGCGCGGCGAAGGCCCACAGGGAAATGGGCCGTTCATGGAGATGGACTTCGCCGCGATGGACAGTGACAAGGATGGAAAGGTGACACCCGCCGAGATCGAGGCGTTGCGCACCGCGCGGCTGATGGCGGCCGATGCCGACAAGGATGGGTTCCTCAGCCCGGACGAACTGTCAGCGATGGCGATGGGGCGGATGCAGGCCCGTGCTACCGACATGGCGACTCAGATGATCGAGCGGCAAGACGCCGATGGCGATGGCAAGCTGTCACTGGCTGAAATGCAGCCGCGGACCCCCCAGGAACGCATGTTCCGGCGTCTTGACACCGACAATGATGGCGCGCTGAGCGAGGCCGAGATTGCTGCCGCCAAAGACAGGATGGCCGAGCGCAGTGGCGCCCGCAAGAAGGGGCACCAGGGCAATCAGGGCAGCATGCACGGTCAAGGGAACAACTGATCGGTCCCCCACTTGTGAGGTCCGGGACGCAGTGCTGCGACCCGGGCCTGTCGTCCTTCAGGAAAAGCCGCTAGACTTGCCGCCAGGATGGACATGCCCCGCGACACCCTTGCCTTGGTCTCGGATGAAGCGCTGCTGGTGCTCTATGCCAACGGCGCGCCAGATGCGGCGCGCGCGCTGACACGTCGGCTGGCGCCCCGGGTTCTGGCCTATGCCTTCCGTGTGCTGGGCGACAGGGCCGAGGCCGAGGATGTGGCGCAAGAGGCGCTGATACGGCTGTGGCGGATCGCGCCCGACTGGCGTCAGGGCGAGGCAAAGGTGACGACCTGGCTGTACCGGGTGGCGACAAACCTTGCGACCGACCGTTTGCGGGCGCGGATCCGGCGCCGGGCGGGGTCATTGGACGATGCGCCCGACCCGGTGGATCAGGGACAGGGCGCCGAGGCCGGATTGATCGAAGCCGACCGGATGGCGGCACTGCAAGGGGCGCTGGACACCCTGCCCGACCGGCAGCGGCAGGCGGTCGTATTGCGCCACCTTGACGGGCTGACAAATCCGGAAATTGCCGCGATCATGGAAATCGGGGTCGAAGCGGTGGAAAGTCTGACGGCACGCGGCAAAAGGGCGTTGGCCGCTGCGCTGATCGGGAAGAAGGCGATGTTGGGGTATGAAGATGACGCATGAACAGGGTTCTCTGGACGGTTTGGCGGACGATCCGGTAGACGCCCTGTTGCAAGCGGCACGCCGCACCCCGCCCGCGCCTTCGGATGACTTCATGGCCCGCGTTCTGGACGACGCGCTGGCCATGCAGCCGCAGACGGCGGTACCACCTGCCCGGGGGCCTGCGCCGCCGCGTAGACTTTTGGCACGGGCGCTGGCGGCATTGGGCGGGGGGCTTGGCGTTGCGGGCCTTGGCTCTGCTGCGATGGCGGGGCTGGTGATCGGCTATGTGCAGCCCGACCCGCTGCTTATGCTGACCGACCGCTTTGGCGTAACCGCTGACGCGGCCTCGCCCTTAGAGCTTTTGCCCGGGTTTGACACGCTTCTGACGGAGGATATTGCACAATGAGCGGGCCTGTCACGCCAGCCGGACACGATTCGGCCAAGCCATCGAAAAGCGGCCGGGCGATCAAGATAGCGCTCGCGCTGTCGCTGTCGCTGAACCTTGCCGTGGCTGGGGTGGTGGCAGGGGCTGCGTTGCGGGCGCGCGGGGATGATGGCATGGGGCGCATGGGTGGACGCGATCTGAATTTTGGCGCGTTTTCACAGGCTTTGACACGCGATCAACGCCGCGGAATGATGGGGCGCTTGGGGGACGACGGCTTGGGCCTGCGCGAGATGCGCACGCAGATGCGTGGTGACATGGCGGCGGTGCTGACCGCCCTTCGCGCGCAGCCCTTTGACCCGTCCGGGGTTGAGGTGGCCTTTGCCCAGCAGAACACACGTTTGACTGCCCGCGCCGAAGCGGGGCGCAAGGCGCTTGTGGGGTTGATCCTGGCGATGTCGGACGTGGACCGCGCAGCGTTTACCGAAAGGCTGGAACAGGCTGTAACGCGGCGCCCCGTCCAGAACGGCAAGCGGTCCTGACCGGGGGCCTTGGACAAAGATGAGGGGAAAAGTGGCCTGCCGACAGCCGTTTTGGGCCCAAAATCGGATCACTACAGCCGGATTTCTGCCCTGACTCTTTTCTCCTCCTCTCACGGCGGTGGCCTTCAGGCGGCGCTTTGGCCGATGGTCACCATGTTCCGTCCCGCTGATTTCGACATCATCAGCGCCTGATCCGCGTCGTCCATCACCTTTGCGGCAAACGCTGCGTCCCGGCCACCACCTTGCTGGGTGCCCTGATGGCGGCTGAGCGCCAGTCCGATCGAGACGGTCACCGACAGATCCTGGCCCTTGGGCAAGGCGATGGGCCGCGCCTCGATCTGGGCGCACAGACGGTGGGCGATGGCCTTGGCATCTTCGAGCGTCGTGTCAGGCAAGACGATCAGGAACTCTTCGCCCCCCACCCGTGCCAGCAGATCCTCGGTGCGCAAGTTTGCGGCCAGACGGCGGCTGACCTCGACCAGAACTGCATCACCCGCCGCATGGCCGAAGCGGTCGTTGACCGATTTGAAGCGGTCCAGATCGGCAATCATCACGGCAAAAGACTGGCCGCGCAGATGGGCGGACTCGGACAGGGCGGTCAGGCGGGCCATGGCATAGCGGCGGTTATGAAGACCGGTCAGCGGGTCGATCATGGCCAGCCGCAGGCCATCTTGCAACTGCGCGCGGACGCGGTCGGCACGGCGTTTGCGGCGCAGGACGCGGCGCAGGCGCAGGACAATTTCGGCGATGGAAATGCCCGGCTCGAACACCTCATTTGCGCCCAGATCAAAACCGATCAGACTGTCGTTGCGCGGCGCAGGTCCAGACAGCAGGCAAATGCCCGAATGGCGCGTGGCCGCACGGCTCCGCAGGTCCGAAACCAGTCGCAAGCCGCGCTGGCCCTGCGCCTCATCCGCGTCGATGATGTAAAGGTCGGCCGACGGGCGCCCCGGATCAATATCGAGCAGCGCACCGGCCAGACCCATGATCACGAATGTGTCACGCATAAGCGGCGCCAGATCGCGCCGCACCCGAAGTGCGAGTTCCGGCCGGTCGGTCACCAGCGCCAGAATGCCCGGCGGGGCAAAATCGGCGGCCGCCTCGGCCATACCCATCATCATGACCTCGCGCCCTTTATGCAGGTCGGTCACTTCTTGCTGGCTGCGCAGAAGGTTACGCACGCGCGCCAACAGGCGCTGATCGTCATAGGGTTTGATGAAGATGTCATCCGCCCCGGCCTCAAGCGCCATCAGGCGATCTGCCGGCGCGGTCGATGAAGAGACCACGATTACCGGAATGTCGCATGTCTCCGGATCTGCACGCAGGCGGCGCAGCACATCAACACCCGACAGGTCAGGCAGCATCAGGTCAAGCAATATGAGGTCGGGCGCTTCCTCATGCGCAAGGCGCAAACATTCCTCGCCGCCAGTGGCCGTGATCGGGTTATAGCAGGCCGCCCGAAGTTTGGCCTTGAAGACGATCCGGTTTGTCGCAACATCGTCGACGATAAGGATCTTGCCGTCCATGACAGGGAACCTGTTAAATAAAGTGACACACTACGTACATCCTACCATTTGGTTAAGGATTCCTTGCCAAACGTATAATGGTTTCGATTTCATTCATCTGAAAATGTCGCGGACCACCCGAAAACATTGGAGATCACGCATGTCTCGGCAGGATTCCGCTGAAACACTGGCATTGCAGGCGCTTTCATGGCTGGCGGGGAACGACGACCTGCTGCCTGTCTTCATGGGGGCCACCGGCGCATCTGCCGCAGACATGGCGGGTCGTGCGGGCGAGGCGGCGTTTTTGGCCTCGGTTCTGGATTTCTTGTTGATGGATGACGCTTGGGTCATTGCCTTTTGCGACGATCAGAACCTTCGCTATGAGGCGCCGCTGCAGGCGCGGGCGTGGCTGCCGGGGGGCGAGGCAGAGCAGTGGCACTAATAGCAACCGGGCGCGGGCTGGCCCAGCCTGAACGGGGCAACAGGAGACGCGGATGATCGAAGGTGTGATTTTCGACAAGGACGGCACTCTGTTCGACTTTCATCGCAGCTGGGGTGGCTGGGCCGATGGCTTCGTGCGGGGACTGGCGCGCGACGCAGACCACGCGGATGCCATGGGGCAGGCCATCGGGTTTGATCTTGGTTCGGGGCAATTTGCGCCCCACAGCCCGGTGATCGCGGCTACGGCTGCGGATATCGCGCTGGCGCTGTTGCCGCACTTGCCGGGGCAATCTGCGGCGTCGATCACCAGCCACATCAACGCCGCCGCCGCGTTGGCGCCGATGGCCGAGGCGGTTCCCCTGCGCCCTCTGCTGGCTGCGCTGCGGGCGCGCGGGCTGAAGATCGGCCTTGCTACAAATGACACCGAGGTTCCCGCCCGCGCCCATCTTGCGGCGCACGGGATCAACGAATTGTTCGACTTCATCGCCGGGTATGATTCCGGCCATGGCGCAAAGCCCGGTCCCGGAATGTGCACCGCGTTCGCACGCGCAACCGGGCTTGCCCCTGGCCGCGTGGTGATGGTGGGTGACAGTCTGCACGATCTGCACGCAGGCCGAGCGGCAGGGATGATCTGTGTGGGCGTGCTGACGGGAATTGCTGTCGCGGCCGACCTTGCGCCGCATGCCGATGCGGTGCTGCCAGACATCGGCGCCCTTCCGGAATGGCTCGACGCGCAAGGATAGCGAAAAACGACGCATATGCGTCGCCTTTGTTGTGCCCACGGGATCAGACTTTGCGCCATCTTTGTCGCAAGCAGCCGCCCCCTTTTGTGATCCCGGCGGTGGCAGGAGCAGGGCCGATGAATGACGATCTGGGCAAGAAACGCCGCGCAGGCGGGCGCGCGGGCAACAAGCAGCGCGCGGGCAGTGCGGTCATCGACCAGATGCCATGGCGTGTGCCGGTCAACCCCGATCGCCCCACAGAGCCGATGGATGCCGATGGCGTGCAGCGTATCCACCGGGGTGCGATGAAGATCCTGTCCGACATAGGGATCGAGTTTCTGAACCCCGAGGCGCTGGAGATCATGCGAAAGGCCGGCTGCCGAATTCAGGGCACAAATGTGCGCATGGACGAGGATTTTGTAATGGAGATGGTGCGCCGCGCACCATCGTCCTTTACCATCACCCCACGCAACCCGGACCGCGAATTGATAATCGGAGGCAAGCACATGGTGTTTGTCAATGTCTCGTCGCCTCCGAATGCCTGGGATCTTGAACGCGGAAAACGCTCGGGTGATTTCGAGACGTTCAAGGAATTCATCAAGCTTACGCAATACTTTAACTGTATCCACATCGCGGGCGGTTATCCGGTCGAGCCGATTGATATCCACCCTTCGGTCCGTCATCTGGATTGTCTGTATGAAAAGCTGACGCTGACCGACAAGGTGGTTCACGCCTATTCGCTGGGGGCCGAACGGGTGGAAGACGTGATGGAGATGACGCGCCTTGCCGGTGGTCTGACCCATGAGGAGTTTGAGGCCAAGCCCCGGATGTACACCAACATCAACTCGGTCAGCCCGCTGAAGCATGATTATCCGATGCTCGATGGCGCGATGCGGTTGGCGCGGCGGGGGCAGCCGGTGGTGATCACGCCCTTTACGCTGGCCGGTGCGATGGCGCCGGTGACGATGGCGGGGGCAGTAACGCTGTCGATTGCCGAAGCGCTGGCGGCGGTGGCCTTGCTGCAATACATCAAGCCGGGGTGCCCGTTGGCAATCGGCACCTTTACCTCGAACGTCGACATGAAGTCGGGAGCGCCCGCGTTCGGCACGCCCGAATACATGCGCGCGACGCAGATGACCGGGCAGTTGGTCCGCTTTTACGGCCTGCCGATGCGGTCATCCGGGGTCTGTGCGGCCAATGTGCCGGACGGGCAGGCGATGTGGGAAACCAGCAACAGCCTGTGGGCGGCGGTGCAATCGGGCACCAACATGGTGTATCACGCGGCGGGCTGGCTGGAGGGCGGGCTGATCGCCAGCCCAGAGAAATTCGTGATGGATTGCGAGGTGTTGCAGATGATCCAGCGCTATTTCGAAGAGGCGACGTTTGCCACAACCGATGATGACATCGCCCTGGATGCGATCCGCGAGGTGGGGCCGCAAGGGCATTACTTTGGTTGCCAGCACACGCAGGAACGCTATCAGACCGCGTTCTATTCGCCCTTCGTCAGCGATTGGCGCAACTATGAGGCGTGGCAGATCGATGGCGCCGTCTGGACGCCAGAACGCGCGCATCGCATCTACAAACAGATCATCGCCGAGTTCGAGGCGCCCGAGATGATCGGCGACCACCGTGAGGCGCTGGCGCAATTCGTGGCCAAGCGCAAGCAAGAGGGCGGCGCGCCCACGGATTTCTGACAGGCCAAGGGTGCAACGGGTCCGCCGATTGCATGCGGCAGACCGGTTTCACCGGGCAGGGGACAGGGTTCGAATAAGGCCCCGAGAACGGAACAGATTGATCTGCCGGTGGTAGCACATACCATACCTGCCGGGGCACTGGCCCTTTGTCAGCAGGCAAGATAGCTTTGGCCAACCTTTCAGGAGATCGGGCAATGGACACGTTGACGCAGCGCCGCGTCCTGATGGCGACCCTGGGCACGGGTGTAGGCCTTGGCCTATATCTGCCGTTCCGCCTCGCCGAAATCGAGGTTCTTTCCGGCCGGCCGTTGTTGGTGGTGGGTGTGCTGGTCGCGACGTTTTCCCAAGGCATCCTCGCCATGGCGGGTCCTTTGCGCCCCGTGCGCGCAGCGATTGGGGCTATGGTGCTTGCGGTCGGAGTGACGGCGCTGGTCTGGATCGCCTCATTGCGCTTTGCCCAAGGCGACAACGTGGTTCTAAGCCTCCTGGCGGCGCTGGCGGCGGTCGTCCTGGCGCTTATTCCGCTGCCGTTCTGGATTGCCGGGCAGGGGCCGGGGTGGCGCAGCTATCCGGCCCTGTTCACGCAGGCTTGGGGAATTGTGGTGCGCATGGCTGCTGCCTGGGCGTTTGTCGGCGTGGTCTGGGGACTGATCTTTCTGTCGGATGCGTTGTTGCAGGTGGTCGGGCTGACGGTGATCACCGATATCCTTGAGGTCGACATCGTGCCGTGGCTGATTACCGGGGGGGTTCTGGGTCTGGCCCTCGCCGTGGTGCAAGAGCTTTCCGGCTACATCAGCCCCTATCTTATCCTGCGCCTGTTGCGGTTGCTGTTGCCGGTGGTGGCTGTCGTCTCGGCGGTGTTCTTGCTGGCGCTGCCGCTGCGCGGCCTGTCGGGCCTGCTAGGCGCGCTGTCATTGGCGCTGACCCTGCTGGCCATGGCGGCGGCTGGGGCGACGCTGGTCACCACGGCGGTGGATTGCGATGACGCGCAGGCGACACAAAGCCCGTCCCTGCTGTTAAGTGCGCGCGCGCTGTGTCTGATGTTGCCGCTGCTGGCGGGCTTTGCGGGTTGGGCGATCTGGCTGCGCGTGGACCAGTACGGCTGGACGCCCGAGCGGCTGTTTGCAGCCGAGGTGGCGGCATTGGCGATGGGATATGGCGGGCTGTACGCGGCATCGGTGCTGCGCGGGGGGGACTGGATGGCACGCGTCCGGTCGGCGAACATCGGCATGGCCGTGGCGCTGATGGGCCTGGCCGCGCTGACGTTGACGCCTGTGCTGAACGCCGAGCGGATCAGCACCTCCAGCCAGATGGCACGCTTTGACAGCGGGCGACTGCCGGTGGATCAACTGGATCCGTGGTTATTCGCAAGCTGGGGCCGGTCGGGTGAGGAGGCTCTGGTCACGCTGCGCGACCGGGCTGCCCAACCGGGGCAAGAGGCATTGGCCGCCCGCCTTGCCCAAAGCGCGCCGCTGTCCCTTTTGCAGATGGACCGGACGGCTCTGCTGGCGACCGTCGTCCAAAGCCTGCCTTTGCAGCCCGAGGGGGCAGGTGCCACGCGCGACATCTTCCTTGCAACCCTTGGGGATTTCGAGTTGCAGGCCCTGCGCCAGACTTGTGCCACCGTGATGCCCGGAGGGGGCGTGGGCTGCGTGATGGTGGTCGCCGACCTGTTGCCCGCAGAACCCGGCGAAGAAGCGGTGATCGTGCAGCGCACCGCCGAGGGCTATCTGACCTATGACAGTTTCGCCATCATCGGCGGCGAAGCGCAGCGGCGTGGATTGTCGGTGATCGGCGGTGCGCTGCCGCAGTTCTCCGAGGGCGTGGAATTGATCCGTCGCTGGCAGGCAGCCCCGCCGGCGCTGACACCGGCGCCGATCAACCAGATCATGATGCCGACAGGCGGCGTGTTTTTGGCGCCCTGAGGGCAAAGCGCAAATGATTGTTAACAACTTGACCCTAGTCTGAGGAGGAATCGAGGCAAGCTCACGAAAGGGCGGGGCGATGCACGGCCTTATCAATCGCTCGATGGAGCGGTTTTTGCACGAAACTTATGGGTTGGCGGCGTGGCGGCAGATCGTGGACCGGTCGGGTTTGCCTTTTGACAGTTTTGAGCCTTTGCTGATGTACGATTCGGCGTTGACCGATGCTGTGATCGCGGCGGCGGTCGTGGTGCTGGAGCGGCCTGGCGATGCGCTTATGGAAGATATGGGAACCTACCTTGTCTCGCACCGATCGGGCGAACGGCTGCGCCGTTTGCTGCGCTTTGGCGGCGTCGGCTTTCGCGATTTCCTGCATTCGCTCGAGGAATTGCCCGCGCGTGCCAGCCTGGCCCTGCCTGACCTGAAATTGCCCCGGATAAGGCTTGTCGATCTTGGTGGCGGGGAATTCACGCTGTCGATGGCGGCGCCGTTTCCAGGGGCTGGATATGTGCTGATGGGGCTGCTTCGGGCGATGGCGGATGATTACGGCTCGCTCGTCTTTCTGGAAATGACGGGGCAGAGGACGGCAGGCGATGTGATCCACATCCAGCTTCTGGATGAGGATTTTGCCGAAGGACGGCGTTTCGATCTGGCAGGTCTGGCTTGAAAGCGCCGGGAAATGGGGTGCGCAGATGACGAACGGTGGGCCACGCAACCGCCGCACGGTGCTGCATGCCGACGCGCTGGACCTGATGATGCCGATGCATGTGCATCTGTCGGACGCAGGACACATCACCGGCTATGGCCCGACCATCTTGAAGGTCGCGGGCGGCATGTCCCTGATCGGACAAAATTTCTTTCAGGTGTTCGAGATGCGTCGCCCGGCCGATGTCCTCACCATGTCCGATCTTGTCGCCAACTTGGGTCAGCGGCTGAATCTGTCGATGCGTGACCGTCCGGGGGCCGAGTTTCGCGGTCTGGCTATGCCTGATGCCGGGGCTGGGGTCTTGCTCAACATGTCCTTTGGAATTGACTTGGTTGCGGCAGTGCGCACCCACGCGCTGACCGATGCCGACTTTGCCCCAACAGATCTGACGGTGGAAATGCTGTATCTGGTTGAAGCCAAGCATGCGGTGCTTGATGAGTTCAAGCGTCTGAACAGCCGGCTTGAGGGGGCACGGTCCGAAGCCGAAGAGCAGGCCCTTACCGACACGCTGACCGGCCTGCGAAACCGCCGCGCGCTGGATATCGTGCTGGCGGCGGCTTGTGCCGGGTCGCAGGAATTTGCGCTGATGCACGTCGACCTCGATCACTTCAAGGCAGTGAACGACAGTTTCGGCCACGCCGCGGGCGATGGAGTGCTGCGGGAGGTTGCGCGTGTCTTGCGCACCGAGACGCGTTTGGGCGATACGGTGGCGCGGGTTGGCGGAGATGAATTCGTGATTTTGCTGCCCAAGATGATCGAGAAATTCAGACTGGTTCAGGTGGCCGAGCGGATCATTGCCCGTCTTGGACAGCCCATCCTGTTTGAAGGCGTGACGTGCCATATCGGTGCGAGCATCGGGATGACCATCTCGACCGGGTACACGCGGCGCGATGCCGACCGCATGTTCGCGGATGCTGATCAAGCGATGTATGCGGCCAAGCGCGCTGGCCGCGCACAGGCGCAAGTGTTTGGCCAGTAGACCTGCGGTTCGCGGCGCTGCGCTCTGATGCGTCCCCCTGGTCCTGATATATCGGTCTTGGCATTCTGCGGAACCATAATGCGCGTGTCACCGTTGTCATTTGACAGCGGCAGCCGCCGGCGGCCCCACAGCCGCTTTTTTTTCGCAACAATGAGCCAACGCAAAGGAGCGTTCGATGTCAGACATCATGCAAGCCGTACCAAAAAGCGATACCATCAAGACCGGAGTCACCCATACCACCATCATTGCCAAGGGCCTGTCCGAAGCCTTGTCCGACACCTACCGGCTGCTGTTCAAGACGCATACATATCATTGGAACGTCGAAGGGCCACTGTTCCACGCGATCCACGTGCTGACCGAAGCGCAATACGGCGATCTTTTCACCGCCGCTGATGTTCTGGCGGAACGTGTCCGCGCCTTGGGCAAACTTGCTCCCGCACGTCTGGATGACATCATCCAGATGTCTTGCGTCAAGGACGCCAAAAGCCTGCCGTCGGCGCAGGCGATGGTCGAGGATCTGGCCGCCGATCATGAGGCGATTTCCAAACGCATGCATGCCGTCATTCAAAAGGCCGAAGGCGGAAACGATCCGGTCACGGCCGATTTGCTGACGTCGCGCTGCGCGTTCCACGAAAAATCCGCATGGATGCTGCGCGCCACGGCCAAGTGACCATGAGGCGCCGAAAACTGAAAGGCCCCGCCGATGTGCGGGGCCTCATGCTTCGGGCGGCGGGGCTGTCAGGCCGACAGGGTTTCCGTGGACGAGAAGAACATCGCCTGACTGACGGCTGAGCGGACCTGTTCTTCCGAGAAGGGTTTGGTGATCAGAAAGGCCGGTTCCGGCTTGTCGCCGGTCAGAAGCCGCTCGGGGAAGGCGGTGATGAAGATCACTGGAATGTCGCCAAACTGGCACAGAATATCGTTGACCGCTTCGATGCCTGACGAGTTGTCGGCCAACTGGATGTCGGCGAGGATCAGGTCCGGCCGCGATCTGGCCGCGAGCGCCACAGCATCGCGCCGGGTGCGGGCCACGCCCGTTATCTTGTGGCCGATCTCGGTGACGATATCGACAATGTCCATCGCGATGATCGCCTCATCCTCGATCACCATGACGTTTCCGGTCACGGATGCCTCCATCTCGCGGATGGCAGCGTCGATCAGGACGGCAACTTCGGCAGTCTCGATCTGCATGATCGTGGCAATGTCCGACGGGGTGAAGCCCTCGATCACGTTCAAAAGCAACGCTTCGCGCGAATTGGGCGTCAGCGTCGACATGTGTTCCTGAGCGCGGGCGGAATAGCGGTCGTCAGGTTCGCCAAGCGGCGCACCGGCACTGGCCCAGACCAGATGAAAGGCATGAAACAGGCCAACTCGGGGCGCGTCTGCCACTCCCAGAACCGAAGAATCAACCAGCAGGCTTTCCAACGTGGCCGCCGAAAACCGGTCGCCACTGTCCTGACTGCCAGTCAGTGCCCGTGCGTAACGGCGCAAATAGGGCAGGTCGCGCGAGATGGCGCCGCTCAGATCGAGCGCTTCGGTCGCAGTCATAAATATTCTCCCCATTCAGGATTTTCTAAGGAACCAAACGCGGCTATGTAGCGTTTGGTTCCGTGAATAATTGCGGGACGCAGACATGAACGTAGCGAGGAATATGTCACAAGACACGCCCAAGTCCAACCTGCGCAAGGACATAGACGAGAACCTCAAGCGGATCTACGACGATGCGTTGAAGGAAGAGGTTCCTGACAGGTTCAAGGCGCTGCTGGCGCAGCTGAAGGCGAAGGAGAGTCGCAAATGACCTCCTTCGGCCCTTCCTCGGAAGCTGTGAATGATCCGCGTGATGCACTGCCAGATCACATTCCGTCGCTGCGTGCGTTTGCCATCTCGCTAACACGCAATGTATCCGAAGCTGATGATCTTGTTCAGGAAACCATCCTCAAGGCATGGTCGAAGTTTGACAAGTTCACGCCTGGTACGGACCTGCGCGCCTGGCTGTTCACCATTCTTCGCAATACGTTCTTTTCGTCCAAGCGCAAGACCAGGCGCGAGGTGTCCGACCCCGAGGGCATTCATGCGGGAAACCTGTTTGAGCGGCCCCACCATGATGGCCGTCTTGCCTTCGGCGATTTTCAGCGCGGCTTTGACAAACTGTCGGCGGAACATCGCGAAGTGCTGATTCTGGTGGGCGCGAACGGTTATTCCTATGAAGAGGCGGCCGAAATGATGGGCGTGGCAGTCGGCACGGCAAAAAGCCGGGCGAATCGTGCCCGCGCACGACTGAATGAGCTTTTGGGCCTTGCCCCCGGCGAAACCGTTCTTGCCGATCCGTCGGGCGAGACGATGGCGGTGATGGGCCGGTCGGGCGTTCAGGCGGCATGACAGACCCCGCAGCTGGAAGCGGGGATCTTGGATTGTCAGCTAAAAAGCGCGGACCTGAATCGCCTGCGGATATTGCCTCGCCGGGCCGCAGCAGGCAATGGGTAAAGGGGCTGGCTGCGCGGCTGATGGCCGCGATGGGGCTGGCACTCATGCCCCTCGCCTTTCTCAGCTACAGCCAGACCGAACAGACCGCGCGCGTCGCGGAAGGTCGGGCACGTGCTGCCATCCTGGGTGAAACGTTGATGGCCGCATCGACGCAAATCGACGCGATCTTGCGCGGCAGTGGCATCGCGTCCGGCCTTGCCGCGGCCATTCCCGAATTGATCGGCAACAACGCGCGTTGCATCAAGGCCTTGGCGCTGGTGCAGGCGCAAAGCGAGGGCGCCTATTCGTTTGTCGCCTTTTCTCGGCTTGATGGCGTGATCGAATGCGCTTCCACCGGGCAGCGGTATGAATTTCCCGACAATCCGTTCATCAAGAAATGGATGGCTGATCCGCGGCCTCTGGTGGATGTCAGCCTTGATGGCCCGATTTCAGATACCCCCATAGTGGTCTTTTCGCATCCCGTGCGTGATGCCCTGCGGCAGGTTGTGGGGTTTGTGACGCTCTCTGCGCCGCATGCGGGCTTTTCTGCTATGGCTGATGTAACCATCCCACCGCAGCAGAACAGGCAAGCCCCTGCGCCGCAGCCATTGGCGCTGATCACGTTTGATGCGACGGGAACAGTACTGACATCCAGCATCGGGTTGCAGCGCGCGGCAAGTGTTCTGCCGCAGAACCGCGCGCTGACGGATCTGGTCAGCGCTGACGTGGAAAGTTTTTTCGACACGGCGCAGAGCGGGATTGAGCGTGCCTTCGCAGTGGTTCCGTTGGCGACTGGCAGATTGTTTGTGATGGGGTCATGGCCCTCGGACCGGCTGGATGACGCTTTGTCCCGGGAATCCTTGCCGTCGTTTGCGTTTCCGTTCCTGATGTGGGTGGCAAGCCTTTTGGTGGCGTGGATTGCGGCAGAGGCGCTGGTGATCCGGCATGTCCGGTCGCTGCGCGACAGCATCACGACCTTTGCACATGGCGGACGACAGGTTTTGCCGCTGCATTTCGAAGGCGCGGCCCGCGAATTTTGTGATGTGGGCGAGGCCTATCAGACGATGACGGCGGCCATCGTAAAGGACGAAGTCGCCCTGGAGGATACGATCCACCAAAAGGAAGTGCTTCTGCGTGAGGTGCACCACCGGGTGAAGAACAACCTGCAATTGATCGCCTCGATCCTGAACATGCAACTGCGCACGGCCGTCGCCCCTGAAGCGCGCGAAGCGATGCGCAAAGTGCAAGACAGGGTGATGTCGCTGGCCACCATTCATCGCGAACTGTATCAGACGAGTGGTCTGGCAGACGTGCGCGCGGATGAGCTTTTGCCCTCGATCGTGGGTCAGATCGTACGGATCGCGGCGGCGCCGGGGCGCGCCTTTGAAATGGACAGCAAGATCGATCCGATCCGCCTGACCCCGGATCAGGCCGTCCCGTTATCTTTGTTCCTGACCGAAGGCATGGCCAATGTCATCAAACATGGCGCGGCGGGGCCCGGTCTGCGCGGGAAGGTGAAGCTCAGTTTTGTGCGGCTGCCCGAGGGCATGGCGCGCTTTGTGTTGACCAACACCTTGGCGTCCGCTTCGCAGACAGCGGCACGCGAGCGTGACACGGCGGGAATGGAGGGGATTTCCGATGGCTTTGGCAGCCAGCTTTTACAGGCGTTCGCGCGTCAGCTGGAAGGACAGATGGAACGCAGCGTTTCCGATGGCGTCTACAGCCTTATCCTGACGTTTCCCCTGCGTCCGCTGACCGAGGCGGAGGAGCGTTCGGCGCTCGGCGACAAAACAGGTCCGGGCGCCGAACGCAACGCAGGATGATGAGGGCAAGCTGAGAGGTTGGTTAAATTCGGGGCGGTTTCAGACAAAGAGTGTGAAAAGGCCGCCCCGCAGGCCGGCCTTGCACAATCGCCAAGGCTCAGTTGACCGTGACGCCGCTTGTGCGTTCGGCTGGGCTGTCCGCCTTGGTCGCGGCGGGTTTGCGTGTCCGCTTGGCACTGGATTTCCGGGCCTGTGACTTGGCTGCGTCTGCGGACATCGTGGATGCAGTCTTGGCGCGCGCTTTGCGTGCTGGTTTTGCCGGCACGTCTGGCTCGTCCTCGGCAATAACCGGTTCGGCGACGGACTGAAACATCCGCCGCAACTGGTTCAGCAGAACGCCTGCCGCAGGCGCAAGGGCCAGCAGCCGCGAGCGGTTTTGCGGCATCAGTGCCGCGATTCCGGCGCCGATTGCAAGACTGGCAAGCGTCGAGGTCACCGGGTGCTCTTGCGCGCGTTCTGCAGTGCGGCGATTGGCTTCACTGCCGCGCGCAAGGCCGATCACCATCAGCAGCAAGCCCGCGCCGATCAGACCCGCGCCATAGGGGTTGGCCCTGGCTTTGCCCGCCACGGTTTCGGCGGCCGACGTGGCCATCTCGGACAGGCGCGACGCCTGCATGCGGGCGGCAGCCGCCGCTTCGGCCGCGCGCTCGGACGCGTGCAGATCGGGGGGCGTCAGATGGCCGGACAGCGTGTTCCAGATGTCGCGAAGTGCGGCCTCGCTGGCCTCGGCCTGGGCGACAAGGTCTTTTCTTGTGGATGAAAGGGTCATGGAATCCTCCGTTTTGCAAAAGAATTGGACCAGTGGTCCGGGTGTCGTCAGGTATTCTGGAACTCAGGAGTCTGGGCCGTATATCGCGCGCCGCAGGCAGACGCGCGCGATCAGAATAAAAACAAGGGCAAGCAGACCTGCACCGACTGCCGTAGCCACAAGTGCCATCGCCGGGCCAAGCCAGACCTGAAGCGCAATTGCCACGGACTGCAGAATAAAAACGGCGCCTATGCCCAGCAAGATGATCGCCAGCGTGCCAAACATCACGGCCATGATGGCCAGATGCAACCGGTCAGCCGCCTGCTTTCTGGCCAGCCGGAGGCGCGCCGCGAACACTGCCCGCAGGGCGGTAGCCAGTGCAAGAAGGGTTGCTAGACCTGTAAGGCGTGGCGGATCCTCAGCGCTCATAGCGGGGTTTGCAGCGCTGCGGCCGCCATGACGATCAAATGAAAGTTGTCGCGCACCAAAAAAAACCTGCTTTGTCCCTTGAACCAGTAAACTCCGGACACGCCAATTGGTTCCGTCGGCAACAATTCGCCAAATCGGGAACCAACTGCCGCCGTGCGTCGTTCTTTGCATATCGACGCAGATGCGTCATCAAAAAGGAGACAAAGACATGCTTGGATGGGCCCTGACGTTTCTGGTTGTGGCGCTGATCGCGGCCGCACTTGGATTTGGTGGAATAGCGGGGGCCTCGGCCTCGATCGCGCAAGTGCTGTTCTTCGTTTTCATCATCTTGTTCGTGGTGGCAATGGTGGCACGCGCCATGCGAGGCAATCCACCCATCTGAGTGGACGGGCCCGAGTTGGACAGGAGGTTTCCTTTCCTAGTCTGGCGCCTGGGCGGTGCCGCCCCTTCGCTAAAAAGACCCGAGCGTCAAGGGAACCCGACATCGCCCGGCGCGTTTGCCTGCTGAAGCGACCCGCTGCTTTCCCGCCCTGGGGTGCAAACGGCGCAAGTTGGCCCGATTTTTGCCAAATCCCTTGGCATGAGGGCCGCGGCCGGATTTTTCGTAGCCCCACGAGGATCCGGCCGCTTTACGTTCCTTCCGCCCCTTTCAAACATTTGGCAAAAAGTTGATGAGGCATAGCGCGAAAATCATTCGCCTGATCGCTGCGCTGTTGCTAAACATCGCTTAAAGTTCTTGCAGTTGGAGTGTCCCGATGCCGTTTTTGAAAATCGCTTTTGCATGTGTTCTGTCAGTGGCTGCGTCCGGTGGCGCCCTAGCCGCGTCGTGCTCGGATACCGGGGGCAACTATGAAGGGTGGAAATCCGAGATGGCTGCCGTGGCGCGCGCAAATGGTGTGGGCGAGCGCGGACTGGCTGCCCTGATGAGCACGAGTTATTCCAAGGCCACCATATCCGCCGACCGCAATCAGAAAAGCTTCAAGTATTCGCTGGACAAGTTTCTGAACGTACGGGGCGCGGACACGATCGTGAAACAAGGCCGATCGCGAAAGGCCAAGAATGCCGGGTTTTATGATGTGATCGAGCGGCAATACGGCGTGCCTGCCGGTGTGATCATTGCGATTCACGGTATGGAAACCGGTTTTGGCGGGTTCATGGGCGATACCAATGTCGTCTCGGCCATTGCGACGCTGTCCTATGATTGCCGACGGTCTGATTTCTTTACGCCGCATCTGATTGGTGCGCTGAAACTGGTGGACCGTGGGTCGATCAGCGCCAACTCGGTCGGCGCCAAGCATGGGGAATTGGGTCACACCCAGTTCCTGCCCGGCAACGCCCTTGCGTTTGGCGTGGACGGTAACGGGGATGGCAAGGTCGACCTCAATAACCTTACTGATGCCATGGCGTCGACCGCCAATTTCCTGCGCCAGAAGGGTTGGCGCCCGGGTGCTGGCTATCAGGAGGGTGAGCCCAACTTTGCCGTGATCAAGCAGTGGAATGCGGCGAAGGTCTACCAGCAGGCCATTGCCATCATGGGCAAAAAGATCGACGAATGAGGCGCGTTTTTTTCCTTGCACTGACCGGAACGCTCGCTTATGCAGCGCCCCAGTGGCCCGTTCGTCTATCGGTTAGGACACCAGGTTTTCAACCTGGTAAGAGGGGTTCGACTCCCCTACGGGCTGCCAC
>JBBRBJ010000027.1:0-41974 GCA_038205925.1 Rhodobacterales bacterium | reverse complement strand
GGGGTGATCGCGGGGGACAACAGGCTGGTCTCCGGTTGGGGTCGCAAGCCCGTAGCCGGGCTATCCGCGCCGCCCGCGCCGCTCGCGCTTGGGATCGCCCGAAGTATCCCCGGTCCCGTCCGATGCCGAGGAAAACCCGCCAAGGGCCGCCGAAATCGTCTCGAGCGTCGGGCGCAAACCTGTGGCCCGGCTTTCCAGCGCCGCGCGCATTGCGACCAGATGCTCGGGCATCGTGCCGCAGCAGCCGCCGATGATCCGCACACCGGCGTCGCGGGCGAGCACGGCATAGTCGGCCATCAGCGAGGGCGTGCCGTCATAGTGGATGTGGCCATCGTGATACTTGGGTATCCCCGCGTTTCCCTTGGCGATCAGCGGCCGGTCGGTGCCCTGAGCGGCGAAACCCAGCACGGTGCGCAGCAGATCGGAGGCGCCCACCCCGCAGTTCGCGCCAAACGCGATCGGGGGGTTCGGCAGCTTTTCCACCATCGCGGCCATCGCGGCCGACGTCATCCCCATCATCGTGCGCCCGGCGGTATCAAAGCTCATCGTGCCGCACCACGGCATCCCGGCCAAGGCTGCAGCCTCGGCGGCAGCCTTGTATTCCTCGGGTGCCGAGATCGTCTCGATCCACAGCACATCCGCGCCGCCCTCTTTCAGACCGACTGCCTGCTCGTGAAACATCTCGACGGCAAGCGCATGGGTCAGGCTGCCCATCGGCTCAAAAATCTCGCCCGTAGGTCCGACCGAGCCTGCCACGACAACCACGCGCCCGGCGGCATCGGCAATCTCGCGCCCGAGTGCGGCACCCACGCGGTTCAACTCGCGCACGCGGTCTTGAGCGCCATGCAGTTTCAGTCGGCTGGCGTTGCCGCCAAAGGTGTTGGTCAAAAACAGATCCGACCCCGCATCGACCGCCCCGGAATAGAGTTTGCGGATGTTGTCGGGCAGATCCACGTTCCAGAATTCGGGCGGCTCACCCGACGACAGTCCCATGTTGAAAAGGTTCGTACCCGTGGCCCCGTCCGCCATCAGCCATTCGCGGGTCGAGAGAAGTTTGGAAAGCGCGTCCATATCGTCAATGCCTTAATCGCTGCAAATCAGTCTTGTGCATGCCATGCACGCGGGCCGCTGGCAAACGCATTTCGTGCAGGATGATCATGCAGTGCGGGCAGGGGCCCACGTTGCGTGCCGCGCGCAGACGGGCCGAAAGCCGATGGCGCGCGCACGGCCAAGCGCGGACGGATGGCCGTCAAGGGCACGGGCCGCACCTGGGGACTGGTGTGAAGTGCAGTCAGATCTCTGTCATCAGTTGGGCCTTGGCCACACCCAGCATCTCGGCCATCTTGGCGCGGATCCCGTCGGGCGACGATTTGTCGCCCAGATCGGCCGCCACCTTGCGCACCACATCTTCTATGCCGGCTTCTTCGAAATCGGCGTTCACGACCTCGATCGCATAGGCCGCAGCCTCATCCCCGGACTTGCCCATCAGGCCCGCGGCCCACAGGCCGACCAGCTTGTTGCGCCGCGCCTCGGCCCGGAACTGCATTTCGGCGTCACGTGCGAACTTGTTTTCGAAGGCATTCTCGCGATCGTCGAAAGTGGACATGGATCGGACCCCTGATTGCTGCGTATGACCCCACATATGCCTGTCCTGTGGCCGCGCTGCAAGGCCCCAGACCTGCAAGATTTTGTGCCCGGGGCCAGGATCCGGCCTGCTGCCTTGCGGGTTTTGCCCGGCTCATGTATGGGCAATGAACAGATGACAGGGGTTCCGCGACCCTTGGGCGGCAGGGTATCGGAGAGTTCATGGCACGGCGCAAAAAGGTCTATGAGGGCAAGTCGAAGATCCTCTATGACGGGCCGGAACCCGGCACGCTGATCCAGTACTTCAAGGATGACGGCATGGCCACCGATGCGCCCGCCGCGACCGAGGGGCGCGGCGTGCTGAACAACCGTCTGTCCGAATTTTTCATGACGGGGCTGAACGGCATCGGGGTGCCCACGCATTTCATCAAGCGATTGAACATGCGCGAGCAACTGGTGCGTATGGCGGAAATCGTTCCGCTGGAAATCGTCGTGCGCAATTTTGCGGCAGGCGAGATTTCGGTCCGGCTGGGCATTCCCGAGGGTACGGCGCTGCCGCGGCCCATTGTGGAATACTACTACAAGGATGACCGGCTGAGTGCGCCAATGGTGGCAGAAGAGCACATCGTGGCGTTTGGCTGGGCGACGCAGCAGGATCTGGACGACATCATTGCGCTCGCGCTGCGGGTGAATGACTTCATGTCAGGTGTGATGCTGGCCGTGGGCATCCGGCTTGCGGATTTTCGTCTCGAGGTGGGCCGGATCTGGGAGGGCGATTTCATGCGCCTGATCGTGGCCGATGAAATCAGCCCCGACAGTTGCCGCCTGTGGGACATGCGGGCGGTGACCGACCGCACCGACAGCCAGCCTGTGGCCGAACCGGGGCCGCTGGCGGATGTCTACACAGAACTGGCACGGCGCCTGGGGGTACTGCCCTCGAACGTAACGCATACGACCAAGCCCACGCTGATCAACTGACGGGCGCTGCTTTGATGTGGTGTCTGTGCCCGCCCCTTGCCCCCGGCCCGGCCGGGCATTAAACCGGACCTAGATTTCGGAAAACGGGAGTTAGCCATGAAGGCGCGGGTGACGGTCATGCTGAAAGCCGGGGTTCTGGATGTGCAGGGCGAGGCGGTGCGCCATGCGCTGGGAACGCTGGGGTTCAACGGCGTGTCGGGTGTGCGGCAGGGCAAGGTGATCGAGCTGGATCTGGCCGAAGACGACCGCACAGCAGCCGAAGCCGCAGTGGCGGCGATGTGCGACAAGCTGTTGGTCAATGCGGTGATCGAAAGCTACCGTGTCGAGTTGATCTGAGCATCGAACTCCAGAAACTGTTTGCCCTCTGGCGCCGGACGCACCGCCGCCTTCCCGCCCGGTGGGTAGTTTCAGACAGATGTTGAAGATCACGTCCTGCGCGTGACGTGCAGGCGAATGCCGTTCTTTGCGCGCACGGTCAGGTGGGCGACCGGGGTGGGGACATCACCCTCGACAGGTGCAAAGTGGAAGGCGCGGGCGAATTGCGCGAGCAGCAGCGTGCCCTCGATCATCGCAAAGCCTGCGCCTGTGCAAACGCGGGGGCCTGCCGAAAACGGCATGTAGGCTGTGCGCGCAGCGGTGCGGGTTTCCTCGCGCGACCAACGGTCGGGGTCGAAACCATCGGGGTCCTCCCAAAGGCGTTCGTGGCGGTGCAGATGCCACGGGCTGAGCACGATCTGGGCGCCGGGCTTGATGGCGCGGCCACGGAAGATCTCGGGGCGTTGATTTTCCCGCACCATCATCGGGACGGGTGGGTAAAGGCGCAGAACCTCGCGGAACGTGTCGCGGGTAAATTTCAGGCGCGCCATGTCGGAGAAGTTCGGGGTGGCGGACAGGGCGGCGGCCTCGGCGGCCACGCGCGATTGGATGTCGGGGTGCGTGGCCAGCAAATAGAGCGCCCAGGCGAGGGCGGAGGCCGATGTCTCATGGCCCGCGAGAAAGAAGATGGCGACTTGATCGACCATTTCTTCGGTGCCGAACGTCTCACCCGTCATCGGGTCGGCGGTCTGCATGATCTTGGTGGCAAGGTCATCAGGGGCGGTGCCTGCGGCAATCTCATCTGCGCGGGTCCGGGTCATTTCGGTGATCAGCGCGCGGATGGACCGCGCCGCGATCAACGTGGCGCGGCGGTGCAGGCGTGGGAACCAGCGCGGCAGCGGCAGGAACGCGGCGAGGTTCAGGATCGGCTGGGTGCGCTGGTATGCGCGGAATTCAACGAACACGGCCTGGGCCAGATGATGCTCGATCGGCAGGGAAAAGAGTGTGCGGAAGATGACGTCGGCGGCGGCGTGACTCATTTCCTCCTCGACCTCGACGACGCCATCTGGCAGGCGGGCCACGGCCGCGGCGCCCGCAGCAGCAATTGCGGGAAAGGTATCCCGCAGACGGCCGCCCTCAAAGGCCGGGTCGATGATGCGGCGCTGGCGCTTCCATTCGGGGCCGTTTGTCACAAAGACCGAGTTGCCCAGCAGGGGGGCAAGTCCTTCGCGGATCCGGTTGGACTTGGGAAAATCATCGGGCCGGGTCTTGAGGACCAGATCAATCAACGCCGGATCGTTGCACAGATAGCTGCGAAAGAACGGCGTGCGAAATTCGGCCATCCAGGCGCGGTAAAGGCGCGCAGGCTGTGCCGAGAGGATGTCAGCCCGGAACAGCCGCAGATAGGCCAGCAGCGAGACCTTGTCAGGCCGGGATCTGGGCTTGGGCGGGATCATGCGATGGCGGTAAAGCGGTTTACCGCCGCCGTGATGCGCGACCGTGACGGCGCACGCGTGGCAAACCGCTGGGCAAGGGTCAGGGGGCCTGCTGTGACGCGAAAATAGTCATAGTCATCGTCCCTGCCGGGCAAGGCGTCGAACGCGCAGAGATACTGGAAATGCAGACGGAAGAACTTCCACCGCAGCGCCCGCCAACGGGCGGGTGACAGGGTCTGCGTAAACGCCGCCGACAGGATCAGGGGCCACTTCTGATCGGGCGGTGCCACGCCGGAAACCGCCACAGGATCGCACAGCGCGAAGGCGCAGCCATCGCCAGGGGCTGTGACATCGACCCACGTCACCTCATCGCGGGCCGAGAGATAGGCGAGATCGGCGCGCAGCCGGGTGGCACCGCGCAGGAACGACACCATCGGCACCACCTGACCAAGGCTGAGGAACCCCAACGCCGGGGCCCCCAAAGGCAGACCGCCGCGGATCAGATCGGACAGGATCGACACCCCCAGATGCGCGCCCGACGAATGGCCGACAATCAGAACCTCATCACAGTCGGACTCGATCGCCGCGCGGATGGTGGCGGTGAACGCGGTCATTCGCGCCTCAAGCGCGGGCGTGTTGGCGCCGTTCGACCGGGCGGAATAGGCATAGTCATGCATCAGGTAATAGGCGAAGACCTTGTTGTCATGCACCTTGAACCAGCGCAGGATAAACGGCACCGGGATCAGCGCGGCGGCACTTCCGGCCCAGACATTGGTGACCGACGCAACAGCCGCCCCGAGCCCCCAGCCCAAGCCCAGCGCAAGGGCCAGCTGCGCCAGCAAGAAGACAATCGGATACAGCGCCGCAATCACCGGTCCCTTGCGCAGGCGCATCAGCCGGAACAGCGCACCCGACCCGATATAGGCCCAAGCCGTGCGCACCAATTGCAGATAGGTGGCGGGAATGCTGCCGGACATGCTGTCGCGCACGATGTCGGACCAGACCAGCACCTCGACATCGGTCTGGGTCAAGCGCCCCTCGATCTCGCCCTGAACGCGCCAACCGTAGGGGCCTTTGGTGGTCTTGGGAGCCAACGTGAGCGCATACCCCGAAAGTGCCGACTGCGCGGCGCCCTCTTTTCGGTATAGCTCGCGGTAGCGGCGGGGGTGGATGGGATCATAGCCCGGAATATAGAACACCCGACGGCGAAACGCGCGCGTCGCCACCTCTGCCCCTTGGGTTGTGACCGGATCTGCCTTGGACATACACCCTTCCTTGGGCGCCACGATAGGCGGGGTTCAGGGCAAAAATAAGGGCAAAATGCGCGCTCAGCCCAGAAGCGGAATGCCGAACCTGTCAAAGGTTTCCAGCAGCCAGAAGCTGAAATCGGTAAAGGCACCGGTCAGCAATGCAAGGCCCACGATCAGCAAGAGTACCCCCATCGCCCGCTCGATTGCCTTCATGTGGGGCTTGAGGCGGTTCATCAGCCCCATTGAGCGTTCCACAAACAGGGCGGCCAGAAAGAACGGCAGACCCAGCCCCAGCGCGTAGACCGCGAGCAGTGCCGTGCCGCGCTGGACCGAGCCTTCCTGCGCCGCAAGCGACAGGATCGCGCCGAGTTGGGGCCCGATGCAGGGAGTCCAGCCAAAGGCGAACGCAAGGCCAAGGACATAAGCCCCGAACGCCGAGCCGCCATGATCGCCCGCCTGCAAACGCGCCTCGCGGTCAAGGATAGGGATGCGGAACACGCCCAGGAAATGCAGACCAAAGACCAGGACGACAACGCCGGATATCTTCGAAAACAAGTCCTGATTTTGCAAGAAGAACGCGCCGAATGCCGAGGCAGTGAAGCCCAGCAGCAGGAAAACCGTAGACAGGCCCATCACGAAAAACAGCGCGGGCAGCATGACCCGGCGGCGCGCGATGGTGTCTGACTTCATCTCGCCCATAGAGATGCCGCCCATGTAGGCAAGGTAGGGCGGCACGATGGGCAGAACGCAGGGCGACAGGAATGACAAGATGCCCGCCGCAAGCGCGATCAGCATGGCGGGCAGCAGCCCGGCGTCGATCAGGTCAAATCCGAACATCAAGCCGTCCCCTTTGGATCAGACATAGCGGGTGGATGAACGCGCGTCACGGGGGCACGGCGTCACTTCGGCGTGGCCCGGCTGAAACAATGGCGGATGCGAAAGGGGCGGCCGGATTGTTCCTGCCGCCCCTGATGCCCGGGTGCCGTGTCAGCTTTAGCGGCCCAACGACCACCAGCCCTTGCGTCTTGGCTTTTCCGATGCGCTTGCGTCGGACTCATCTTCAGGCGGCGCCGGGGGGTGTTCCACGGCGGTTTCGGCTTGCGCAGGTTCCTTCTCGGAGATGACGACAGGTGCAGGTTCCGGTGCCGGCGAGGGCGCCGGGATTTCGGTTGCGATCTGCTCGGCCGGTTGTTCTGTCACCTGTTCTGCAGCTTTGGTCGCCTTCGGGGCCCGTGGGCTGCGGGATGCCGACCTTGGTTTGGGCGTGACACCCTCAACGGCAGCCTCGACGGAAGCCGCGGCCTCGGTCGCCTCGTCCTTTGCCTTGCCACGCGGCGCACGGGTGCGCTTGGGCTTGGGCGCAGCTGCATCTTCTGCGACCTCTTCAACGGGCGCCACTTCCGGTGCCGCCTCACTTGGAACATCCGTGGCGGTCACCTCGGACTTTGTGCGCGACCGCGACCCGCGTGAGCGTGAGCGTTTCGGTTTGGCGTCGGTTGCCTCGACGGGTTGGGACGCCTTGGCACTGCTGACTGCGTTGTCGGCATCGCTGCCCTGATCGTCGCCGCTTTGATCGTCGCCGCTTTGATCGTCGTCGTCGCCGTCATCGCCGCCGTTTTGCCCTTCGGCACCCTGGCCCGCGGCACCACCCTTGCGCCTGCGGCGCCTGCGGCGCTTTTTCTTGCCGTTGCCATCACCTTCGCCACGCGCTTCGGCACGGTCTTCGCCCCGCTCGGCGGGCTGTGGCTTTGCCTCGGCCACCTCGTCTTCGGCAACCTCGTCCTCGTCATCCTCGATTGGCAGTTCGGGGTCGTCCTCTTCGGCCACTGGTGCACCCATCAGGCTGGCGTTGCCCGAGATCACCGACCCGATGTCGGGCACCACGCGCAGCGCAGTCTTGAACTTTTCGATGGTGTAATCGGGGCTGACCATCGCGGGATCGGCCTCAAGCCGCACCGCCATGCCATAACGCGCCTCAATCAGTGCGATATGCTCGCGCTTGTGGTTGATCAGGAAGTTGATGATACCTATCGGCGCGCGCAGCAGCACCTCTTTGCTGCGTTTGCGCGTGCCTTCCTCTTCCAGCGCGCGCAGCACCTGAAGGGCCGCGCTGTCGTCCGAGCGGATCAGACCAGTGCCGTGGCAATGCGGGCAGGGCTGGGTGGTACTTTCCAGCATGCCGGGACGCAGGCGCTGGCGGCTCATTTCCAGCAGGCCAAAGCCCGATATGCGACCCACCTGAATGCGGGCGCGGTCGGTTTTCAACTTGTCTTTCAAACGCTTCTCGACGGCGGCGTTGTTGCGACGCTCTTCCATGTCGATGAAGTCGATCACGATCAGACCGGCCAGATCGCGCAGACGCAATTGGCGGGCCACCTCTTCGGCGGCCTCAAGGTTGGTCTTCAGCGCCGTGTCTTCGATTGACCCCTCACGCGTCGAACGGCCCGAGTTCACGTCGATGGCGACCAGCGCCTCGGTGATACCGATCACGATGTAGCCGCCCGATTTCAGCTGAACCGTCGGGTTGAACATGCCGCCAAGATAGCTTTCCACCTGATGGCGGGCAAACAGCGGCGTGCTGTCCTGATACGCCACCACGGCGCGCGCATGGCTGGGCATGATCATGCGCATGAAGTCCTTGGCGACCCGGTAGCCTTCGGCGCCTTCCACCAGAACCTCGTCGATCTCGCGGTTGTAAAGGTCGCGGATCGAGCGTTTGATCAGGTTGCCTTCCTCATAGATCTGGGCGGGGGCAATGGATTTCAGCGTCAACTCGCGGATCTGTTCCCACATGCGCATAAGATACTCGTAGTCGCGCTTGATCTCGGGCTTGGTGCGCTTGGCACCTGCGGTGCGGATGATCAGACCCGCGCCTTCGGGAACCTCGATCTCACCCGCGATTTCCTTCAGCTTCTTGCGGTCAGCCACGTTGGTGATCTTGCGGCTGATGCCGCCGCCACGCGCGGTGTTGGGCATCAACACGCAATAGCGGCCTGCCAGCGACAGATAGGTGGTCAGGGCCGCGCCCTTGTTACCACGTTCTTCCTTGACGACCTGCACCAGCATGATCTGGCGCACCTTGACCACTTCCTGGATCTTGTACTTGCGGGTTCGAGGTTTGCGCGGGGCACTGATTTCTTCGGACACGTCTTCTTCGGCGATGGATTCAATCTCGTCATCAGTGTCCGAAGCATGGTCGACCGCGCGATAGGCTGTTTCGCCGTTGCCGTTGCCGTTGCCTTCGGCGTCGGAGTGGTCGTGCTGGTCGTGGGCTGTATCATCGCCCTCGTCCTCAAGATCGACCACGTCCATGCTTGCGGGACTGCCGTTTACGGCGTCATCGCTGCGCGCGTCAGCGGCGCGCGGCTTGGGCGTGCGGCGGCGCGAACGGCGGTTGTCTTCCTCTTCCTCGGCACGGGCAAGGGCGCGCTCTTCTTCGATCAGCGCTTTGCGGTCAGCCACCGGGATCTGGTAGTAATCCGGGTGGATCTCGGCAAAGGCGAGAAAGCCGTGGCGGTTGCCCGCGTAATCGACAAAGGCCGCCTGCAGCGAGGGTTCGACCCGCGTTACCTTGGCCAGATAAATGTTTCCGGCAAGCTGACGCTTGTTTACCGTTTCAAAATCGAACTCTTCGACCTTGTTTCCGTCAACCACCACGACGCGGGTTTCCTCGGCGTGGGTGGCGTCGATAAGCATTTTCTTGGGCATGTTTTTCCATTGCGCCAGACACGGCTGAAAGACCCTGGCGGACCAGAAGCAAATTCGAGCAGTGCGGGGCGACGTGTTCGGGCGGCGGCGCGCGGATGCACGTGCCGGGCCGTGCCCTGTAGGCACACCTCGGCTTGCATCATGTCATTCGCGCGCATCATCGCGGTTCAACCTTGGGGGCAGGCCCCCATCTAAATAGGCCAGCTTATCCAAAGACTTGCAGGCAATGACAGCGGCCTTTCGGCCTATCCGGCTGCCAGAAGGGGGGTGCGGTTCGCCGCGCCAACCCCGCGTGGCAGAGAATTTCAGCGCAAGAGTGCCTTGCGTCAGGCGACCCTACCGGCAAAGCGGGCGCAAAGACAATGGGTCATTTTGATGCGGGCCTGGCGCGGGTCTGGGCAGGCACGCACGACCAAGGCCGAAAAGCGTGCGCCCCCGTCCCTGCGGACATGCACAGGTCAGGTGTAGTCTTGCCGCTGCAGCGTATATTTTGCCATTTTCTCATTCAGCGTGCGGCGCGGCAGGCACAATTCGTCCATCACGGCCACGATACTGCCCTTGTGGCGGCGCATCGTGTTGTCGATCAGCATCCGCTCGAACGCCTCGACATATTCTTTCAGCGGTTTGCCTTCGGTGGTCATCGCGGGGCCTGTTGCCTCGTTGTCCGCCATCAGCAGCGAGGCGATGGACCCCGAGCCGCGGCGGTTTTGCAAGACCGCGCGCTCGGCAATGTTCACCAACTGACGCACGTTGCCGGGCCAAGGCGCTTGCAGCAGTTGCGCCGCCTCTTGTGCGGTGACCTGCGGTGCCTCGCAGCCGTACTCTTCGGCAAATTGTTCGGACATGCGGGTGAAAAGGGTCAGGATATCTTCGCCACGCGACCGCAAGGGCGGGGCCACGATGGTCATTGCACCAAGGCGATAATAGAGGTCGGCGCGCAGGAAATCTTCCAACGTCTTGTCGGCGGCATGTTCATTGCAGATGGCAATGATGCGCGTCTCGGGCGGGGCGCCGGCATCGTTGATCAATGTCAAAAGGCGGGCCTGCAAGGATTGGCTCAGCGCCTCGACGTCCTCAAGACAAATCGTGCCGCCCCGCGCCTCTTCGACCAGCGGAATGGCGCCGTCCTCGGCGGGGCCGAACAGTTTTGTCGCAAGCTGATCTTCGGACCATGCGGCGCAAGAGATTGTCACGAATTTCTTCGACGCGCGCGGCCCCACGGCATGCAGTGCATGCGCCACCAGCGTCTTGCCAGTGCCCGTTTCACCATCGATCAGGACATGGCTGTCGGCCTGCCCCAGATCGAGAATGTCTTCACGCAGACGTTCCAGCAACGGGCTGGACCCGATCAGCTTTTTCATCAGGATCGACCCGTCCGAAAGCTCTCGCCGCAGGGCCCTGTTGTCCAGTGTCAACCGCCGCGCCTGGGTTGCCTTTTTGGCAAGCTCGGTCATCCGGTCGGGGTTGAAGGGCTTTTCGAGGAAATCATAGGCCCCCACCCGCATCGCCTCGACTGCCATGGGCACATCGCCATGGCCGGTGATCATGATCACCGGCAGGCCCTGATCCATGCTCATCAGACGTTTCAGGAACGCCATCCCATCCATCCCCGGCATCTTGATATCGCTGACAACCACGCCCGCGAAATCAGCACCAAGGCTTTTCAGCGCCTCCTCGGCCGAGGCGTAGGTCTCGGTATCAAACCCCGACAGGGCCAGCCACTGGCTGATCGATTGACGCATATCCGCCTCGTCGTCGACGATGGCCACTTTCATTGCGCGCGACATGCACACCTCATTCTGCTGCTTGTTGTTCAGTTCCCGACCCCAACAGGGGCAGTTGCATCTCGAAGACGGCCCCGCCACCGGGCGCATTGCGCGCAGTCAGGCGGCCGCCAAGATCTCTCACGATCCCGGACGAGATCGCGAGACCAAGCCCCACCCCCTCGCCGGGTTTCTTGGTGGTATAAAAAGGTTCGAACAGATTCTCCAGATCCGCAAGCCCCGTTCCGTTGTCGCGCACCATCAGCGTGGCGGTCTCGCCCTGACTGAGAAGCAGGTCGATCTGCGGGCCGGGGCGGTCCTTGGTGGCGTCCAGTGCGTTGCGCAACAAATTGATGATCACCTGCTCCAGCCGGATCCGGTCGGCGCGCACCATCACCGGTTGGCGCGGCAGGGCGCGGGTGATCTTTACCACGCGGCTCTTCAGCTGCGGTTCCATCATCGACAGGGCTGAACTGACCGCCTGCCGCATGTCCACCGGCTCAAATGCCTCGCCACCTTTGCGGGCATAGGATTTCAGTTGCCGGGTTATGGCGCCCATCCGCTCGATCAGATCGTCGATACGCTGAAACGAGGACAACGCCTCATCCGGGCGCTTGCGTTGCAGCAAAAGCCGCGCCCCTGCCAGATAGGTTTTCATTGCCGCCAGTGGCTGGTTCAATTCATGGCTGACGGCGGCCGACATCTCGCCCAAGGCCGCCAGTTTTGACGATTGCGCCAAGGTCAACTCAGCCACGGCAAGGTCTTTTTGCACCTTTTCGCGTTCCGCGATCTCGCGTTGCAGGCGGGCGTTCAGCAGCCGCAACTCGGCAGACTCGCGCCGGAAGTTCATGGTCTGCGACCATGCCTGGCGTGACAGCACGTAAAAGGTCAGTGCCAGCAGAATGGCAAAACCCATGATTTCCAGCGCCAGAACGCCGTTCACCCGTTCGCGGACAGAATCGTAGGCGGTAAAGGTGATCATGCGCCAGCCGCGAAACGGCACCCGCGCCTCGGTCTTCATCACGGCCTGACCCTGAACATAGGCGTCCGGCGGGTTCTGCGCCCAATCCGCGGTGACCTGAAGCGCGCGCCCGAGGGCCGATGGACGCTCGGACACCGCCGTCGCTTCGGCCAGCGGCATGCCGCGCCAGCGTGGTTCCGTCGCGAGAATGACCGTGCCCTCGCTGTCGGTCACCATGACGGCGTCCAGAAACCCGGCCCAGGCGCGTTCGTATTTCATCAGATCGACGGCAACCGCGATCACCCCAGTGGGGCGCCCGTCGACAATCACCGACCGGGAGTAGGTAAAATTGTATCCGCCCGTGTCCATCCGCTCGGCCGAGAACACCGTGTCCTTGGCGCGCAGCGCATCGACATAGAACGCAGACGTCCGATAATTCGTGCCCAGCAGGTTGCGGTTCGTTGCCCCAACCACCCGCCCGTCGCGGTCCAGCAGCATGATCGAGGCGACGCCGATCTCTGACTGCAGCTTGATCAGTTGCTGCGAGGTGCCCGAAAAGTTGCCTGCGTCCAAGGCGTCGCCCAACTTCGGATCACCCGCAAGCAACAGCGGCACGACCGAGGTGCGCTGCAATTCGGAAATCATGTTGCCCGAATAAAGGACCAGGCGCAGTTCCGCCCGGTTGCGGGTCGTTTCGGTAAAGCGTTCCGACAGCCAGCGGTTCGTCACCAGCACAACACCCACGGCAAGGATGACCATGACAGCAATCACCAGTTTGATCCGCCAGGAAATACCCTGCGTCTCATCCGGTTTGAAGGTGGGAGAATCCGTTTCGGTCATGGGCGCGATTCTAGGGCTTGGCCCCGTCCGTCTCAAGCGACGTCACATTGCAAAGGATCAGGCAAGCGCCATCCCGCCCAATAGGCCCTTGAACAGGCCCGCGCCATCGGTACTGCCGTGAATGGCTTCGGCTGCCCGCTCGGGGTGCGGCATCATCCCCAGCACGCGGCGGTTTTCCGACAGAACGCCTGCAATGTCCGCCACGGCGCCGTTGGGATTTCGGGCATAGGTAAAGGCGATGCGATCCGCGTCCTGCAGACGGCCAAGACCATCCGGATCAATGGTGTAGTTGCCATCGTGATGCGCCACCGGCACCGAAATCTCCTGTCCCCGGCCATAGGCGCTTGTATAGGCGCTGTCTGTCGTCTCGACCCGCAGGGCCACTGACTTGCACACGAATTTCAGCCCTGCGTTGCGCATCAGCGCGCCGGGCAGAAGGCCCATCTCGGTCAGCACCTGAAAGCCGTTGCAGATGCCCAACACATAGCCGCCCCGCGTGCCGTGCGCCTTGATGGCGCCGGCTATGGGGGAATGTGCGGCGATTGCCCCGCAGCGCAAATAGTCGCCAAAGGAAAACCCGCCCGGCACCCCCACCACATCCACCCCCGGGGGCAGGTCGGTGTCCTTGTGCCACACGCGCGCCACCGTGAACCCGGCGAGCGTGAACGCCTGCGCCAGATCGCGGTCGCAGTTGGACCCGGGAAAGGTGATGACGGCGGCTTTCATGGGGCACTCGCTTCTGCTGGCTTGCTCCATTTGGCCCATAGCGCAAAGGCTGTGTCTGTGCCAGACCCCGAGCATCCGTGCCGCTGCACTTTTTGCATCAGGCGGTGCTCTCGCCCAGCGCGGCACGGTAGTGAGACAGCACAAAAACCCGGATGGCCGAGGCCAACCCCTCATCTCCTTGCCGTGCGGCGTCAATCTGTGCAGCCAGCGCGTTTACGGTCATGCCCTCGCCCTCGGCAATCGCGCGAAAACTGGTCCAGAAAGCCTCTTCCAGGGACACCGACGTTCGGTGGCCACGAAGGGTCAGCGAGTGTTTGACGGGGCGCGCGGTCATACGCCGTAGTCTACTGTAGCCGTGGGCCGCTGACAAAACCCTTCCGCTGATATGGGCCGATCTTTCGGAAATGAGGTGCGGTCCGGAGTCAGGTCAGGGTCTCCCCATCCGGATCCCTCTTGTGGCCGTCAAGGTCGCGTGCGGCTTTCCCGGCCTGCGCCTTGTCGGCGGCACGTTCGGCCGCTGTTCGGCCAAAGCGCGCGCTGTTTTCATCGGCCGCTGCGCGGGCCGCCTTTTGGGCCGCCGCCTTTCGCCTCTGCCGCAGGTTGACGATGTCTGCCACGCTTCAGCCCTTGGGTCCCACCATATCTTCCGGGCGGACCACGCGGTCAAACGTCTCGCCATCGACAAACCCAAGCGCAATCGCCTCTTCGCGCAAGGTGGTGCCGTTCTTGTGGGCGGTCTTGGCAACCTTGGTCGCATTGTCATAGCCGATAGTGGGCGCAAGTGCCGTCACCAGCATGAGCGATTCCTTCATCAGCTTGTCGATGCGCGTGACGTTGGCCTGCGTGCCCACAACCATGTTGTCGGTGAACGACCCCGCCGCATCGCCCAGAAGCTGCATGCTTTGCAACACGTTATAGGACATCATCGGGTTGTAGACGTTCAGTTCGAAATGCCCCTGACTGCCCGCAAAACCCACGGCCGCGTCATTGCCCATCACATGGGCGCAGACCATGGTCAGCGCCTCGGCCTGCGTCGGGTTCACCTTGCCCGGCATGATTGATGACCCCGGCTCATTTTCGGGCAGGATCAACTCGCCAAGGCCTGACCGTGGCCCCGAGCCCAAAAACCGCAAGTCGTTGGCGATCTTGAACAAGGATGCCGCAACTGTTTTCAATGCGCCCGAAAACATCACCATCGCATCATGCGCGGCCAGCGCCTCGAACTTGTTGGGCGCGGTCACAAAAGGCAGGCCGGTGATGTCGGCAATCGACGCCGCCACCCGTGTGTCCCAGCCGACGCGGGTGTTCAGACCGGTGCCGACGGCGGTGCCGCCCTGCGCCAATTCATAGATGTCGGGCAGGCACATCTTTACTCGGGTTATGCCCTTTTCGACCTGCTTGGCATAACCCGAAAACTCCTGCCCGAGTGTAAGCGGGGTCGCGTCCTGGGTGTGGGTGCGCCCGATCTTGATGATATCCTTGAACTCTTTCGCCTTGGCATCCAGCGCGCCATGCAGCTTTTCCAGTCCCGGGATCAGCACATCGCGCGCCATCATGCCGATGGCCACGTGCATCGCAGTGGGGAAGGTGTCGTTCGACGACTGGCCCATGTTCACATGATCGTTCGGGTGTACCGGCTTCTTGCTGCCCATCACGCCGCCCAGCATTTCGATCGCGCGGTTGCTGATCACCTCATTGGCATTCATGTTCGACTGCGTGCCCGATCCGGTCTGCCAGACCACAAGCGGAAAGTTGTCGTCGAACGTGCCTGCAATCACCTCATCCGCCGCCGCCGCGATGGCTTGACCCAATTCCGGCGCAATGTCATCCTGATCAATGTTGACCAGCGCACAGGCCTTCTTGATGACCCCCAGTGCGCGGATAATCGCTACGGGCTGACGCTCCCATCCGATCGGGAAGTTGATGATCGAGCGTTGGGTCTGCGCGCCCCAATATTTGTCACCGGGCACCTCCAGTGGGCCAAAGCTGTCAGTTTCGGTGCGGGTGGCGGGCGCTTGGGTCATGGGTGCAGCCTTTTTGCAGATCATGCGTCGCACCGCTTTTAGGGGGCGCAAGCGGCAAAATCAATCGGCATGCAGTGGTATGCGAACGTTCAGCTTTTGCGGAACTTGTCGAGGCTGACCACCTCGGCATCGCGTGGCGGGGGCGTGGGATCGTCATCGTCTTCGTCTTCCACCGCATCTTCGTCATCGTCGTCGTCGTCTGAATGGCTTTCAAAACGCAACCCGAATTCAACAGATGGATCGACAAAGGTGCGAACCGCATCGAACGGTATGATCATCGGCTCGGGCTGGTTGCCGAAGTTCAGCGTGACGGTAAAGCCGTGATCGGTGACGGTCAAATTCTCGAACCAGTGCTGGATCACGATGGTCATTTCGGTCGGATATCTGGCCATAAGCCAGTCGGCCATCGCCACGTCGGGGTGCGTGGTGTCGAACGTTATGAAAAAGTGGTGCGCCCCCGGCAGGCCGTTTTGCCCCACATCGGTCAGCACCGACTGGATCAGCCCGCGCATCGCCCGATGCATCAGATTTCCATAATCGATAGACCGCGCCATGTCCTGTCCCCGTGCCTTGCGTCCCTCCACCATAGGGGTTTTGCCTTCGAAGGGAAGGGGGGGCCTTTGGACGCTGGCTGCGTTTGCATCCCGTGTTGAAACGGGGTTGGCGGTTGGTGCCGCAGAACCTGACCGGCCGCAGTCAGTTGCGCGCCACTGCCGCGAAATGGCAGGTTCTTGAAGTATCCCCGCCGGAACTGGGGGTCCGGCGGGGTGGGGTTAGAGTGACGTGTGAGTGCAAGCAGCACGTCATCCGGGGGCTGGTCCCCGTTGCAAGCAACAGGGCCTTGCGGGCCCCGACTCAGGGTGTAGCGGGCAATTCCTGCCGCAGGGTTAATGCACGTCTAAAGCCCGTCAAACGCGCACAGGGCATGCACGTCCATGCCCAGCATCTCCAGCCGTTTGCGCCCGCCCAGATCGGGCAAATCGACCACAAAGGCGCAACCCGCGATCTTGCCTCCCAGCCGCTCGATCAGCTTGATCCCGGCCTCGGCCGTGCCGCCGGTTGCCAGAAGGTCATCGACCAGCAGGACGGTTTCGCCCGGCTGCAGTGCATCCTGGTGCAATTCAACCACGGCCTCGCCATACTCCAGTGAATAGGCCTCGGATATCGTCTGTCCCGGCAGCTTGCCCGCCTTGCGCACCGGCACGAAACCACTGGAAAGCTGATGCGCCACGGCGCCGCCGAGGATGAAGCCCCGCGCCTCAAGCCCCACCACCTTGTCGATCCGCATGCCTGCATACGGTGCCAGCAGCTGGTCCACGCACATCCGGAACCCGCGCGCATCGGCAAACAGGGTGGTCACGTCACGAAACAGGATGCCCTCATGCGGGAAATCGGGGATCGTGCGGATGTAATCCTTGACACTCTTTTGCATTTGTCAGCCCTTCAAAACCCGTCCTGCGACGGCTCCCAGTTTCTCGACCAGTCCCGCATCGCGCACGGCGGGCGCCGTCATCACCGCATGGTCCAGCGCGTGGTCACACCCTTGCGGGCACGGTGTGCGCACGCCGCCAACCCGGCCTGGCAACCCCGCGACCAGCGCCTTTGCTGCCCCTGCATTGGCGGCCAGCGTTGCAACCACCGCCCGCACATCGACGGCGCCATGATCCGGATGCCAGCAGTCATAATCGGTCACCATGGCCACGCAGGCATAGCAAAGCTCGGCCTCGCGGGCGAGTTTGGCTTCGGGCATGCCGGTCATCCCGATCAGATCGGCGCCCCACTGGCGATAGAGCCGCGATTCCGCAAGCGTGGAAAACTGCGGCCCCTCCATCGCCACATAGGTTGCCCCCTGATGCACGCGCACGCCCGTGGCGCGGGCGGCCTCGGCCACGGCGGCGCCAAGACGCGTGCAGGTGGGGTGGGAAAAGCCGACATGGGCCACGCAGCCTGCGCCGAAAAAGGACTTCTCGCGCGCAAACGTGCGGTCGATATATTGATCGACCATGACGAAATCGCCCGGAACATAGTCTTCACGCAATGACCCCACCGCCGACAGCGCCACCACATCGGTGCAGCCCAACCGTTTCAGCGCGTCGATATTCGCGCGGTAATTGACCGTCGAGGGCGACTGGACATGCCCCCGCCCGTGGCGCGGCAAAAAGGCCAGTGGCACGCCGTTCAGACGGCCCACGAACACGTCATCCGAGGGCCGGCCCCAGGGGGTTTTCACCCGGACCCAGCTTCCGCCCTCCAGTCCGTCGATCTGATAGACCCCCGAGCCTCCGATAATCCCGATCATGGTATGCATGGCCTGTTCCATCCAAATTCATCCTTTCCCACGCGCGTGCACCTTAGGCGCGGCGCGGGCTGCGCGAAAGAGCGCTCAGGGCCTATCCACCAGCGTTGTCCCCGAGGCCTGGGAGTGACGCAGAAAGCTGATGGCCGAGATCAGCGACACCACTGCGATGCCAACGAACACCGGCGGGAAATGCGCCGCATCCAGCGCGCCGCCGCCCGGCAACGCATGCGCCGCCTCAAGCCCGAAGGCGGCAGCGGTGATGCTCACCGAAGCTGAAAGCTGCTGCATGACCGAAGTAAAGCTGGTGACCGATCCCATCACCGCAGGCGCGACCTCGGCATAGGCTGTGGCGTTGATCGAGGTGAATTGCCGTGACCGGCAGATGCCGCCGAGAAGCAGGCTGATCAGGATCAGGGTGGGCGTGGCCCGGTTGCGCACTACTGCGCGGTAGGTTTCAAGGCGTTTCATAAAGGACTGTCCGCAAGGCACGTCGCATGGCCGAGTACCCCCTGTCTCGAAACGGGAAAGGATGGATCGACCCCTCAGGCGCCCCCCGGGCGTTCCATCGCGAAAACCTCGCTTACGATTGCGTAATCCTTGTAGCCCATCCGGGCGAGGGGGCGGTAGCGGGTGGCGTCAAACTGGCCGTTGGTCATGCAGTCATCGGCCAGATGCACGCCCGAAACCCTGCCCAAAATCAGATAGTTGTCCCGCCCCTCAAGCGTGATGATTTGTGTCAGCCCGCATTCCAGCGTGGCGGGGGCGTCGGCCACGCGGGGGCAAGAGATGGTGATGCAATCGGCTTTTGTCAGCCCCGCATGGGCGAATTCGTCCTGCCCCAACGGCAGGGGGGCCGAGGTGGCGTTCATCGCCTGCATCATGGCCGCACCCACGATGTTGACCGCAAATACCCCCGTTTCGCGGATGTTGATCAGGCTGTCCTTCACGCCGGTCGAGGCGAACATGACCTGCGGCGGCATATACGCTACCGCGTTGAAAAACGAATAGGGCGCCAGATTGTCGCCGCCGGTACCGCGCGTCGAGATCCAGCCAATGGGGCGTGGGGCGACGATGGCGTTGAACGGGTTGTGCGAAAGGCCGTGGCCATCCTCGGGTCGGTAGAACATGGATGCTGTCTTTCACGCGAAAACATGACGATTTGAACACGACACAATCGCATGTTACGCCGCTGTTCCAGTGGAATCGGCCTGAGGCTTCCGGGGGGCCATGACTTTCCCCATGACTTTCGGAGGGCGGCGGCTTGTACAAGCTTGAGGAAGAGACCGAGGCCGACTGGTGGGAGGTCGAGGCGCTTTATGACCTGTGTTTTGCGCCGGGCCGCACGGCACTTTCCTCTTATCGGCTGCGCGACGCGGTGCCCACAGTAGCTGCCCTGTGTCTGACGCTGCGCGATGCTGACACGACCCTTGCCGCAGTGATCCGTTATTGGCCCGCGCTGGTGGGCGGACAGGATATCTTGCTGCTGGGTCCCGTAGCCGTGCACCCGACGCGCCAGGGCGAGGGGTTGGGGGCGTTGTTGATCAACGAAAGTCTGGCCGAGGCCCGGCGTCTGGGGTGGGAGCGCGTTTTGCTGGTGGGCGACGCGCCCTATTATGGCCGCTTTGGTTTTTCCCGGCTTCAGGGTGTGGTGATGCCCCCCCCCACCAACCCCGACCGCGTTCTGGGCAAAGAGTTGAAACGGGGCGGCTGGGCGGGGGTGACGGGGGCCGTGACCAAAGCGACCTGAGGGTCCCGCCCCCGGTTCCCATTGCGGTGCCCGAAATCCACCCCATATCAGGCGTATGGAAACAATGCCCGCCCGCCCCGCCGATGAACTGGCCCCGCACATCGCGGCCCTTGCCGCGCGCCACAAACGCGCCAACGGCCCGGTGATGAGCCTTGTGAACCGCCTTGGCGGCAGCCTTGAAAAGCAGATGGCGCTGGTGCCTGCAGCCTTTCGCGGCCAGATTGAGCGGTCGGTCGAACGCGCCCTGAACGCAGCCTACACCATGGCGGGCCAGGGCGCGCGCCTGCCTGACTTAAGCGCCAGACTGGGCGACCGTGGGCCGCTGATGGCTGCAATGGCCACCGGTGCCGCGGGCGGTGCGGGCGGCCTGCCGACGGCTCTTGCGGAACTGCCGGTCACGATCACGGTCATCTTTCATGCAATCCGGCAGGCGGCGATTGAGGCCGGGTTCGACCCCGAGGATCCCGCGATCCGGGCAGAATGCATCCGGGTGTTTGGCGCAGGCTCGCCTCTCGCGTCCGATGACGGGATAAACACCGGCTTTTTCTCGGCCAGGCTGACGATCACGGGGCCGGCGGTGCAAAAGATCATTGCCAGCATCGCGCCAAAACTGGCCGCCGCGATGGGGCAAAAGCTGGCGGCACAGGCTGTGCCGGTCTTGGGCGCGGTGACAGGGGCCGCGTTGAACGCGGCTTTCCTGAACTACTACCGCGAGGTGGCGCGGGTGCGCTTTGGCCTGTTGCGTCTTGCCGAAGTGCACGGCGCCGAGCCTGTATTGCAGGCGTTTCGCAGCGCGGTTGCTCAGGGTCTGATTTCACGGGCCTGATTTTCACCGTGGCTTAGACGGCCTCCGCATGCCCGGCGCCAAAACGAACGAAGGGCCAACACGGCATGGCGCGGAGCACCTTCCGCACCCGGCGCACCCCTGCCTAATCAAGGGCATTTAAGCTGTTTTGGGATATCACAAGCGGCAAAGATGCAAATTCAGGCAAAGCGTTCTGACGCCGCCTAGGTCGGAATACCTGAGAGATAATCCATCAGCGCTGGCCGTGCGGTTTCGTCACCGCGCGCGCGCGCAGCCAGAATAACGGCCCGCGCGTCATCAAGGTCTACCCGGCGCAACAGCGCCTTGACCGGCCCGACCGAAGCCGGGCGCATCGACAAACTGCGCAGACCAAGCGCGGCCAGTGCCAGCGCCTCGACAGGGCGGCCCGCGTCTTCGCCACAAAACGACAAGGGCGTGTCGGACTCCGCGCAGCGCGCCACGATCTGCTCAAGAAACCCCAGAAACGACAGGTTCAACGTGTCATAACGGCGGCGCACCCGCTCATTCTCACGGTCGGCGGCAAAGAAGAACTGCTTGAGGTCATTGCCTCCGATCGAGACGAAATCGACCAGTTCGAAGAACGCCTGCGGGGCATAGGCAAGGCTGGGCGTCTCCATCATGGCGCCGATTTCCATCTGCGCGGGCACGACATGGCCCAGCGATTTCTCGCGGTGCACCTCGCGCAGAACATGGCTGCGGGCCATTTGAAACTCGGCCATTTCGGTGATGAACGGAAACATGATGGTCAACGGGCGCCCATTTGCGGCCCGCAGCAGCGCCTGCACCTGCATGCGAAGCACGCCCGGCTTGTCCAGGCCCACGCGGATTGCACGCCAGCCCATGGCGGGGTTCGGTTCGTCATTGGGCTTCATGTAGGGCAGCACCTTGTCCGACCCGATATCAAGCGTGCGAAACGCCACGCGGCGGCCATTGGCGGCATCCATCACGCGCGTATACAGTGCCGCGAGTTCTGCACGGCGGGGCATCTTGTTGCGCACCAGAAACTGCAATTCGGTGCGAAACAGGCCCACACCTTCAGCGCCCGAGCCTTCGAGGCTGGGCAGATCGGCCATCAGACCCGCGTTCATGTGCAGCGCCACGGTCGTTCCACAGCGCGCGGTGGCGGGAAGGCCGCGCAAGGATGCATACCGCTTTTGCGCCTCGGCCTGCATGGCGATCTTGTCGCGAAAGGCGCCGGCGACGGTCTCTTCGGGGCGCAGATGCGCGATGCCCTGATCGCCGTCGACAAGGATATGGTCGCCGTTCAACGCCTCGGACGTGATGCGCCGGGCATGGATGATCAACGGAATGGCCAGAGCGCGGGCCACGATTGCGGCATGGCTGCCAACCGAGCCTTCTTCAAGCACCACGCCGCGCAGCTTGCGCCCGTATTCCAGTAATTCGCCCGGCCCGATGCTGCGGGCCACCAGCACCGGGTTTTCGGGCAGATCAGCGCCCGTGTCCTGCCCCTGCCCGGTCAAGATGCGCAGAAGGCGGTTCGACAGATCATCCAGATCGTTCAGCCGTTCGCGCAAATAGGCGTCGGGCACCTGTTCCAGCCGCGCGCGGGCGGCGGATTGTTCCTTTTCCACCGCGGCTTCGGCGGAAAGGCCCGAGGCGATGTCCTCCTCCATGCGCCTCAGCCAGCCCCGGCTGTTGGCAAACATCCGGTACGCTTCGAGCACCTGCTTTTGTTCCTTGTCAAGGCTTTGCACGGACAAAAGGTCATCGACTGACACGCGCAACTGCCCGACGGCCGCGCGGATGCGCTCGGACTCGGCCACCGGGTCGTCGGCGACGGGGTTGGTCACAACCACGCGCGGCTCGTGCAGCCAGACGTTGCCTTCGGCCGCCCCTTCCTGCCCGGTCGCGCCCCGGAACATCAGCGGCTGGCGGTGCAGCGCGCGCATGCCGTCGTTATCAGAGGTGAACGCGCCAAGTTCCGTCATTTCGGCCAGAACCATCGCCACGACTTCGAGGGCATAGATCTCGTCGTCCGTATAGGCGCGGGCGGTTTTCGACTGCACGACCAGAACGCCCAGCTTTTCGCCCACCCGTTGGATCGGAACGCCAAGAAAGCTGGAGTAGATCTCCTCTCCCGTCTCGGGCATGAAGCGAAAGCCCTTTGCACCGGGCGCATCAGCGGTATTGACGGCGGCGCTGGTGCGCGCCACACGGCCTACAAGGCCTTCGCCCAGCTTCATCCGGGTCTTGTGAACCGCCTCCGGGTTCAGGCCTTCGGTGGCGCAAAGCTCAAGCGTTTCGGGGTCGCGGAAAAGATAGATCGAGCACACTTCGGTGCCCATGCTGTCGGCGATGATGTGGGTGATCCGGTCAAGCCGGTCCTGCCCGCCGCCCGAAATGGCCAGCGTGTCACGCAGTCGCCGCAGCAGTTTGCGGCTTTCGGTTTCTGTCCGTTCAGGCATATGGGGCGCTTTATCCTTGCGGGCTGTTGCAACCTATAGGGCAAGGATATGACAAAGGGGAGAGTGTATTGCACCCCCTTCGTTTCGAAGGATCAGCGGATAGACATGATGTTGCGCCGTTGGGGCAGGGGCAGGTGCCAAAGACAAAAGTGCAAGGCAGCCATGTGGCTGAAGTGTATCAGGCCTTGTCCAGATCGAACGCATCATGCAACGCCTGAACGGCCAGTTCCATATACTTGCGGTCAATCAGGACCGAGATCTTGATCTCGGAGGTGGCGATGACCTTTATGTTCACATTCTCGGCGGCAAGGGCGGCAAACATCCGCGCGGCGACACCGACCTGACTGCGCATGCCGATGCCGACGACAGACACCTTGGCGACGTCCGTATCGGCGATCAGATATTCATAGACTATCTTTCCCGCTGCGCGGGCATCTTCCATCGCTTTCTGGGCGCGGGCCACCTGATTGACCGGCACCGAAAAGGTCATGTCGGTCACGGCGCCGGGGTGACTGCCGTAGTTCTTTTCCGAGATATTCTGCACGATCATGTCGACGTTTACGCCCGCATCGGCCAACGGGCCGAAGATGGCCGAGGCGACGCCGGGGCGGTCTTCGACCGTCACAAGTGTCATTTTCGCCTCATCCCTGCTGTAGGCCACGCCCGATACCACTTTCGATTCCATGATCTCATCCTCGTCACAGACCAGCGTTCCAGAATTTTCGTCGGTATCCTCGAATGAGGACAAGACCCGCAACCGCACCTTGTAGCGCATGGCAAGCTCGACCGAGCGGGTTTGCAGCACCTTGGCCCCCAGCGAGGCCAGTTCCAGCATTTCCTCGAACGCGATCTTTTCCAGCTTGCGCGCCTTTGAGGTGATGCGCGGGTCAGTGGTGTAGATGCCGTCGACATCGGTGTAGATGTCGCAGCGTTCTGCATCAAAGGCGGCGGCAAAAGCGACGGCAGTGGTATCCGACCCGCCACGGCCGAGGGTGGTGACGCGGCCTTCGGCAGACACGCCCTGAAAGCCCGCAACAACCGCCACCCTGAACCCTTCGGCGAATTTCGCGTCGATATGGGTGCGCGGGATCTCCATGAACCGGGCCGAGCCATGCGCCGAAGTGGTGTTGATCGGCACCTGCCAGCCCTGCCAGCTGCGCGCCGGAATCCCCATTTCCTGCAGACGCAGCGCCAGCAGACCGGCCGTCACGTTTTCGCCCGCAGCCACCACGGCGTCATATTCGCGGGCATCATACAGCTTCGACGTGCCCTCGACGTAGCCTACGAGGCGGTTCGTCTCGCCCGACATGGCGCTGACGATGGCGATCACGTCATAGCCCCGGTCAACCTCACGCAGCACCTTCTTGGCCGCGTTTTCGATGCGCGCAAGGTCAGCCACCGAGGTGCCGCCGAATTTCATCACGAGAAGCGGCATGGATTCCTCTTCCGGCCCCTGAGTTCCGAGCGCTTCTTATGCGCCCCGGCAGGGCGGCGCAAGACCCGCAGGTGCCTGCGAGCGCAGGCTATTCCCCGACCGGAAATAGGGGGCTCCGCTCAGAGCGCGCGCCAGCCGATATCGCGGCGGCAAAAGCCGTCGGGCCAATCGACGGCATCCACCATGGCGTATGCGCGCGCGCGGGCATCCGCCAAAGTGTGGCCTCGTGCCGTCACGTTCAGGACGCGCCCGCCGCTTGCCGTGACCATGCCGTCATGCATGCGGGTTCCGGCATGGAAAACGACCTGTTGCGAGGACGCGGGAATGTCGTCCAGCCCATGGATCGGACTACCCTTGGAATACTCACCGGGATAGCCGTTTGCTGCCATCACCACGGTCAACGCGTGGTCGTCTGCCCAGTTTACCTGGGCCGTATCCAGCCGCACTTCGGCGCAGGCGAGCATCAGGTCCAGCGCCTGTGCACCCAGGCGCATCATCAGAACCTGGGTTTCGGGGTCGCCAAAGCGGCAGTTGTATTCGACCAGACGGGCTTGTCCTTCGTGGATCATCAGGCCGGCATAGAGCACGCCCTGATAGGGTGTGCCGCGCGCCGCCATTTCGCGGATCGTGGGCAGCACGATCGTGGCCATGGCTTGCGCCTGCAGGGCCTGTGTCAGGACGGGCGCGGGCGAGTAGGCGCCCATGCCGCCGGTGTTCGGCCCCGTATCGCCTTCGCCCACACGCTTGTGGTCCTGAGCGGTGCCAATGGGAAGGGCGTTGGTGCCATCGGACAAGACAAAGAAACTGGCCTCTTCGCCCGGCATGAAATCTTCGATCACCACCTCGGCACCCGCCGCGCCAAAGGCACCGCCGAAGATCTCGTCGATCCCGTCCAGCGCCTCGGCGAGCGTCATGCCCATGATCACACCCTTGCCCGCGGCCAGTCCATCGGCCTTTATGACCAAAGGCGTCCCCTTTTTCACCACATAAGCCCGCGCCGCATCCTTGTCGGTAAAGCGGGCATAGGCGGCCGTGGGCGCGCCGCAGGCATCGCAGATCTGTTTGGTGAAAGCCTTTGACGCCTCGAGCCGTGCTGCCTGCGCCGAGGGGCCGAAGGTCAGGATGCCTGCGCCGCGTGTCGCATCTGCCACCCCTGCGGCCAGCGGCGCCTCGGGGCCAATGATCACGAAATCGACGGCGTTTTCTGCGCAAAACATCACGACCGCCCCACCATCGAGGATGTCGATGTCCGCCACCTCGGCCAGCGCCGCGATCCCCGCATTGCCGGGGGCCACGATCAGACGGTCCGTCTTGGGGTTCTGTTTGACGGCCCAGGCAAGCGCATGTTCGCGCCCGCCGCCCCCAAGGATAAGGATGTTCATGGGCAGCACCTTCCCGTCCGGATCTGAATGCTGTGCGCATAGCGCGCGGCCGGGCCCTGAACAAGGCCGCACGCGGGCCACTGCGCGCGGCCTTGTCCGGACCTTGCATTCCATCGGCCACTTTCGGGGTGACGGCGGCGAAGGCCGAGGCCTGTTGCACAGCGCAAGACCTGCTGGCACAACAGGTGGATGGATCTGCTTGACGATACACCGCCCCCGGGCAACAGCCCCGAATATACCGTCTCGGAGTTGTCCGGGGCGGTCAAGCGTGTGATCGAGGGCGAATTCGGCCTGGTGCGCGTGCGCGGCGAGGTGGGTCGGGTCAGCCGCCCGGCCTCGGGGCACCTCTATTTCGACCTCAAGGATGACCGCAGTGTCATTGCCGCAATTTCATGGAAGGGGCAGGTGGCCAAGATGCAGGTCCGTCCCGAAGAAGGGATGGAGGTGATCGCCACAGGGCGGATGACAACCTTTCCGGGCCAGTCCAAATATCAGCTGATCGTCGACGATATGGCCCCGGCGGGTGCGGGCGCGCTGATGGCGATGCTGGACAAGCGCCGTCTGGCCCTGCAGGCCGAAGGGCTGTTCGATGCGGCCCGCAAAAGACCCATTCCCTATCTGCCAGAGGTGATCGGGGTGGTGACTTCGCCCTCGGGGGCGGTTATCCGAGACATCCTGCACCGTCTGCGCGACCGTTTTCCGCGCCATGTGCTGATCTGGCCGGTGGCGGTGCAGGGCCAGGCCTGCGCGGCCGAGGTGGCGGCGGCGATCCGGGGGTTCAACGCGATTGCGCCGGGGGGGCCGATCCCGCGGCCGGACCTGCTGATCGTGGCGCGGGGGGGTGGCAGCCTCGAGGATTTGTGGGGGTTCAACGAGGAAATCGTGGTGCGGGCGGTGGCAGCGTCGCAGATCCCTCTGATTTCGGCCGTTGGGCACGAGACGGATACAACGCTGATCGACCATGTTGCCGACAGGCGCGCGCCGACGCCAACGGCTGCGGCCGAGATGGCGGTGCCCGTGCGGCTGGATCTGCTGGCCAACGTCGATGACCTTGGCGCGCGCCTCAGCCGGGCGCTGGCCCAAGGCGTGGCACAGCGCGGCCAGAGGCTGCGTGATCTGGCGCGCGCCTTGCCGAGGGCCGATGCGCTGCTGACGGTTCCGGTGCAGCGGCTGGATACGGCGGCTGGGCGGCTGGCCGGGGCATTGTCGGTGGCGGTGTCAAAAAAGCGCGGGGCCTATGAACGGCAGGCAGGGCGCGCAGGCGTATCGGCGCTGTACGGGCTGGTGGTGCGGCGCGCGGATCACGTAGCAAGTGTGGGTCAACGGTTGGCGGCGGCACACGCCCGTCGAACCGAGCGGGCCGCCGACCGGGCGGCAGCACTGGGCGCGCGGCTGGCCCCGGCGCTGGCGCAACTGATTGCGCGCAGTGCCGAGCGATCTGTGCAGGGGCGGCGGGCGCTTGGCGGCCTTTCAGGCCGGTTGGAGGCAGCACCCGGCCAGCGGCTGGCCGACCTTGCGCGGCGTCTGGAAGCGCTTGAACGCACGCGTCAGACTCTGGGCTACGCTCAGACGCTGGCGCGCGGCTATGCGGTCGTGCGCGGCGAAGGGATTGTCATCACCAGCAGGGATCAGGCCGAAAAGGCGTCCTCGCTTGAGATCGAGTTTCACGACGGCCGCGTGTCGCTGGGCGGCAAGACCGCGAAAAGACCAGCCCCCAAGCCACCTGACCAAGGGTCGCTGTTCTAAAGTGTTTTCAGAATATGTTGGAACAGTGCAAGTCAGGCCCGGTTGAGGGGTCTGAATCATCGCGAAATAATTCGAATTCGACTTGTTACACGCCGACGTCAGGCCCCGCGCACTGCAGAGGCTGCGGCGACATGGCGACCTCGGACAGTTCTGTTCCGGGGCCGTCACCTGCGAACCGGGCGTTCAGGCCGTTGTCACCTTGCCAGAATGTCCAGCATTGCGGGCTGGGATCGTAATTGTAGACAAAGCAGATCTGACCTGCCTTTTCATACCACCGGCCCTCGCGGCAGGTGTCATCCTTGAAGGCCCACAGGACGCGGTTGCCGGGCAAGTATTGCTCGGCCCCATAGACAGAACCTCCCTGCGAATAGGTCAGCGTCTTGCCGGTGGCATAGGCGCCAAACTCGGCCGCCGTCAGCGGAACCTCGGCCGCGTGCAGCATTTGGGGCAACAAGGCAAGCGTCAGGACAAAGCGGCGCATGGGAAACCTCGGTCATTTCGGTTGGATGGTGCCATGGAGGCGGATGCGGCGCCAGTCACGCCTGCGTCAGCGGCGCCGTTGCGGCCCAGCGTGCGACATGGGGGCGCATGGCGCGGCGCCACTGGCGTGGCCACAGGGCCAGAACGCACGCAACTGGCAGGGGCCAGGGCAGCATCGGAACCTGATCCCCAAGCTGCAAGGCAGGATAGGGGCGGCCGGGGTGGGCGTGATGATCGGAATGGCGCGGCGCGTTCAGCATCAGGGCCGACGAAAACCACTGCGGTGCGTTCCACGAATGGCGGGGGCCAACCGGCTCATATCGCGTGCCTGCGCGGGCACGTTGCAAGCCGTAGTGCTGGACATAGTCTGCGAGCAGCAGTTGCAGTTGCGCATAAGCGGCAAGGCTAAGCCATACCAGTGCGCCCAACGGCCCGGCAATCACCGCCCCCAGCCACAGGGACGCCATCGCCCCGCCTACATAGACCACATAGGGGTGCAGGCCGCCGCGCCCGGCCCGCGCGCGCAAGGCATCTTCCGCCGCGCGACCGGCGCGAAAGCTGCCCGCCCATGCACGCGGCGCAAATCGCCAGAACCCCATGCCTGCGGGGGCAGAACTGGGATCTTCGGGCGTAGCCACGGCACGGTGATGGACAAGGCGGTGGGCACTGGCGTGGTGGCCAAAAAGGATCGTCGTGTAGACCGCGACGCCCATCCGAAAAAGCCAGCGGTTGCCCCGGTGGATCAATTCATGCGCGGCAGGGTGGGCGACCTGACCCATCCAGTAACTTGCGGCGAGAAAGGCCACGACACGTTCGGCCCCCGTCAGTGCCGAGGGTCCGGCCACGGCCCAGACCGTCAGCGGAACCAGCGCCAGATGTGCCAGTCCGATTACGGTCAGCACGGCGTCCGAGCCGGGAAATTCGACACCCTCGGCTGCGTTGCCGGCCGCGTGAGGAAGGATCTGGTCGATGGCTGCCACCAGAAGGGCCATGTACGCGAACCCGGCCCACAGCCAGACACCGCCCCAGATCGCCCCCAATGCCATCAGGGCGACGGGGGCAAGGGTGACGGCGGCGAAGACGGGAATGGCAGGGAAAACGGCACGCATGCGCAGGGTGTAGCAGGTAAATCGGGCGAGTCGAAGGCGACGCTGTCGCACGGATGTGGCCATCCGACCCGGTTTTCGGGACGCATTGCGGGGTGCGGCCCTTTCCTCACCCGTGCAAACCGCTTAGGTGAGGGAAAGACGCCGCACGTTTGCCCGAGGCCCCGATGTCATTCTTCAAGAAACTGCGCGAGAAGATGTTCCGCTCATCCGACAAGATCGGAGAGGGGCTGGAGGCTTTGGTCGAGGCGCCCGTGGATGCGGAGGCCGACTCGACTCCTGCGCCCGTTGCAGCCCCGATCCCACTGAAACCCTCGGCCCTTGGGCGGCTGTTCGGGGCCAAACCGGGGGTGGAGGAAGCACGGCGCACGCTGGATGACGCCATGCTGGAAAGCCTGGAAGAGGTGCTGATCCAGGCCGACATGGGCGTGGACACGGCGCTGCGCGTCACCGCGAACATCGCCGAGGGGCGGATGGGACGCCGCGTCACAGCGACAGAATTGCGCGTGGCGCTGGCCACGGAAGTGGCGCGGATCATGACGCCGGTGGCGCGGCCCCTGCCGCTTTATCCCCAGAAACCCCAGGTTGTGCTGGTGGTGGGCGTGAACGGATCCGGCAAGACGACGACCATCGGCAAGCTGGCCAGCCAGTTTCGGGCCGCCGGAAAGTCGGTGATCATTGCGGCGGGGGATACGTTCCGGGCGGCGGCGGTCGCGCAGTTGCAGATCTGGGGCACGCGGGCAGGCGTTCCGGTGATGACGGCACCCGAAGGGTCTGACCCGGCCAGCCTTGCCTTCGATGCGCTCGTCCGCGCGCAGGCCGAAGGGGTGGACCTGTTGCTGATCGACACGGCAGGGCGGTTGCAGAACCGCGCAGATCTGATGGAGGAACTGGCCAAGATCGTGCGCGTTCTGCGCAAGAAAGACCCAAGTGCGCCGCACAACACGCTGTTGGTTCTGGATGCCACCACAGGGCAGAATGCGCTGGCGCAGGTCGAGATTTTTGCCAGAATCGCCGATGTTTCGGGCCTTGTGATGACGAAACTGGACGGCACGGCCAAGGGCGGCGTGCTGGTGGCGCTGGCTGACAAGTTCGGGTTGCCGATCCATGCCATCGGGGTGGGCGAACAGATCGACGATCTGCAACCCTTTGATCCTGATGATTTTGCGCGCGCCCTGATGGGTCTGGACGCAGATTGAGAGGGGGCAGGAAAATGGCAGAGCGTAAAATAAACGGTGTGGTGAAACAGGTTTTGGAACTGGGACCGACGCTGGTCTTTTTCCTGACCTATCTGCGCATCCGCGACGACAGTTTCACCATCGGTGGGGCGGAATACACCGGGTTCATCGTGGCCGCCCTTGTCTTCATTCCCATTCTGCTGTTGTCAATGGCGGCACTTTGGCTGCTGACAGGCAAGCTGAGCCGGATGCAGGTTTTTACCGCGTTCATGGTGATCTTTTTCGGCGGGTTGACGGCATATTTCAACGATGAGCGGTTTTTCAAGATGAAGACCAGTATTGTCTATGGCTGCATGGCGGGTATCCTGGGGATCGGTCTTTTGCGCGGGCAAAGCTGGCTGCAGTGGGTGATGGGGGATCTTCTGCCCATGCAGACCGCGGGCTGGATGATCCTGACGCGGCGCCTGTGCGTGATGTTCGTGGCCCTTGCGGTGGCCAATGAGGTCATCTGGCGAAACATGTCGACCGACGCCTGGGTCAAGCTGGAGACGTTTGCCATGCCGGCGGCGCTCGTGTTATTCTTGTGGGTTCAGATTTTCGCGCTGCAGCGGTTCCTTATCGAGGGCGAGGAACCGGCCGACAAGACCTGAGCGTGGCGCCCCGTTGACCGCGCTGGCGCAAGGTCGTAAGACGCTTTCGTGGTGCTTTGTTGCCGGATTGCGGGCCACGTTAAACATGCCGCTAAAGAGGGGTTCGGGCGGTTCGCCCCGGCGCCTCGTTGCCGGGGCTTTTCTTTGCCGGGGGCAGGCGCATGTCGGACGATTGGAAAACCCGCACAAAACTTGTGCATGAGGGCAGCCGCCGCAGCCAGTATGGCGAGATGGCCGAGGCGATCTTTCTGACCCAAGGGTTTGTCTACCCCAACGCCGAGGCGGCGGAAGCGCGCTTTGTTCAGGCCGGTGAGGATGAGTTCATCTATGCCCGCTACGGCAACCCCACCACACGGATGTTCGAAGACCGGATTGCGGCGATTGAGGGGACCGAGGATGCTTTCGCCACCTCATCGGGCATGGCGGCGGTGTCGGGCGCACTGACGGCATGTCTGCGGGCGGGCGATCACGTGGTCAGCGCACGGGCGCTGTTCGGATCCTGTCTGTATGTGCTGGAAGAGGTTCTGACACGCTTTGGCGTAGCTGTGACATTCGTGGATGGCGCCGATCTGGACGCGTGGCGTGCGGCGGTCACACCCCAGACCAAAGCCGTGTTTTTTGAGAGCATGTCGAACCCGACGCTGGACCTGGTGGACATCGCCGCCGTGTCGCGGATCGCGCATGACAACGGGGCGCTGGTGATCGTGGACAACGTGTTTGCAACACCCATTTTCAGCCGCGCCGTCGAACAGGGCGCCGATGTCATCGTCTATTCCACGACCAAACACATCGACGGTCAGGGCCGTGCGCTGGGCGGCGTGATCTGCGGCACCAAGGCGTTCATCCGCAAGGTGGTCGAGCCGTACATGAAGCACACCGGGGGGTCTATGAGCCCCTTTACCGCTTGGATCATGTTGAACGGGATGCAGACACTGGACCTGCGCTGCCGGGCGATGGCAGAAAGTGCCGCAGTTGTTGCGGCGGCGCTGTCGGGGCACCGTGCGCTGGGCCGCGTGATCTTTCCGGGGCTGCCAAGCCACCCGCAGCATGCCCTTGCCATCGCACAGATGGGGTCGGGCGGCACGCTGGTGACGTTCGACATCACCGCAGGCAAAGAGGCGGCGTTCCGGTTCATGAACGCGCTGAAAATCATCAAGATTTCCAACAATCTGGGCGATGCGCGCACGATCGCCACCCATCCCACCACCACAACCCACCAACGCCTGCCGCAAGATCAGAAGGATCTGCTGGGCATCACGCCCGGGCTGATCCGACTGTCGGTCGGGTTGGAGGATGCGGGCGATCTGATTGCCGATCTGATGCAGGCGCTGGACGCGGTCTGATCCGGCCCCGTGCCCCCCCGATTGCGTGTGCGGCGCGCTGCGGGGTGATCCATCCGGTCCGGCGCTGCGTATACCCTGATGACATTGAAGGCGGAGGCCACACTGGCGCGCCCGAACCGAAAGGATACCCCCCAAATGAACATTCATTCGCCCGAGACCCTGCGCAGGCCGTCGCGCGCCGAGGCCGAGGCTGCCCTTGCCCTGCTGCGTCTGTGGGCGGGCACGTCGTCGGATGACGAAATTGCGACGCTGGAGCCTTCGGTCGGGTATCTGCTTCCGGGGCAGGGGTATCCCGCTTTGTCGCGCAGCTATCCGCAGGCGTTCCGCGCGGATGACGCCTATAAGGCTGGTTTGCCCGATCTGCAAAACGGGCCCTCAAGCCTGATCGTTGGAGCGCATCAGACCATTCAGCATGTCGGCATTTCCAACTTCCGTCTGCCCCTGCGTTATCGCACCCGCGATGGCGGCGCGCCCCTGACGCTGGAGACGAGCGTCACGGGCACAGTTTCGCTTGAGGCCGACAAGAAGGGCATCAACATGAGCCGGATCATGCGGTCGTTTTATGTGCATGCCGAAGCCGCCTTCAGCTTTGAGGTGATCGAGGCGGCGCTGGACGATTACAAGCGCGATCTGGGCAGCTTTGATGCGCGCATTCAGATGCGTCTTTCGTTCCCGGTCAAGGTGCCGTCGCTGCGCTCGGGCCTGTCGGGCTGGCAATATTATGACATTGCACTGGAACTGGTCGACCGGGGCGGGGTGCGAACCAAGATCATGCATCTGGATTTCGTCTATTCCAGCACCTGCCCGTGTTCGCTGGAATTGTCGGAACATGCCCGGATGACACGGGGTCAACTGGCCACGCCGCATTCGCAACGCTCGGTCGCGCGGATTTCGGTGGTGGTGCGGGACGGGGCCTGCCTGTGGTTCGAAGATCTGATCGACCTTGCACGCGCCGCGGTGCCCACCGAGACGCAAGTGATGGTCAAACGCGAGGATGAGCAGGCCTTTGCCGAACTGAACGCCGCGAACCCGATCTTTGTCGAAGATGCGGCGCGCAGCTTTTGCCTTGTGCTGAAAGAGGATGCCCGGGTGGGCGATTTCCGCGTGGTGGCAAGCCATCAGGAAAGCCTGCACAGCCATGACGCCGTCAGCATTCTGACCGACGGACCAACGTTTGGCGCAACAAGCCTGGACCCCCGCCTGTTCCAGACGTTGTTTCACGTCGGCTGATTCTGCGGCTGATTCTGCCGCTAATTCTGCGGCTGACCCTGCGCAGACCCGGCCGCGCGCGGCAGTGCGGCCGGCGGGTGCGGTGTTCATGCTGCCCGGCAGCCCGCCCTACATCCGTTATGTGCCACTGGTGGCGGGGGGCGACCTGCGCACGCTGATCCGTGATCCGCAGGTGCGCGGGTTGCTGCTTTATGCGGTGGTGGCGGTTGGGGTGGTCACGCTGTGGCGTCTGACCACGTCCGATATGGGGATCGAGCCCGCGTTTCGCGAAACGCTGTTCAATCTTGTCTCGATCCTGACGGGAACGGGCTTTTTCTCGGGAACATTTCCGGCGTGGGGCAGTTTCGGCTTGGCGGTTGCGTTCATACTGGGGTTGATCGGGGGGGCGTCGGGGGTCCAGTTCAGGGGCGCTGACGGTGTTCCGGGTGCAACTGGCGTGGCGGGCGATTTTCCCGATGCGGCCAAATGGCTGATGACGCTTACGATGCTGCTGGGGCGGTTGGGTCTGCTTGCCATCTTCGTGCTTGCCCTGCCGCGTTTTTGGCGCAGGTGAGCGTGGGATCGGCGGTTGACTTGGGCAAGACCCGCCCGCAAGGCTGTGGCGCATGATGGACGTGCGACCCGTAGCCTATGTGATCGGCCTTCTGGTGGTTGCCATGGGTCTTTTCATGCTGTTTCCAATGGTTCTGGATTATGCGGCGGGTGATCCGCATTGGCGGGCCTTTTTCCAGTCCGGCGTGATCTGCGTGGTTGCGGGCGGGGCAACGGCGCTGGCGTCGGCGAACGGGGCGACCCAAGGGCTGACGCTGCAGCAGATCTTCTTGCTGACCACAGGTGTCTGGATTGCCATGCCCGCATTTGGCGCGCTGCCACTGATGCTGGGCGCGCCGGGGCTGTCGATCACCGATGCGCTGTTCGAGGCGGTATCGGGCATGACCACCACGGGCACCACCGTGATCGAGGGGATCGACGCGCTGCCGCTGGGCACGAACCTGTGGCGCGGCATCCTGCAGTGGCTGGGGGGGCTGGGCATCGTGATTGTCGCGATGCTGTTCCTGCCGGTGATGAAGGTGGGGGGCATGCAGTTCTTCCGCTCGGAAGGGTTTGACACGCTGGGCAAGGTGCTGCCGCGCGCGATGGACATCTCGTCGGCACTGATCCAGATCTATGTCTGGCTGACGGTGGCCTGCGCGGTTACCTATTTTGCCCTTGGGATGACAGGATTCGAGGCGGTGGTGCATGCGTTGACGACCGTCAGCACGGGGGGATTTTCAACCTCGGACCGGTCGTTCGGGCTGTTTCAGGGGCCTGTGGAATACGCGGCCGTGGTGTTCATGATGCTGGGCAGCATGCCCTTCATCCGCTTTGTGCAATTGGCGCAAGGCTCGATCCGGCCACTGTTTTACGACTTGCAGGTGCGCGCCTATATTCGCTGGAACGTGTATGCGGTTGCAGCCATCGTGGCCTATGAGGTGGCCACCCAAGGTGTGCCGCTGGACATCGTGCTGCGCGAGACGGCGTTCAACGTGGTATCGACATTCTCGGGCACCGGGTTTTCTTCGGTGGATCTGAGCGTCTGGGGGCCGTTTCCGTTTGTGATCCTGATCGTGGTGGGGCTGATCGGGGGCTGCACGTCATCGACCGGCTGTTCGGTCAAGGTGTTTCGCTATCTGATCCTGTTCGAGGCGATCAAGGTGCAGATCAAGCGGTTGCACAACCCGTCGTCGGTCAACCCGCTGCGCTATGACGGGCGCAAGGTGGACCCCGAGGTGGTGAATTCGGTGATTGTGTTCTTCACGATGTTCATCCTGACCTTTGGCCTTTTGGCGGTGGCACTCGGCCTTGCGGGGCTGGAGTTCAAGACAGCCGTGACCGGCGCATGGACAGCGGTGGCCAACATCGGCCCGGTCTTTGGCCCCGAGGTGGGACCGACGGGGGCGGTGCACGCATTTCCGGGGGCGGCCAAGTGGTTGATGATGGCGGGCATGCTGGTGGGCCGGCTGGAATTGCTGTCGGTCTATGTGCTGTTCATGGCGCGGTTCTGGCGTGTCTGACCGGGATTGCGCGCCGTTGACGCCCCGTCGCATGTAATCCACGGACCGGGAAACGCGGCAGCGCAATCGCAACACCAAGCCGCCGCAATGCGGCCACTCTTCACTGGCATCTCGCCAACTGTCGGGTGCAGAGGGAGGGTCAGGGGCCGTGGACTATACCGCCATTTTAATCTTGGCTTGCGTCTTCATTCCCCTCGAGCGGCTGTTGCCGCTGCATCCCGATCAACCGATGTTGCGGCGCGACTGGAAGAACGACCTGTTCTACATGCTGTTCAACGGGTTTGTGGTGCGCGCGGGCTTTGCCGCCGTTGCAGGTGCGGTGATGATTGCCTATGGGGCGGCCTTTGGCGCCAACCCGTTTCCGGCCATCGCCGCGATGCCTCTGTGGTTGCAGGTGATCTGTGTCCTGATCGTCTCGGACATCGGCTATTATACGGCGCACCGGATATGCCATGCCGTTCCGTTCCTGTGGCAGTTCCATTCGGTACATCACAGCGTCGAAGAGATGGACTGGCTGGCCACCCACCGCGTGCATCCGGTGGATCAGGTGTTCTCGACCCTTCTGTCGATGCTGCCGGTATTCTTTCTGGGCTTCAGTGTGCAGGCGCTGGTCATCTCGCAGCTTTTGTTCCACGCCCATTCGCTGCTGCTGCATTCCAACACGCGGATCACTTTTGGCCCGCTGAAATGGGTGTTCGCCTCGCCCGAGTATCACCACCGGCACCACGCGAATGAGCGCGATGCCTATGACCGCAACTTTGCCGGTCAGCTTTCGATCATTGATGCCATCGCGGGCACCCTGTTTCTGCCCGCACGGCGCAAGCCTGTCGCGTATGGTCTGAATGACCCGATGCCCCGCCTGTATCACCATGCCGATCAAATTCCGCTTTGGGGTCTGGCGCTCACGGCGCAACTGGTGGGCACCGTGTTTCTGGTTTTCATCTTGTACTTCACGCTGGTCCGGCTGCCCCCAAGGGAAAGCGCGTCCGGCATCATGCCGCGTCTGATTGCAATTTTGGGCACCTACATCATGATGACGCTGGTCCTGTTGCCGCCCGATCCGATCAGTGCCGAGATGCGGGTGATCTCAACCCTTATGATCATCGCGGGGTCGCTGCTCTCGATTGCCTGTCTGCTGCAACTGGGCAAAACGTTCTCGATCATGGCCACGTCCCGCGCGTTGAAGACGACAGGGGCCTACGGCATCGTACGCCATCCGCTATACGGTGCCGAGGTGCTGATGATTCTGGGTGTGGTGTTGTCGCATGGCTCGTTTCTGGCGTTTGGTGTCGGGGCGCTGTGGCTGACCCTGCAAATCCGTCGCGCGCAGTTTGAGGAAAGTGTGCTGCGCCAGTCATTCCCCGCGTATGAGGCCTATGCCGCCCGTGTGCCGATGCTGATCCCCGGCCTGCGCGTTGCAGCGCCGGAGGCGACGCCCGCAACCCCGGCGCCCGACGCGCCCTGACCTGCAAGAACGGACCGGATACAAAGGGCCGTCCCGGTTGGGGCGGCCCTGTCGGTTTCAGTCTGCATGCCGTGCGATCAGTCCCAGCACGACACCAGAACGGTCATGCCCATGGCGCGACGGGTCAAATCCTCGGGCGCCATCGCCCCTGCGGCAGCGGCCTCGGCCGTCAGAACCCCAGCCCTTGCCAGCACACCTGCAATCACGGCGGCCGACGTGGCGAATTCGACCCCCTGCGGCAGAACCCGCGTGCCCGTCGTTTCGCGCGGGCGCAGCATGCCCAGCACCGCGCCCGTGGCGTCAATCACCGGGCCGCCCGCATCGCCGGGCAGGGTGGCGATGCCAAGGCGTTTCAATCCCGGCTCACCGGCCAGACCCCGAATGTCTTCCAGCGCGCCATAGGTCAGCGCCGGGGCGGGCAGAGTGTCCTCATAGGAATAGCCCGCCACCGCCACTTCGGCACCGATCCGGTCGGGCGTGGTCTGCAGGTCCGCCACTGCCATCGGCGACAGCGGCGCATCAGGGGTCAGCAGCGCAACACCGCTGTCGGCATCAACCAGCGTGACATTCGCCTCGGTCACGCCGTCCAGCGTCACGCGGCCGCACTGGGCCACGGCCTCGACCGTTGTCACGACCTGCCCGCCGCCATCGACATAAAAGCCCGAACGTGACAGCCGGGGACGGCGCACCTCAAGCCCGGACAGTAGCCCGCGCCGCGTTTCCGCAGTCATCACAACCATACCCGGGTCAAGTGCGCGGTTGCCGAAGGGGCGGAAGCTGGCTCTCATCGCGTCCAGAACGCGGGCTGCCCGGTCGGCATCAGACAGCGGCCAGACAAGGATATAGCCCTTGACCAGACCTTGGGACAATTCAGCATGGGCAAAGCTGGCAAGGGTGCTGTCAACCGCGTTGATGTCGAACGACCGCTCACTGCGGCTGCGCTCACCCTGGGGTGGGATGATCGCAAGGGTCTGGAGAATGTCATACAGCCCGTACAGCGCCGCCCGGTCCCCGGGCTGCGAGATCAGGATCACGCGCATCGCGTCGGTCGTCTTGCCGTTGAAATGCACGAAGGGCGGCTCGTAATGGTCAAAGCTGACCAGCCCGAGGGGCAGAGAAATCTCGATCCCGGCCGCGACCTCGGTCACGGTCTGAAAACCGTATTCGGCCAGATCTGCCTGCCAGTTTGCCACCAGCAGCGCGCGCTGACGGGTGGTCAGGATGCCAGTCGTCGCAAACCCCAGTGCGGCTTGCCATGCGGCCATCGCGGTGCGGGTGCCAGGGCCAATGGCGCCATCGATGCCCGAGGCATAGAACCCCTCGAACGCAAGAGCGCGCTGCAGATCCTCACGCTCAGGCTGGGCAAGCTGGCTTTCTGACCGGCGCGCCTCGGCCTGGGTTTCGTCTGGCGTGTCAGCGGCCGCCATGGATGCGGCGGCAGGCTGTTCCTGATCGCTGACGGGTTGGGGGGCGGGCTGCGCTTCGGGGGCCTCAGCACGCGCCTCGGGCGCCGCGGCAGCCGGAGGGATGGCGCCCGCAGGCCAGAACCGGTCGCGGAAATTCTGACCGTCGGTCAGGAAACTGTCGCCCGGGATCAGGTTTTCGCGCTTGAGTTCCGCCAGCCGCGCCGCCGCCCAGTCGGGCGAGTAAGGGCCAAGTGCGATCCCGTACCAGCGCGACCCGAGGCGATAACCCACCACATCGGGAAACGCCGCGGAATAGGCGCGCGCGCGCCCTTCGGCCTCGGCCAGAGTAGGGTGTGCCTCGACCTGGACCCATGCCTGTTGCTGTGCTGCCGCAAGCCCCGCCCAGATCATCAACAGCCCGGCCACGAGCCCCAATTTCACATGCATCATCGCCGACTTACCCCGTACCACTGTCGCCTGCGCCACCCTAATGGGCCCGATTTGCAGATGCGAGAGGTTTTCACCCCCCGCCCAGCCTGCGTACGCGACCCACCTGCCTGCCACACCAGCCTGCCTGCCACACCGGGCCGCATTGACCCCATCCTGCCTCTTGCCTATTAGGCAGGGGCATTTCAAGGGGGCTTGCCCCCACTCTTGCGCTACAGGGATCACAGACATGTCATATGCCGCCCCGCCCCGCTCGTTTCAGGAGATCATCCTGCGGCTGCAAGGCTATTGGGCCGCAAAGGGCTGCGCCATGCTGCAACCCTATGACATGGAGGTGGGTGCAGGCACCTTTCACCCGGCCACCACCTTGCGCGCCCTTGGCGGCCGCCCCTGGGCCGCAGCCTATGTTCAGCCCTCGCGCCGCCCGACCGACGGGCGCTATGGGACCAATCCGAACCGCTTGCAGCACTACTACCAGTATCAGGTCATCATCAAACCCTCGCCCCCCGACTTGCAGGACCTGTATCTGGGGTCCCTCGCCGCCATCGGCCTTGATCCGCGGCTGCACGACATCCGCTTCGTCGAGGATGACTGGGAAAGCCCGACCCTTGGCGCATGGGGTCTGGGGTGGGAGGTGTGGTGCGACGGGATGGAAGTCAGCCAGTTCACCTATTTTCAACAGGTCGGCGGACACGACTGCCGCCCCGTCTCGGGCGAGCTGACTTACGGGCTTGAGCGTCTGGCGATGTATGTGCTGGGCGTCGATCATGTGATGGACATGCCGTTCAATGACCCGCAATCGCCGATCCCGCTGACATATGGCGATATCTTCCGCCAGACCGAACAGGAATACAGCCGCCACAATTTTGATGCCGCCAACACCGACATGCTGCTTGCGCATTTCGAGAACGCCGAGGCCGAATGCGACCGCCTGCTGGCCGCCGATCCGGTGGACCCGAAGACGGGCAGACGCATCATCATGGCGCACCCCGCCTATGACCAGTGCATCAAGGCAAGCCATCTGTTCAACCTGCTCGACGCGCGCGGGGTGATCTCTGTCACCGAACGTCAGGCCTATATCGGGCGCGTGCGTGCGCTGGCCAAAAAATGCGCCGACGCCTTTGTGCAGACCGCCGCCGGTGGCGCGGACCCCGAGGTGGCCGCGTGAATGGCAAGATCATCGTGGGGTTTATCGTGATCAGTGCGGCTTTGGCGGGCGCAGCCGTCTGGTATCTGCAACTTTATGCATTCTACACGCCGGCGAACTTTGCCCCCGGCGCCGAGGTCAGTCTGACCACGATCGAGGCCGGCCAACCCGAGCCGATCCTGGCCGAAGACATCACGGGCATAGACTCCGACAGCAGTCCGTTGCGCTTCCGGGCCTGCTTTACCACGCCGCTGACCCAGGCCATGCTGTCCGAAACCTACATCGCCTATCCGCGCGCCACCCCCTTGGTGGCCCCGGGATGGTTCGACTGCTTTGACGCCAGCGCCATCGGCGAGGCGATAGAACGGGGCGAGGCGCTGGCCTTTCTGGGGCAGGCGAACATTCATGCCGATGTCGACCGCGTTGTCGCCGTCTTTCCCGATGGCCGCGCATTCGCGTGGAACCAGTTGAACCCTTCGGCCGAAAAGTGATGCCATGCCAGACCTGCTGATCGAGCTTTTTTCCGAGGAAATCCCCGCCCGCATGCAGGCCCGTGCCGCCGATGACCTGCGCAAACTGGTGACTGACGGGCTGGTGACGGCGGGTCTGACCTATGCCCATGCCGCAGGATTTTCCACGCCGCGCCGCCTGACGCTGGCCATCGAGGGACTGACCGATGCCTCGCTTCCCGTGCGCGAGGAACGCAAGGGCCCCGCGACCACCGCGCCACCCGCCGCAATCGACGGCTTCTTGCGCGCAACCGGCCTGACACTGGATCAGTTGGAACGCCGCGCCGACAAGAAGGGCGAGGTCTATTTCGCCGTGATCGCGCGTCCGGGCCGCGCGGCGCCGGCGATCATCGCCGAGGTGCTCGAAGGTGTGATCCGCACCTTCCCATGGCCCAGATCCATGCGTTGGGGCAACGGCACCTTGCGTTGGGTGCGCCCGCTGCATGCCATTATGTGCCTGCTTTCGGATGAGACGGGCGCGCAGGTCGTGCCGCTGACCGTCGATGGCATCGTCGCGGGCAACACCACGCGCGGCCACCGCTTTCTGGCGCCCGGCGCCTTTACCGTCTCGGGTTTTGACGACTATGCCGCCAAACTGAAACGCAGCTTCGTGATCCTTGATCCGGCAGAGCGTTCCGCGACCATCTGGCACGATGCCACCACTGCGGCCTTTGCGGCGGGGCTGGAGGTTGTCGAAGATGGCGCGCTGCTGGCCGAGGTGGCGGGGCTGGTCGAATGGCCCGTGGTCCTGATCGGCCGGATCGACGAAGGGTTTCTCGACCTGCCGCCCGAGGTGCTGCAAACCTCGATGCGCGCGCACCAGAAGTTCTTTTCCGTGAAAAACCCGGCCACGGGCCGGATCGAAGGCTTTGTGACGGTGGCGAACACCGAAACGGCGGATGATGGCGCGACCATCCTGAGGGGCAACCAGAAGGTGCTGACCGCCCGCCTGTCGGACGCCAAGTTCTTTTGGGAAAACGATCTGCGCGTGGCAAGGGCTGGCATGGGCGAATGGCTGGATGGGTTGAAATCCGTGACCTTTCACAACAAACTGGGCAGCCAAGCCGACCGCGTGGCCCGCATCGCCGCCCTTGCGCGCGAAATCGCCCCGATGGTCGGGGCCGACCCCGACATGGCCGAACAGGCCGCAAAGCTGGCCAAGGCCGATCTGCGAAGCGCCATGGTCGGTGAGTTCCCCGAACTCCAAGGCCTGATGGGCATGTACTACGCCCGTGCCGCTGGCCTGCCCGAAGCGGTGGCGCTGGCCGCCCGCGACCACTACTCCCCCCTCGGCCCCAGCGTCGACGTGCCGACTGATCCGGTCAGCGTGGCCGTGGCACTGGCCGACAAGATCGACACGCTGACTGGGTTCTGGGCGATAGACGAGAAACCCACGGGGAGTAAAGACCCCTTTGCGCTGCGAAGGGCGGCTTTGGGAGTTATTCGGTTGGTGGTTGGGAATGGGGTGCGTTTCAATACAGCCCATATCGTGAACCAAACTTTGCCCAATTTT
>JBBRBJ010000026.1:0-43547 GCA_038205925.1 Rhodobacterales bacterium | reverse complement strand
ACGGCGCAAGCTGATCAAGGCCAAACCGAAAAAGGGTTCGCCCATCGTGGATGAATCGCTGGTGCGCATCGCAGCACTCTATAAGGTCGAGGACAGCATCCGCGGCTCCGATCCTGATCAGCGCCGGGCCGTACTTCAGTGAAGTCCTCGTCCTCCTCAAGTTCATTCGAAAAGGGGGAAGAAGTAAGGGAAAATCGGTCGATATGACGTTTTCGTGATCTGTTTTTAACCAGATGGTCAAATTTTTCGTAGCATAAGTGCAACAATAGGAAATGTGGTGCGGCCATGCTGCAACAGCATCACGTTGGTTGAAAGCCTTGGACTTTGTAGTTCAGTGTAGCCTGAAAAGGGGTTTAGGCAGCTTGGCCGGAATGACGTTAGGGGCCCCCGTTCGGGGACAAAATCGCCTCTTAACCTTTTGATTTCCTCTCGAAATTTGGATATTTTTCATTAACGTTAGTAAAAATAATTTATAACCAACGAGTTAAGTGGTGGGTGATGAGAGGCTCGAACTCCCGACATCTTCCGTGTAAAGGAAGCGCTCTACCAACTGAGCTAATCACCCGCTGTGCGATCCGATACTGTGCATGAAGGGGGCAGGCAAGGGGTTTAGGTCCAGGCATTGCAAAAAAAATGCGCACCATTTCGGATGCGCTTTTTTAAGGAATGGTGGGCGATAACGGATTTGAACCGCTGACATCTTCGATGTGAACGAAGCGCTCTACCGCTGAGCTAATCACCCGATGCGGTGGCGTTTAGTCGTCTTCTGCGGCGTCTGCAAGGGCCTCTTTGGGCTCTTTGGCACTGGGGGCGCCGACGCCGCGCACTTTCAGCGTCATCATCGTGCGGCCATCGCGGTCGTTCGAGCGGGCGACCCGCACCTTGCCCACACCGGGCAGGTTCAGCTCTTCGCCCTTAGCGAGAGCCGCGCCCAACTGGGTCAGCGTCGCCTCCACGATTTCCTTGACGCCCTTTTTCTTGCCACCCGTCGCCTCGACCACCCGACCGACCAGATCGCGCAGCTTGAGGGCGGCGGCGGTGGGTGCGGCATCCTCGGCAGCCGTGGCCACAGCTTCTGCCGGCGCAGCCGCCGCGGGAACCGCTTTGGGCGAGGGTACGCCCTTGGGAGTGGGTTTTGCGGCAGTTCTGGTGTTCATGTGAGGGTTTCCCTGCTGATGAGCGCCTTTTGCGCCTTTGGGGCAGATTATCCGCAGACTGTAAACAATTCCACCCATATCTTGGGCTGCCTTGCCGAGGCCATGCGGGATTTGCAGCCATGGCCGGCGCAGGTCAGCGGCAAGAAAAAGGCGCGCCGCGGGTGGGCGCGCCCCTGGATTGTTGCAGCGTCAGATCAATGCGCCGTCGGCACCGAACCTGCGCTGTCGGCGCGCGCCAACCGCGCGGCGGCCGCCGCCTCTTCGGCGGCCTCGTCCCATTCAATGGGCTCTGGCTTGCGCACCAGGGCCAGTTCCAGCACTTCGCGCACGTGACTGACAGGAATGATCTTGAGCCCCGATTTCACGTTCTGCGGAATTTCGGTCAGGTCCTTTTCGTTCTCTTGCGGGATCAGCACGGTCTTGATCCCGCCGCGCAGGGCCGCGAGCAGCTTTTCCTTCAACCCGCCGATGGGCATCGCATTGCCGCGCAAGGAAACCTCGCCCGTCATTGCAATGTCACGACGCACCGGAATGCCCGTCAGAACCGAAACGATCGATGTGACCATGGCAAGGCCAGCCGAGGGACCATCCTTGGGCGTCGCCCCGTCGGGGACGTGGACGTGAATATCCATCGTCTCGAACTTCGGCGGTTTCACCCCGATTTGCGGGCTGATCGAGCGGACGTAAGACGCCGCCGCATCGATCGATTCCTTCATCACATCGCCCAGTTTCCCGGTTGTCTTCATCCGCCCCTTGCCGGGCAGTTTCAGCGCCTCGATGTGCAAAAGATCGCCGCCCACCGAAGTCCAGGCCAGACCCGTCACCACGCCAACCTGATCTTCCTGTTCGGCCAGACCATAGCGGTGCCGTTGAACGCCAAGGTATTCTTCCACCTTCGCCTCATCGACCACGACCTTTTTGGTCTTGCCTTTCAGGATCTCGGTCACGGCCTTGCGCGCAAGTTTTGCAATCTCGCGCTCAAGACTGCGCACCCCGGCCTCACGGGTGTAATAGCGGATCATGTGGGTCAGCGCCGCATCAGACAAGGTGAACTCGCCCTTGCGCAGACCGTTTGCCTTCACCTGCTTGTCCAACAGGTGATGCCTCGCGATCTCGCGCTTTTCATCCTCGGTGTAACCGGCGAGCGGGATGATCTCCATCCGGTCGAGCAGCGGGCTCGGCATGTTGTAGGAGTTGGCCGTCGTGATGAACATCACATTCGACAGGTCGTATTCCACCTCAAGATAGTGGTCCACGAAGGTGGAGTTCTGTTCCGGATCCAGCACCTCGAGCAGTGCCGACGCCGGATCACCCCGAAAGTCCTGACCCATCTTGTCAATCTCATCCAGCAAGATCAACGGATTGTTGGTCTTTGCCTTTTTCAGCGACTGGATGATCTTGCCGGGCATAGACCCGATATAGGTGCGCCGGTGACCACGGATCTCGGACTCGTCGCGCACCCCGCCCAGACTGATGCGGATGAACTCGCGACCTGTGGCCTTGGCCACGCTGCGGCCCAGCGAGGTCTTGCCCACACCCGGAGGGCCGACAAGGCACAGGATCGGCCCCTTGAGCTTTGTCGAGCGCGCCTGCACGGCAAGATACTCGACGATCCGCTCTTTGACCTTGTCCAGACCATAGTGATCGGCATCCAGCACCTTTTGGGCGGCAGGCAGATCTTTCTTCACGCGGGATTTCACGCCCCACGGCACTCCCAAAAGCCAATCGAGGTAGTTGCGCACCACGGTCGCCTCGGCACTCATCGGGCTCATGGATTTCAGCTTTTTCAGCTCGGCGTCCGCCTTTTCACGCGCCTCTTTCGACAGCTTGGTCTTTTGAATACGGTCCTCCAACTCCATGACCTCGTTCTGGCCTTCTTCGCCGTCGCCGAGTTCGCGCTGGATCGCCTTCATCTGCTCGTTCAGGTAATATTCCCGCTGGGTTTTCTCCATCTGGGTCTTCACGCGGGATTTGATCTTTTTCTCGACCTGAAGGACGCTCATCTCGCCTTGCATGTGGCCATAGACCTTTTCCAGACGCTCGGACACGTCCAGCGTTTCCAGAAGGGTCTGCTTCTGACCCACCTCGATTCCCAGATGGCCCGACACCAGGTCGGCCAGACGGGCAGGCTCGCGCGCGTCGGAAACCGCCGACAGCGCCTCTTCGGGGATATTCTTCTTGATCTTTGCGTAACGCTCAAACTCGTCGGCAACCGCGCGCAGCATGGCTGACACAGCGGCCTGATCGCCGGGGCTTTCAGTCAACAGCGTGGCCTTCGCCTCAAAGAACGAGGGATTCTCCACGAATTCGGTGATCTTGACACGGGCTTTGCCCTCGACCAGTACCTTGACGGTGCCATCGGGAAGTTTCAGCAACTGCAGCACGTTGGCCAGAACGCCGACGCGGTAGATGCCATCCGTGCCGGGGTCATCGACCGCAGGGTCGATCTGGCTGGACAAAAGGATCTGCTTGTCGTCCTGCATCACCTCTTCGAGCGCCCGCACCGATTTTTCGCGCCCCACGAACAGCGGAACGATCATGTGTGGGAACACCACGATATCGCGCAGGGGCAATACCGGATAGCTAAAGGAAGTGCTGTCTTGCATGCGTGGATCGCTCATCTCGAATGTCCTTTGTTAGCAGGAAGACCACGGCCCCGACGATCGGCAGCATCCCGGTCTTCCCCTTGTCTTGGCCCCTATATCTGGGGGGGCATCAGGGGGGTGTCAACCATCATGGCCCGGGCGTGGCGGAACCGATGTTGCTGATTTTTCATGATGGACTGTGCGCGCGTGCGCAACAAGGATGCAATTGCCGCAGCTTATCGTGACAACACGGCAAAAGTGCGGTGAACTTGTGGGTGGTTTCAGCCCAGCTTCAGTCCCGCCTTGATCACAACTTCGCGTTCATGTTCCGGCGGCTCGCCCGAAATTGTGGCCATGATCGCCGCATCAGCCCGCGCCTCACACCCTTCGCACAAGGTATAGCATACGCGCTCGGGGTGCGGGCGGTCGCTCTCCAGCGGATCGACCCAACCCGCGGGCATGTGGACCGACCCGCACATCGAGCATTTGTGGTCGTGCGCATTCGGGTCAAACTTCCATTCGCACATCGGCGTGTCCAGCGTGATGGCATCGCGCAGGTCATGCACCATGACGGCGCGGTTGTCCTTCAACGGCTGGATCGTCAGGCGAAAGCGCCGCATCTGGTTGGGCGAGTCGCAGCGATAGTCCATCCGCAACGGCTTTTTCAGATCCAGCACGACGCGGATCATCTCGGACACCTTGTCAGCAGTGCGGATGTCGGTGATGTGCGCGGTCAGTGGCGTTGTCAGCACCGAATTGGCCAAAGCGCCTTCGCCGGCGTTCATGCGTGCGAAATCGTCCCAGTCGCCACCAATCCACAACAGGCGAAGCGACGAGTCGACTACGCAAAAACTTTGCTGAAACTTCAAGGCATTGGTCCATTCGTGCAGAACGCTGCCCACTGACCCTAGCAGAGGCTTTCAAGAAAAGCGCGCACAAGTTTACCTTCCGGTTACCAATCGTGCTGAAAAATCAGTCAGTCAGATTGAAAAGACGGCTAGATGGGATCGATGTCGCCACCGGCCCGTGTGGCGTGGAAACCGGCGACAAAAACGTCCAGTGTCTGATCTGCAATCGCGGCCCGCAGTCCGGTCATCAACCGCTGATAGTAGTGCAGATTGTGCCAGGTCAGCAGCATGCCCGAGATCATTTCTTGCGCCCGGAACACATGATGCAGGTAAGCACGCGAATAGTTCTTGCATGCCGGGCAGGTACAGTCTTCGTCCAGCGGGCGGGGGTCGTCCTGATGGCGCGCGTTCTTGATGTTGACCTGCCCGCGCCGCGTCCACGCCTGCCCCGTGCGCCCCGAGCGTGAGGGCAGCACGCAATCCATCATGTCGATGCCGCGCTGCACCGCGCCCACGATGTCATCCGGTTTGCCCACCCCCATCAGATAGCGCGGCTTGTCCGGGGGCAGCAGATCGGGCGCATAATCGAGCACGCCAAACATCGCCTCTTGCCCCTCGCCCACGGCCAGACCGCCCACGGCATAGCCATCGAACCCGATCCGCGTCAGCGCCTCGGCTGATTGCGCGCGCAGATGCTGTGTGACCCCGCCTTGCATGATCCCGAACAAGGCATGGCCGGGCCGGTCGCCAAAGGCTGTGCGAGAGCGTTCTGCCCAGCGCATGGACAGCAGCATGGACTTTTCCACTTCGGCCTCGGTGGCGGGTAGCGCCGGGCATTCGTCGAAACACATCACGATATCAGATCCCAGCAGCTTCTGGATCTCCATACTCCGCTCGGGGGTCAACATGTGCTTCGAGCCGTCGATGTGGCTGGCGAAACGCACGCCCTCTTCGGTCAGCTTGCGCAGACCCGACAGCGACATCACCTGAAACCCGCCGCTGTCGGTCAGGATCGGTTTGTCCCAGTTCATGAAACGGTGCAATCCGCCCAGACGCGCAATCCGTTCGGCGGTGGGGCGCAGCATCAGATGATAAGTGTTGCCCAGCAGGATGTCGGCCCCAGTGGCGGCGACGCTTTCAGGCAGCATCGCCTTGACGGTGGCCGCCGTGCCCACGGGCATGAAGGCGGGCGTGCGGATGGCACCACGGGGCGTGTCGATCACGCCCGTGCGTGCACGCCCATCTTGCGCGTCCAGCCGAAAGCCAAAACGTTGCGTCATCGCGCTGCCCTTTTGTGCCTGTTGGTCTCTCCGCCCGCGCGCGTCCACAGGGTAAGCCAAACCCGCGCGCGACGAGCACGCGCCGCCGCGAGAAAGGATTTCTGACCCCAAGCCCCCTGCACGTGACGCAAACCATCGCGCGCGACGGACCGGGGCACGATCAGGATCACTCCTTGTCGCGGCCCTGATAGGAATGGTCTTCGGTGTTGATCACGATGCGCGTGCCTGCGCCGATGTGGGGCGGCACCATGACCCGCAGACCGTTGGAGCATATCGCGGGTTTGTATGAGGATGAGGCCGTCTGCCCCTTCACCACAGGCTCGGTTTCCGCAATCTCGACCACGACGCGTTGGGGCAATTCGATTGCAATCGCCACGTCTTCATAGGTGCGCAGATAGACCTTGATGCCTTCGGTCAGGAACACCTTGTCATCGCCCACCACATCCGCGGTGACGGTGATCTGTTCATAGCTGGTCGGCTCCATGAAGTGATAGCCTTCGGCGTCGTCATAGAGGAAGTCATACTCCCGCTCATCCACGGTGGCCTTTTCGACCATTTCGGTGGTGCGCCAGCGTTCGGCCACCTTGACCCCGTCCGAGATGCGCCGCATGTCGACAGATGTGGTCGGCGTGCCCTTGCCGGGGTGGAAGTTTTCGGCCTTCAGAACAGCATACAACTTGCCGTCCATTTCGACGACATTTCCCTTGCGCAGCGACGATGCGATGACTTTCACGGTCAGGTCTTCCTTGTGGTTTTGCGAGCCGCGCCCTAGCACAGACGCCAATTGGATGCGCGCCTACCGCATCTGCGGGCCAATTTCCAGCCCAAGCTGACAGAACACGCGCAAAGGACCGCTGCGACCATGCCCTCCGCCCCTGATACGCCCTGGTGGGACACCGCCCGCCATGCCGACCGCCGCCCCCTGCTGCTGGCCCGGGGGCGCATTCAGGGGGCGCTGCGCGGCTGGCTGGGCGCCGAAGGATTTACCGAAGTCGACCCCGCTGCCTTGCAGGTCAGCCCCGGAAATGAAACGCATCTGCACGCCTTTGGCACTGATGCCATTGGCAATGACGGGGTGCCGCGGCGGATGTATCTGCACACCAGTCCCGAATTTGCGATGAAAAAGCTGCTTGCGGCGGGTGAGACCCGCATTCACGCCTTTTCCCATGTCTGGCGCAACCGCGAGCGGGGGGCCTTGCACAGCCCCGAATTCACCATGCTGGAGTGGTACCGCGTGGGTCAGGATTACACTGTGCTGATGGACGATTGCCTGACGTTTCTCCGCCTTGCCGCGACCGCCTGTCAGACGGGCACGCTGCGTCACCGGGCGGCCACCTGCGATCCGTTCGCCCCGGCGCAGCGCCTGGCGGTTGCGGATGCCGTGGCCACCCATGCGGGGATCGACCTGTTGGCCACGATCCCGACCCAAGGCCCCCCGGATGCTGCGGCGCTTGCGCGCCAGATGCAGGCCGCAGGGCTGCACAACGCACCGGATGACACATGGTCGGACATGTTTACCCGCATCCTGGCCGAGAGGGTCGAGCCGCATCTGGGCCATGGCCGTGTCACCATTCTCGACCGCTATCCGGCGCCCGAGGCAGCCCTGGCCCGTCCCTGCCCCGATGATCTGCGCGTGGCCGAACGGTTCGAGGTGTATGCCTGCGGTGTGGAACTGGCCAACGGCTTTGGTGAGTTGACCAACCCGGCCGAGCAACGCCGCCGCTTTACCACCGACATGGCCGAGAAACAGCGGCTTTACGGCGAACACTATCCGATTGATGAAGATTTCTTGCTCGCCCTTGCGCAGATGCCCGAGGCCGCTGGCACCGCCATGGGGTTCGACCGCCTGGTCATGCTGGCCACCGGCGCGCCACGGATCGACGCTGTGATCTGGGCGCCCGTCGGCTAGGGCACCACCCCGATACCGCGCAGGATGATGGCCTTGACGGTGTCTTTCGCTTCGCGCCACTGTCGGTCGCTGAACGCCCGTCCGCCGTTCAACGTTTCGATCTGATGGCCGAAATCGGCGTAGTGCTGGGTCGTGGCCCACAGAAGATACAAAAGATGGCGCGGGTCGACCTGCGCCATCTTGCCCGCGTCAATCCAGCCTTGAATAACCGCGATCCGCCCTTCGGTCCAGTCGCGCAGGGTGCCCTCCAGATAATCCTGAATGACTGGCGCGCCGTGCATCACCTCGGACGCCCAGACGTTGGAACCAAAGGTATGGCGGCGCGAGATGTCCATTTTCGCATCCACATAGGCCCCTATCCCCTCGGCCGGGCCGGGGGCGGCATCAAAGCTGTCGGCGGCATGCAACCAGATCTCGAAGATATTGCGCACCACCTGCCGGTACAGCGCCTCTTTGGTGGGAAAGTAGTAGTGCAGATTGGCCTTGGGTAGCCCCGCCAGATCGGCGATCAACTGCATCGTCGCCCCGCCGAACCCGGCCTCTGCAAAGACACGTTCGGCCGCTTCAAGGATCAAACGCTCATTCTCGCGCCGGATATCCGTGCGGCGGGCGCGGGAAATGCGCGAAACTTGGGCACTTTCTGACATCGGACCTTTTGGAATTATATTGACCGGCTGGTCAGGTTGTGATGCGTTCAGGCTTGACCATAGGGTCGGAAAACGAGTCGCCGCAAGGGGTGCATCAGACACACCCGCGATGATCAGGGAGACGCAATGACAATGCCCGCACCCGGAGAAAACCTCCGCATCAATCCTGTGCGCCTGTGGGACAGCCTGATGGAGATGGCACAGATCGGCCCCGGCGTTGCTGGCGGGAACAACCGGCAGACGCTGACCGATGATGACAATCGCGCCCGGCATCTGTTTGCCGACTGGTGCAGGGCTGCTGGCATGAAGATGGGCGTGGACACCATGGGCAACATGTTTGCCACCCGTGCCGGAACCGACCCAGAAGCCCTGCCTGTCTACATCGGCAGCCATCTCGACACCCAGCCCACGGGCGGAAAATATGACGGCGTCCTCGGCGTTCTGGGCGGGCTTGAGGTTGTGCGCTCGCTGGACGACCTTGGGGTCAAGACGAAGCACCCCATCGTCGTGACGAACTGGACGAATGAGGAAGGCACCCGCTTTGCCCCCGCCATGCTGGCGAGCGGCGTGTTTGCGGGCATGCACGACCAAGATTATGCCTATGCCCGCACCGATGCCGAGGGCAAACGCTTTGGCGATGAACTGGCGCGGATCGGCTGGGTCGGGGACGAGGTCGTGGGCGCGCGCAAGATGCACGCCATGCTGGAATTGCACATCGAACAAGGGCCCATTCTGGAGGCCGAAGGCAAAGAGATCGGCGTCGTCACCCATGGGCAGGGCCTGTGGTGGCTGCAGATCACGCTGACCGGGCGGGACGCGCACACCGGCAGCACGCCCATGCACATGCGGGTGAATGCAGGTCTTGGCATGGCGCGGATCATCGAAGCGGTCCACCGCATTGCCATGAGCCATCAGCCAAACGCGGTGGGGGCCGTGGGGCATGCGAACGTCTACCCCAATTCGCGCAACGTCATTGCGGGCCGCGCGGTGTTCACGGTTGATATCCGCACCCCCGATCAGGCCAAGCTGGACGCGATGAAGGCCGAGGTGGTGCGTGCAGCCCATGCAGTGGCGACGGAACTGGGCCTTGGCTGCGAAATCGAGGATGTCGGCCATTTCGACCCCGTCACCTTTGATGCGGGTCTTGTCAACATCGTCCGGCAGGCCGCTGAAACGCTCGGATATTCCCACATGGATATCGTTTCGGGCGCGGGGCATGACGCGTGCTGGATCAATCGGCTTTTTCCGACCGTGATGATCATGTGTCCCTGCGTGGACGGGTTGTCCCACAATGAGGCGGAAGAGATCAGTCAGGACTGGGCGGCAGCAGGCACCGATGTGCTGCTGCACGCGGTGCTTGAGGTGGCTGGGGTCGTTGCCTGAGCGTACAGGCTGACCGACTTGGTTTCTAACAGACAAAGGACAAGGGCAGATGGCATCGACGGTGATCAAGGGCGGAACGGTCGTGACGGCGGACCTGACCTATGCGGCGGATGTGAAGATCGAAGGGGGCGTGATCGTCGAGATCGGCAAGGGTCTGTCCGGCGACACGGTGCTGGATGCGACGGGGTGCTACGTGATGCCCGGCGGGATCGATCCGCACACGCACCTTGAGATGCCGTTCATGGGCACCTATTCCAGCGACAATTTCGAAAGCGGCACGCGGGCGGCCTTGTCGGGCGGCACGACCATGGTGGTGGATTTCATTCTGCCGGGTCAGGGACAGGCGCCGATGGATGCCGCACAGATGTGGCACAACAAATCTGGTCGCGCGTCGTGCGACTATTCCTATCACATGGCCGTCACCTGGTGGGGCGAGGCGATGTGGAAAGGGATGGAAGACAGCGTGAAGGCCGGGATCACCAGCTTCAAGCACTTCCTGGCCTACAAGGGCGCGCTGATGGTGAATGACGATGAGCTGTTCGCCAGCTTTTCCCGGGTGGGCGATCTGGGCGGACTGGCGATGGTGCATGCCGAGAACGGCGACGTGGTGGCCGAACTGACCGCCAAACTGTTGGCCGAAGGCAACACGGGCCCGGAAGCCCACGCCTATTCGCGCCCGCCGCAGGTTGAGGGCGAGGCCACGAACCGGGCCATCATGATCGCCGACATGGCGGGGGTGCCGCTTTATGTGGTGCATGTAAGCTGCGAGGACGCACACGAGGCCATTCGCCGGGCCAAGGCGGCAGGCAAACGCGTTTGGGGCGAGCCGCTGATCCAGCACCTGACACTGGACGAAAGCGAATACTTCCACCCCGATTGGGACCACGCGGCGCGCCGCGTGATGAGCCCGCCCTTCCGCGACAAGCGGCATCAGGACAGTCTTTGGGCCGGGCTGATGTCAGGTTCCTTGTCCTGCGTGGCCACCGATCACTGCGCCTTTACCACCGCACAAAAGCGCTTTGGCGTTGGCGATTTCTCGAAGATTCCGAATGGTACCGGGGGGTTGGAGGACAGGTTGCCGATGCTGTGGACGACTGGAGTTGGCACGGGGCGGCTAACTCCGAACGAATTCGTCGCCGTCACCTCTACCAATATCGCCAAGATCCTGAACTGCTATCCCAAAAAGGGCGCGATTCTGGTGGGGGCAGATGCAGATCTTTTGGTGCTGGACCCTGCCAAGGAAAAGACCATCGCGGCGGCAACACAGCAATCCGCCATTGATTACAATGTGTTCGAAGGCAAGACTGTAAAGGGTCTGCCGCGCTTTGTGCTCAGCCGCGGACATCTTGCCGTGGACGACGGTGCCATCAACACGCACGAGGGCCATGGCGCCTTTGTCGCCCGCGAGGCGCGCCCCGCGGTGAACCGCGCCCTCAGCCAATGGAAAGACCTGACGGCCCCCCGCCCCGTGGTGCGCACCGGCATCCCGGCAACAGGCGTTTGAAGGGGCACAAATGCAACCGAAAACACATCTGGACGATCCTGCTGGTCGTGGGCACCGCGGGATGATCACTTCATGAAGGATACAGCACCTGCAAACCCGCCCATCATCGAGGCGCAGGGACTTAATCTGACGTTCCAGACAGCGGACGGGCCGGTTCATGCGTTGAAGGATGTCGATCTGACCATTTCTAAGGGCGATTTTGTCTCATTCATCGGGCCGTCAGGCTGTGGCAAGACCACCTTCCTGCGCTGTATTGCTGCGTTGGAGCGCCCCACTGGGGGCACTCTGTCGGTAAACGGCATGACCGCGGATGAGGCCCGCAAGCGCCGCGCCTATGGCTACGTGTTTCAGGCAGCGGGCCTGTATCCTTGGCGCACGATTGCAGGAAATGTGAAACTTCCGCTTGAGATCATGGGGTTTACGAAGGCAGAACAAGACACGCGCGTTCGAAAAGTGCTGGAACTGGTTGAACTCTCGGGTTTTGGCGGCAAATTCCCATGGCAGTTGTCGGGCGGAATGCAGCAGCGCGCCAGCATCGCGCGCGCGCTGGCTTTTGACGCCGACATCCTGCTGATGGATGAACCCTTTGGCGCATTGGACGAGATCGTGCGTGACCGGTTGAATGAGGAACTGCTGAAACTTTGGGCGCGCACGGAAAAGACCATTGCCTTCGTCACCCATTCGATCCCCGAGGCGGTGTATCTTTCGACAAAAATCGTGGTCATGTCCCCGCGTCCCGGGCGGATCACTGACGTGATCGACAGCCCGCTGCCCCGTGAACGCCCGCTGGACATCCGCGACAGCAAGGATTTCATCGACACAGCGCACCGCGTGCGCGAAGGCCTGAGGGCGGGGCATGTGGATGATTAAAAAAGGTTTTCATCTCCTCTCTGCGCCTGGCTTGCAAACTGGCCGACCGTTGGCCGAGGCGGGGCGATGACACGCACCCTTCCCGTGCTTGCGGTTCTTGGGGTCATCACTGTGCTGTGGTATGCGGCCAGCATCTGGATGAATGCCACTTGGGTGTTCGATCAGGCCGGGCGCGCAGGCGTGACCGTGACCTGGGCCGAGGTGGTGCCTCAGACGATGGCACAGGACCGCCCCTTGCTGCCGCCCCCGCATCAAGTGGCGTCAGAACTGTGGAAAGGTGTTGCGGGCCAGAATGTTACCTCGAAACGCAGCCTTGTCTACCACGGCTTTGTCACGTTTCGCGGCACCATGCTGGGGTTCGCGCTGGGGATTGCGCTTGGGGTGGCCCTTGCCATTTCCATTGTCCGTTACCGGGTGATGGAACTCAGCGTGATGCCTTGGGCCATCATCAGCCAGACCATCCCCATCGTCGCGCTTGCTCCGATGATCCTGACCCTGTCGAACCAGATCGGCATCGACAACCGTGAAGTGCCAAAGGCCATCATTGCCGCCTATCTTTCATTCTTTCCTGTCCTGGTCAGCATGATCAAAGGCTTGCGCGCGCCCGATCACATGCAACTGGACCTTCTGAAAACCTATGGCGCCTCCGAGGGTCAGACCTTCGCCAAGCTGCGTTTGCCGGCCTCGATGCCGTATTTCTTTGCGTCGCTGAAAGTGGCAGTGGCCGCGGCTCTGATCGGCACCATCGTCGGTGAGTTGCCCACCGGCGCCATCGAAGGTTTGGGCGCTCGCATGCTGATCGGCAGCCAGTTTGGCGAGCCGTTGATCATGTGGACGGCGCTGTTTGCAGCGGCCATCCTTGCGGGTGGGCTGATCTTGCTGGTTGGCCTGATCGAACGGCTGGCCAATGCCCGGATGGGGGCGCAGACATGATGTGGCTGGTGGGTGCTGGTCTGTTCTGGCTGTTGGCCTGGGGCGCGAATGTGGCGGTGGCGGGTTCCCCCCTTGTGCGCGGCAGGGGCGTGCGCGCAGGGATCGCGGTCTTGTTCGGGCTGACGTTGCTGGTGCTGTGGGAGGGCGCGGTGCGCGGCACCGGTATCTCGCCCGTGATCCTGCCCGCGCCAACGGCTATTGCGGCCAAGATCGCCGTGTCGCTGCCGACGCTTTGGGCCGATGTGGTGCAGACGGTGGTCAAGGGGGCATTGTCGGGCTTTGCCATCGGCGTAGCGGCGGCTTTTGTCACGGCCATCGCCATTGATCGCAGCCCGTTCCTGCAGCGCGGGTTGCTGCCCGTCGGCAATTTCGTGGCTGCCCTGCCCATTGTCGGCCTCGCCCCCATTCTGGTGATGTGGTTCGGGTTCGACTGGCATTCCAAGGCGGCGGTGGTGGTGGTGATGGTCTTTTTTCCCGTCCTCGTGAACCTTGTCGCGGGCTTGCAGGCAAGCGAGAGAATGCAGCGTGATCTGATGGCCACATGGTCGGCAAGCTATTGGCAAAGCCTGCTGAAATTGCGCCTTCCTGCCGCGATGCCTTTCTTTTTCAACGGGTTGAAGATTGCCTCGACCTTGGCCCTGATTGGCGCCATCGTAGCTGAGTTCTTCGGAAGCCCGGTCGTCGGCATGGGTTTTCGGATCAGCACCGAGGTGGGACGCCTTGGCCTTGATATGGTCTGGGCCGAAATTGTTGTAGCAGCATTGGCGGGTTCGATCCTTTACGGTCTGATCGCGTTGATTGAAGGTTGGGTGACATTCTGGCACCCTTCACAAAGACGATAAACGCCCCGAAACAAGGGGATTAACACGGAGGTCTTGCAATGAAGAAGCTTCTGACGACAGCGTTTCTTGCCGCGATGGCAACGGGCGCACACGCCGAAGATGTGACACTACAGCTGAAATGGGTGACCCAGGCACAGTTTGCCGGGTACTATGTGGCACAGGCCAAAGGCTTTTATGAAGAAGAGGGCCTGAACGTCACCATAAAGCCGGGCGGCCCCGACATCGCCCCCGAACAGGTGATCGCTGCCGGCAATGCCGACGTCATCACCACCTGGATGCCCGCCGCTTTGGCCGCGCGCGAACGTGGCCTGCCACTGGTCAACATCGCGCAACCGTTCAAGGATGGCGGGTTGAAGTTCACTTGCCTGAAGGACAGCGGCGTCACCGGCACCGCCGACTTTCCGGGCCGCACCCTTGGCGTCTGGTTCTTTGGCAACGAATACCCGTTCTACGCCTGGATGGCCAAGCTGGGTCTTGCCACCGATGGTTCCGCAGGTGGCGTGACCGTGCTGAAGCAGGCGTTCAACGTGGACGCGCTTTTGCAAAAGCAGGCCGACTGCATTTCCGTGATGTCCTACAACGAATACGGTCAGGTCATCGACGCAGGCATCACCCCGGATCAACTTGTGACCTTTACCTACAAGGACGAAGGCGTGGGCGTTCTGGAAGACGGGCTTTATGTAAACGAGGAACGCCTGTCGGACCCTGCATTTCAGGAGACGATGGTGAAATTCGTGCGGGCCAGCATGAAGGGCTGGAAGTATGCCGAAGCCAACGTGGACGAGGCCGCTGAGATCGTCATCGAAAACGACGAAACCGGTGCGCAATCGCTCGAACATCAGAAATACATGATGTCCGAGGTGGCCAAGCTGACTGCATCGACCAATGGTGCGCTTGACCCGGCAGATTACGATGAAACGGTTGCAACCCTGCTGGCAGCCGTGTCGCCCGACAATCCTGCGATCACCAAGGCGCCCGAAGGCATGGCCTGGACGCATGATATCACCGACAAGGCCCTGAAATAAAAGGTTTTGCGCCCGGAGAGACCCTTTCCGGGCGCGCGATTTCGCCCCACCTTCGGGTCAGGGGGCCAGCCCCCGGACCCTCAGCGTATTTGAATAGCAGCGAAACGAGACTGTCAGCCTTTTCCGTCCTGGACTATTGCGGCCGACGGCCCCGGTCAGCCCGATGTATTTCAGCTCAGATGATTGCGAATGCGGCGGACCATTAGCCAGACGCCGAGCAGAACCACCGGCGTCAGGACCGCCATCAACCCCTTTTGGCTGAAGTCCACCGACTGGGCCAACGGCTCAAGCGCGTATGCCGCCAGATTTACTGCATAATAGCTGATAGCCACCGTTGACAGCCCCTCAACCGTGCGCTGCAGGCGCAGTTGCAAATCGGCGCGTTTGTCCATGGATTCCAGTAGTTTCTGGTTTTGGGCGCTGCGTTCCACATCCACCCGCGTGCGCAGCAACTCTGCCGCGCGCTGCGCGCGTTCCGCCATGGCGTTCAGCCGGTTCTCGGCCGATTTTACCGTGCGCATGGCCGGATCGTACCGGCGCATCATGAATTCGCCAAAGGTCTGGCGCCCTGCAATTCGCGCTTCTCGCATCACCTCGATCCGCTGGGTCACGATCGCCTCATATGCCGCCGTGGCGCCAAAGCGGAAGGAATAGTGCACCGCAAGGCTTTCGAGTTCGGCCGAGATGGTCAGCAGGTCATGCAGCGCAGTTTCCGGGCTGCGGTCGTGCCCGTCCAGCCCCGACACCAGCCCGGAAAGCCGCGGGTCGATGGCGTTCAGCTTGTCCGTCAGAAGCCGTGCGCGGACGAGGCCCAGCATCGACATCGAGCGATAGGTCTCGATCTCGCACAGGCGCTGCACAATCCGGCCCACGCGGCGGCTGCCGGTCCCCGCGCGGACGAAGACGGCAAAGCGCATGTGACCCGCTGGATCAATGCGGAAATCGCCCGCGACGATTGCGGCCCCATCGACCACACGGCTGACGGCCAGACTTTCGGGCACGAACCAGTCTTCCAGCTTGACCAGAATCTCGGCCTCATCCTGGGGCATTTCCTCAACCCGGATCATCAGGGCACAAAGGCGCTTGCCCGGAGCCACGGCCAGCCATTCCTCGGGGAAAACCTGCGCCTCGGCCGGGTCAAACGGACGCGTCGAGACGCCCTTGCCAAAAGCGGTGTAAGTGACAAATTCGGTATGGCTTTCCCATTTCAGCGCATGGCGTCCGATGTCGCCAAAGAAATGCGTCGCGTCGGGTTGCGGCTGGCTGCCGGCATGCCGGTCCAGCAGTGCCAGCAGATGCGCCCGATCTGCTGCACGGTCGCGGTTTACTGCCTCGGCCGGTTCCTTGATCGCCACATAGACTGCGTTGCACGGCACCTCAAGCGAGGGAAAGGGCCGCGCGTGCAACTCGTTGACGATGGCATAGCGTTGGGGGTGATCGGCAAGAGTGGGCATGGACGCGCTTTCTGAGGCAGGGCTATCCCGGATTTAGGACGCGGGTCCGAACAAGGAAAGAGGATTGCCGGAATACATGGGTATGCGGCCAAGTTGTTGCACCAAAACAGGCTTTTGGCGCCGAACGCGGGCGTATTTGAACAAAAAGGGGGCAAGGCCTTGCTTTGGCTTGCCCCCTTTGCGCTTGCAAGGACCCACCGCTCAGTCGATCAGCGGCAACAGCGAATCCAATGATTTCTTGGCATCGCCATAGAACATCCGGGTGTTTTCCTTGTAGAACAGCGGGTTCTCGATGCCGGAATAACCGGTACCCTGCCCGCGTTTGCTGACGAACACCTGCTTTGCCTTCCAACATTCCAGCACCGGCATGCCTGCGATAGGCGAGTTCGGATCCTCTTGCGCCGCCGGGTTCACGATGTCATTCGAGCCGATGACGATGGCCACGTCGGTACTGGGGAAATCCTCGTTGATCGCGTCCATCTCCAGCACGATGTCATAGGGCACCTTGGCTTCGGCCAGAAGCACGTTCATGTGGCCGGGCAGGCGGCCAGCCACAGGGTGGATGGCAAAGCGCACCGTCTTGCCCTTGGCGCGCAGTTTTCGGGTCAGTTCAGACACCGATTGCTGCGCCTGTGCCACGGCCATGCCGTAGCCCGGGATGATGATGATGCTGTCGGCATCGTTCAGCGCCGCCGCCACGCCATCGGTGTCAATCGCCACCTGCTCGCCCACAACCTCCATCGCGGGGCCCGTGGTGCCGCCAAAGCCACCCAGGATCACCGAAACAAAGCTGCGGTTCATCGCCTTGCACATGATATAAGACAGGATGGCACCCGAGGAGCCGACCAGCGCGCCGACCACGATCAGCAGGTCGTTGGACAGCGAAAAGCCGATGGCCGCCGCCGCCCAGCCGGAATAACTGTTCAACATCGACACAACCACTGGCATATCGGCGCCGCCGATGCCCATGATCAGGTGATAACCGATGAACCCGGCCACCAGCGTCAGCGGGATCAGCGCCAGCATGCCGTAGCCGCCCGCGACGTAAAGCCCGCCCGCGACCACGCAGACCGCCAGCGCGACGGCGTTGTTCACATGCCCGCCGGGCAGTTTTTTCGCCTTGCCGTCAACTTTTCCCGCCAGCTTGCCATAGGCAATCACCGACCCGGTGAAGGTGATTGCGCCGATGAAGACGCCCAAGACCACCTCGACCTTCAGGATATTGATCTCGGTCGCTGATTTCTCGGCTACCTTGGCCGCAAACCCGGCCAGAAGGCGCAGGGCATCGGCGTCACCGGCGGCCTGCATCGCGGCCACGCGGGCCATCTCGATCTCGGCGTTGAAGCCGATGAAAACTGCGGCAAGGCCGACAAGGCTGTGCATCGCCGCCACAAGCTGCGGCATCTCGGTCATTTGCACGCGCTGTGCGACGACCCAGCCGATCGCGCCGCCGATTCCGATCATGATCAGCGAGGCAAACCAGTTCCCTGCCCCCGGCCCGACCAACGTGGCCGCCACGGCAAGCCCCATGCCGACAATCCCATACCAGACCGCCCGCTTGGCGCTTTCCTGCCCCGACAGGCCGCCAAGCGACAAGATGAAGAGAACCGCCGATACGACATAGGCGGCAGTGGTAAATCCGTAATCCATCGCGCCTGTCTCCTACGACTTCTGGAACATGGCAAGCATGCGCCGCGTGACCATGAAGCCACCGAAAATGTTGATGCCTGCCATCAGAACCGCGAGGGCGGCCAGCAGGATCACAAGGTAATTCCCCGATCCGATCTGCAGCACAGCGCCCACGATGATGATCGACGAAATGGCATTGGTGATGGCCATCAGGGGCGTGTGCAGCGAATGCGAGACGTTCCAGATCACTGAAAAGCCGACAAAACAGGCCAGCACGAAAACGATGAAGTGCTGCATGAAGCTTGCCGGGGCGAACAGACCGGCGATCAGGATCACTGCCCCACCCACGCCCAGCAGCGTGAACTGGCTGCGCGTCTGTGCCTTGAAGGCGGCCGCTTCTTTGGCGCGGCGCTCATCATGCGTCAGCTCCCTGATCTTTTCCTTGGGCTTGGCCGCTGCAATGGCGGCAATCCTGGGGGGCGGCGGCGGATAGGTGATCTCGCCCGCATGCGCGACCGTGGCGCCCCGGATCACGTCATCCTCCATGTTATGGGCGATCACACCGTCTTTCTTTGGTGTAAGATCGGCCAGCATGTGACGGATGTTGTTTGAATAAAGTGTTGATGCCTGTGCCGCCATCCGGCTGGGGAAATCGGTGTAGCCGATCACCGTCACGCCGTTGTCAGTGACGATCTTTTCGTCCGGAACCGTCAGATCACAGTTGCCGCCACGCTCGGCCGCAAGGTCGATGATCACCGAACCCGGCTTCATCATCGCCACCATGTCGGCCGTCCACAGCTTGGGCGCCGGGCGCCCTGGGATCAGGGCGGTGGTGATGACAATGTCCATCTCGGGCGCCAGTTCGCGGAACTTGGCCAGTTGCTTGGCCTGAAACTCCGGGGTCGAGGGGGCTGCATAGCCGCCCGTCGCGGCACCATCGGGCAGTTCGGCGGCCGAAAATTCAAGATAGACAAAGCTGGCGCCCATCGACTCGATCTGCTCGGCCACCTCCGGGCGCACGTCAAAGGCGTTGACAATGGCCCCAAGCGACACTGACGTGCCGATGGCGGCAAGGCCTGCCACGCCTGCGCCCACAATCAGCACCTTGGCGGGCGGCACTTTGCCGGCGGCTGTCACCTGACCCGTGAAGAAGCGGCCAAAGTTGTTTCCTGCCTCGATCACCGCGCGATAGCCCGCGATATTGGCCATCGACGACAGTGCATCCATCTTTTGCGCGCGAGAGATGCGCGGAACCATGTCCATCGCCACGACCGTCGCCCCGCGCGATTTGCACAATTCCAACAATTGCTGATTCTGAGCAGGCCAAATGAACGAGATAAGTGTCTGACCGTCTTGTAGAAGCCCGGCTTCGTGCTCGTCGGGTGCGCGCACTTTTACAACAACATCAGCCGCTTCGAACAAGCCTGCGGCGGATTGAACCACCTCGACCCCAACAGCCGCGTAGGCCGTATCCGAAAACCCGGCCTTTGCGCCGGCGCCGGTCTCGATCATGCACGAATGACCCAGCTTTATCAACTGGATGGCGCTTTCCGGCGTCATCGCCACGCGACTCTCGCCGACAAATATTTCCTTCGGTGCACCGATTTTCACTGTCTGTCCCCCGTTTCTTCAAGACGGCGCCTCCCCGCCCCGCAAGCCGGGGAGGCGACCGTTCCGGCCTGACTTATCACCGCGCAACTATATTTCAAAGACTTCTGCAACCTTGGCGTCATTCTATCAACGTTACCACCCGATCCAACGCGGAACACGCGCGGCCCATGCCTGATACGCGGGACCGAACCCTACGCGCAACGCGTCCTCTTCTGGCAGGATGAAACGATGCTGAATCAAGGCCATGAAGGCCAAAAGTATGGGGAGGCCAACGGCCACGTCCCACCACAGGATAGCCCCCGCAAGCACCAGCGCATCGCCAAGATAGATCGGGTTGCGCGTGACCGAAAAAACGCCCGTTCTTATCAGTGCGGCGGGCGCGCGCCGCGGAATGACAGTGGTTCGCCCCATGACCATCTGCAAAACGGCCGCCGCCATCAGCCCAAGACCAAGTGCCACCAGCACGCCCCCTGCAACCCGCCCGCCAGGACCGAACAGCGCCCAGGGAATAATCTGATCGAATGCCCAAACCACCCCCAGCGACAGCGCCAGCCACATCGGCGGCAGATCGATCCAGTCTGTCAATCGCGTCACCGACACCCCCCACAGTTTGCCCAATTCTTTCGACAATCGCGCCGGGATGCAAGACAGCGCCAGACATTTCAAGTTTGAAACTCCTCCCGATTTCTGATTGCGTGCGCCCGACGCCTGAACCACACTTGCCCCACCCCCAAGGATGCCGCCATGCCCACTGATTTTGATGCCACCCGTGCGATGTTTCACTTGCCCGAAGGGGTGATCTATCTGGATGGCAACTCGCTCGGCCCCCTGCCGCGGGCGGCGATTGCGCGCGTGGCCCAGTCGGTGACGGCCGAGTGGGGCGATCTGCTGATCCGCGGCTGGAACAAGGCCGGTTGGATGGATCAGCCTGGGCGTCTGGGCGACCGTGTGGCGCGGCTGATCGGCGCCGCCGAAGGCACAGTCGTTCTTGGCGACACGCTGTCGATCAAGGTGTATCAGGCGCTCGCCTCGGCGCTTGAAATGATCCCCGAACGGCGTGTGATTCTTTCCGATACCGGGAATTTCCCTTCCGACCTTTATATGGCCGAGGGGTTGTGTCGCACGCTTGGCCCCGACTACACGCTGAAAACCGTGGCGCCCGAGGATGTGGCCGCGGCCATTGACGAAACGGTCGCCGTGGTAATGCTGACCGAGGTGGATTACCGAACGGGGCGCAAACATGACATGGCCGCGCTGACGGCCGCTGCGCACCGCGCAGGCGCGATCACGGTCTGGGATCTTGCGCATTCGGCAGGCGCACTGCCTGTGCATCTGGCCGCTTGCGGTGCAGATTTTGCGGTGGGCTGCACTTATAAATATCTGAATGCAGGACCGGGCGGCCCGGCTTTCATCTATGTCGCGCCCCGCCATCACACGACTGCGCGACCCGCCTTGTCGGGCTGGCTGGGCCACGAGTCGCCCTTTGCCTTCGATCTGTCCTACCGCCCCGGCACCGGGGTCGAGCGGATGAGGGTCGGCACCCCCCCCGTCTTGCAGATGGCAGCGCTTGAGTCCGCGATGGACATCTGGGACATGGCCAACATGGACGACGTCCGCGCGCGGTCGATCGAACTGGGGGACGCGTTCATTGCCGGAGTCGAAGCCGCCTGCCCGACCCTGACCCTCGCCAGCCCGCGAGAGGGTAGTGCGCGCGGATCGCAGGTCAGTTTTTCCCATCCCGAGGGCTATGCGATCATGCAAGCGATGATTGCCGCCGGCGTGATCGGCGATTTTCGCGCGCCCGACATCCTGCGCTTTGGCTTTACCCCGCTGTACACCACCTTTGACGATGTGGCAGGCGCCGTCGCCAGCCTGACCAAGATCATGGACGGTGCGCTGTGGGACCGCCCGGAATACAAGGCGCGGGCGCGCGTCACATGACCTCTTGCCCGTTCAATCCTGCGGCGGACGGCGCCGAGATGTCGTTCGACGGGCGCATGTCATATGGCGATTATCTTGGTCTGAACCGCATCCTTGACGCGCAGACCTGCCTGACGCCCGCGCATGACGAGATGCTGTTCATCATCCAGCACCAGACTTCGGAACTGTGGATGAAACTGGCATTGCATGAGTTGGACGCCGCGCGCCGAAGGCTGGCCGAGGGCCGCGCGCGTGAGGCGTTCAAGATGCTGGCGCGAATAGCGCGGATCTTCGAGCAGTTGAATAACGCATGGGACGTGCTGCGCACCATGACCCCCGCCGATTACACCACCTTTCGCGACGGGCTGGGGCAATCTTCGGGATTTCAGTCGCATCAGTACCGGCTGATCGAATATGCCGTGGGAAATCGCAACCCCGCGATGCTGCGCCCCCATGAACATCGCCCCGACATCCTTGCCCTGCTGCAGGCGGAACTTGCGCGGCCATCGCTTTATGCCGAGGCGCTTGGGCATCTGGCGCGCATGGGCCTGCCTGTTCCCGAAGATGTGATCACCCGTCCCACGCACTTGACATGGATGTCGCATGACGGCGTCCGCGCCGTATGGGAGACGGTCTACCGCGATCCCGCCAAATATTGGGAGGCTTATGAACTGGCTGAAAAGCTGGTTGATTTTGAAGACTATTTTCGCCGTTGGCGGTTCAATCACGTAACCACAGTCGAACGTGTGATCGGGTTCAAACGGGGCACGGGCGGCACCTCGGGCGTGGCTTACCTGCGCCGGATGCTCGAGGTGCGGCTGTTCCCCGAACTCTGGGATTTGCGCACATCGCTTTGATAGCAGGCACATGGCCTTTAACGGGGTTTAACGGCTTCTTTAGCGTGCTATGGAACATGCGAGAGGGCGCGTTCGAGGCGCCATAACAGGATTTTGTCTATGCCATACGTGTTTCTTCGCGCAACGTTGTGCCTGTCGCTGGCGGCAGGACTTGGCGCCTGCGTGCCGACCGATCTGGTGACCATGTCAAGCACGCCCGCCGCACCCGCCGCGGCCGCGGCACTGGTGTCGGACCCGGCCATGTATCTTGCGACATCGGACAATGGATTTGCCGTGCCCGGGGTGGATCCGGCCAAGGTTCCCGACGAGTTTGAGCGTCAGATCGTTGATTTCCCCAGCGCCGAGGCGCCCGGCACCGTGATCATCAATCCGGCAGCGCGGCACCTTTTTTTCATTGCCGGCAATGGCAAAGCTATTCGCTATGGCATTTCTGTGGGCAAGGCCGGATTTGAATGGTCGGGCGAGGCGCTGGTGACCAACCGGCGCCCCTGGCCCACCTGGACGCCGCCGCCCGAGATGATCGAGCGCAAGCCCGAACTGTCGAAATGGGAAAAGGGCCAGCCGGGCGGGCCGACCAACCCGCTTGGCGCGCGCGCTCTGTATCTTACGACCAACGGGGTCGATTACGGCTACCGCATTCACGGCACACCTGACTGGTGGACGATTGGCAAGAACGCGTCCTCGGGGTGCATTCGCATGATCAATCAGGACGTGATGGACCTGTACGGTCGTGTACCTGATGGCGCCAAGGTGATCGTGCTGAACGCTGATGGCTCAATGCCCAACAGGTTGAAGCTGCCCCCGCCCGCACCGAAGAAAAAGAAGGCCGCGCCCAAGGCTAGCCCAGCCGTGGCAACTTTGCCTGAGGCTGCAGTCGCTCCCAGTCCTGCAGCGGTAAAGACACCCTCGGCGCCGCTGCTGGTCGCGCCAAGAGCCACCCTGCCAAGTCCAAAGTCCGGTCCCGCCTTGCCCGGCGCAACACCGAGCGCGTCTTCGATACCAACCCCGGCAGCTGCGCCTGTCATGCCGCCTGCGACTGCCCCGACTGCACCCGTTTGTGCCTTGCCGCTGGTGAACGGCGTCTGCCCCAAGGTCTGAGGTCCGCTTAGCCACCAAAAGCGGCCGCCCAGAGATGTCGGGCGGCCGCTTTTTCTCTGGGCGCGCGCCCCTCAGTCCGCCAGCCAGCCCGCATAGTCGCTGACCAACAGATGTGTTGGCGCTTCGTCTTCCTCGATCTGGGCAAATCTGCCGATCTGATCGACAAAGATGTTGTCAGTCAGATCGTCGTTGACGGTCGACACCTCACCAATCAGCACATCGCCCCCCTCACCCCAGAAGGCATGCCAGTCCCCCGGCATCAGGGTGACGCTTTCCCCGGGCGCAAGCGCCAGCTTTTCGCCGGGGCCATAGGCGCGTGGCATGCCATCGCACTGCACAATGCCGCCCCGATCGGGTGCAAAGCGCCCCTCATCGTCCGAGCCATAAAGCTCGACCACCAGCGTGGCCCCGCCCCGATTGATGATGTCTTCGGCCTTGATGACATGGGTGTGCATCGGCGAGAGCTGGTCTTGACGGCTGATCAGCAGCTTTTCGGCATAGCACATGCCGCCACCGCGCTGCAGATCCGACAAAAGCCCGTTGCGCAACGTGAACAGGAACAGACCCATCTGGTCGAACCGGCCCTGTCCGTAGTCGGTGATGTCCCAGCCGCAACGCCCGTCGATCACGCGCCGGGCCGAGGCCGCATGGCCCTTGAACTCGGACGGTGTCCAGCGGGCAAAGGGTGGCAATACAAAGCCATGGTGGCGGATCATGTCGTCGGCTGCGGCCATGATTTCGTTTATGCGGCTGCGTTTCATCCTGGGGCACCTTTCGCGATGATTCGGGTGCGACAACTTGATCCCAAGCCGTGACCCAAGTCACGGGGCGTGCGCCCGAAACCGAAAGGATTCCGGGGCCCTTGGAAATCAGGCCGAACGGCGCAGGGCGCCACGCATGGCCCAGGCAGATGCAGCCTCGCCAAACGCACGAAACAGCGGGCGCGAGACCGGATCGGCACCGGCCTGCCATTCCGGGTGCCATTGTACCGACAAGGTGAACCCCGGCGCGTCCTTGATGTAGATTGCCTCGGGTGTGCCATCGGGGGCCCATCCATCGACCACCACACGCGGCCCGGGGCGGTTGATGCCCTGACCGTGCAGCGTGTTCGTCATCACCTCGGGCGCGCCAAGCAGACGGTGGAACGGCCCGCCTTCGCTGAAAGTGACCGGATGGCGCAGGGCAAACTTTTCCTCGAGCGTGCCGTCGGGCGGCATGCGGTGATTCATGCGCCCCGGAAGATCGCGGATCTCGGGAAACAGCGTCCCGCCCATGGCCACGTTCACTTCTTGAAAGCCACGGCAGATGCCGAACACCGGCTGACCGCGCTCGATACAGGCACGAACCAAGGGCAGCGTGATCGCATCCCGGCAGCGGTCAAAGCAGCCATGTGCCGGCGTCTCGTCCTCGCCGTATTCCGAAGGGTGCACATTCGGGCGCCCGCCCGTCAGCAAGAATCCGTCGCACAGATCCAGCAATTCCTCTACCGCCACAAGGCGCGGATCCGACGGGATGATGATCGGCAGGCCGCCAGACACTTCGGCCACGGCTTCCGAATTCATCGTGCCCCCGGCGTGGACGGGATAGCTCTCGTTCAAGAGGTTCATGTTGCCGATGATGCCGATGACGGGGCGGCGTGCGGTCGGGGATGCCATTATCTGCGGGCCATTGGCTGTTTCATGTTCCTTGTCTAGCGCCAAATGCCCGCAGCTCCAAGCCCGCAGCGCTGCACAGACGCCCTGCACTGCGGCGCGTTAGGGCACATGCCCGGATTTCGGGCAGACAATCCGTGTTCAGTCCCCCGCGACCACCCTCGCCGCTGCATCCAGCGCGCCTGCGCCGTGGGGGATATCCAGCGCGCACAGCCCGGCCTCCATTACCGCAAGCGCGCCCAGCACCATATGCGCGTTCACATGCCCCATGTGGCCCACCCGCAGGAACCCGTGCCAGGTTGGATCGCTGATGTCGGCCATGCCAAGACCGATGCCCAGCGTGACGCCAGCCTGATGCTCGGTCCAGTCGCGCAGGCGCGTGGCATCGGGGGCGCCCATCCGCGCCGCCGTCACCGCGCGTGAGCGGTGCCTTGCGTCATCCACGTTCATCGCGATGCGCGGATGACCCGTGCCCCATGCGTCAAACGCGGCCCAGACGCTGCGGGCCAGACGGTCATGCCGGGCCCAGACGCGATCAAGCCCCTCTTCGTGCAGGATCATCGTCAACGCCTCGCGCAGGCCGAACAGGTGATGCGTCGGCGCCGTGCCATCCCAATACTGCCAGAACTCGGTCGGATTTGCGCGCGGACCCCAGGCCCAATAGGGCGTGCGCAGGTCTGATGTCGTGCAGACTTCGGCCGCCTTGGCTGAAAACCACACGAAACCCATGCCGGGCGGCGTCATCAGCCCCTTCTGGCTGCCCGCAACCATTACATCCACGCCCCAGGCATCCATGTGAAACACGTCGCAGCCCAGCGATGCGATGCAATCGACGCCGAGCAGCGCCGGATGCCCCGCCGCATCCATGGCCGCGCGCACGGCGGGAATATCAGTCAGGATCGAACTTGCGGTATCCACATGCGTGGTCAGCACGGCCTTGATGGTGTGTGTGCTATCGGCGCGCAGCCGCGCCTCGACCCGTGCCATGTCAACGGGCGTGGACTTGCCAAAATCCATAACCTCGGCCTTTACCCCCACTGCAGCAAGGCTTTCGGACCAGCTGATGCCAAAGCGGCCCGTGGCCAGAACCAGTGCCGTATCGCCGCGGCTGAACATGTTGGCATTTGCCGCCTCCCACACCGCATGGCCGTTGCCGATGTAGGCCGCCACATTGTGCGCTGTGCCCGCCACGGCCCGAAGGTCGGGCCACATTTCCGCGACCATATCCGGCAGCGCGCCCGCGTAGATGTTTGGCGCCGCGCGGTGCATCGCATTCAGCACCCGGTCGGGCATCACCGAGGGCCCGGGGATCGCAAGATAGGGGCGGCCGCGTGACAGATCTGCACTGCGGTTGGTCTGGTCTTTCATCGGGGGGTTCCTTGGGTTACGCCTCATGGCTAGGCGCTCGCGGCGATGGCGTCAATCGAGTCTGGTGGCCCGGATGCCCTGTGAGATCTCTTGGAAATCAGAGGTCAGAAAAGGGGCGTGCCTTGCAGGCGGTTCCGGATTCGGGCTAAATCGCGGGCCTGACTGTTTCGCTTGATCCAAAGGCCGCGCTTGCCCCCTGCACCCCCAGATCCGGACGACCCCGACGCGCCGCTTGCGCGGTGGTTCTGGCGGGCGTATCTCGCCCCGCGCAAGGCGGCGCTGCTGCTGGCCTTCGCGATCATGGTGATCGAGGGGTCGACCCTCGGCGCCTTGTCCTGGCTGCTGGAGCCGCTGTTCGACCGCGTGTTCACACCCGGTGGATCGGCCGCCTTGTGGACGGTGGGGGGGGCAATCTTTGGTCTTTTCGCCTTGCGCGCGGCCACCTCGCTCGCCTCGAAAACCTTGCTCGCGCGCATTTCGCAGCAGGTGGCGGCGACCATGCAGGGCGATCTTCTGGCGCATCTTCTGCGGTTGGATCTGAAGTTCTTTCAGACCAATGCGCCCGGCGCACTGATCGAGCGCGTGCAGGGCGACACCATGGCCGTTCAGGGCATCTGGATTTCGCTTCTGGCAGGGGTCGGGCGCGATGTGGTGGCGCTGTTGGGGCTGCTGGCAGTGGCGATTTCGATCGACCCGTGGTGGACGCTGGCGGCTGTGGTGGGCACGCCACTGCTGATCTTGCCCGCGGCCGTTCTGCGACGTTATCTGCGGCGCAAGGCGATGGCCCTGCGCAATTCGGCCGGCGACCGCGCCACCCGGCTGGACGAGATCTTTCACGGCATCGCCGCGATCAAGCTGAACGCGGTCGAGGCGCATCAGCAGGGGCGCTTTGCCAGCATTCTGGACCAGATCGTGGCGGCCGAGACGAAGGCCGCCACGGGCCGCGCCATCCTCCCCTCGCTGGTGGATCTGGCGACGGGCTTCGGCTTTCTGGCCGTGCTGATGCTGGGGGGGGGCGACGTGGCCGCGGGCACGCGCACAACTGGCGAGTTCATGGCCTTTTTTTCCGCCATGGTGCTGACCTTTCAGCCGATCCGGCGGTTAGGCGATATGGCGGGACTGTGGCAGACGGCGGCGGCCAGCCTGCAACGTATAGCGGGGCTTTTGGTCCTGCAAACCAGCCATACGCGCCCCGTCATCAGCCTTGCCACGCCCGCCGCCCTGCCCCCGGCGCTTGAGTTTGAAGGCGTGGACTTCACCTATGGCGAGGGCGCGGTGTTGCGGGGGCTGAGCTTCACTGCCGCCGCAGGACAAGTGACCGCACTGGTGGGCCCGTCGGGCGCCGGAAAATCGACGGTGTTTCATCTGGCGACCGGGCTGGCCGATCCGCAGGGCGGATGCGTGCGCATCGGCGGCGTGGCGACCACGGACCTTGCGCTGGAGGACCAGCGGGCGCTGTTCGCCACCGTGTCGCAAGACAGCGCCCTGTTTGATGAGCCGTTGCGCGACAACCTGACCATGGGGCGCGACGGAATCACCGCCGCCGCCATCGACGCGGCGCTTGACACCGCGCAAGCCGCAGGCTTTGTTTCGGCCCTGCCGCGCGGCCTTGATACCTCTGCGGGCCCACGCGGCAGCACCCTGTCGGGCGGCCAACGCCAGCGCATTGCCATCGCCCGGGCGCTGTTGCGCGATGCCCCTGTCCTGCTGCTGGATGAGGCGACGAGCGCGCTGGACGCCGCGTCCGAAGATGCGCTCTCCCGCGCCCTTGACCGCGCGGCGACAGGTCGCACCACGCTTGTGATCGCGCACCGGCTTGCCACCGTCCGCCGCGCCCACCAGATCGTGGTAATGGATCAGGGACGCGCCGTCGAAATTGGCAGCCATGACGATCTGCTGGCGCGGGGCGGGCTTTACGCGCGACTGCATGCCTTGCAGTTTAAGGAAATGAAGGGGGACACTGATGGTTGACGAAACAGGCGACAGGCGGATCTGGCAGATCACCGGAGCGGACAGATTCCGCTTTCTTCAGGGGCTGATCACCAACGACATGCTGCCGCTGGAAAAGGCCCCCGGCATCTTGTGGGCCGCGCTGCTGACACCGCAGGGCAAGTACCTGGCGGATTTCTTCGTCATCCGGCTGGCCGACGACGCGCTGCTGATCGATATTTCCGAAACCATCGCACCGGCGACACTTCGCCGACTCTCGTTGTACCGCCTGCGTGCCGATGCGCAGATCACGCCCTTGGACATGGCCGTTTCACGCGGAATTGGCACGGGCCCGGCGGGCAGCATGCCCGATCCGCGCCACCCTGCCCTTGGCTGGCGCGCCTATGGCCTGCATGGCCTGACAGAACCGGCGCCGCAGATCGACTGGGACTGGGTCCGGGTTGCCCATTGCATCCCCGAGACGGGTGTCGAGTTGATCCCCGATGACACCTATCCGCTGGAAGCCGGGCTTGACCGGCTGCGTGGCGTCGATTTCCGCAAGGGGTGTTATGTAGGCCAAGAGGTCACCGCGCGGATGAAACACAAGACGCAGCTGCGCAAAGGTCTGGTGACGGTGCAGATCGCAGGCACCGCGCCTGTCGGCACGCCAATCCTGCGCGACGGGCGCGAGGCGGGAACGTTGTTTACCCAAAGCGGCGGGCAGGCCATTGCCTATCTGCGCTTTGAGCGTGCCACGGGGCCGATGCAGGCGGGCGCGGCGGTGGTGACATGGGCGGACGACCGTTTCGGGGTGCCCGACACCACAAGCTGAGGCGTGACAAAGATGCGGGCGTGCCCGCCTTGTCCTTACGTTCAGGCGCGCTCGGAATATTCCATCAATTCGGTGTGCACGATGATGTCTTCATCCGGCCCGATGAACGGCGGGATCATGATCCGCACACCGTTGTCGAGGATGGCAGGCTTGAAGCTGTTGGCCGCCGTCTGGCCCTTTTGCACAGGCTCGGTCTCGACGATCCGGCACTTCACCTTTTGCGGCAGGGCAAGCGACAGCGGCTCTTCGCCATAGTAACGCACCGTCGCCATCATCCCGTCTTGCAGGAACGGGCGGCGGTCGCCCAACAACTCGGCGTCGATCTCGACCTGCTCATAGGTTTCCGAGTCCATGAACACCAACCGACCGTCCGTCTCATACAGGAACTGCTGATCCTTGTTTTCCAGCCGCACTTCCTCGACCTTGTCTTCGGAACGGAACCGTTCGTTCAACTTGCGCCCGTCGCGCAGGTTCTTCAATTCCACCTGTGCGAAAGCCCCGCCTTTTCCGGGCTTTACATGGTTTGCCTTCACTGCGGCCCACAGGCCGTTGTCATGCTCGATCACCATTCCGGGCTTTATTTCGTTTCCGTTGATTTTAGGCATATGCGGCGAAACCTTGACAAAAGGTTGAAGAGTTCAAGCCGCTCCCTATATCTTGACCTAGGTTGGCCCGCAAGCCAACTAAATACGGTATGCGCAGTGCGAAGGTATGCGTCAGTTACATGACGGATATGCAAAAGAGGTGGTGCCGAATCAAACCGAAACGTTTAGGTTCGCCCGACAGTGGAAAAGACAAGAGCAAGAATAAGGACGACAAGATGACTGGTTTCGTTGACAGCACCGCCTTCAACTACGAACAGGGTCAACGCGCGCGCAAGCTTTTTGCGGCCGTTGTTCTGGCGGCCCTTGACGACGCCATCGCCGACGACAAGAAATATGGCAATGGCCCCGAACAGATTGCCCGCTGGGCAAGATCGCGTGATGGACGTGAAGTGCTGTCCTGCGCCGGGATCGACCCGAATGAACGGGTGGTGAAGGGGCTGATGGACTTCGTATCCAAAGGCGTGCGCACCTCTGTGGCGCTGAGCCGTGAAGAATCCGAGCGTCGCCACGCGTTGGAGCATGAGATGGGCGAAGCCGCCTGATACAGCAGCCGATTCCGCTGCAAAACAAAACGCGCCCTTCAGGGGCGCGTTTTGTTTTGCAGCGGTCCGGTTTTCGGAGCACAAGGGTTATCCCTGTGCAGTCTAGTCGAATTCGCGCACGGCCAAGGCGCGGGCAATTTCGGCCCGTACCAGTTTGCGCACATTGCGGGTGATCCGCTCGCCCAAAGTTCCGGACAGTTCCTCGCGGATCAGGTCGCGCACCAGATCGCGCAAAACCTCTTCGTCGAATGCCATCACGTTGCCATCACCATCACCGAACAGCCCTGCTGCGGCAACATCATCCTCAACCTCTTGCGCAAGATCGGCCATGACCTCGGCCTCGGCCCGATCGGCCCATGCGGCATCGCCCGGGCCGGGCGGAGAGACGCTGCGACGGGGCGGGTTGAAGACGGGCGCATCACCGTCGCCGGGGGCGGCAAAGTCGTCTTCGGGCAGGATGTCCTCATGGCTGGCAAAGGCCGTTTCGGGAGCGTCGATGAAATCGACCGCAGGCTCGCTTGCCGTGTCCGGCATGCCTTGGGACACGCGGGGACGATGGATGAAACGGGGCACGCCCGCACTATCGGAACCCGGGACAGGGGCGTCGGATGCAAACGAGGTGCTGCCCGCTGCGGCCCAACCGGCATCCGGCCAATCCTCGACATCGCCCAGTGGCGATTCCCAATCGTCCTCCCCCACGCCCGAGCCAAGGCGCGTCACGACCTCGCCCGCATCGAGGGGCGCGGAAGGCGGCGGGCTGAAGGTGTTCAAGCCAGTTGCAACCGTGTCAGGGGCATCAGGACCCACAGTCGGGACCTCTGCCTCGGGGGTGCCGACCACACGCAAGGCCGGGGTCAGAAGCAGTTTGTCGGCAGGTTTGTCGGCACCGGGCACGGCATCAGCAAGGCCACGTTCATCACGCGGCGCCGGCCGCAAATCCTCGGACACCAGACGACGAATAGAGGACAATACATCCTCAATCTCATGCGTGCTCATTGGTTCCGACATTTGCCCTGCCCGTCTTTGCCTCTGCGACCTGTGCCAATCTCCGACGAGAACGGCCAGCACGCTGTTTTGGCTATCCTAACGCGCCGGACGGATTTGCACAAGAAAATGGCGCAAGGTCCGTTAACACTTGCTGCGCCGGACAGGCCCGGCTCAACGGCCCAGCTTTTCCAAGATCTTGTCCAGCTTCTTGCCCCGGGACGAATGCACCGGAGCATTCTTGACGGCATTGTAATACTGCGCCGGATCATAGGTCGGAATGCCCAGACCAAGGTGTTCCACCGTCAGCAGACCCATGGCCTGCAACACGGCATAGACACCCAGATACCGCTGCGCATCGGCCTGCACGCGGGTCACGCGGGCATCGAGCAGTTCTTGCTCGGCATCCAGCACGTCGAGCGTGGTGCGTGCGCCAAGGCTTGCCTCTTCGCGCACCCCGTCAAACGCCGTCTGCGCCGCCGAAATCTGACGGTCCCCGGCCTCCACCTGCACATTCGCCACGGTCAGCGCGGCCCAGGCATTGCCCACGCGCTCGGCCACTTGCACACCCGTCTGTGCCAGATCGGCACGCGCCCCGTCGCGGTTGGCGATCGCCTGGCGCAGATTGGACGCCTTGGCACCGCCGGAATAGATCTCTTGATTCAGGCGCAAACCAAATGACTGCGAGTCCACGCCACTGTCGTTGCGGCTGATGCCGGCAGTGCCCGACAGGGTGGGTTTGAAATTTACGCGGGCCGCTTCCATGTTCAACTCGTTGATCGTCACTACGCGCTGCGATTGCAGGACTGACGGGTTGGTTTTCAGCGCAACCGCGCGCGCCGCTTCCATCGAGGCAGGCAGCCTCGGCGGCCTGGGCAGACCGGCGAGGCGATTGGGATAGGCACCGGTCGCGGCCTTGTATGCCTCACGCGCGATCAGCAGATTGCCCTGCGCCGCAGACAGACCCGCCCGCGCCGCCGCCAACCGGGCCTCGGCAATCGCCACATCGGTGCGGGTGATCTCGCCCACATCAAAACGGTCCCGGGCCGCGCGCAGTTCCTGCGTCACCAGCCGCACGTTCGACTCGCGCAGACCCACAAGCTGACCGTTGACCTGCACGTCCACATACGCATCGACCGCAGCAAACAGCACCTCTTGCTCGATCCGAAGCAAGGCTTCGCGCGTGGCAAGAACCGATTCTCGGGCTATCTCGATCCCGATTGCGCGGCGCCCAAAATCGAACAGCGTCATTCTGGCCGACAGCTCGAACGTGGTGCGGAACCCGTCAAAGTAGACTGAATTGGCCCGCGATTGTGTCCGCGTGTAGCCCGAGTTCACGGTGTACTCGACCACCGGACGCAAGGTGGCCATGGCCTGTGCCACATCCTCATCCGCGGCGCGCAAGATGGCGGCCTGCCTGTCGATCAGGTTCGAATTACGATAGGCCGCGATGAAGGCATCGGTCAGCGTCTCGGCCATGGCCGCAGGGGCTGCCAGCATCGAGACGGCAAGTGCCGCTGCGGTCAGTATTCTGCGCATGAAGGACGTCTCCCTGAAAAGCTTCGGGTTGCCGCATGCGCGACCTTACCCGCGATAAAAACATATCTGGTAACACCGGGCCGCACGTGGCCCAACCAATCACAACACAAATTCGTGCCGCGCGGCAAAGCCCGGCAACACCGGGGCCGCGGCATTAAAGGCAAAACGCCAGGTCACCCGCCCGTCAGACTTGTGACCGATCCGCGCGATGCCAAGACCGCCTTCCATGAACACAGCCCCGATCCGCCCGCCGTCCTTCAACTGATCCAGCAACACGGCCGGAATCTGTTCGACACCGCCTTGCACCGTGATCACGTCATAGGGCCCGTGCTTGGCCGCGCCTTGGGTCAGCGCGCCCTGAATCACAACGGCATTGTCGACAGACTCGCGCCCCAGTATCGCCTGCGCCTCGGCGGCCATCGCCTCATCCTCTTCGACGGCCACCACCGCATCCGCAAGGTACGCGATCACCGCTGCCGAATAGCCAAAACCCGTGCCCAGATCCAGCACAAGGTCGGACTGACGGATATCGAGCGTATCCAGCAGTTTGGCCAAAGTCCGTGGTTCCAGCATCACACGGTCATGCCCCAGATGGATGTTTTCGCCCATATAGGCCGCCTCGCGCCGGTTGCGCGGCACATACACCTCACGCGGGACGCGCAGCATTGCATCGATGATCGGAAACTTGGTCACATCCGAGGGCCGCACCTGCGTATCGACCATCACGACGCGGCGGGTCTGGAAATCGATCATGCTGAACTCATCGGTCTAGTTTTTCCCCTTTCGCCTTGCCACATTCCGGGTGCGGGGGCAACGGCGCAAACAGGATCGGGCGAACCCGCGGCTGGAGCGTTGCCGTCGTGCCTCATGGTGCGACGGGCAGCAGGGACAGGCTGGGGCCAATTACGGCAAAGCCTGCCTCGGCCGTGCCGCCCAAATCAAAGGTGCACAGTACCCCCACCGCAACGTCCCGGCACGGGCCGGCATCATCTTCAATCCAGTCAACCGGGTTCAGAAACCAGACCGAGCCGCCGTCGCCTTCGACATCCTCGAAAAATACCGTCGAAACCTCGGTCGCGCGCGCTCCTTCACCCAGATCGGCGAAATAAGGTTGCTCGGCGGCCCACCCCGGCGGCAGCGCAAACCCCAACCGGGTCGGCGCATCCTCGAACCCACAGATCTCCCCGCCCTCGCACGCATAGGCAACCGCCGCTTCGAGCGACAAGAGAGGCACTTCATGGGCCTGTGTTGCCGGTTCGGCCGCAAGGGTCACGGTCAGCTCGAACACCTCGACGTCGGAAAAAGCCGAGACAAGATAGTGCCGCGTCTCGAGCGTGACGGTCCATGGGCCGGCCAAGGCCTCGGGCGCGATGATCATGGCAGACAGCACGTCAGCATCCGGGGGCAAATCCAGCGGCGTGGCCGACCAAGAGACCACCTTGCCCTCAAACCCGGCAGGCAAAGAGAAGGTCGCGAGCACATCGGCTGCCTGCACGGCACCGGCCAGCAGACACGCGGCTGCGCCCACTACGGCCAGAACGCGCGTGCGCAAACCATTGGCCCTGCTGCACCACCGGCCCGTTTTTCCGAAAACAACCCACATCTTCAAACCTGCCGCTGCGGGCATGGACCGCCCCGCCCTGCCCTCTCATTGAACGGAACGATAGCCGAGCGTTGCCATTTGGCAATCCCCCGAAGGTCCAGGCCAGGCGACATGACACGGCTGTGACGTCTTTGTAGTCAGGCCCAAATCGATCAGCACGTTTTGGGGGCGAGGCCGCACGCCGGCGGCACGCAAACCGCTTCAGACCACGCGCAACCCGGCCCGCGCGCCCTCGTCGCGCCGCAAGGCAGTGCGCGCTGTCGTCGCGATGTCGGCCGCCGTAAGCCCAGCCCATTCATACATCTGGGCCGGGCTGCCCTGATCGATAAAGCGGTCTGGCAACACCATCGTGCGGATCGCGCGGCCTTTTTCCAATTGGCCCGACCCTGCCAGATAATGCAGCACCAGCGCGCCAAAGCCGCCCGTCGATCCCTGCTCGACCGTAATCAGCGCGCCATGATCATCTATCAGACGGTCAATCAGCGCGGTGTCCAGCGGCTTGGCAAAGCGCGCGTCGGCCACGGTCACGGAAATCCCCTCTCCCTCCAGCGCCTCGGCGGCGACCAGTGCTTCGGCCAGATGCGCACCAAAGGACAGGATCGCTACGTCCGAGCCTGTCCGCAACACGCGGCCCTTGCCCAGCGGCAGGGGCACCCCGCGTTCAGGCATCTCGACGCCCACCCCCTCGCCCCGCGGATAGCGGAACGCGATGGGCCCCGTGTCGTGCGCAACTGCGGTCGCAATCATGTGGCACAGGTCGGCTTCATCACCGCAGGCCATCACAGTCATATTGGGCAGATTGGCCAGAAAGGCCACGTCAAAGGCCCCGGCATGCGTCGCACCGTCCTGGCCCACAAGCCCCGCCCGATCAATCGCAAAGCGCACCGGCAGGTTTTGCAGCGCCACGTCATGCACGATCTGGTCATAGCCGCGTTGCAGAAAACTGGAATAGATCGCGCAAAACGGCTTCATGCCCGAAGCGGCCAATCCGGCGGCAAAGGTCACGCCATGCTGTTCTGCAATGCCCACGTCAAACACACGCGCCGGAAAGCGCAGCGCCATCACGTCAAGGCCGGTCCCCCCCGGCATTGCGGCGGTGATGCCCACGATGCGCGGGTCGCGCGCGGCCTCGTCCGTCAGGCGCTTGCCGAACACCGACGTATAGCTGGGCGCGTTCGATTTGGATTTGGCCTGCACGCCGGTTGCCACGTCGAACTTCGCCACGCCGTGATACTTGTCATCCGCGCCCTCGGCTGGCGCATAGCCCTTGCCCTTGACCGTGACCGCATGGATCAGGACCGGACCCGTCGCCCGCGCCCGCGCCGCGCGCAGCGTGGCAAGCAGGGCAGGCATGTCATGCCCATCTACCGGGCCGATGTAGGAAAAGCCAAACTCCTCGAACAGGGTGGCCCCGCCCGGCATGCCGGTGACCATCGCCCGCGCCCGACGTGCGCCGTCACGCACTGCACCCGGAAGGTGGGCCTCGGCGCCCTCGACCACGGCCTTCAGCGCGGCCAGCGGCCCCTTGCCGGAAATATCATTGAGATAGCGTTGCAGCGCCCCCACCGGGGGGGCAATCGACATGTCATTGTCGTTCAGGATCACGAACATCCGGCTTTTCAGGTGGCCTGCGTGGTTCATCGCCTCATAGGCCATGCCGGCCGTGATCGCGCCATCACCGATCACGGCGATGGTATCGCCCACGGGCATGCCCAACTCGCGCCCCACCGCAAACCCCAGCGCCGCCGAGATCGAGGTCGAGGAATGGGCCGCACCAAAGGGATCAAATTCGGACTCGGCCCGCTTGGTAAACCCCGAAAGTCCCCCCGCCTGGCGCAGGGTGTTCATCCGCTCACGCCGCCCGGTCAGGATCTTGTGGGGGTAGCATTGGTGGCCCACGTCCCAGATCAGCTTGTCCATCGGCGTGTTGAACACCGCATGGATCGCCACCGTCAACTCGACAACCCCCAGCGAAGATCCCAGATGCCCGCCGGTGCGGCTGACGGTCTCGATCGTCTCGCGCCGCAACTCACCCGCCAGCCGCGCAAGATCAGCATCGGACAGCGCCTTGAGGTCGGCAGGACCAGAGACGCGGTCAAGCGTGGGGGTGGCGGAATGGGGGGTGTCGGTCATGGCTGCTGTCTCCATACGCCCCGGTCGTGCGGGGCGAAGAATGAAAAGAGTGCCGTGTGGTGTCAGGCCACACGGCACCAGGTCCCTGTCGCCAACAGGAAGGAAACCGGACTTATGGTCAAAGCCGCGGATCCGGGCCGGCATCTGGCCCGAAAGGTGTGGCAGAAAGGGGGGGCGCGATCCGCGCCCCCCCTTGGTCATGTCAGGCCAGTCTGGAACCCGTCGCACCAACGGGCGCTTCCAGCGCACCGTAAGGCGAAGGGGCCTGCTTGCTTTCCTCGGGCAACAGCAGGCTGACCGCGTAAATCGCACCCAGTGTCACCCCGATCGCGACGGTAAATGCAGCAGCATATCCCGCACCCTTCAGCATCTGGCCGAGGCCCCAATAGGCGAGGCTCGCCTGGCGTCCTTCATCAAAGTAATTATCAGACATCGTGATCGCCTCCTTAATTCAACGGCGCGTAGCCGTGCTCTTGTGCCCAGACATACCAGTTGTCCACAACCGTGCCCGTCAGCAAGATCCCGATGCCGCCGGTCAGCGTGACCAGAACCGCAAACCACCAGGCCCAGCGGTGAATGCCTTCCATGGTCGCATTGAAGCCCATCGTCCAGCGCCAGAACAAGGCGGCGCGTTCCGAAGCTGTGCCACGGTCGGCAATCTGCTCCAACTCGCGGTCACCGCCGAAACGGCTGACCGCCAGAATGGTCGCCCCGTGCATCGCAAACAGCAGGGCAGATCCGTAAAGGAACACAATGCTCAGCGCATGAAAGGGGTTATAGAACAGGTTTCCGTAAGTAAGGCTGAACAGGTTGGTCCAATCAAGGTGACTGAAGATGCCGTAGGGTACCGCATGGCTCCACGACCCCATCATGATCGGGCGGATGAGACCCAGCACCAACACCAGCCACAGAGCGCTGGCAAAGGCCCAGGCGACGTGCTTTCCCATCCCCAGCGCCGCGGCGCGCAGATAGGTGCGCACCCACCAGGTCGAAAGCGAGATCAGAAAGAAGAAGCTGGCAATCAGCCACAAGCCGCCTTCGGCCAACGGCGCAAAGCCAAGGCCATACTCCTCCGCCGGCGGTTCCAGACTGAACCAGAACAGATCGCGCAGGAACACCGCCGGGTTGAGGTCGGCCTGATACCAGTACCAGGCCCCCACCAGCATGAACCAGATTGCGCCGGTTGCAAGCGAGATCACCCCCATCGTGCCCAGATAGATAGGGCCGAGCTGGGCGTTGCCAAACCATCCTGCAAGCGTCGAGAAAGAGGCGCCCTTGGACCGGTTGTAGAGTTCGACCCCTTCGACCATGCCCATCTCGGGCTCGGCCTGCACTTGCACTTGGGTGAAGATGTTTTGATACTCAGCCATTTACGCCTCCTGGAATCCCAGCCCACCATGGCAGGTTCAGCCACCAATCCCACCACGTCACCCACTGCTCGAACCAGATCGTGCCCGAGATGACGATGCAGATCGCCGACCAGAAGCCCGCATTCAGCGCCAGCAAAAGGCCCACGCGGTGGATCCCAAGCGTGCCGACCGAATAGCCGATCAGATCGCGGAAATAGGTGTCTTCATGGTCCGGCGTACGCATTTCCTTGCCCTTTTCAGGGTTCGCCGCCGACAGAACCAGCGCCCCATGCAGCGACAGGGCGAGCGCCGTCGTAAAGAAGAACGACACCGCGATCATGTGCGCAGGGTTGTAGTGGAAGTTGCCGTATTGGTAGCCCGTGTTGCTGACCCAATCCAGGTGTGTCCAGATACCATAGGGAAAAGCATATCCCCAGGCGCCCATCAACATTGGTCGGACGACAACCAACGTAAGATAGGCGAATATCGCCACACCAAAGGCAAAGGGCACGTGATAGCCCATGCCCAGTTTGTTGCAGATCTCGACCTCGCGCAGCGCCCAGGACACAAAGGCCCCGATGGCGCAGACCGTGATGATCTGCCAAAGACCGCCCGCCGCAAGCGGCGCGAAGCCAAGGCCCAACGCAATATCCGGGGGGTTGATCGAAATCAGCCATGGGTTCCATGTGCCTTGCAGCACGGCCCCATAAAAAATCAGAATGGTACCAAGCGCCGCGAAAAAGAATGTCGTGACGCCGAAAAAGCCGACATAGAAAGGGCCGACCCAAAAGTCGAACAGGTTCCCGCCGACCAGCGTGCCGCCCGGCACGCGGTATTTTCTTTCGAAGCTGAGCAGAGCCATGCTTCCCTCTCCGCGTTAAGCAAGAGGTCCCTTCATGCGCGGGAATGCGTCACGCGGGGCCGTCCTGATAAGGTAGTCTTTTTAGGTATCCGCGGGCGGGAGCCTGAAAGGGCACCCGCCCGCGAGAAGGGCCGGCCAGATTTACTGGACCGGAACCAAGACCACGCGATCATACTTCGCCGCAGCAATGTCGAACCAGTTGTAAGACGGGTTGGACAGCAGGACGAGGTGGATCATCGCCGCCAGCAGGAACAGGAACACGCCCTGTGCCACGAACACGCGACGGGGGTCGAAAATCAGCCAGATCTTGTAGAACTTTGACATTGTTTGATCCTCCTCAGAACCAGGGGCGCCAGATGTAGACCGCCAGGTGAGCAACAACCGCAACAGCGGAGAAGAGCCAGAGCCCGCTCATGTAGACGGAATGCAGTTCTTGCGCCTGCTCGTCAGTAAGACCTGTAAAACTCAGATCGGATTTATCAGCCATTCTATCCTCCGGATTGGCAGAACGACGCCGCATTCCCTGCGGCCGGGTTCACGGTTCGGCACTATGCCTTGCCGAGTTTCCCCCCCCTGCCCTGCATGCAGGCCAAAGGGGTGAATCGTTACCTTCCGACATGCCTGGCAGAAGGTGATGGTGCGACCCCGTCCAGAACTGGAAGGGGTCGGGTGTTGTGGCCGCACTTACGGGCGGAAAATGGCGGGTGTGATGGCACCCGCTTCGCGCCAGGCGCGGGCCAGGGGGCCCAGCACCGGCAAACGGCGGTCGCGGACCAGCGAGAAGCCCCAGGCCACGATGGCCAACGGGATGGCTACAACAAAGATCAGCGAGAAGTAGATGTAGAACTCGGCATGCGGAGTTCGGTTTGCATGTGTCTCATGGTCGCCTGCGGTATGGTCGCTCATGCGGTTCCTCCCTTTGTGGTCTGCGGGGCAGGCTTTGGGGCGTCGCCCCGCAAAGCCTCGACAAATTCAATGACGACGCGTTCGGCGCCCTGATCCAGCGCCGATTTCTCGGCCGCGTCGCGCAGGGATTTGGCTGCCGAAATCCGGGTCAGAACCGGGTGTTCGGAGACGATCTTGTCGAGGGCCGCCTGCGCATCCAGATCCCAGGGGAAATCGCGGCGCAGAGTGGTCGGGGTGGCAGCGGCGCTGTCCATTTCGGTGCCGAGCGGCAGGATGTGGAACAGGGCCTCGAACAGACCGTTGCATACTTCCTGCAAGATCCAGACGGCGCCCGCATAGCCCATGAACGGGGTGCCCGTGTGCCGCCTGATGGCAGCCCCCGGAAAGCTGGCGGCGATGAAACTGGGCGCCGGTCCATGGCCCCCTTTCATTTCCGCCATGTACATTTTCTCGTTGATCGACCCCATCACGATCAGGGGGCGGTGCTTTTTCAGATCGGCCCGCACCTGTTCATTGTTGGTCTTGGTCCCCGCCACGCGCGACACCGCAAAGGCGCACGGAAGACCCAGATCATTCTCAAGATAGTTGCGCACGCCACGGGCATAGGTCTCGTTTGCGACGATTGCGAAATTCGCGGTCGCAAAGAAATCCTGTGTGACGCTGCGCCACAGATCCCAGACCGCCTTCAGCGTGGAATGCTTCTCGCGCTCGATGAACGGCTCGGGGTCAAGGCCCAGCAACTCGCCCAGGGTACGCAGGAATTTCGTCGTGGATTCAAGGCCAAACGGCGCTTGCAGGTAGGGTTTGCCCAGAACCTCGGCCAAGCCCCGGCCAAATTCGCGGTACATGCAGATGTTCACGTCGGCGTTCACCAGATTGCGCATCTCGGCCAAATGGGCGCCGAGTGGCATCACCATGTTGACCTCGGCGCCGATCCCTTCAACCAGACGGCGAATTTCGTAAAGATCCGACGCCATGTTGAAGGTGCCATACATGGGGCCCAGAATGTTCACGCGGGGCCGGTCACCGGCCTCGCGCTTTTTCTCGACGGGCATGCGGCCCTTGGTCATTCCGAATTCGGTAAAGATCCACGTCATCGCGCGGTCGGCGCACTGCCACTGATCTTCGTCGATCGTGCGCGGCAAGAAGCGCTGGATGTTGGTGCCCATGGGCGTCACGCCGCCGCCGATCATCTCAGCGATGCTTCCGGTGACAACCACCGCAGGCAGGGCCGGATCAAGCGTTTTCCACGCCCGTGCCATCGACACTTCGGTGCCCGAGCTCATCTCGTCTTCGCCAAGACCCGTCACCACAATTGGCAATTCATGCGGCGGCAGCGCATCGGTGTAGTGCAGAACCGAAGTGACCGGCAGGTTTTCGCAGCCCACGGGCCCGTCGATCACCACTTGCAGCCCCTTTACCGCGCAAAAGGCATAGATCGCGCCCCAGTATCCGCCTGCCCGATCATGATCTTGCACCAGCATCAGATCATCTCCTCAGCCTTGGCGGCGCGCGCCAGCTTGTCGATCTTCTTCTGATGGGCGGCGCGGAAGTCGGGACGCAGGTTGGGCGAACCTTCCCAGATGCCCGCCGTATCGCCGTGGCCGACGCCTTCGAAAAAGGCCTTCATTTCTGCCATGCGTGCCTTGTTGCCCATGGCCGCGTTGATGACCTGCGCCAAAGAACCGGCCCCGGCCGGCCCCATAAGAGGGCGCGCAGAAATCAGGTTGGTGAAGTATAGTGCAGGCACGCCAAGTTCTTTTGCCTTTTGCACCACCGGGGTCGTGCCGATGGCAAGATCCGGGCTCAACGCCTCCATCGCCCTGACGTCATCTTCCAGGCTGGCGCGGTATTTCACGACAACGCCCTTGTCTTCCAGCCAGGCGCGGTCGGGTTCCGACCATTGATTGCGCCCGCACGCGGTGCCCACATAGGCCACATCGGCGCCGCTTTCGATCAGCAGACGTGCGACGAGCAACTCCGAGCCCTCATAGCCGCTGAGCGTGATCCGCCCCTTGATCGGGTTGGCCGCAAGGGCGCCCTTGATTGCGGGACCAAAGGCGTTTTGTGCTGCGGCTACTTGGGCAGGCGCCACGCCGTAAGCATCGCCAATCGCGGCCAGCCAAGCCATCGTGCCGTCATGGCCGACCGGCGCCGAACCCACGATCTTGCGCCCCGCCGCCTCGAACTCGCGGATGGCTGCGGTATAGAAGGGGTGGATCGCGGCCACGACCTTGCTGTCGAGCGCCGCATACAACTCGCGCCATTCACGGCACGGCACAACCGGTCCTGTGGCCAGACCCAAGGGCGCCAACATGGCACCGATCATCATCGGATCGGCCGGAAACATCTCGCCCAGCAGGGTAACCGTGGGCCGGTCGCTGCGACCGGAGGCCGGGGCCTGAACCGGGCCTGCCATGATTTCCTGCCGCGCGTAATTGAGCATGGCGCCCGCCAGAACGTCCTTGGCCTCGGCGTGGGTGGGCACGCCGAACCCCGGCACATCAATGCCAACGATCCTGACACCGTTGATTTCGCGGGGCAAAAGCCGCAGTGGCACACCGCTGGCCGTGGGCACGCACAGGTTCGTGACCACCACCGCATCATAACGGGTCGGGTCGGCCAACTCGTGCACCGCGTCGCGGATATCTTCAAACAGTTTGCCCGTAACAAGGCTTTCCGAATTGAACGGAACATAGCCTACCGACCGTCGCGCACCATAGAAGTGCGATACGAAGGTCAAACCATAAACGCAACAGGCCGAGCCTGACAACACCGTCGCCACCCGGCGCATCCGCAGCCCCACGCGCAAGCTGCCAAAGGCGGGGCACATGGATTGCGGCTTGTCATGCGGGCCTTGCGGATAGTCGCGGGCGTATCGGTCAAGGATCTCGGAATTGCCTGCCGCGCGTGCTGCTGCCTGCATCTCGCCAGCGCCCGCATGGCAGCCCATGCCGTCTACCGAAGGAACCGGGGCGGTTGCCTGCGCGGCAGGCCCCATGTCCAGGGGTGTCTGGTCGCTGGTGTCAGTCCGGGCTTCGGTCATGTGCGGCGGGCCTTTTTCAGAGCGCGAAGCGCCTCTTCAAGTCTTGCAAGCGTATCGAGGTCAAACATTGTCGTAGACCACTTCAAGGCTGGTCTTTTCGACGGCATATTTGCCGCGCATGTCGGCGTCGGTCGCGGGATCCAGAACGAAATCCTTGCCCGTCATTTCGGCCGAGAACAATTCCAGCAGACCATCCTGACTGAGCGGCGCCGGACGCACCGGGGGGGCAACACCGACCGCTTCGGCCAGTTCGGCAAACATGCTGCCCCACTGGCTTTTGCTGGTGCCGACGATCTGGTAATTCGCCGATTTCTTGCGCAGGTCATCATCCTGCGGGATGGCCGCAAGCACAGGGATTTTCACCGCTGCCGCAAAGGCGGCCGCCTCGCCCGTGCCGTCGTCCTTGTTGATCACAAGGCCTGCGATACCCACGTTGCCGCCCATCTTGCGGAAATATTCCACGGCCGAGCAGACGTTGTTGGCCACATACAGGCTTTGCAGATCGTTCGAGCCGACGAGGATCACCTTTTGCGCCATGTCGCGGGCAATCGGCAGACCGAACCCGCCGCAGACCACGTCGCCCAGAAAGTCGAGCAGCACATAGTCAAAATCCCAGTCATGAAAGCCCAACTTTTCCAGCAGCTC
>JBBRBJ010000025.1:0-44431 GCA_038205925.1 Rhodobacterales bacterium | reverse complement strand
CTGAACGAAACCCAAGGGGAACATGGGCAATCTCGGTGCCCATGCCCACGAAAAGCACATCGACCCGCCCGGCCAAAGCCAAGGGTGTCTCGGTGTCGGCCACGCCGCCCCAAGCCCCGGCATCCCACGGCGTGATCAGGCAAGCGCCGCGCAGCACATGGCCGTCCACACGGAAAAAACCGGGGCCGTAGCCCTCGATCGGTTTGGCGGTGCCGTAGCTGATCTCGGTCAGGCGCATGCGATCACGCGTCGATATTGGCGAATTGCCCGCCCGCGCCCGTCTTGGGCGTGTCCGACCGGTCCAGCCCGATCAAAAGCACAAGATTCTTGGCCACGAAAACCGAGGAATAGGTGCCCAGCACGATGCCGATTGCGATGGCGAATACAAAGCCGCGAATTACATCGCCGCCGAAGATCAGCATGGCGATCAAGGCGATCAGGGTGGTGACCGAGGTCATCAGTGTGCGGCTCAGCGTTTCGTTCACAGTCAGGTTCATCACGTCGCGCAGCGGCATGACCTTGTATTTGACCAGATTCTCGCGCAGACGGTCAAAGACCACCACCGTATCGTTGATCGAATAGCCAAGGATCGTCAGCAAGGCCGCAATGATTGGCAGGTCGAACTTGATCTGAAACACCGCGAACACGCCGATGGTGATGAAGATGTCATGCACCAGCGCCGCCACTGCGCCCACCGAATACTGCCATTCAAAGCGCAGCCAGATGTAGATCAATATGCAGGCCGTCGCCACCACCATCGACATTATGGCCGTCCAGACAAGTTCGCCCGAAACCTTTGGCCCTACCGATTCCACCGATACGAAAGTCAATTCCGGGTCATAGGCCTGAAGGGCCGTCTCTACCGCGTTCAGGGTGTCGGGCGTCACCGCTTCGTCCCCATCCAACGCCGATATGCGCACCATTGCGACGTGCTGATCGTCGCGAAAGCCGGGGTCGAAAATCTCGATGATCGCCACGTCTCCCAAGGGCTGGCCTTGAAGTGCTGTGCGATAGGCGCCGATGTCGACGGATTGCGTCGATTCTGTGCGGATCGTCGTTCCGCCCTTGAAATCGATCCCGAAGTTCAGGCCCATGACCGCCCAGGCCACCAGCGCCAACACGCTTACCAACATGGAGCCGCCGAAGGTCAGCCGCTGCAGGCGAAAGAAATCGAAATTGGTCTTTTCGGGAACCAGCCGCAAACGCCAACGCATATCCATGCTTCCTTAAACCCTGATTTCCTTGGGCTGTTTCCAGCCCAACCAGATCTCGACCATGATCCGCGTCACGAACAATGCCGTGAAGACCGACGCGATGATGCCGATCCCGAGGGTGATGGCAAAGCCGCGCACCGGGCCCGCCCCCACGGCAAACAGCACCGTGGCGGTGATGAAGGTGGTGATGTTCGCGTCGATGATCGCAGACAGCGCCTTTTCATAGCCCAGCTCAACCGCCCGTCCCGGGCTTTTGGCAATGCGCAATTCTTCCCGGATCCGCTCGAACACCAGCACGTTGGCGTCGACCGCCATACCGATGGTCAGCACGATGCCCGCGATTCCGGGCAGCGTCAGCGTGCCCCCGATGGTTGACAGCGCCCCAAAGATCAGCGCGATGTTGATGCCAAGGGCGATGGTGGCAAACAGGCCGAACAGCCCATAGCTGGCCCACATGAAAAACACGACCGCCAGCATCGAAACCATCGCCGCGACCTTGCCTGCATCAATGCTGTCCTGGCCCAGTTCCGGGCCGACGGTACGCTCCTCTAGGAACGTCATCTCTGCCGGCAGGGCGCCGGCGCGCAAAAGTACGGCCAGGTTGGTGCTGTCCTCAACGGTGAATGACCCGGTGATGATGCCCGATCCGCCCGGAATATGGCTTTGGATCACCGGCGCACTGATCACCTCGTCGTCGAGCACAATGGCAAAGGGCGCGCCAATGTTTGCGGCCGTGTAATCGCCGAACTTGCGTGCGCCCGAGGGGTTGAAACGGAAATTCACCGCAGGTCGGTTGTTCTGGTCGAAGGCGGGTTGCGCATCGGTCAACTCTTCGCCGGTCACAACGGGAGTTTCCTCGACGATGTAATAGGTGTTCGGCTCATCCATCGAGGGCAGCAACAGGTTGCGCGCGCCGGGGCTTGCGCCCGCATCCGAGGTGCGGCCCACCACCGGGTTGAACGTCAGTTTCGCCGTGGTGCCGATCAGCGCCTTCAGTTCGGCGGCCGAGCCGATGCCCGGCACCTGAATCAGGATCCGGTCACTGCCCTGACGCTGAATGGTGGGCTCGCGCGTGCCCACCTCGTCCACGCGGCGGCGAATGATTTCAAGGCTTTGCAAAATGGTCCGGTTGTCGGTCGCGGTCCGCTCGGCCTCGGACAATTGGATGACGATCTCGTCTCCCATGACGCTGATCTCAAGGTCGTTCTGGCCCACGCCCGCCAGACTGATGACCGGCGTTGCAAGCGCGTTCACAGCCGCGAGTGCCACAGTCAGACCGGCGGGGTTCGAGATGGCGATGCGCAGGGTGCCATCGGGACTGGGCTGGCGGCGCACGTTGCCCACCTGATCGCGCAAGGGGCGCAGCGCGTCGCGCACGTCGGGCCACAGCGCGTCCATGCGCGACTTGTAGACGTCGGCCACCCTCACCTCGGCCAGCAGATGCGCGCCGCCCCGCAGATCAAGGCCGAGGTTCACAAGCGCAGATGGCAGGAAATCGGGCCAGAGCGCGCGTTCCGCCGCCTGATCGGGTGTTGCCACGCCACCCGCCTCTTCAATGGCGGCGATCGCATCATTGTGCCGCTCGACGACCCCGTAGTTCAGGTTCGGGAAGGCCGCGATCACCCCCCATGCGCAAACCGCAAGGATCACGATGCGCTTCCACAGCGGCATCCGGGTCATTTGGGGGGTCATCTGGAGTTGTCCTTACGCGGCGGCCGGTTCGGTCTTGTTCATCACCGACACGATGGTCGAGCGCATGATCTTCACCTTGACGCCGTCGGCTATTTCCACAAGTGCTGTGCCATCGTCGTTCACATGGGTCACCTTGCCCACGATGCCGCCTTGGGTCAGCACCTGATCACCGCGGCGCAGGGCCTCGACCATGGCCTTGTGCTCTTTCAACTTCTTTTGCTGCGGGCGGATCAGCAGGAAATACATGATCGCGAAAATCAGGATCAGCGGCACGAAAGACGTGAAGGCAGCGGCGCCGCCACCGGCGGTTTGTGCGAAAGCAGGGGTTACGAACATGGGCGTCCTCTTGTTGGCATAAGGGGCGTTGCAGCCCTTGATTTGTCGGCGCGAAGCCTAGGCCTTGCGCCCGAGATAGGCAAGGCGCGCCGCTTGGTTGCCGATATAGGCGCATATCCACGCCATCAACAGCCCCGGCGCGCCGATTTTCCAGACCATCTCGGCCGCCCTTTACCCTGCGCCCCCAAATCGGGCATAACGCCTGCAAACGCCGATCCGATGAGGGGCCCCATGCACGACATCCGCGCCATCCGCGAAAATCCTGCCGCTTTTGATGCAGCCCTGGCCCGCCGGGGACTGGACGCGATGTCGCCGCAGATCCTTGCGCTGGACGCTGCGCGCCGTGCCCGCATCGCCGAAGCCGAAAACGCGCAGGCCGAAGCAAATCGCGCAGCGAAAGAGGTGGGCGCCGCCAAGGCCCGAAACGATGAGGCCGCGTTCGCACGTCTGCGCACGATTGTCGCCGCCTCAAAGGCCAACATCGCAGCCCTGACCGCCGAGGCCGAGGCGCAGGACGCCGCCCTGCGCGACCTTTTGGCCGGCATCCCCAACCTGCCCCTCGACGAAGTGCCCGATGGCCCCGACGAATCCGGCAACGTTGAAATTCGCCGCTGGGGTACCCCGCGCGCGTTCAGCTTCAAGCCGCTGGAACATTTTGACATTCCCGCCGTCAAACCCGGCATGGATTTTGCCACGGCGGCCAAATTGTCGGGCAGCCGGTTTGTGGTACTTCGCGGCGCCATCACCCGTCTGCACCGCGCCCTTGCGCAATACATGCTGGATCTGCACACCGAAACCCACGGATTGACCGAGATGTGGACCCCGGTTCTGGTCAAGGATGAGGCGATGTTCGGCACCGGCAACCTGCCAAAGTTCGCCGAAGACAGCTATCGCACCACCAACGGATGGTGGCTGATCCCTACGTCCGAGGTCACGCTGACCAACACTGTGGCGGGCGACATTCTGGATGCCGCTGCCCTGCCCATCCGCATGACCGCCCACACCCAATGCTTTCGCTCGGAGGCAGGCTCGGCAGGTCGCGACACCACCGGCATGCTGCGCCAACACCAGTTCGAGAAGGTCGAGATGGTGACGATCTGCACGCCCGAGGCGGCACTTGCCGAACACGACCGCATGACAACATGCGCGCAAGCCGTGCTCGAAGGGCTGGGCCTGCCCTACCGCACCCTCGTTTTGTGCACGGGCGACATGGGCTTTGGCAGCCAGAAAACCCACGATCTTGAGGTGTGGTTGCCGGGTCAGAACGCCTACCGCGAAATCTCAAGCTGTTCCACCTGCGGCACCTTTCAGGCGCGCCGCATGAACGCGCGCTATCGCCCGATGACCGGGGAGGGACCCGGTAAGCCGGAGTTCGTCGCCACGCTCAACGGCTCGGGGCTGGCCGTGGGGCGTTGCCTGATCGCTGTCTTGGAAAACGGACAACAGGCGGACGGATCGATCGATTTGCCGGTCGTTTTGCATCCATATCTTGGCGGGCGGGGAAAAATCACCACCGAAGGCGTTTTGCAATGAACCGTTTTGTGCCCCTGCGAGTATATATACCATGAAAATACGCGCCCTTGTTCTTTTGCTTGCCACCCTTGCCTTCGGGGTGGCGCCGTTGATCACGCCACCCTTCACAGGGTATGAACCAGGCATGTTTCCCGTCGTGATCGAGCGGCCCGCAATTCAGCCGGCGGGCTACGCCTTCAGCATCTGGTCGCTGATCTATCTGTGGCTGATCGTGCATGCCGCATTCGGCATCCTGAAGCGCGCCGAGAACGCCGCCTGGGACCGCCCGCGCGTGCCGCTCGCCCTGTCGATTGCAATTGGTGCGGTCTGGCTGGGCATCGCCAACGGCTATCCGCTGCTGGCAACCGTGGCTATCTGGGTGATGCTGATCACGGCACTTTGGGCATTCCTTCGTGCCGACGTGGATGTGGACCGCTGGCTACTGTCCGCCCCGACCGCAATTTACGCAGGCTGGCTTTCGGCGGCGGCAGCGGTGTCGCTGGGCGTCCTTCTGGCCGGCTATGGGTATCTGAGTGATACGGGGTCCGCGGTGGCGATGCTGGCGGTTGTGCTGGTGATTGCGGTCAGCGTCCAGATGGCGCGGCCGGGCATGCCGGTTTACGGGCTGACCGTGATCTGGGCGCTGGGTGGCGTGATCGTGACGAACTGGGGCACGAACACGACGGTCGCCGCCATCGCCGCGTCAGGCATCGTGATCATGGCAATCACGCTGCTCGCCAGCCTGCGCCGCGTGCCCGCAGCCCATTGACCTCACCGCGCGCTTAGGGCAAGTGCGCCCCCATGTTGCGCATTGATGATATCACCTACAACGTTGAAGGCCGCCCCCTGTTCGAGGGGGCATCGGCCACCATTCCCGCAGGCCACAAGGTGGGCCTTGTGGGCCGCAACGGTGCCGGAAAGACCACACTTTTCCGCATCATCCGGCGTGAATTGGCGCTTGAGGGCGGCGAGATCAGTCTGCCTGCCCGCGCCCGCATCGGCGGCGTCGCGCAAGAGGTGCCGTCGTCTGCGACCTCGCTGATCGACACGGTTCTGCAAGCCGATGAGGAACGCACGTCGCTGCTGGCCGAGGCCGAGCATGCAACCGACCCGGCCCGCATTGCCGACATTCAGGCCCGTCTTGCCGACATCGACGCGTGGAGCGCAGAAGGCCGGGCATCGTCCATTCTGCGCGGCCTCGGGTTCGATGCTGCGGCGCAGTTGCGCCCGTGCTCGGATTTTTCGGGCGGTTGGCGGATGCGTGTGGCGCTGGCGGGAGTGCTGTTTGCGCAGCCCGACCTTTTGCTGCTGGACGAGCCGACCAACTATCTGGATCTGGAAGGCGCGCTGTGGCTGGAAAGCTATCTCGCGCGCTATCCCCACACCGTCATCATCATCAGCCACGACCGGGGCCTGTTGAACCGCGCGGTGCAGGGCATCCTGCATCTGGATCAAAAGAAACTGACCTATTGGAACGGGCCTTATGATCAGTTCGCCCGCCAGGTGGCCGAACGTCGCGCCGTCCTGCAGGCCGAGGCGAAAAAGCAAGATGCGCGGCGCGCCCATCTGCAAAGCTTTGTCGACCGCTTCAAGGCCAAGGCGTCCAAGGCCGTGCAGGCGCAAAGCCGCGTGAAGATGCTGGAAAAGATGACACCGATTACCGCCCCCGAAGATGCCAAGCGTGTGGTTTTCACCTTTCCCGCACCCGAAGAACTGTCTCCCCCGATCATCAACATGGACGGCGCCGCCGTGGGTTATGGCGGGCCACCTGTTTTGCGCAAACTGTCGCTGCGCATAGATCAGGACGACCGCATCGCCCTTCTGGGCCGCAACGGCGAGGGCAAATCCACCCTGTCGAAGCTGCTGGCAGGCAAGCTGGAAAGCACCGAGGGGCGGATCACACGCTCATCCAAGCTGCGCATCGGCTATTTTGCGCAGCATCAGGTGGATGAACTTTACATCGACGAAACCCCGCTTCAGCATCTGCAACGCCTGCGCCCGGCCGAAGGGCAACCGCGTCTGCGCGCCCGACTGGCCGGTTTCGGCCTTGGCGCCGATCAGGCCGAAACGGTAGTGGGACGGCTTTCGGGTGGGCAAAAGGCGCGGCTGTCGCTGCTGCTGGCCACCATCGACGCGCCGCACCTTCTGATCCTGGACGAGCCGACAAACCACCTTGATATCGAAAGCCGCGAGGCGCTGGTCGAGGCGCTGACCGAATATTCAGGCGCGGTGATCCTGGTCAGCCATGACATGCACCTGCTGGGGCTGGTCGCTGACCGGTTGTGGCTGGTCAAAGGCGGGGCCGTGACGCCCTATACCGAAGACCTTGAAGCCTATCGCAAGATGCTGCTGGCGGGTGACGAAGATGCCAGGCCCGCCGCCAAACCCGTCGAAAAGCCGAAGAAGGTCAGCCGGGACGAAGTTCTGGCCCTGCGCGCCGAGGTGCGTAAATCGGACGAGCGGATGGAAAAGCTGAACGAGATGCGCGACAGGTTGGCCAGAAAACTGGCCGATCCCGCCCTCTATGAGGCCGAGCGGCTTGGCGAGTTGGAGACGTGGAACCGCAAGTATGCCGAGGTGATGGGCGCCCTCGACAAGGCCGAGGTGCTGTGGGTTACAGCGCAGGAACGTCTGGAGCGGGCCGAGGGCTGAACGGCCCCGCTTGCCAGCACGCGCGTGTCGCCCTAAACCCGGTACCATGGACAGCGCGCTTCTGATCACTGCTTTTGCCACCCTGTTCGTGGTCATTGATCCGCCGGGTCTGGTGCCGATGTTCATCGCCCTGACCACCGGCATGTCACCCGAGCGGCGGCGCGCGATGGCGCTGCGCGCGTGCCTGATTGCGGCGGTGTTGCTGACGATGTTCGGCCTTTTCGGCGAGTCCATCCTCGGGTTCATCGGCATCTCGATGCCCGCCTTTCGCATTGCGGGCGGGATTTTGCTGTTCCTGACTGCGCTCGACATGTTGTTTGAACGCCGCACCCAGCGGCGCGAGGGGCAAACTGCCGATCCCGATCATGATCCGTCGGTCTTTCCGCTGGCGACGCCGCTGATCGCAGGGCCCGGCGCAATCGCCACCGTGATCTTGCTGATGGGCCAAAGCGGGCCGGGCTGGGCCGGGGCGGCGGCGATCATGGGTCTGCTTTGGGGGATGATCCTCGTGACCTATCTTTTCCTGCTGGCCTCGCCGCCGCTGGAGCGGCTGCTGGGACGCACAGGCACCATCGTGATCACCCGGCTTCTCGGCATACTCTTGGCGGCACTGTCAGTGCAGTTCGTGATCGACGGGGTGCGCCAGACCGGACTGATCTGACCATCCTCTGTCTGATGCGTGATCTTTGCCCGATTGCACACGCGGGTCCGTGACCTTACCTTTCTTTCACGGGACGGCTGACGGGATGCGGACATGGATGGCGATACGATTGCACGGCTGGGATACTTGGGCCTTTTGCTCGCGGCATTGGGTGGGTGGCTGATGGTGGAATTCCGTGGCCGCGTCGGCCATGCGCTTCGCACGGCGGCCGCCTGGGGGCTGATCGTGATCGGACTGATGGCCGGATATGGGCTCTGGCAGGACATCCGCACCGACATTGCACCACGTCAAGCCGTGATGGAGGGCGGCGAGATCCACGTGCCCCGTGCCGAGGACGGACATTATTACCTGAACCTGACCGTTGACGGAACCCAGGTTCAGTTTCTGGTGGATACGGGTGCAAGCTCGGTCGTGCTGACGCTGGCCGATGCCCGCCGCCTTGGCATCGATCCCGATAGTCTGCTCTATCTGGGCGAGGCGCGCACCGCCAATGGCACCGTGCGCACGGCGCGGGTAACGCTGAACGATGTGACCCTTGGCCCCTACACAGATCCGTCACTGAATGCGTGGGTCAATGAGGGCGCGATGGACATCTCTCTTCTGGGGATGGACTATCTGGGACACTTCCGGATCGAGATTGACCGGGGCGAGATGATCTTGCGGCGCTGACCCATGCCTTGCACCCCCCGGGGGCTGCGCCCGGACCACGGTGTCAGACGCTCTGCTGGGCGTATTTGCAAGGCAGCAATCGCAAAGCGCCCTTTTCCATTCTCTGGCCTTTTACTCTTCCCGGCCCGTGGCGACTGTCGGATGATAGCGGCGCAGGATCTGAAAATTCAGCCTTTTTCGGCTTTTTTCTCCCACTTGCCGCTGTCTTCCGACCAGTATTGCGCGGCAAGCCCGGCGTCGGTCAGGTGTTTCCACTGGCCGCGGGCATGGGCAAGGCGGCCGGGATCGGATCCGTCGAACAATATCCAGACGCGGTCGAGCGTGCGTGCCTCGGGTTCGGTCGTCTCGGCGCCGTCCAGAAGGATCAGGCCGCGCGCGCCGTTGCCAATGGGGCCAAGCCCCAGAAGGACCGGCTGATCGGCATCGGCCCCGCCCTCGATCCCGTGCGGCATGAAACTGTCGGCCGGGTGCGACCAAAGCCGCGCATCCAGTCGCTGGAGGGAGGCCCGGTCGGTGCTGCGGATCATCACGCGCCAGTCCTGATCAAGCGCACGGTCGAGGATCGTGCGCAGCGTCTGCTCCTCGGGCGACCGGGTAAGGTGATAGAACACGATCACGCCCATCGTCCCGGTCCCGGCGCCGTCAGCCCCCAGCGGCAGGCGGGCGATGCCTGAAGTGATCTACCGGCTTTCATAAAGATCGCGGATCAGCCGGTTCAGCGCCATCACGCCCCAGCCCGTCGCCCCCTTGGGGGCAAGTGTGGAGTCGGTCTTCAACAGTGCCGTGCCCGCGATGTCCAGATGGCACCACGGCATGCCCGGCTTGACAAAGCGCTGGAGGAACTGCGCCGCCGTGATCGCCCCGCCGTCGCGCCCGCCCACATTCATCATGTCGGCAATGCGGCTTTTCAGCTTGGCGTCATAGGCCTCGCCCATCGGCATGCGCCAGGCGCCCTCGCCCTCGGTCCGGGCGGCCTTGAGAAAGGCCGTGCACAGCGCGTCGTCGTTCGAGAAGACGCCCGCGTTCTCATGCCCCAGCGCCACGATGATGGCGCCGGTCAGTGTGGCAAGGTTGATCATCGCGCGCGGGGCAAAGCGTTCTTGCGCGTACCACATCACGTCGGCCAGCACGAGGCGCCCCTCGGCATCGGTGTTGATCACCTCGATCGTGTCGCCCTTCATGGATCTGACCACGTCGCCGGGGCGTTGGGCGCGCCCGTCGGGCATGTTTTCGACAAGACCCACCAGACCAACCACATTGGCGGCGGCCCGGCGCAGCGCAAGCGTGCGCATCACGCCTGCCACCACGCCGGCGCCGCCCATATCCATGGTCATCTCTTCCATCCCGCCCGCAGGCTTGATCGAGATGCCGCCCGTGTCGAACACCACGCCCTTGCCCACCAGCGCAAAGGGTGCCTCATCCTTTGGGCCACCCCTCCACTGCATGACCACCACGGACGACGGGCTTTCCGACCCCTGCCCCACACCCAGCAATGCGCCCATGCCCAGACGCCTGAGGTCGGCCTCTTCAAGGATCTCGACATCAAGGCCCAGATCCTGCATCGCGGCCAGTCGGGCGGCGAAATCGTCCGTGGTCAGCACGTTGGCGGGTTCGTTCACCAGATCGCGGGTGAAATAGACGCCCTCCACGACGGCCGCGCCTGACGCAGAGGCAGCGGCGAGTGCCTCGGGGTTGGCGGCCATCACCGTTACGGGCCCTTGCGGCTTTGGCTCGGCAGTCTTGTGGGGGGTGAAGTCATAGGCGCGCATGGCCAGACCAAAGGCAATTTCCGCCGCCTGGGGGTGGGATTCCACAAGCACGAGGGTTGCCACCGGCGACAGGGTGCGGCCGATGGCGGCGCCTGCCTTGCGCGCCTCGGCGACAGGCGCGCGCTTGGGCAAACGGATCAGGTGCACCGCCTCGGCCTCGAGCCCCGAAGGAAAGGCCAGATCCATGCCTTCGCCCGGCTTCAGCCGCCCGAAGGCATCCGACGCCAGACACCGCCCCAGCGCCCCGCGCGTCAGCTTGTCCAGTCGCCGCCCGGCCACCGACAGCGTCGCCTCCACATCGGCAAACACCGCGATGCGCCCCCGGGTATGGGCAAGGGCCTCGGTCTCGGTCGCGCGGAACTGCAGGGCGGGGGCTTGGGTCATCGGATCCTCAGGGCTTGAAAACATCGCGCCAAAGCTAGCCCGCCCCCCGCCGATTGACCAGATAGGAGTTTCCTTCGCACGGCGATATGGGATAGCATGGCGGGAACAAGAAACGGGGGCGCATGGGGCTGTGTCGAGATTTGACCGATATCTGCTGTCGCAACTTCTTGCGCTGTTCGGTTTTTTCTCATTGCTGCTGGTGTCTGTCTATTGGGTAAACCGGGCGGTTGGGCTGTTTGACCAACTGATCGGGGATGGCCAGTCGGCGCTGGTGTTCGTCGAGTTCTCCCTGCTGACGCTGCCCAATGTGATCCGTCTTGTGCTGCCGGTTTCGGCCTTTGCGGCGGCGGTCTACATGGCCAACCGGCTGATGGGCGACAGTGAGTTGGTGGTGATGCAAGCCACGGGATTTTCCTCGTTCCGGCTCGCCCGTCCTGTGCTTTATTTCGGGGTTCTGGTCACACTGATGCTGTCGATCCTGACCCATGTTCTGGTGCCCGCCAGCCGCACGGCACTGGTCGCGCGGAGCGCCGAGATACAAGACAACATGACCTCGCGCTTTTTGCGCGACGGACAGTTCCTGCACCCGTCTGAGGGAGTGACCCTCTACATCCGCCAGATCACCCAGAACGGCGAGTTGCGCGATCTGTTCTTGTCCGATGACCGTGACCCCGCCAAAACAACGACTTACACCGCGCGCCGGGCCTTGCTCGCGCGGGGTGAACAGGGGCCGAAGCTTCTGATGTTCGATGGCATGACCCAAACGCTGTCCCATGCGACACGGCGCCTGTCGGTCACGCGGTTTGCCGATGTCACCTATGATCTCGGCGCGATGCTGGCTGCCCGGTCGGTCACGGACCGGTCCGTGCAAGAGTTGTCGACGCGTGAGTTGTTGCGCGACACCGATGCTGCAATGCTTGAGACTGGTGCCACCCGCGCCACGCTGCTGGAAGAGGGGCATTCGCGGATCGCGCAACCTTTTCTTGCGGTGGCCGCGGCACTGATCGGCTTCGGCGCATTGCTGCTGGGGTCATTCAGCCGGTTCGGGTTGTGGCGGCAGATTCTGGTGGCCATCGTCCTGTTGATCGTGTTGCAATTGATCTTCACCCAAGGAACCGGGCTTGCGGTGCGCAGTGCAGCGGCGTGGCCTGCGGTATACGCAGCGCCCATGGCGGGCCTGATGATCGGGGCGGGACTTTTGTGGTGGTCGCAGCGGCCGCGGTGGATTTCACGGTCTTCGGGGGTTGGGGCATGACGGGGGTTGGGGCATGATCCTGTCACGCTATATTGCCCGCCGGTTTGTCTGGGCCTTTGCGCAGGTGTTCTTCATATTTGGTGCGATCATGCTTTTGATCGACATGGTCGAGCAGTTGCGCCGCTTTTCCGACACCGGCATAGGAACAGCGGGCGCGCTGCAGTTGGCCGCGATGAACACGCCTGCCAGCCTCTATCGCATCTTGCCGCTGATCGTCATTCTGGCGTCCATCCTGCTGTTTCTGGCCCTGGCGCGCACGTCGGAACTGGTGGTGATCCGGGCGGCGGGGCGCTCGGCGTTGCGGTTTCTGGTGGCGCCCGTGGTGATGGCGCTGCTGATCGGGGGCTTGGCGGTTTCAGTGATGAACCCGTTGGTTGCGGCCACACAAAAGGTGTACGACCGCCTCTGGACCAGTGCGGCGGCCGGGGTGCAAAGCACACTGTCGCTGTCGGAAACCGGGCTTTGGCTGCGGCAGGGCAGCGATGACGGACAAACCGTGATCCGCGCCATCCGCGCCAATACCGATGGCACCCAGTTGTTCGGCGTCAGCTTCCAGATGTTTGACGCAAGCGGTCTGCCCGTGTCGCGGATCGAGGCACAATCGGCCACGTTGGTGCCAGGTGCCTGGCAACTGGACGGGGCCAAGCGCTGGGACATGGCCGGCGCCAACCCCGAGCGCACCTCCCAGACCTTGCCCGAGGGCGCCACACTGCCCTCGAACCTGACGCGCGAAGGCATCCGCGACAGCTTTGGCGAGCCGTCGGCAGTGCCGTTCTGGCAACTGCCCGCCTATATCGCGGGGCTTGAGAAAGCCGGGTTTTCGGCCCGCGCACATCAGGTCTGGTATCAGATGGAGCTGGCACAGCCCTTGTTGCTGGTCGCCATGGTGCTGATCGCGGCGGGGTTTACCATGCGCCATGCCCGGGCGGGCAAGGGCGGGGTTCTGGTGCTGTTGGCCATTCTAGGCGGGTTCTTCATATTCTTTCTGCGAAACTTCGCGCAGGTTCTTGGTGAAAATGGACAAATCCCAATTGTTCTGGCCGCCTGGGCAGCGCCGGCAGCCGCCACGCTGATGGCGCTTGGTCTGCTGTTGCATCTGGAGGATGGCTGATGGTGCACCGTCGTCTTGCCGCCCTGTCGCTTGCAGTCATGTTGGCCTTCGCCCCGCAAGGTGCCATGCGCGCCCAGGAACTGGCGGCTCTTGTGGCCGACAGCGTGCGCGTCGATGCCTCGGGCAAGCTGATCGCGGATGGCGGCGTCGAGGTGTACTATCAGGGCCGCACCTTGCGGGCCCAACAGATCATCTACGATCGGACCAACGACCGCCTGATCATCACCGGCCCAATTGTCCTGATTGATGGCACGGGCACAATCCTGATTGCCGAGCAGGCGGATCTGGCAGCAGATCTGACCGAAGGGGTGTTGCAAAGCGCACGGCTGGTGCTGAACCGCGAATTGCAACTCGCCGCGTCGCAGATCCAGCGCATCGGCGGGCGTTACACCCAGCTTGACAACACCGTCGCCTCGTCGTGCAAGGTTTGCGCGAGCAACCCTACACCGCTGTGGGAAATCCGCGCAAAGCGCGTGCTGCACGATCAGCAGGAGCGCCAGATCTACTTCGATCGGGCCCAATTCCGCGTGGCGGGCCTGCCGGTTCTGTATTTCCCGCGCCTGCGGATGCCCGACCCGACGCTCAAGCGCGCGACGGGCCTGCTCAGGCCCACGTTCCGCACAACGTCCAACTTGGGCACCGGGGTGAAGTTGCCATACTTCTTTGCTCTCGGGCCGTCACGCGATCTGACGATCACACCCTACATTTCCACCAAGGACGCGCAATCGGTCGATCTGCGCTATCGGCAAGCGTTCCGCACCGGCGGGATCGAGGTGTCAGGCGCCGTGTCGCGTGACCGCATCATGCCGGGCGACATCCGTTACTATCTGAACGCCACCGGCGCATTCAGCTTGCCCCGCGACTTCAAGCTGGCCTTCCGCGGAGAGCTGGTCAGCGATCCGGCCTATCTGCTGGACTATGGCCTGCCCGCAAAAGACCGTCTGGACAGCCGGGTTGAGGTTACGCGGACGCGGCGCAACGAATACCTCTCGGGCCGCCTGATCGGGTTCAAGTCGATCCGTGCAGGCGAAGATAATTCCACCCTGCCCTCGATCATCACTGACGTAACCTTTCACCGGCGGTTTTCTGGCGGCCCCTTGGGCGGCGAGGCGGGCCTGCGGTTTCAGACCCACAGCCACTGGCGCAGCAGCGAGGATCCGCTGGACAGCAACTTGGACGGCTTTGCCGACGGGCGCGATGTCAGCCGCGTGTCGCTGCGGCTGGATTACCGGCGCAACTGGATACTGCCCTCGGGGATTGTGGGCACCGTTCTGGGTGAGGCCACAGCAGACGCATACCGGGTCGGGCAGGATGCCGCCTTTGGCGGCAATACCGCGCGTCTGCACGGCGGCGTGGCGGTTGAATTGCGTTGGCCGTGGGCCAGGGCAGGCACGGGCGGCGTGGGCCACGTGGTCGAACCCGTAGTGCAGGTCGTGTGGTCGCCAAGGGGGGCCGAAACGTTGCAAAACGAGGACTCGTCGCTGGTGGAGTTTGACGAAGGCAACCTTTTTTCGCTAAACCGCTCGCCCGGGTCCGACCTGACCGAACGGGGCGGCCGGGTCAATCTGGGCTTTGGCTATACCCGCGTCGATCCGGCGGGCTGGACATTGTCTGCGGCCGTGGGGCGCGTGTTTCGCGTGGCGGATCTGGGGCAGTTCTCTGTCGCATCGGGCCTTGACGGGCGCAATTCCGACTGGCTTGCGGCGCTGCAACTCAGCCTGCCGGACGGTCTGGGCCTGACGCACCGGATGCTGGTGGACGAAACCATCGGCCTCACCAAGTCGGAAACCCGCGTCAATCTGGCGCACGACCGTTTTGCCGTGGCCGGGTCCTACACATGGGTGATGGCGGACACAGCCGAGAACCGGGACACGGCAATTTCGGAACTGGCGCTGAATGGCAGCTACAGGCTGACCGACGGCTGGACGGCCCGCGGGCAGGCTCTTTATGATTTTCAGGCCGACCGCGCCAACCGCGCCGGCCTTGGGCTGCAGTATCGCAACGAATGTGTGGCTGTGGATCTTTCGCTCTCGCGTCGTTTCACATCCTCGACTAATGTGCAGCCGACCACGGATTTCGGCCTTTCGGTTGAACTTGTCGGCTTTGGTGGCGGAGCGACGGCCGGGCCATCGCGCCAGTGCCGGCGCTGAGGCCGCGCGATGCAGGTTCAGGGCCGGGATCAGGAAACGAGAAGGCGAAAAGACGTGACTGCAAAAGGGGTGACCATGGGTTCGTATCTCAACACGCGCGCGGCGCTGTTCTCGCTGGGCCGGGGCGCGCTGCGGGGGGTGGTTTTCGCGGGGATGGCGCTGGCTGGCCTTGGGGGCGTCGCATCTGTCGCGGTGGCGCAAGAGACCGCCTCGGTCGGTTCGCCTTTTGCGCCTGTGCTCAGGGTCAACGACCTGGTCATCACCCGGTATGAACTTGACCAGCGCATGCGCTTTTTCACCCTGTTGCGGGCCCCCGGAGACCCCGAGAAAGAGTCGCTGAAGGCGCTGACCCAAGACCGCCTGGCCGCGTCCGAGGCGCGGCGTGTGGGCCTGCGCCTGACGCGTGAGCAGATCACCGCAGGCATGGCCGAATTCGCCGGCCGCGCCAACCTGACACCCGAACAGTTCGTCGAAGCCTTGGTTCAGGGCGACGTCTCGGTCGAGACGTTTCGCGATTTCGTGGGCAATGGCCTGCTGTGGCGTGAATTGGTGCGGGCAAAGTATGCGCAGACCGTCTCGGTATCCGAGGCCGAGGTGGACCGCGTGATCGCCATGGGTGCCACGCGCACCGAGATGCAGTTGTTGTTGTCGGAACTGGTGATTCCGGTTGAGGGCGATCCCGAGGATGAGATGGCTCTGGCCCGTCGTCTGAAATCCGAGATTACCTCGGAAGACGGCTTTGCTGCTGCGGCGCGGCGGTATTCGGCCTCGCCTTCGGCGGGGCGCGGCGGGCGGCTGGATTGGACGCCTGCGTCAAACTTGCCGGGGCAGGTCGTGTCGCTGGTGCTGGCACTGGGACCGGGGCAAGTGTCGGACCCGGTGTCGCTGGGAAATGCGGTGGCCCTGTTCCAGTTGCGTGACGTGCAAGAGAATGTGTCGTCCACCCCGCCTTTGGTCGAAGTGGAATACGCCGAATTTTTGTTGCCCAACACCCAAAGCGTGCTGGCCGAGGCGGCGGCGCTGTCGAACCGCGTAGATACCTGCAAGGATCTGTATGCCGAGGCGCGAGGGTTGCCCGAAGACCGGCTGACCGTCAGCACAAGCCTGGTGTCGGATTTGCCGCAGGATGTGGCACTGCAACTGGCACAACTGGACCGGGGCGAAGCGTCGACCGCCATCGTGCGCGGCGGCTGGCGCGTCTATCTGATGTTGTGCTCGCGCGGGCCCAGGGGCGACGGACCGGTGAACCGTGATGCGATCCGCAACCAGTTGACCGCACAAAAGCTGACGCTGTCGTCCGAATTGTTCCTTGAGGAGCTGCGGTCGGAAGCGATCATCGTCACACCATGACCATGGACAAGGCGCCCACCCTGCCGCCGCTGGTGATGACCTGCGGCGAACCTGCCGGTGTGGGCCCCGAGATTGCCGTGCAGGTGCGGCGCCTTTTGGGGCCGGATGTGCCCTTTGTCTGGCTGGGCGATCCACGGCATCTGCCGCCCGGCACATCGGTGGCCGAGGTTGAGACATGTGGGGCCGCCCGTGATGTGCCTGCGGATGCGCTGCCGGTGCTGGTGCACCGTTTTGCGGCGCCCGCAATTCCGGGCACGCCTGATCTGCGTAATGCCTCTGGTGTGGCGGACGTGATCGCGCGCGCGGTGGCCCTTGTGCAGTCGGGCGCGGCGTCGGGTCTGGTAACGGCGCCGATCAACAAGAAGGTGCTGAAGGACGGCGCGGGGTTCGCCTTTCCGGGGCACACCGAATTTCTGGCGCATCTGGCGGGGGATGTGCCCGTGGTGATGATGCTGGCCTGCGAGGGCCTGCGCGTAGTGCCGGCGACGATCCACATTCCGCTTGCCGATGTGCCGGGCGCCCTGACACCTGCGCTGCTGGCGCAAGTGATCCGGCTGACCGACGCGGGCCTGCGCCGGGATTTCGGCATTGCGCGCCCGCGTCTTGCAGTGGCGGGACTGAACCCGCATGCAGGCGAAGGGGGCGCGATGGGGTGGGAAGATATCCGCGTGATGGCCCCGGTGATTGCCAGGATGCGCGCCGAAGGGTTTGATGTGACCGGCCCCCTGCCCGCCGACACCATGTTTCACGCCCGTGCGCGGATGGGCTATGACGCGGCGATCTGCGCCTATCACGATCAGGCGCTGATCCCGATCAAGACACTGGATTTTGACGGCGGGGTGAATGTGACTCTGGGCCTGCCGTTCGTGCGCACGTCGCCCGATCATGGCACGGCATTCGACATTGCGGGAACGGGTGTGGCGTTGCCTGACAGCACGGTTGCGGCCGTTCGACTGGCGTGGCACATGGCAGCGGCGCGCGCGACGACGGACTCGGAACCGCGTTCAGGTTTACAATGAGGGGCCGGGACTTTGGCCACGATTGATGGGTTGCCGCCGTTGCGCGATGTGATCCGCGACCATGATCTGGTGGCGCGGCGGCAGCTTGGGCAGAACTTCTTGCTGGACCTGAACCTGACCGCCAAGATTGCGCGACTGGCGGGAGATCTGGCGGGGGCCGATGTGCTCGAGGTGGGGCCGGGACCCGGCGGATTGACGCGCGGGCTGCTTGCCGAGGGCGCGCGGCGGGTTCTGGTGGTGGAAAAGGACACGCGGTGCCTGCCGGCGCTCGCAGAGATTGCAGCGGTCTATCCGGGGCGGCTGGAGGTTGTGTCGGGCGATGCGCTGGAGATTGACGCGGGCGCGCGACTGACTCCGCCGATCAAGGTGGTGTCGAACCTGCCCTACAATGTGGGCACCGAGTTGTTGATCCGCTGGCTGTCGCCGGCCGTCTGGCCGCCGTTTTGGACCTCGCTGACGCTGATGTTCCAGCGCGAGGTGGCAGAGCGTATCGTGGCAAAACCCCGAGGCGACCATTACGGGCGACTTGCCCTGCTGGTCGGCTGGCGCGCCGATGCGAAGATCGTGATGCACCTGCCACCCGAGGCGTTCACGCCTGCGCCCAAGGTGCATTCGGCGGTGGTGCACCTGACGCGGCTTGAACGTCCAAGATTTGACGCGGATGCGGCGGTTCTCAGCCGGGTTACCGCAATGGCCTTCAACCAGCGGCGCAAAATGCTGCGCTCAAGCCTCAAGGGGCTTGGTGGCGAGGTTGAGGCGCTGCTGGAAGGGGTGGGGATAGCTCCGACCGCGCGGGCCGAAGAAATCGGGCTGGAGCAGTTCTGCGCTTTGGCGAGGGCCGTCGCGGCGCGGTGAGTGCAAGACGCCGCACCGGTGGGGTGCGGCGTCTCTTGGTCAGTCGTTTACTCGGCGGCTTCGCGGGGGCCACTTGATTTGGGCTGGGCGCCTGTGTCGTCGGACGGTGCCTCGCCCTCGGCGCGCGGCTTTTTTGGGGCGCGGGCACGGCGGGGTTTTGCCGGGGTGTCGGGCGCGGCTTTGTCAGTTTGCGGTGCTGGCGGCACAGCAGCCCCCGGGTCCGGTTGCGGGGCCAATTCGGCCGGTTGCGGCTGTTCCGGGTTGGCTTCGGCCGCCTGCGGCCGGGGGCCACGGTCACGACGCGGCTGGTCGCCTTGCGGGCGGGGCCCCCGTTCGCCTTGACTGCGTTCGGGCTGGCCGCGGTCTGACTGGCTGCGGTCTGGTTGGCTGCGGTCTGGCTGGTTGCGATCTTGCCGCGGCGGACGCGGATCGCGGCGGGGTTCGGCCTCGGGATCGGGGCGGGAACTGCGGGCCTCGGGCGTCTCTACCAGACCGGAGTCGCCTTGCACATCAGCCACGGCAGGGGCGTAAGGCTGATCGCCGGCATCCGTGTTCCGGTCATCGCGCCAGTTCGGACGCTGGTCGCGCGTGTCGCGATCCCGGTTGGTGTTCTGGTTGCCGCTTTGGCCACCGTTCTGGTTACCGTTCTGGTTACCGTTCTGGCCACCGTTCTGGTTGCCGCTCTGGTTATACTGCTGCTGCCGCGACTCTTGTTCGGCCGCCATTTCGCGCGTCGCTTCGGACAGCAGACGCGTGTAATGTTCGGCATGTTGCGAGAAGTTCTCGGCAGCCACGCGGTCATTCGACAACTGCGCGTCGCGCGCGAGTTGCTGATATTTCTCGATCACCTGCTGTGGCGTGCCGCGCACCTTGCCTTCAGGGCCAGAGCTGTCGAAGACACGGTTGATGATATTGCCGAGGGTGCGCGGGCGGTTCTGCTTGGAACGCGAGCGGGACTTGGAAGAACGCATCTTGACCTTTGATCCAGGGTATCCGGTTTATACGCGCGCCGACCCTTGCGAGGCTTTTCGACCCATAGGGGCACGCAGCGATGGCCGGGTTTTCGTGGCCGGGCGCCGGATGCGCCACAACAACTGCAGATGAATAATCACAGGGGGGGCCGCGTGACAAGAACTTTTTTGCACAAAACCGGCCCTGTCCTTCATTCCGTGCCGCATCAGGGTGGATCGGGCACATTGTTGGCCACCACAACCCGGTCGCGCCCATCAAGATCGCGGAAAGCGCGGCATTCACGCAGCCCCTCGGCCGCGAACAGGGCCATCACGGCCTTCGCCTGGGTGGGGCCGATTTCCACGATCAACCGCCCTCCCGGCAACAGGTGCGCGGGGGCGCCGCGCGCTATGACACGGTAAGCGTCCAGCCCGTCACCCCCCGGTGTCAGGGCCATATCCGGCTCGTGGCGCACCTCGGGCGCCAGCGATGCCATCTCGGACGCAGCAATGTAGGGTGGGTTTGAAACGATCAGGTCAAACTGTCCCTGCACGTCGGAAAACCAATCCGATGGGACCAGTTGCGCCCGGTGCGCAAAACCGAAAGCATCGACATTGGCTTGTGCCACCCGCAATGCTGCGGGTGAGATGTCAGCGCCGATTCCCGTCGCCAACGGCTGGTCTGCCAAACAGGACACAAGGATGCAGCCCGAGCCGGTGCCAAGGTCAAGCATCCGCGTGAAAGGCTGCCCAAGTGCCTCGGCCACAAGGGTTTCCGTCTCGGGGCGGGGGTCGAGCACGTCCGGCGTGACCGCAAACCGCCGCCCCCAGAACAGCCGCGCACCCACGAGGTGCGAGACCGGAACCCGGGCCGCCCGCCGCGCGGTCAGGGCTGCCAGAAAGGTAGCTGTGCTGTCGTCGAGTGGGTCGTGCAGATGCAGCGTCAGGCGATCGGGTGCAATCCCGCTTGCATGTGCCAGCAGCGCGCGGGCATCGGTGGCAGGGTCGGGTACCCCCGCAGCACGCAAGGCACGCACTGCCCCGGCAAGTGCCGCGGCAAGGGTGATCACACCCCGGCCTCGGCCAGTTTGCGGGCCTGATCATCGGCTTGAAGCGCGTCGATCACCGCCCGCAGGTCGCCCGCCATGATCTGGCCCAGCGAATACAGTGTCAGGTTGATGCGGTGGTCGGTCATCCGGCCTTGGGGGAAGTTGTAGGTGCGGATACGCTCGGACCGGTCGCCGCTGCCGACCTGGGCGCGGCGGTCGGCGGAACGCTCGCTGTCGATCCGGGCGCGTTCGGCCTCGAACAAACGGGCGCGCAGCACCTGCATTGCAATCTCACGGTTGCGGTGCTGAGATTTCTCGGAACTGGTGACGATGATGCCGGTGGGCAGGTGGGTGATGCGCACCGCCGAATCGGTGGTGTTGACGTGCTGGCCGCCCGCCCCGCTTGCGCGCATGGTGTCGATGCGGATGTCGGACACGGGGATGTCGATGTCCACGTCCTCGGCCTCGGGCAGGACGGCGACAGTGGCCGCCGACGTATGGATGCGGCCCTGCGCTTCGGTCTCGGGCACGCGCTGCACGCGGTGCACACCGGATTCGTATTTCAGGCGGGCAAATACACCTTCGCCCTGCACATGGGCCGTCACTTCCTTGATGCCGCCCAGTTCGCCAAAGGACTGGTCCAGAATGTCGAACGTCCAGCCCTGCGCTTCGGCATATTTCTGATACATGCGCAGCAGGTCGGCTGCGAACAAGGCCGCCTCATCCCCGCCTGTGCCGGGCCGGATTTCCAGAATGGCGGGCCTTGCGTCTGCCGCGTCCTTTGGCACCAGCGCCAGGCGCAGCGCCTGTTCCATCCGGGGGATCCGGGCCTTGAGAGAGGGGATTTCATCCTCGGCCAGACGGCGCAGTTCGGGGTCGGCCAGCATCCGTTCAGCCTCGGCCAGATCGTCCAGGGCCTGCCGGTAGCCCAGGATATCGGCCACCACGGGCTTCAGGTCCGAGTATTCGCGGCTGAGGATGGCAATTTCCGCGTGCGGCGCACCCGCAGACAGGCGCGCTTCGAGAAACTCGAACCGCTCGATGATGTGCAGCAGTTTGTCCAGTGGAACCATTGCGGCGGTGTGCCCGCCGCAATGGCATACGTCAAGGGGGTGGCCGAATTACAGAGTGTCCACGCACGCGTCCACGGCGTCTATCGACGCCGCAGAACCTTTCAGCGAAAACCTTGAGATCAACTCTCCGAATTTGTTGTTCAGGTAGAGATCACGGCCCGCGCGGATGTCGCCAAAGAACGAGATGCTCGTCTTGTTGTATGGCAGCACGAAATACACGCTGTTGCCCTCGATATCGGGATTGGTCAGGTTAAGGCTTTTGCGGTTGTCTATGGTGGCGATGAAGGTTTCGGTCGAAATGTCGTAGCCCCAGTCGTCGGAATTGAACTCGATCCCCGTTGTGCCATCGCTCTCGACCCAGACGGTGACCCAGGCGTTATCGCTGATCACCTCGGCCACGCAATAGCGGCGCCCGTCATCCATTCCGATCCGGCTGACCGTCCACAGGCCTCGTTCGAAGATCTTCACATCCTCGTTGATCTTCTGCGACAGCGCCGGGGCTGCCCCCAGGACGGCGGCACAAAGACAGACGAAAGCACAAAGCGGGCGCGGCATGGAAAGTCCTTTGAATGAGGGCACCAACAGCGGTGCGGTTGCATGAAACGACCATGGCACGCAGGACATGGCAATGCGGTCTTGCGCATCAAGGCATTCAATCAGATGACAATTAACGCCATTGCAGCCAGAATGCCACGGACGTGCGCCCCGGTCAGCGCGACAGCTGCTCCAGCCAGTCTTCGGCGCGCGTCCGGTTCACCCCGAAATCCGAGTCGCCAAAGCGCGCGCGCGCAAACAGGGTCACCGTCGTGCCCTGCCCCGCAGGTTCCAGCCGCACCGACGTAAAATCAGGATAGCCCATGATCGCGGACCGGGTGACCCATGTCTTGTGCAACCGATCCCCTGCAAGAAGCGTCGTGCGCGCCGTGGCGCCGGCAATGGCGTCCAGTTTCGCCATCACCTGATCCGGGGTCATCGACAGGGTCACGGACGGGGCGTCGCCGCCGTCACGCACCAGCCAGGTATTGGGTTTGTCGGGTTTGACGACCGTGGCCGGGTCTGCGTGCCAGGTGAGCGGATCGGACGGGGCCAGCCGGATATAGGCCATCAGACCCAAGACGATGACCAGCAGAATGGTCAGAACGTATGTCATGCGTTTCATCCTTTGCGCCTTGTCCAGCCATAGAGGCAGATCAGTTCATGGGCCACATGCGCGCCGGCAATGGCCGTGGCGCCGGTCGTGTCATAGGGGGGCGACCCCTCGACCACGTCGCCGCCGACCATGTTGATACCCGCCAGTTCGCGCAGTGCCGCCGCCGCCTGCCATGTGTGCAGCCCGCCCCAGACGGGCGTGCCTGTCCCCGGCGCGGCCGAGGGGTCAAGGCAGTCGATGTCAAAGGTAACATAGGTGGGGCGGTCACCGACGATTTCCTTGGCGCAGGCCACGGCATGGGCCACGCCCTTTTCATGCACGGTGCGGGCGTCGATGTATGCGACCCCGAGATAATCGTCGCAATGGGTGCGGATCCCGATCTGCACGGATGTTTTGGGGTCGATCACCCCCGTCTTGACGCCCTTGTAGAAAAACGTTCCGTGGTCGATCCGGTCCATGTCATCATCGGCCCAAAGGTCGGAATGCGCGTCGAAGTGGATGACGCTGAGAGGCCCGAACTTTTCAGCATAGGCGCGCAGAATGGGCAGCGTGATGAAGTGATCACCCCCCAGCGTGATCGTGCCCACCCCTGCCGCAAGGATACCGCGGATATGGCTGGTCAGCAGGCCCGGAAAGCTGGGGGTATGGGCGTAGTCAAATGCCAGATCGCCGTAATCGACGATGGCCATCTCCTCCAGCGGGTTGCTGGGCCAGCCATAGGGCGGATCGAAGGCTTGCAGGGCAGACGCCTCACGGATGGCGCGCGGGCCAAAGCGGGTGCCGGGGCGGTGCGTTACCGCCTGATCAAAGGGCACGCCGGTGATCGCCAGATCCACCCCGGTCAGATCCTTGGTGTAGGTGCGGCGCAGGAACGACGTGGCACCGCCAAAGGCATTCTCGAACGCAAGGCCACGCAACCCCTTGCGGGTAAAGGCCGTATCGACCTGGGTTTTTGCATCTTCAAGGGCCATGGGCAACCTTCGGGCTGGGCATGGTCGTCATTATGCTTTCGGAGACGCGCCTGATCCGGGTGGATTGTCTTTGCCGCGCCGACCTGCGATGTCAAGCCCGCCAAAGTGCAAATGGGCATGGAACAGGCATGGGGTGGGCAATTCCGCCCCATGCCTTGCCCACGAGACCCCTGATCAGAAAATTTCCTGCCGGGCTTTGGACATGCTGAACCCCGCCCCGCGGTTGTTTGCGCAAACCATGCCGGTTCTCTCGGACCAGCAGGTAATGCCACCCATCGAGATTTCCTGCCCGTATTCCAGAATGAATGCGCCCGGGTCGAACGCGGTATCGCCGTGGCAGACGACCTCGCCCCGCCCGCCCCCAGCGGTGATGGCATAGGCATTGCCATATTCCAGTTCGCACAATCCCTGATCGTTCATGACGCTGGGATTGTAGTCCCTGATGTCACATCGGGCATAGGGTTCGCCATCAGACATGATGAAGCAGCCGATATTGCCGCTGGGCGACTGAAAGCTGGTGAAGTCCTGCGCCGCTGCGGGTGCGGCGAACGTCAAGGCGATGAGACCCGCACCAAGAAGGGTCAGGGCCGTAAGTCTGGATGTGTTCATGCAAGTCCCCTCCCTGGGACGCTGCATTTGCGCAGCATCGAACCTTTCTGACAACCCATCAAATGGCTGAATTCATGACAAAATGCCTCATGCAAGGGGCTGCGCGCGTTCGACCAGACGGGCAAAGAAGCTGGCGCCGATGGGGGCGGCGTCATCGTTGAAATCATATTTCGGATGATGCAGCCCTGCCCCGGGTCCAATGCCAAGGAACAGATAGGCGCCGGGCCGGGCCTCCAGCATGTAGGAGAAATCCTCGGACCCCATTTCGCGCCCGGCCCGCGCATTCACCGCAGCTTCGCCCGACACTTCGGCCGCGACGGAGGCCGCAAAATCGGCCTGATCGGCGTGGTTCACGGTGGCGGGATAGCCCCAGTCGTAATCAACCTCGGCCGTCACGTTGAAGGCCGTGGCATGGCCTGCCACGATCTCGTGCACGCGACGCTTCAAAAGGTCGCGCACCTCGGGTTTGAAGCTGCGGATGGTGGCGCAGAAGGTGGCTGTCTCGGGGATGATGTTGCTGGCCGAGCCGGCGTGGATCTGGGTGACCGAGATCACCGCCTCGTCCATCGCATAGACATTGCGCGGGATGATGGTCTGAAACGCCTGCACCATGGCCACGACTGCCACGACAGGGTCGATGCACTCATGCGGGGTGGCCCCGTGGCCGCCGCGGCCCGTGACCTTGACCCAAGCCGTATCGACCGACGCCATCAGCGCCCCGGGCGTGGTGTGGAAATGGCCCAGCGGAATGTTCGGCGCGTTGTGGATGCCGTAGACTTGGGCGATGTCGAAGCGGTCCATGATACCTTCCTGAACCATGATGTTGCCGCCACCCCCCTCTTCTTCGGCAGGCTGAAAGATGAACGCCACGCGGCCCGCGAAATTGCGCGTCTCGGCCAGGTATTTTGCCGCGCCCAAGGCCATCGTCACATGACCGTCATGGCCGCAGGCATGCATCTTGCCGGGCGTGGTCGAGGCATAGTCGGCGCCGGTATCTTCGGGAATCGCCAGCGCGTCCATGTCGGCGCGGATGCCGATCGTGGGGCCCGGGGCCGACCCGTTGATGATGGCGACGATCCCGGTCTGGGCGATGCCCTGATGCACCGCGTCCACCCCCATCTCGGCCAGCCGTTCGGCGATGAAGGCGGCCGTCTTGTGGCAGGCAAACTCAAGTTCCGGGTTTGCGTGCAGATGGCGACGCCAGCCCTTCATTTCTGGCGCAAAAGCCGCGATACGGTTGAGGACGGGCATGGGGTGTCTCCTGACGATTTCCGGCCTTTGATCAAATCTCATATCGCGAGGCGCCGCAATGCCCCCAAAGATCGCACCCGATGATCCCCTTATTCTCAATCCCGCAGGTGGGATGCCCAGGCTGGCGGCCATCATGGCCTGTCTGCGCGACCCCCTGACCGGTTGCCCCTGGGATCTGGCACAGGATTTTGTCAGCATCGCGCCCTATACCATTGAAGAGGCGCATGAAGTGGCCGATGCCATCGCGCGCGGGGCCTGGGACGAGGTGCGGGCCGAGCTTGGGGACTTGCTGTTGCAACCGGTCTATCACGCGCAGATGGCGTCCGAGGCGGGTCTGTTCGATCTGGACGATGTGATCGCGGGCATCTGCGACAAGATGATTGCCCGCCATCCGCATGTCTTTGGCGACGCCCGACGCGACAAGACGCCCGAACAGCAGACAGCCGATTGGGAGGCCGCCAAGGCCGCCGAACGCGGTCCTGCGCGGGTACTTGACGGGGTGGCACTGGGCCTGCCGGCGCTTACGCGTGCGGTGAAGTTGCAAAAACGCGCGGCGCGTGTGGGGTTCGACTGGCCCTCGACCGATGAGGTTGTGGCCAAGATTGCCGAGGAGGCCGCCGAACTGGTCGAGGCGCGGGACCATCTGACCGAAGCCGAAGTGGCCGAGGAATTCGGCGATCTGCTGTTCGTGATGGCCAATCTGGCGCGGCACCTGAACGTCGATCCCGAGGCCGCGCTGCGCAGTGCCAATGCCAAGTTCACGCGGCGATTTGGACGGATCGAGGACTGGTTGGCCGAGGCGGGCCGCGGCCCGAATCACGCGGATCTGGCCGAGATGGACGCGCTCTGGAACCGCGCGAAGGCCGAGGAAAAGGGGCGAATCTGAGGCGGGATCGCCCACACCAATTGGGGGGGGGGGAGCGTTTGGCGGGGCGGGTTCGGACGGACGTTCGGGACGTAATATTTTCGGGAAATTCGGGTGCACGCTTGACCAAAGTAAAATAGTCAGGTTTATGGGCGAGGCAATTTCCGACAAAAGGAGTCAACCATGTCGCTGTTCCGTCCCACCCTCGCGCTTATCCTCGGGTCTGTCGCCCTGCCGGCACTGGCCGACGAGATCAACATCTATTCACACCGACAGCCCGAACTGATCGCGCCGCTGGTCGAGGCCTTTACCGCCGAAACCGGAATCGCGGTAAATGTGGCCTTCGTCGACAAGGGCATGTCCGAGCGGCTGGTGGCCGAGGGTGACCGCTCGCCCGCGGACCTTGTGCTGACGGTGGACATCGCACGGCTGATGCAGGTCGTGGATGCCGGCGTGACGCAGGCCGTGGACTCGCCCGTGCTGGAGGCCAACATTCCGGCCGGTCTGCGCGATCCGGACAACCAGTGGTTCGGGCTGACGACGCGGGCGCGCATCGTGTATGCCAGCCGCGACCGCGTGGCCGAGGGCGAGGTCACGACCTATGAGGATCTGGCAGACCCCAAATGGAAGGGGCGGATCTGCACCCGTTCGGGCACCAATGATTACAACATCGCGCTGACAGCGGCAGCGATTGCGCATCTGGGCGAAGCAGGGGCCAAGACCTGGCTGGAGGGCGTAAAGGCCAATCTGGCACGCAAACCAGACGGCGGCGACCGCGATCAGGTGAAGGCAATTGCAGCGGGCGAATGCGACATTGCCATCGGCAACACCTCTTACATCGGTCAGATGATGGCCGACCCCGAGCAGCGCCCGGCAGCGGATGCGGTGCGGATCGTGTTCCCGACATTCGAGGGCGATGGCACACATATCAACATCTCTGGCGTGGCGATGACCAAGGCAGCACCCAACCGCGAGGCCGCACTTTCGTTCATGGAATGGCTGTCGGGGGACATGGCGCAGGAAATCTATGCCAGCACCAACAACGAATACCCGGTGAAGCCCGGGGTGGCGTTGTCGGAACTGGTCGCCTCATGGGGCACCTTCACGCCCGACAGCAAGACCCTGGCCGAGATTGCGGGCCTGCGTCCGGCAGCCCTGAAGCTGACAGAAGAAGTCAACTTCGACGGATGAGCCGTTGATTCCAGAACGTAAAGGCCCGGACTTGCGCCGGGCCTTTTGCGCGGTCGTCCTGGGGCAAGGTGCGTGTGGTTTGGACCAAGGCGACACAAAAGCCCGCATCACATCTGGACATTTCGCACGGCGCCGAGTTCTGTGTGCAAGAGAAAATTGCACGGAGACAGCCATGACCGGGACGCCGCAAAAGATCATCATCGACACCGATCCGGGTCAGGACGATGCGGTGGCGATCCTGCTTGCGTTGGCCAGTCCTGAAGACATCGAAGTGCTGGGTATCGTGGCCGTGGCCGGAAACGTGCCGCTGGCTCTGACTGCGCGCAATGCGCGCATCGTGTGCGAGTTGGCGGGCAGACCGGACATGCGGGTTTTTGCGGGCTGCGACCGGCCATTGTTGCGCAAGCTGGTGACGGCGGAATACGTGCATGGCAAGACGGGGCTGGATGGTACGCAGATTGCTGACCCGATAATGCCACTGCAAGCGCAGCACGGCGTCGACTTCATCATCGAGACGCTGCGCGCAGAGCCCGAGGGCACGGTGACGCTGTGCCCGCTGGGACCGCTGACCAACATTGCGACGGCGTTTCAGAAGGCACCAGACATCATCGGGCGCGTGGCACGTATCGTCCTGATGGGGGGCGCCTACTTCGAGGTGGGCAATGTCACACCCGCCGCCGAATTCAACATTTACGTTGACCCGCAGGCCGCTGAAATTGTGTTGAAATCTGGTGTTCCCATTGTGATGATGCCACTTGATGTCACCCACAAGGCGCTGACCACGCGCCCCCGGATCGAGGCGTTCCGTTCCCTTGGCAACGACGCCGGGCGGATGGTGGCCGAATGGACCGATTTCTTCGAGCGTTACGACATGGCAAAATACGGCAGCGAGGGGGGGCCGCTGCATGACCCTTGTGTGATCGCCTGGTTGATTGCGCCGGACCTTTTTTCAGGCCGGCGTGTCAACGTCGAGATCGAGACGGTGTCCGAGTTGACGATGGGGATGACCGTGGCCGACTGGTGGGGCGTGACGGGTCGCGCACCCAACGCCCTGTTCATCGGTGGCCTTGATGCCGACGGCTTGTTCCGCCTGCTGACCGAGCGAATCGGCCGGCTGTAGGCACGAATGCATTCGGGCCGCCGCTTGCGCGATTTCCGACCCGGAAAACGCGACAGTCGTCACGTCTTTCGACGCCGCCCGGCATTACTCGCGCGGCAGGATCACAGAGAACGTGCTGCCCTTACCCAACGCGCTTTCCACACGCATCCGGCCACGATGGCGCTGGACGATGTGTTTGACGATGGCAAGGCCCAGCCCGGTGCCACCCTTTTCGCGCGACCGGTGGCCATCGACGCGGTAGAAACGTTCGGTCAGGCGCGGCAGATGCATGGCATCAATCCCCTCGCCCTGGTCAGACACATCGACACGCACGGCCGCAGACTTGGGAAGGGTGTCTTCCGCGATATGAATGGACACCTCACCACCCGCCCGCCCATATTTGACGGCGTTCTCGATCAGATTCTGGAACACCTGTACCAGCTGGTCCGCGTCGCCGGGCACGCTCCAGGGCCCGCCTTCCTCGGTAAGGGTCACGCGCACACCAGCAGCCTCGGCCATCGGGCGCAAGGTGGCCTTGGTTGAACGCAGCAGATCGGCCAGATCGACGCGGCCCGAGGGGCGCACCCTCTCTTCAGCCTCAACCCGGCTCAGGTTCAAAAGGTCGCTGATCAGTCGGTTCATCCGGCTTGCCTCGCGCTCCATGATCCCCAGAAACCGGTCGCGCGCCGCGGCATCGTCGCGGGCCGCTCCCTTGAGGGTTTCGATAAAGCCCAGAAGCGCCGTCAGCGGCGAGCGCAACTCATGGCTGACATTGGCTACGAATTCGCGCCGCATCTGGCCCATCAACTCGGCCTGCGATACATCCTCGAACACGCACAGGACGCCCGCCCCCTTGGGCAGGGGCGTCAGGGTCAGGCGGTGGACCGTGTCTTGCGACGGGCCAGGCAGCACATGGCGCGCGTGGCCCGCAACACCTTGGCCAAGGGCGGCCGAAAGGGCCATCTGCACTTCCGGCTGACGCAGGGCCATGGCATGGTGGCGGCCCAGCACGGCCTCGCCCAACAAAACGCGTGCGGGCGCGTTCATGGCCGTCAGACGCTCATCCTGCCCCACAATCAGTGCGGGAAGCGGCAGTCCGTTCAGTATGGCGTCCAGCGTGGTCGGATCCATCAAAGGGGTCTTTCAAGTGGGTGGCGCTTGTTCGTGCCACAGCGCGGCTGCGGCGCCAAGCGTCGCGGATCAAAAAGCATCTGTGTAAGGCAAGTCGCGACATTTTTGCAGATTGGCGGAACTGACCTGATCGTGGCCATGTTTGCGCCATTGCAGGGACCGATCCATTCTGCTGAGAAAGGGTCAAGCACCCACCCTTTTTTTTCGTGATGGGCCTCATGCAGATGTCACCCTACTATTTCGATTCGCGGGATGCGGACGGAAACGCGATCTTTCTGTCTGTCGGGCTGCCGGTTCTGGTGGCATTGGCCATGGCCGGAACGCGCCCCTTGCGCCGCGTCTGCCTTTGCGATCTGTCGGTGGCCCGGATCCAGGCAGAAGGCGCCGATCTGGTGGCGTGTCCGCTGATCGCGGGCGCAACTGATGCGCTGGAGGTAATCGTCGTCCTGCATGCGGCGGGTTTTGCCGGCACTCTTCTGGTCGTCGCTCCGCCCTTGCCCAACCCCGGCATGGTCGAGGCCGAGTTGCGCGCCGCTGCGCGCAGTCTCAGGGTGCGTCTTGTGTCGATGTAACCCGCAGACCGCCCGCGAACCGCCGGGCATTGGCGCGGTAGCCAGCCGCGGACAACGCCAGCCTGGCCCGCGCAGGGACATCCAGCAGGCGCACCACCCGGCCCGGGCTGCCCATGACCAGACTCCCGTCGGGGATCTCCTTGCCTTCGGTGATCAGCGCACAGGCGCCGATCAGACAACCCGCGCCGATCCGCGCCCCGTTCAGGATCGTCGCCCCCATTCCGATCAGTGAGCCTGCCCCGATCGTGCAGCCATGCAGCATCGCCCGATGTCCGATGGTGCAATCCTCACCGATCACCAGCGGAAATCCCATGTCGGTATGCAGCACGCTTCCCTCTTGGATGTTCGACCCCTCCCCCAGCCGGATTTCCTCGTTATCGCCCCGCAGGGTGGCGCCAAACCAGACCGAGCTTTCGGCCATCAACACCACCCGCCCTATGATGTTGGCATCCGGCGCCACCCATGCCGTGGGGTCGATTTGCGGAGTGAGGCCATCAAGGGTGTAGATCATCGTGTTGCAAATTCATGGTTGAGGGCGCGGACGAAATCACTCAGCGCAGGTTGGCGGCTGCGGCGCATCCGTTCGGCCTGAAGGATGGTCAGCAACGCGGCAAACGTGGAATCGATACCTTCGTTGACCAGAACATAGTCATATTCTGCCCAGTGACTGATCTCGTCGCTGCTTTTCAACATCCGGTCGGCAATCACACGCGGGTTGTCCTGCCCGCGGCTGATCAGGCGGCGTTCCAGTTCTGCAATCGAAGGCGGCAGGATGAAGACCGAGACCACGTCATCGCGCATCGCCTGCTTGATCTGCTGCCCACCCTGCCAATCGATGTCGAACAGGGTGTCGCGGCCCTCGGCCATGGCCGCCACAACAGGCGCGCGCAGACTGCCATAACAATGTCCGAATACCTCGGCATGTTCCAGCATCTGGCGATCCGCAACCAATGCCCCGAATGCAGCGGGGCTGCGGAAATGATACTCGCGCCCGTCCTCCTCGCCCGCGCGGGGCGCGCGGGTCGTGGCGGACACGGAAAACCGGATCGTCGGATCCCAGTCCATCAGCCGCCTTGCCAGCGTGGATTTGCCCGCGCCTGAGGGCGAGGACAGGATCAGCAAAAGTCCTCGTCTGAAGGTGTCGGGGCGGGGGGTGTCGGCCATTGTCATTCCACGTTCGCAACCTGTTCGCGCATCTGATCAATGGTGGTCTTGAGGTCAAGTCCGATGCGCGTCAGCGCAAGCGCCTGTGCCTTGGAACACAGCGTGTTGGCCTCTCGCATGAATTCCTGCATCAGAAAATCAAGTTTGCGCCCCACCGGCCCCCCTTCGTCCAGCAGGGCGCGGGCGGCGGCCACATGCGCGACAAGACGGTCGAGTTCTTCGGTCACGTCGGATTTGACCGCGATCAGCGCCAGTTCCTGCGCCACGCGGGCGGCGTCCACACCTTCGGTATTGTCCAGAACGCGGGCGAGCGCCTGTTTCAGCGTGGCCACGGCTGCGTCGCGGCGGGCGTCGGCGGCAGTTGCTGCGGCGGCGGTCAGGGCCTCGATCTGGTCAAGCTGGCCAGTGATCACCCGATGCAGCGCCTGCCCTTCGGCGGCGCGCATGGCATTGAACGCAACGATCACCGCAGGCAGATCGGCCAACAGCGCGGCGCGCAGGGGGGCGGTGTCTTCATCGACCGCCGCCGATTCCGCCACGCCGCGAAACGTCAGCACATCGGCCGCCGTGGCCTGACCAAGGGTCACACCCACACCCATGGCTGCCTCCTCGATCACCCGCAGCGCGGCCAGCACGCCCGTCAGGACGCCCATGTTCACGCCCGGCCCCGTCGCGCCCTCGGCCCCTTCGCGGGCCAGTTTCAGCGACAGGTTGACGTTGCCGCGATTGACCGCCTTTTGCAGATCGGCGCGCACGGCGATTTCCAGACCGTCGACCCAATCGGGCAGGCGCAGACGCAGATCGAGACCCTTGCCATTCACAGATCTTACGTCCCAGGCCCAGGCAAATCCGCCGCCTGTGCCCTTGTGCGCGGCAAACCCGGTCATCGAGGTGATCATGGCCCGTCTCCTTGCCCGCATCGGGGCGTTTACCATTCGTTCAGATTGTTGCCCCGGGGCAGCTTGGGTTGGTGTAGATTAAGACTTGCGTAAGCAGTTTTGCCCGATCCCGCACCACACCCTTTCCGGCATCCCGCCCTTTACACGCGCGGACATGGCGGGGCAACCGGCGCCGGGCTGAGGCAGGCTGGCGGGGCCGTACTGCGTGCGGCATCGGAAATATCACGAGGGAGCGTTGCGATGGTGTTCAGGTTGTCAGGCCAAGACAAGGGCGGTTCGGACCATACCGGTCAGGGAATGATCGCCGAGGTCCGCGCCTATTGGGAGGCGCTGCGCGACGGCGACATGCTACCCCGCCGCGACCGCGTCGATCCGCGTGGCATTGCGGGCGCGCTGGAACACAGCTTTCTGATCGAACGCATCGGACCGGGCCTTGCGCGTTTTCGCATCGCGGGAATGGCTTTCAACGATCTGATGGGCATGGATATTCGCGGCATGCCGCTATCGTCACTGTTTCTGGGCGACGCGCGTCTGACCTTGCAGTTGGCGCTTGAGCGGGTGTTTCATGCACCCGCAGTCCTGACGCTGGACCTGACGTCCGAGCGGGGCCTGGGCCGCCCGCCCCTGACGGCGCAGATGATCGTCCTGCCGATGTTGAACCCTGCGGGAAGTTCGGATCTTGCCATCGGCTGCATCGAGATCCAGGGCGAGATCGGCCGCGCCCCGCGCCGCTTTGCCATTCCCGGGACCCGGCATGAGGCGATCTCCGCCCATGCTGACACACCCGTCCCCGTCCCTGCGCCCGATCCTGCACAGGCGTTTGCCGAAACGCCCACACCCTACATCCCGCCCTCGCGCACCCTGCCCGGCGTGCCCTATCTGCGGCTGGTCAAGGGATGAATGCAAAAAAGCCGGGCGTGATGGCCCGGCCTTTGTTACTGCGGATCAACCCGTTACAGCGCGATACGGCGCCCGTCTTCGCGCAGCGCCAGCAACTCTTCGGCCACCAGAAACGCCAGTTCCAGCGATTGGCTGGCATTCAGGCGCGGATCGCAGGCGGTGTGATAGCGGTCTGACAGATCTTCGTCCATGACCGCGCGCAAACCGCCCGTGCATTCGGTCACATCCTTGCCCGTCATCTCGAAATGCACGCCGCCGGGGATCGTGCCCTCGGACTTGTGCACGCCAAAGAACTCGCGCACTTCGGACAGGACGGCGTTGAAAGGCCGGGTCTTGTAGCCCGAGCTGGACTTGACCGTGTTGCCGTGCATCGGGTCGCACGACCAGACCACGTTGGCGCCTTCTTCGCGCACGGTCCTGATCAGGCGCGGCAGATGTTCGCCCACCTTGCCCGCGCCAAAGCGCGCGATCAGGGTCAGGCGTCCGGCCTCGTTGCCTGGGTTCAGCTTGGCCATCAGCACCTTCAGATCCTCGGCCGTCGTCGTCGGGCCGCACTTCAGGCCGACCGGGTTCAGCACGCCGCGGGCAAACTCCACATGCGCGCCGTCGGGCTGGCGCGTGCGGTCACCGATCCAGATCATGTGGCCGGATCCGGCCACGTTCTGCCCGGTGATGCTGTCCACCCGGCAAAGCGCCTCTTCGTATTCCAGAAGCAACGCCTCGTGGCTGGTGTAGAAATCGACCGTGCCAAGCGAGTGGGCGGTTTCCGCCGTGACCCCGGCCGCCGTCATGAAATCGAGCGCATCCGAGATGCGGTTAGAAAGCTCGCGGTAGCGCTCGGCCTTGTCATGTTCGGCAAAGCCGAGGGTCCACGAATGCACACGGTGAATGTCGGCAAATCCGCCCGTCGAAAACGCGCGGAGCAGGTTCAGGCTGGCGGCGGCCTGGGTATAGGCCTGCAACATGCGCTGCGGGTCTGGCGTGCGCGCCTCGGGGGTGGCATCAAACCCGTTGATGATGTCGCCGCGATAGCTGGGGTATTCCACGCCACCGATCACCTCGGTCGGGGCCGAGCGTGGCTTGGCAAACTGGCCCGCCATGCGGCCAACCTTGATCACGGGCACCTTGGCACCATAGGTCAGCACGACGGCCATCTGCAGCATCACCCGGAACGTGTCGCGGATGTTGTCGGCGCTGAATTCGGCAAAGCTTTCGGCGCAGTCGCCGCCCTGAAGGAGGAACGCCTTGCCCTCGGCCGCCAATGCCAACTGCTTGCGCAGCTTGCGCGCCTCGCCCGCAAAGACCAGCGGCGGATACTTGGCAAGCTGCGCTTCGGCGGCGCGCAACGCGTCGGTATCGGGGTAATCGGGCATCTGAACGCGCGGCTTTGCGCGCCAGTCCGATTTCTGCCAGCCCTTGGTCATGGGGTCTCTCCGGGTCATGAATATCAGCGTGGCGGTGTATACGGGGGTGGCGTCGCGATTGCAAAGGGGAATGGCCCGATACTGCCCCTTGCGAAGCGCCCGATTTCCTGTCTGATGGCGCCAGAACCGACATGAACAGGTCGCTAGATGCCCAGCCCCCCTACCCGTGCCCAGATTGCGCCCACCACGGGCGCGCCAAGGCACTTTGTCTTTGTCTTGCTGCACAAGTTCACGATGCTGTCGTTTTCCTGCGCGATCGAGCCGTTGCGGCTGGCCAACTACGTGGCTGGCAAGCCGCTCTACACCTGGCGGCTGGCGGGCGAAGGCGGGGTCGACGCCACCTGTTCCAACGGCACCACGTTCCGGCTGGACATGGGACTGAGCGATGTGGACCGCGAGGATACGATCATGGTCTGCGGCGGAATTGACGTGCAGCGCGCCACCACCAAGCCCGTCCTGAACTGGCTGCGGCGCGAGGCCCGGCGCGGCACCACCATCGGCGGCATGTGCACGGGGGCCTATGCGCTGGCCAAGGCGGGCCTGCTGGATGGCAAGCGCGCCACGATTCATTGGGAAAATCAGGATGGGTTTCTGGAAGAGTTCGAGGCCGTCAAGCTGACCAAATCGGTCTTCGTGATGGATGGCAACCGCCTGACCAGCGCAGGCGGCACCGCGTCGATTGATCTGATGCTGAAGATCATCGCCACCGATCAGGGCAACGATCTGGCCAACACCGTGGCCGACCTGCTGATCTATTCCACCATCCGCACCGATCAGGACACACAGCGCCTGTCGATTCCGACCCGCATCGGCGTGCGCCACCCGAAGCTCAGTCAAGTGATCCAGATGATGGAGGGGAACATCGAAGACCCCCTGTCGCCCGCCGATCTTGCCGAACAGGTGGGGATGAGCACGCGGCAGCTTGAGCGTCTGTTCCGCCGCTATCTGAACCGCAGCCCAAAACGCTATTACATGGAGTTGCGCCTGCAAAAGGCGCGCAACCTGTTGATGCAGACGGATATGAGCGTGATCAACGTGGCCCTTGCCTGCGGCTTTGCCAGCCCTTCGCATTTCTCGAAATGCTACCGCAGCCACTACAGCACCACCCCTTACCGCGAGCGAGGCTCCCAAGGCCCCGTGCCCGGTGGCATCCGCCTGTCGATTTGACGATGCCGGTTCGGTCGGCCGACGATCCGGTACACGCGGGCATGGATTTTTCGGTGCGCTGGCTTGCGGGCGCCAGCCGGTAGATCGCCCGGTCGATCACTGACAGGGACCAGATCGACCAGTCAGGCGCCTCTCGCCCATATCGGGCACGCGCGCCGTCTCGTCCGCTTTTGGGCAAACCCGGTGGCGGCGGGCGGGTCGGGGTCAAGCCGGCTGAGAAAGGTGCTGTTGCGCAAGCCCGTGAGGATGTCGCCCTGCCAGTCCGGGTTCAGCGCGCCCGCGTCGAGCATCATCCCTTACGCTTGCGTCAAATCGATACAACTCAAGATAGTCCCCGCGCCCCGCTTTTGCACCACCCGGCCGCGCAAGTGTAGGACCGTCCACCCCCGACCCCGGGCGGGGCCGCAAAACAGGCGGAAAGGTGCTTTTCTTTTGTAAACGCCACCTCTAGGTTCATGCGCAGGATTACGGTCCAACAAGGGAGACAACCAATGAAAAAACTACTGCTGGCCACTGCCGCAACGGCGCTGATCGCGGGTACCGCGGCGGCTGAAGATATCAAACTGGGCGTTTTGATCGGCTTTACCGGCCCGATCGAAAGCCTGACCTCGAACATGGCGGGTTTGGCCGACATGGCGATCAAGGAAGCCAATGATGCCGGCGGCATCCTCGACGGATCGATGGTCTCGGCGGTGCGTGCCGATTCGACCTGTATCGATTCTGCCGCGGCGACCGCTGCGGCCGAGCGTCTGGTGACGGCTGACGGCGTCAAAGGCATTGTCGGGGCAGACTGCTCGGGCGTGACCGGTGCCGTCCTGCAAAACGTGGCGCGTCCGAACGGGATCGTGATGATCTCGCCCTCGGCCACGTCGCCCGCGCTGACATCGGCCGATGATGACGGCCTGTTCTTCCGCACCTCGCCGTCGGATGCGCGTGAAGGCGAAGTCATGGCCGACATCCTGACCGAAAAAGGCATCAAGTCGATCGCGATGACCTATACCAACAACGATTACGGCAAGGGTCTGGCCGATGCCATCGCCACCAGCTTCACCGCCAAGGGCGGCGTGGTGACGATCAACACCAGCCACGAAGATGGCAAGGCTGATTACTCGGCCGAAGTGGCGGCACTTGCAGCGGCAGGTGGTGACCTGCTGGTCGTGGCCGGCTATCTCGATCAGGGCGGCAAGGGCATCGTGCAGGCCTCGCTTGATACCGGCGCTTTCACGACTTTCGGGCTGCCCGGCGGTATGGTGGGTGACAATCTGCCAATCGCCATCGGCCCGGCACTCGATGGCTCGTATGGTCAGGTCGCGCAGTCTGACAGCGCGGGTGCCGTGACCCTGACTGAAATGGCCAAGGGTCTGGACCTGGACGCCACCTCGCCCTATTCGATGGAAAGCTATGACGCAGCCGCGCTGATCATGCTCGCCATGCAGGCGGCAGGCTCGTCCGACCCAAAGGTCTACAAGGACAAGGTTCTGGAAGTGGCGAACGCGCCGGGCGAAAAGATCATGCCCGGCGAGATCGGCAAGGCGATTGCCCTGCTGAAAGAGGGCAAGGACATCGACTATGAGGGCGGCTCGGCGGTGGAACTGATCGGACCGGGCGAATCCTCGGGCCGGTACCGCCAGTTCGAGATCAAGGGCGGCAAGTATGAGACGGTAACCTTCCGTTGATCTGCCAACCGGCATGACTGCGACGCGGCCCGAGGGGATACCCTTCGGGCCGCTGCCACAAGACAAGCCACCGCGGCCGGGGACAATACGGCAAACGCCGGGGCAGACGACAGGGGAACAGACATGATCGAGGTGCAAGACCTCCACCGGCATTTCGGCGGCTTTCGCGCCGTTGACGGGGCCTCGTTATCCATAGCCGGAGGGACGATCACCGGATTGATCGGACCCAATGGTGCCGGGAAAACCACGCTTTTCAACGTGATCGCAGGCCGCCTGCCGCCCACCAGCGGGACGGTGCGGATGGCGGGCGAAGATATCACGGGCCTGCCGCCGCATGATTTGTTCCACAAGGGCTTGCTGCGCACATTTCAGATCGCGCATGAGTTCGGCTCGATGTCATGCGTGGAAAACTTGATGATGGTGCCGGGCGCCCAGATGGGCGAGGCGCTGTGGAACGCATGGTTCCACCGCAGTGCCGTGCGCGCCGAGGAAGATCGCATCCGCGACAAGGCGCATGAGGTGCTGAAGTTCCTGACCATCGACCATCTGGCCGATGAGCGCGCCAGCCAGATTTCTGGCGGGCAGAAAAAGCTGCTGGAACTGGGCCGCACGATGATGGTCGATGCCAGGATCGTGTTTCTGGATGAGGTTGGCGCAGGCGTGAACCGCACGCTCTTGAACACTATCGGCGACGCCATCGTGCGGCTGAACCAAGAGCGCGGCTACACGTTCTGCGTGATCGAGCATGACATGGATTTCATCGCCCGCCTGTGCAACCCGGTGATCTGCATGGCCGAAGGCCGCGTGCTGGCGCAAGGCACGGTGGAAGAAGTCAAGAACGACGAACGCGTGATCGAGGCTTATCTGGGGACCGGCCTGAAGAACAAGATCAAAGGCGCGGCCCATGCGTGACGTGTGCGACGCGAGCCCGTGGCAGGCTGTCTGCCCCCCGCGCCCAGCAGGTTCACCCCCCGGGAATATTACTGGACAGAATATAATACGAGGCACGCATGGCTGAGCCCTTCCTGATCGGCGATGCAATGACGGGCGGCTATGGCGGCGCGGACATCTTGCACGATTGCACGATTGCGGTGGAAAAAGGCCAGATCGCAGTGATCGTCGGCCCCAATGGCGCGGGCAAATCGACCGCGATGAAGGCCGTGTTCGGGATGCTGTCCTTGCGTCAGGGCGCTGTGCGGCTGGACGGTGAAGATATCACCAGGCTGACCCCTCAGGCACGCGTGGCCAAAGGCATGGCCTTTGTGCCCCAGACGCAGAACATCTTCACCAGCATGACGGTGCAGGAAAACCTTGAGATGGGGGCGTTTTTGCGCCGCGACGATATCGGCACAACGATGGAGCAGGTTTTCCACCTGTTTCCCATCCTGCGCGACAAGCGGTATCAGGCGGCGGGCGAGTTGTCGGGCGGCCAGCGTCAACAGGTGGCCGTGGGGCGCGCGCTGATGACCAAACCAAAGGTTCTGATGCTGGACGAACCTACGGCGGGCGTCTCACCCATCGTGATGGATGAGTTGTTCGACCGCATCATCGAGGTGGCGCGGACCGGGATTTCCATTTTGATGGTGGAACAAAACGCGCGGCAGGCCCTTGAGATTGCGGACAAAGGCTATGTGCTGGTGCAGGGCGCCAATCGGTTCACGGACACCGGACAGGCCCTGCTGGCCGACCCCGATGTACGACGCAGCTTTTTGGGGGGCTGATGCAGGATGGACGCCAAACCCTTCTTTACGCAGCGGTTTTTCTGGTGGTCGCGGTGGTGATGCTTTCGCTGCAGGATATCACCGAGGGCCTGCCACAAAACGAAGACGGCTTTGGGCCGGGGGCGCGTCCGTTTGCATGTGACTTCATCCGAGAGGGGGCGGGCCCGGACGACATGCAGGGCCGATTTACGCTTGCCTCCGACACCAACCCTGCCGGTCCGTTTCCTCATTGTGCCACGCTGACGCGCGGCACCGATCAACATCTACCCTGGCACCTGCACGGGGGCGTCATGAGGAACCTTCTCGCGATGATCCCTGTCGCCCGGCCTGACCTCGCGACAGGGGTTATCGGGCCAGTCATCGCCAACTGCACCCTCGGCAACCATTTGTTAGTGCTAAGCCCCTGTGAAATACCCCAAAGCGCCCCAGTGAAAGCAGGCAGTCCATGGATATCCTGAACGCCCTTGTGGCTTTCCTCAACTTTGTGTTCGTGCCGGGGCTTGCCTATGGCGCGCAACTGGCGTTGGGGGCGCTGGGGGCGACGCTGATCTACGGGATCTTGCGGTTTTCCAACTTTGCCCATGGTGACACAATGGCCTTTGGCACGATGGTGGTAATCCTGTTCACCTGGGGCTTTCAATCTGTCGGTATCTCCTTTGGCGTGCTGCCCACGGCGCTGTTGGCATTGCCGTTCGGCATTGGCATCACGGCATTGTTCTTGCTGGGAACCGACCGTGTGGTCTACCGCTATTACCGGCGGGTCAAGGCGGCGCCGGTTATTCTGGTGATCGTGTCGCTGGGGGTGATGTTCATCATGAACGGCATCACGCGGTTCATCATCGGGGTGCAGGACATCGGCTTTGCCGATGGCGCGCGGTTCATCATCACGGCGGCAGAGTTCAAGACCCTGACAGGTCTGGAAGAGGGGCTTGCCATCAAGACCACCCAAGGGGTGACGCTGGGCGTGGCGGTGATCGCGGTGGCCGCACTGTTCTGGTTCCTGCAAAAGACGCGCACCGGAAAGTCGATGCGCGCGTTTTCCGACAATGAGGATCTGGCCCTGCTGTCGGGGATCAATCCAGACCGGGTGGTGGCGGTGACCTGGATCATCACGGCGGCGCTGGCGACCACGGCGGGGACGCTCTACGGTCTCGACAAGTCGTTCAAAGCCTTCACCTATTTCCAGCTTTTGCTGCCGATCTTTGCAGCGGCCATCGTGGGCGGGCTTGGCAACCCCCTCGGGGCAATCGCAGGCGGGTTTCTGATCGCGTTCAGCGAGGTAATGGTGACATATGCGTGGAAAAAGGTGGTCGGCTACCTTGTCTCACCTGAAAATACCCCCGACGGATTGCTGCAACTGATGTCGACCGACTACAAGATTGCTGTCAGCTTTGCGATCCTGATCATCGTGCTTTTGTTCATGCCCACGGGCCTCTTCAAGGGAAAATCGGCATGAGCGGCGCTATCATGACAAGGGCAAAGGTGAACTCCGGACCCGGGCGGACCGTCCTTCTGTTCGGGCTGGTGGCAGCCCTGTACGTGTTCACCGGGTTCTGGCAAAGCTGGAACCTGACCTTGCAGATCCTGAACATGGCGCTGATTTCGTCCATCATGGCCTTGGGCGTGAACATGCAATGGGGCTACGCGGGCCTGTTTTCGGTGGGCACGATGGGGTTCGTGGCGCTCGGGGGACTTGCCGTGGTCCTGATCGCGGCCGAGCCTGTGCCGGGCGCCTGGGCACTGGGCGGCAATGGGATCGTGATCGCCCTTCTGATGGGTGCGGCCAGCATCGGGGCGGCGATCATCGCCTATGGCCGGATGCAAAAGGGCCGGGCGCGCACTTTGGTGGTGTTGGCAATCCTGATCGGCGGCTTTTTCGCGTATCGTGCCGTGTTTGACCCCAATGTGCTGGCAGTCGAGACGAACAGCCCCGCGATGTTCGGCAACCTTGGCGGGCTTGGGCTTCCGGTGCTGCTCGCGTGGCCTGCAGGGGGCCTGCTGGCCGCCATAGTGGCCTGGGCAATCGGCAAGACGGCGCTGGGGCTGCGGTCGGATTACCTCGCCATCGCCACGTTGGGCATTGCCGAAATCATCATCGCGCTGATGAAGAATGAAGACTGGCTGGCGCGCGGCGTCAAGAACGTGATCTCATTGCCGCGCCCGCTGATCGTGCCTTATGAGGTGAACCTGCAGCAGGATCCGGCCTTCCTCGACTGGGTGCTGCGCTGGGGGTTCGATCCGTCCACCGCGTCATCAATCATCGTCAAGCTGTTGTACTGCGCGCTGTTCGCCGTTGTTCTGGTGCTGGTCGTGTGGCTGTCGGAACGCGCGCTGAACAGTCCGTGGGGCCGGATGATGCGCGCTATCCGCGACAATGAGGTGGCGGCCGAAGCCATGGGCAAGGATGTCACCCGCCGCCACCTGCAGGTCTTCATCATCGGCTCGGCCGTGATCGGCGTGGCGGGGGCGATGATGACCACGCTGGACAGTCAGTTGACCCCCGGCACCTATCAACCGCTGCGGTTTACCTTTCTGGTCTGGGTGATGGTGATCGTCGGCGGGTCTGGCAACAACTGGGGTTCGGTGCTGGGCGGCTTTCTGATCTGGTGGCTGTGGGTGATGGTGGAACCCATCGGCCTGATGGTCATGCAAGGGATCACCTATGGCATGGGCGACGGATGGCTGAAGGCGCATCTGCTGGAAAGCGCGCCGCACATGCGTCTTCTGACGATGGGTGTTGTGCTGCTGCTGGTCTTGCGCTTTCGGCCAAAGGGGTTGCTGCCCGAACGGTAATTGCGACATCGTTTGTCGCGCACGGGCAAGCCGCTGTGCACCGGCACGGCGATGGTCGCGGCGTAATGGATCGGAGTTGCAGCGCATGAAAACCCATACCCGCGTGGTCGTGATCGGGGGCGGCGTCGTCGGCTGCTCGGTCCTTTATCATCTCACCAAACTCGGCTGGTCGGATGTGACGCTGATCGAGCGGTCCGAGTTGACCTCGGGCTCTACCTGGCACGCGGCGGGTGGGTTTCACACGCTGAACGGCGACACCAACATGGCGGCCCTTCAGGGCTATACCATCCGCCTTTACAAGGAGTTGGAGGCGATCACCGGCATGTCGTGCGGCCTGCACCATGTGGGCGGCATCACGCTTGCCGACAATCAGGCCCGGTTCGAGCAGTTGAAGGCCGAGCGCGCAAAGCACCGCTACATGGGGCTGGATACCGAGATCCTCGGACCGGACGAAATCCACAAACTTACCGACGGTATGGTCAACCTCGAAGGGATCATCGGCGCGCTTTACGACCCCCTCGATGGCCACCTTGACCCCTCGGGCACCACCCATGCCTATGCCAAGGCGGCCCGGATGGGCGGCGCCGAGATCGTGTTGCACAACCGCGTGCTTGAGACGAACCCGACCCGCGATGGCTGGGAGGTGGTCACCGAAAAGGGTACCATCACCTGCGAACATCTGGTGAATGCGGGCGGCCTTTGGGCACGCGAAATCGGCGCGATGGCTGGGGTCTACCTGCCGCTTTTGCCGATGGCGCACCAGTATCTGGTGACCGACGACATCCCCGAAATCATGGACATCCTGAAATCGGGCCGCGAATTTCCGCATGTGATGGACCCGGGCGGCGAGTCCTATCTGCGGCAGGAAGGCCGGGGCCTGTGCATCGGGTTCTATGAGAAACCCTGCGAGCCCTGGGCGGTCGACGGCACCCCATGGACCTTCGGCCACGAACTGCTGAACGAGCAGTTCGACAAGATCGAGGACTCGGTCAATTTCGCCTACCGCCGCTTTCCCGTGCTCGAACGCTCGGGTGTCAAGCGGGTGATCCACGGCCCCTTCACCTTTGCCCCCGACGGCAACCCGCTGATCGGCCCTGTGCCCGGCCTGCGCAACTACTGGTCCGCCTGCGCCGTCATGGCCGGGTTCAGCCAGGGCGGTGGCATGGGTCTGGCGCTGGCGCAGTGGATGATCGAGGGCGAGGTCGAACGCGATCCGCGCGGCTTTGACGTCGCCCGCTTCGGCAGCTGGACCAGCCCCGGCTACACCGTCCCCAAGGTGATCGAGAATTACCAGACCCGGTTCTCGGTCTCCTACCCGAATGAGGAACGCCCCGCCGCCCGGCCTTTCCGCACCACGCCGATGTACCCGGTGTTCGACCAGATGAACGCGGTCTGGGGGCAGCAATACGGGCTGGAGGTGGTGAATTACCACGCCCTGCCCGGCGAGCCTCGGTTCGAAGAGGCCAGCTTCAAACGATCAAACGCGTGGGAGGCGACGCGCGGCGAGGTGATGGCCGTGCGGGATGGCGTCGGCATCAACGAGCTGCAGAACTTCGGCAAGTACCGCGTCACCGGCGCAGGCGCGCGGCATTGGCTCGATCGCATCATGGCGGGCCGCATCCCCAAACCCGGTCGCCTGTCGCTCACCCCGATGCTGGCGCAGTCCGGCAAGATCATCGGTGATTTCACCGTCACCTGCCTGTCGGAAACCGAATTCCAGCTGACCGCCAGCTATGGCGCGCAAGGCTGGCACAGCCGCTGGTTCGACCAGCACGCCGAACCGGGGGTTACGGTTGAAAACATCTCCGACACCCGCTCCGGCTTTCAGATTGCCGGTCCGCAGGCGCGCGCGTTGCTCGCCCGCGTCACCCGCGCCGATGTCTCTGCCGATGCCTTCAGGTTCATGGATGCCAAGCGCCTGACCATCGGCATGGCCAATTGCATGGTGCAGCGCGTCAGCTACACCGCCGATCTGGGGTATGAAATCTACACCGACCAGATGTCGGTCCGCCACCTGTGGGACACGCTGACCCAACAGGGTGCCGATCTTGGTCTGCGCCCCTTTGGCATGCGCGCGATGATGTCACTCCGACTGGACAAATGGTTCGGGTCCTGGGGCCGTGAATTCAGCCCCGATTACACCCCTG
>JBBRBJ010000024.1:0-48323 GCA_038205925.1 Rhodobacterales bacterium | reverse complement strand
ATCGTTGTTCACCACCTGCGCCACGTCGTTGATCAGGCGGATGATTTCCTTGGCCACGGCGTAACCGGGTGCTGCCTTGCCCCCGAAGATCTTGACGCGCGGCACCCACGCTCCGCCCGGATTGGCGCGGATGGCGTCCCAATGCGCGATGGTTTGCAGGATGTTCAAAAGCTGGCGCTTGTATTCGTGGATGCGCTTGATCTGCACGTCAAACAGCGCGTCAGGATCGACCTGCACGCCTTGGCTTTGTGCGATCCATTGCGACAAGGCAACCTTGTTCACGCGTTTGGCGGCATCAAAATCGGCCCGGAAGCTGCTGGTTTCGACCGCGCTTTCCAGACCTTTCAGGCGGTCCAGATCGGCCTCCCAGCCCTCGCCGATGGTATCGGTGATCAGGCCCGACAGGCCGGGATTGCACATCTTCAGCCAGCGGCGCGGCGTGACGCCATTGGTCTGGTTGATGATCCGGTCGGGGTGCAAACGGTGCAGTTCCGGAAACAGGTTGGTCTTGATCAGGTCCGAATGCAGCCCTGATACCCCGTTCACCTTGTGCGCCATGATGAAGGCCAGTTCGCCCATCCGCACCTCGTGGTGCTTGACGATGCCTACGTAATGCGGGCGCGAGGGGTAGGTGCGGCGGTGCCAGCTGTCGATACGCTCGACGATCTGCATGTGGCGCGGCAGGACCGAGCCGAATGTGAACGTGGCCCAGCGTTCAAGCGCCTCGGGCAAAAGCGTGTGGTTGGTATAGCCAAGACACTGGCGCGCGATGGTCAGCGCCTCTTCGAACGCAATCCCATGCTCATCCATCAAAAGCCGGATCAACTCGGGGCCCGCAATCGCCGGATGGGTGTCATTCATCTGGATCGCCACCTTCTGGGGCAGCTTGCGCAAATCTGTGTCAGACACAAGAAACCGGCGCAGGATGTCTTGCAGCGCCGCCGATGTCAGGAAAAACTCTTGCTTCAGGCGCAATTCCTTGCCCTGATAGGTGGTGTCGTCGGGGTAGAGCACACGGCTGAGCGTGCGGGCCAGCGCCTCGGGTTCGGCGGCGGCGGCGTAGTCGCCGCGGTTGAAACGCTCCAGATCAAACTGGGTGCTGGCCTCGGCCACCCACAGGCGCAGGGTGTTGGCCCATTTGCCCTGCCAGCCGACCACGGGCGTGTCATGTGCGCTCGCGATCACGGTTTCACCGGGCACCCAGACCTCGCGCCCGTCATGCACCTCGACATGGCCCTTGAAGGGAATGGTGTAGCACGCCTCGGGGCGCGCGAATTGCCAGGGGTCGGCCTGTTTCAGCCAGTCTTCGGGTGTTTCCACCTGACGTCCGGCCTCGAACCTCTGGCGGAACAGGCCATGCTCATAGCGGATGCCATAGCCATAGGCGGGGCAACCCAGCGTGGCCATCGATTCCATGAAGCATGCCGCCAGACGGCCAAGGCCACCATTGCCAAGGGCTGCGTCCGGCTCATCCTCGACGATGGCGCGGAAATCCTGACCAAACCCTGCCATCACCTCAACCGCCGTGTCGCGCAGGCCAAGGTTGACAGTGGCATCCTCAAGGATGCGGCCAATCAGGAACTCCATCGACAGGTAATAAACGCGCTTGCGCCCATCGGCCCAGGTGCGGCGGGTCGATGCGAACCACGGCTCGACGATCCGGTCGCGTATCGCAAACGACAGCGCCATCCGCCAGTCGTAGACGCTGGCATGATCGGCGTCCTTGCCAAGGGTAAAGGTCAGATGCCGCAGGACATCGTCGGACAAGGTGTTGGAGGTAAGGCTCAGGTCTTTCAATCCAAAATCCATCATCGGGGGCCCCGCGTCGCGATGGGCCAGAGGGTGTTGCCTCGAAAGGCTACGGCTCTGCGGCACGAGGTCAAGCGGGCCAGGGCGGCTGTCCTGTCTTTGGCGTCGGCAAACGGGGCGCATCTGGTCACTGGTACCGCAAACATCGTGTAAACGCACGGACTTTAATTTACGCTGGAATAGGGGTTTACGGGTTTCAAAGCGCTTTGGTAACGGCACTGTTGACATGCGCGCGTCCGTTTTCCTGAAATTGATCACGAACGTGGCGCGTCGGCACTCGGGCGCCTGAAAACCGGGCAAAACACGTGTGCCCCTGCACGGCACATGATCTGGATCAAGGCAAATGGTGCCGGACGCGGGCATCTTTTCGCAATCGTTGGCCCTTGGACAGGAGGCGCACTTGCGTCTGACCACACGCACTAATCTTGCCATGCGCACCTTGATGCTGTGCGCGGCCAACCCGGACCGTCTGGTGCGCAAACATGAAGTGGCCGCCATTTGCGGCGCCTCCGAGAACCATCTGGCGCAGGTGATCCATCTTTTGGGGAAACGCGGGTTCCTGTACACACGGCGCGGGCGCGCCGGTGGCATGTGTCTGGCCCGCCCCGCGCCCCAGATCAGCGTGGGCGCGGTTTTTGCTGCGTTCGAGGCCAACGTGCCCTTCGCCGACTGTTTCGAGGGTTCTCACACCACCTGCCCGCTTGCCGGCACATGCCGGTTGCATTGCGTGCTGACCGAGGCGCTGGAGGCTTTCTATGCCCGGCTGAACAGCGTGACATTGGCCGATCTTGTGGTGGGTAACGTGACGCTTCACGCGCTGCTCAGGGTTGCCTGACCCCGCGAAGACCAGCAACCATTGGTCCGATCACCCGTGTGACAACCGGGATCAGCACGATCCCTACAGCAAGCCCCAACACACCATCAACCGTCGCCGTCACCAGCCATGCGACGAACCCGCCAAACTGCGGAACGAGCGCGGACGCGACCTCGGCCAGATGGTGGATCTGGTCATAGATCCAGGGCCAGCCCAAGTCCTCAAGCCCATGGGTCAGGATGTTGCCACCCACCCACAGCATCGCGAGCGTGCCCACAAACGTCAACACCGCCAGAAACTTGGGCATGCCCGCCACCAGCCCGCGCCCGATGCCGCGGCCCACGCCCGTGCGCCCCGTGGCCGCCATGTGCAGCCCGATGTCATCCATTTTCACAATCAGCGCCACCGCGCCGTAAACCACAATCGTGATCACCAGACCCACCACGGCCAAAGTGATCGCCTCTTGCCACAGCGTGCTCGCGGGGATGGCTGCCAGTGAAATCGTCATGATTTCGGCCGACAGGATGAAATCGGTCTTGATGGCGCCAGCCACCTTTTCTTCCTCAAGCTTGGTCGGATCGCGGGGCGAGAAATCGGCCTCGACCTTGGCATCACCGTGCGGGAACAGGGCGTGAAACACTTTTTCCGCGCCCTCAAAGCACAGATACGCGCCGCCCAGCATCAAAAGTGGCGTGATCGCCTGCGGAAAGAACTGATCCAACGCCAGAAGGGCGGGCAGCAGAAGCACCAGTTTGTTCACGACCGATCCGCGCGCGATGCGCCAGATCATCGGCAGTTCGCGCGCAGGCGAAAAGCCTGTTACATATTTGGGCGTGACTGCGGCATCGTCGATCACCAACCCCGCCGCCTTTGACCCCGCCTTTGCGGCTGCCGCCGCAATATCGTCGATGGAACTGGCGGCCACCTTGGCAATCGCAGCCACATCGTCCAGCAAGGCCAACAAGCCGCTCATAGGTGGGATTCCTGTCTGTGTTGATCTGCGTTCCAGCGTAGCACCCCGCCGATGGCAAAGCACCTGCATGAACGCCGCCGCACCAAACCCGTTCCATTCGGCGTCCGCCATGCTATGCACGCCAGTCAAAGCATTCCGCCACAGCAGAATGTGAACATACGGGATTACGCGCCTTGACCGACCGAATTGCCCTTGTCCTTGGATGTGTCGTTCTGGCCGCAATTGCAGCCGACATTCTGGCCAATGACAGTCAGGCCCTGTTGTTCTTGATGAAGAAGTTCGCCGATATGGTCGAATGGATGGCATTCTGGCGCTGACGACGTCACACTGACGTTGATTTTCGGTGCCATCGGATGCTGTCGGCGCTAAACACACGTTCAAACGTCACGCACGAAGGAGACTGTCATGACCGTCAAGGTAGCCATCAACGGATTCGGGCGCATCGGACGCAACGTCCTGCGGGCCATCATCGAATCGGGGCGCACCGATATTCAGGTGATCGCGATCAACGATCTGGGCCCGGTGGAAACCAACGCGCATTTGTTGCGCTTTGATTCGGTGCATGGCCGCTTTCCGGGTGTCGTCACCACTGGCGACGACTGGATCGACGCCGGCCGCGGCCCCATCCGGGTGACCGCCATCAAGAGCCCTGCCGAATTGCCCTGGGGCGATGTGGACATCGTGATGGAATGCACGGGCATCTTCACCTCGAAAGAAAAGTGCATGGCCCATCTGGAGAATGGGTCCAAGCGCGTCCTGATCTCGTCCCCGGGTGACGGCGCCGACAAGACCATCGTCTACGGGGTGAACCATGATGTGCTGACGGGCGATGATCTGATCGTGTCGAATGCGTCGTGCACCACCAACTGCCTCGCGCCCTTTGCCAAGGTGATCAACGATGTGATCGGCATCGAAAAGGGCATGATGACCACGATCCACAGCTATACCGGCGACCAGCCGACGCTGGATACGATGCACAAGGATCTGTATCGCGGCCGGGCCGCCGCGCTGTCGATGATCCCGACGAGCACCGGTGCCGCCAAGGCCGTGGGTCTGGTGCTGCCCGAGTTGAAGGGCAAGCTTGACGGCTTTGCCATCCGCGTGCCCACCCCCAACGTCAGTGTCGTTGACCTGAAGTTCCTCGCCGGCCGCCCCACCAGCGTGGATGAGATCAACGGCGCGCTGAAGGCCGCCGCTGATGGGCCGATGAAGGGGATCCTCGGCTATACGCTGTTCAAGAACGTGTCGATCGACTTCAACCATGACCCGCATTCCTCGGTGGTTCACATGGACCAGACGAAGGTGATGGACGGCACGTTCTGTTCGGTTCTGTCGTGGTATGACAACGAATGGGGCTTTTCCAACCGCATGGCAGATACGGCTGTGGCGATGGGCAAGCTGATTTAGGTCAAACGTCCGGAATACCCGACTGTCGCAAACTCCGTACAGGGCGCAAGATCTGTGTACGGCGTTTGTTTTTCGCGCATTTCGATTTTCATCCAATGCACTTTTCATCGTTGTGGTTTTCCTCGTACTCTGCCTGTCGGACCATCGGGCGCAGCAGCTTTGCTGCGCCCTTTTTCACGCGTGCGTCAGGCGCGGCAAGATTACCGGATTGGTCATGTTTCGTGACCGGGGCATCCTTTCCGCACTGAAAAAACCCGCTATGATCTTTGCATGGATCTGATCGTCGTTCTCGCCATATTGGCGGGCCTTTTTGTGGTCATCGCGCTGTCAGACCCGCTCAGCGCGCGTCTGCGGCTACCGGTATCGGTTATCCTCGCCGCAGTCGGGATTGCCATCGCTGTGGCCGCGTCATGGTTTCTGGCGACCGACGTGACCGATGCGCTGAACCCGGTGGCTGCGGCGATCCTTGGCCTGCCGATCTCGTCCGAGACCTTCGTCTACATTTTCCTGCCGGTCTTGCTGTTTCAGGTGTCGCTGACGCTGAACCTGCGCCGGTTGCTGGATGACTGGGTGCCGGTGCTGACACTGGCAGTAATTGCGGTGGTGGTGGCCACTTTCGTGATCGGAATGGCGCTGGCGCCCTTCACCAGCCTGCCACTGATCGCGTGCCTGCTGATCGGGTCGATCGTATCGACCACGGATCCGAGTGCCGTGGTCAGCATATTTCGCGCAACCCCTGCCCCACAGCGCCTTGCCCGGATTGTCGAGGGCGAGAGTTTGTTGAACGATGCCGCTGCCATTGCACTGTTTTCGGTGTTCCTGACAGCCGTTGCCGCGCGCGAGACGGAACCCGACATCGCCGTCGCCTTGTTGCGGCTGCCGTGGCTGATCGTTGCAGGCGCCGGGGCGGGCTGGGTGGCGGGCCGCGTCGCGGTTACGCTTATGGGGTGGCTCTATCGCTGGCCGCTGGCGCAGGTGTCGGTCAGCTTTGCGACCCCCTTCGCCACCTTTCTGATTGCCGATCAGTTGATCGGCGCCTCGGGTGTGGTGGCGGTCGTGGCGGCCGGCATGGCAGTCAACCTTGGGGCGCCAGGCCGCATGTCGCCGCCCGCCCGCGACCAGTTGCGCGACGCGTGGGATCTGATGGCCTATTGGGCGAGCGGGCTGATCTTTGTGCTGGCGGCGCTGCTGGTGCCGCGCATCCTTGAAAACGTGCGACCTGCAGATTTCGGTCTGATCGGCGTGACGGTGTTGGCGGCCTTTGTGGCGCGTGCGATCATTCTTTACGCGCTGTTGCCGCTGCTTACGTCGCTGCGCCTGTCGCCCCGGGTCGAGGCGCCCTACCGCATTGCCATCCTCTGGGGCGGCTTGCGCGGGGCGGTGACACTCGCCCTCGCCCTTGCCGTCACGGAAAACCCCGCGATCTTTGTCGAGACAAAGCGACAGGTTGGCATCGTGGCGACCGGCTTCGTGCTGTTCACATTGCTGGTTCAGGGCACGAGCCTGCGCTTCGTGATTTCCCTTCTGGGGCTGGACCGGTTGTCGCCGCTGGACCGGGCACTGTCGGATCAGGTGGTGGCCGTTGCCCTGCAACAAGTGCGCGAGACCGTGGCCGAAACCACGCGCCAATTGGACCTGACTCCCGCCATTATCCGGGATGAGGCCGTGCGCTTTGGCGAGCGTCTGAACGCGGCGGTCGACCGCGCAGATGATGCGCAAGACATGCTGGACAAGGACCGCGTTACCCTCGGCCTCGTGGCGCTGGCCGGGCATGAGCGGGATCTGATCCTGGATGCGTTCAGGGGAAATCTGCTTTCGGCCCCCTTGGCCGAATCCCTGCTGGCAGATGCAGACCGGCTGATAGAGACCACGCGCATCGAAGGCCGCGCCGGATACCGCGCCCAAGGCCGCCGCGCGCTGCAACCAAGCCGCGCCTTGCGCCGCGCCGAATGGACCTACAACCGCCTGCGAAGCGCTTTCTGGCTGGAACGCCTGACAGCGGACCGGTTCGAGTTTCTGGTAGCTCAGTCCCAGACACTGCGCGCCCTGACCGGCTTTGTCGAGGCACGCATCGTGCGCATCCATGGCCGGCGCGTGGCGGGCCTTCTGCACGACCTGATCAAGCGCCGTGTCGAGGACACCCACCGCGAGCTTGAGGGGCTGCGCACCCAGTTCCCCGGCTATGCCGAACGGCTGGAACGCCGCCTGATCCGCCGCCTTGTCCTGCGGCAAGAGGAAACCGAATACGACCAGATGACGCAGGACGGGCTGATCGGCCCCGAACTGCGCATGTCGCTGCGGGCCGGTTCGGACGAGGAACGCACGGCCCTCGGGGTGCGCCCACATCTTGATTTGCGGCTTCAGCGCATTGATATTGTGAAATCTTTTCCCCTGTTTTCGGAACTGAACGCGGATTCGCTGGCCAAGCTGACCTCCCGGATGCGTACCGTCTATGCCAAGCCCGGCGATGTGCTGATGAACAAGGATGACCGCCCCAACAAGGTCTGGTTCATTGCCTCGGGTGCCGTCCAGGCCGAACAGTCGGCAGGCAGCCGCTTTTTGTTGGGCAAAGGCGAGATGTTTGGCCAATTGTCGCTGCTTTTGAAAAAATCGCGTCGCGCCAAGGTGACGGCGATCAGCCATGCCACACTTCTGGAACTGGACGAGTTTCGCTTTCTTGACCTGCTGCGCCGCGCGCCGCAGCTGTGCGCCGCCGTCGAGGCCAGCGCCCGAAAGCGCGGCGTGGCGCTGGATCAGGAGCAACTGCCGCAAGGCGCGCCTTCAGAAGATGCTTGGCTGAACCGCTTTCGTGCAGGCTTGCGGCGGGCGCAATAGCCATGCGCCAGTTGCATGGCGGAGTGCACCCAGCGACGGTTGTTTGCGCTAACGCAAGGACGCATATCGGTGTCACGGGCAAAGGGAAACCCCGCCCGATCCGATGAAAGGACGCACCATGCTTACCGTTTATGAAATGCTTCGCACCTCGGCCCGCACCTATGCGGCCTACCGCCGGACCCGGCACGAAATAGCCAACCTGCCGCTGGATGTGGCGCTGGATCTGGGCATTTACCCCGGCGACGCCGAACAGATTGCGCGTGACGCAGTCTATGGCAAGGTGGCCTGACGCCAACCCTACATTTCTTCGTAACGCGCGCGCAGCGCGTCGTTCACCGCAGGGGGCACGAACTTGGCCACGTCGCCCCCCAGCCGCGCAATTTCCTTGACCAGTTTCGACGCAATCGCCTGCCTGCGGGCATCGGCCATCATGAAAACCGTCTCGATGCTGCTGTCGAGCGCACGGTTCATGCCAACCATCTGAAACTCATATTCAAAATCGGCAACCGCGCGCAGGCCGCGCACGATAATCCCGGCGCCCACGTCGCGCGCGCAATCAATCAGCAGATTCTCGAACGGATGCACCACGATCTCGCCCCCCGTCTTGGCGATGATGCCCGCGCATTCCGCCTCGACCATGGCCACACGTTCTTGCAGACTGAACAAGGGCCCCTTGTCGCGGTTGATCGCCACCCCGATCACCAGCCGGTCAACCAGTTGCATCGCGCGCTGAATGATGTCCGTGTGACCCAGAGTGATGGGGTCGAAGGTGCCGGGGTAAAGGCCGATGCGCATGGGATATCCGAAGCGAGTGTGTTTCTTGCGCGTCACTGCAACAGCATTGCGCACCGCGATGCAAGGGGGGTCAAAACCCCTTGATCATCCCCTCAAGCGCTTCTTTTTCGGCCGAAAGCTCGCTCAGCCGCGCCTTGACCACATCGCCGATCGAGATCAGGCCCACCATCACCCCCTCTTCCAGCACCGGCATGTGGCGAAAACGGCCGTCGGTCATCTGCTGCAAGATGCTGTCGGTTTGATCGCCCCGCGCGCAGGCCACGATCTTGGCGGTCATGATGCTGTCCACCGTATCGGACATGCACGCAGGCCCGCGCTTGCCCAGTTCGCGCACGATGTCTCGTTCCGACAGGATCCCGGCGACGTGCCGCCCGTCAGAAGACACAATCAGCGCCCCGATGCGCCGGGTGGACAAGGTCTCGGCCGCCATTGCAATCGTGGTGCCCGGCGGGACCGTGACCACTCCTTCATCGGCCTTGGACTTCAAAATCTGGCCTACCAGCATGGCACATCCTCCCGTAACTCCGACTGCCCTTTGAAGCGTCGCGCCCGCAGGGGCGCCGTGTCAAGCGGTCATTGGGGCACCAGCGCCTCAAGTCTTTGAACCTCGCGCCGAATTCCAACCCCCAACGCCTCGGCAAAGCGTGCGAGGCGGCTGGACCTTGCATCCCCCTCATGCCGGATCAGCCAGAAAGCCCGGGTCAGGCTGACCTGCCCGCGCAACACCCGCACCAGTTCAGGCGCAAAGGGCAGCGCAAAATCATGCGTTACCCCAATCCCCGCACCGCTGCGCAAAAGTTGCAGCTGCACAGGGACTGAATTTGACGCCATAGGCAAACTGCCTGCACCAAGGCCGGTCAGATAATCCAGTTGATCGTCAAAGATCATGTCAGGAATATAGCCGACCAGCCGGTGGCGGACCAGATCATCGGTCGTCGTGAGGGCTGGGGCGGATGCCAGATAATCGGGATGCGCGGCCAGATGCAGGCGATAGTCGGTCAGCTTCTGCACGGTCAGGCGTCCGGCCTCGGGGCGACTGACGCCAATCGCCATGTCGGCCTCGCGCTTTGACAGATTGAACACCCGCGGCAGTGCTACAATCTGAACCTCAAGCCCCGGATTCTGGGCGCAAAGCGTTGTCAGTACCTGTGGCAGCAGGTAGTTCGCACAGCCATCGGGCGCGCCGATCCGGATCTGGCCTGTCAGCCCCTCGGGTCCGCTCAGGGCCTCGCGCACTCCCTCCATTGCGGCCTCGGCGGCCTCGGCTGCGGGCACCAGCCGCGCGCCTGCGTCGGTCAGCGCATAGCCCATGGGTGATTTCGCGAACAACGCAGCCCCTGCTCCCGCCTCAAGCCGTGCCATGCGCCGCCCCACGGTCGCCGGATCCAGACCCAACCGCCGCCCCGCGCCAGACAGGCTCTCATCCCGTGCCACCGCCAGAAACACCCGCAGATCTCCCCAGTCCATCGCTGCCACCTTTGCAATCTTGCAAAACCGATGTGAGATATTGCCGCTTTATCCCGCATTTGCGCAAGGCTATGCTCTGGTCAAACCAAAAGGAGACAATGGCGATGAAAGAGATTGGTCACTGGATCAACGGCACGCATGTGGCAGGCACCTCCGGGCGCTTTGCGGATGTGTTCAACCCGGCCACCGGCGAGGTGCAGGCGCATGTGGCGCTGGCCTCGGTGGCCGAACTGGATGCCGCCGTCGCCTCGGCGGCGCAGGCCCAGGTCAAATGGGGCGCCACCAACCCGCAGCGCCGCGCCCGCGTGATGATGGAATTCGTTCGTCTTCTGAACCGCGATATGGACAAACTGGCCGAAGCGCTGTCGTCCGAGCATGGCAAGACAATCCCCGATGCCAAGGGCGATGTGCAGCGCGGGCTTGAGGTGATGGAGTTCTGCATCGGCGCGCCGCACTTGCTGAAGGGCGAGTTCACCGACAGCGCCGGTCCCGGCATCGACATGTATTCCATGCGCCAACCCGTTGGCGTTGCAGCAGGAATTACGCCATTCAACTTTCCGGCCATGATCCCCATGTGGAAAATGGGCCCCGCCCTTGCCTGTGGCAACGCCTTCATCCTCAAACCCTCGGAACGTGACCCGAGTGTGCCCTTGATGCTGGCCGAACTGATGAAGGAAGCAGGTCTGCCCGATGGCGTGTTGCAGGTCATCAACGGCGACAAGGCGGCGGTAGATGCTATCCTCGACAATCCCACCGTAGCCGCAATCGGCTTTGTCGGCTCAACCCCCATTGCCGAATACATCTACGGTCGCGGCTGTGCCAACGGCAAGCGCGTGCAATGCTTTGGCGGCGCCAAGAACCACATGATCATCATGCCGGATGCTGACCTGGATCAGGCAGCAGATGCGCTGATCGGCGCGGGATACGGGGCGGCGGGAGAACGCTGCATGGCCATTTCCGTGGCTGTGCCGGTGGGGGAAGAAACGGCAGACCGGCTGATCGAAAAGCTGATTCCCCGGATCGAAAAGCTGAAGGTGGGGCCGTATACCTCTGGAAACGATGTGGACTACGGCCCCGTGGTCACCGCCGCCGCCAAGGCCAACATCCTGAAACTGATCGAGTCCGGTGTGGCGCAGGGTGCAAAGCTGGTGGTCGACGGGCGGGGGTTCAAGATGCAGGGCTATGAGGACGGATTCTTCGTCGGCCCGCATCTTTTCGACCACGTCACCACTGACATGGACATCTACCGCAAAGAGATTTTCGGCCCCGTCCTTTGCACCGTGCGCGCAAAAACCTATGAAGAGGCGCTTGGCTTTGCGATGGACCACGAATACGGCAACGGCACCGCGATCTATACCCGCGATGGCGATACCGCCCGCGATTTCGCGGCCCGCGTCAACGTGGGGATGATCGGGATCAACGTGCCGATTCCGGTGCCGCTGGCCTACCACACCTTTGGTGGCTGGAAGAAATCGTCCTTTGGCGACTTGAACCAGCACGGACCGGATGCTTTCCGGTTCTACACGCGCACAAAGACGATCACCGCACGCTGGCCCAGTGGCATCAAGGAAGGTGCCGCCTTCAATTTCAAACAGATGGACTGACATTTTCAAGTAGCGCGTAAACGTGGCCCCCGCCGCGCCCGAAGGGCCGGAAGGGGGCCACTCCGGATTCACGGTGTCAGATCAAGGACACATTCCGTCACGGCTGTCCGTCCTGAGCGGTGATACAGCTTCCTCCCGGCACCGAAATGGGTGCCTGGGGCGCCTATTCGGCCGCCACGCGGCGCGGTTTCAGCATGTCTTTCAGATACCGCCCCGTGTGGCTGCCGGCGACCTTTGCTACCGCCTCGGGCGTGCCCACGGCCACGATCTGGCCGCCGCCATCGCCGCCTTCAGGGCCGATGTCGATAACCCAGTCGGCGGTCTTGATCACATCCAGGTTGTGTTCGATCACCACGACGGTGTTTCCCTGTTCAACCAATTCATGCAGCACTTCCATCAGCTTGCGTACGTCTTCAAAGTGCAGGCCCGTCGTCGGCTCATCCAGAATGTATAGCGTGCGCCCCGTCGCGCGACGGCTGAGTTCCTTTGACAGCTTGACGCGCTGCGCCTCGCCCCCCGACAGGGTTGTGGCCTGCTGGCCCACTTTGATATAGCCTAGCCCCACCTGACACAGCGCATCCATCTTGTCACGGATCGCGGGCACTGCCTGGAAAAAGCCCTGCGCCTCTTCGCACGTCATATCAAGAACGTCTGATATACTCTTGTTCTTGAACTTTACTTCCAGTGTTTCACGGTTATAGCGCTTGCCCTTGCACGTCTCACACGTGACATAGACATCGGGCAGGAAGTTCATCTCGATCTTCAGAACGCCGTCACCCTGACAGGCCTCGCACCGCCCGCCCTTGACGTTGAACGAGAACCGCCCCGGCTGATAGCCGCGCGCCTTGGATTCGGGCAGACCCGCGAACCAGTCACGTATAGGCGTGAAGGCCCCGGTATAGGTTGCCGGGTTTGACCGGGGCGTGCGCCCGATCGCGCGCTGATCAATGTCGATCACCTTGTCCAGATGCTCGAACCCCCTGATCGTCTCGCAGGGGGCTGGCGTCTCACGCGCGCCATTCAGCTTGCCCGCCGCCGTCTTGAACAGGGTCTCGACGGTCAGCGTCGACTTGCCGCCCCCCGAAACCCCGGTCACGCAGACAAACATTCCCAGCGGAAACTCTGCCGTCATATTGCGCAGGTTGTTGCCCGTGGCGTTCACCACTGTAAGCTTCTTGCCCGACCCCTTGCGCCGCACCTTCGGGACCGGGATCTCGCGCGCGCCGGACAGATACTGGCCCGTCAGACTGGCCGGATCGGCGGCAATCTGGGCGGGCGTTCCGTGCGCCACCACGCGCCCCCCATGCACACCGGCCCCCGGGCCGATGTCATAGACATAATCTGCCTCGCGGATCGCATCCTCGTCATGCTCGACCACCAGAACCGTATTTCCCTGATCGCGCAGGTTTTTCAGCGTGGTCAGCAAGCGGTCATTGTCACGCTGATGCAGGCCGATGCTGGGCTCATCCAGCACATAAAGCACCCCCGTCAACCCCGAGCCGATCTGGCTGGCCAAGCGGATCCGCTGCGACTCGCCCCCCGACAAGGTGCCTGCGTTGCGCGACAGCGTCAGGTAGTTCAGGCCGACGTTCACGAGAAACCCAAGCCTCTCGCGAATTTCCTTGAGGATCGCGCGGGCGATTTCGTTCTTCTGGTTGGTCAGATGCCCAGGCACGGTGGCGATCCAGGCATAGGCCTCGGCAATCGACATGCGCACGACCTGACCCACATGCAGCCCGCCGATCTTGACCGCAAGTGCCTCGGGGCGCAGACGGTAGCCGCCGCATGATCCACAATCGCGGTTGTTCTGAAACCGCTCCATATCCTCACGGCTCCAGGCGCTGTCCGTCTCACGGTAGCGCCGCTCCATGTTCGGAATTACGCCTTCGAACACGCGCTTGACCTCATAGATCCGCCCGCCCTCGTCATAGCGAAATGCGATCTCTTCGCCGCCCGAGCCATGCAGGAAAACCTGATGCACATGCGCGGGCAGGTCCTTCCACTTTTTCTTCGCATCGAATTCGTAATGTTTGGCAAGGGCTTGGATCGTCTGGGTGAAGTATGGGGATTTCGATTTGGCCCAAGGCGCGATGGCACCCTGCATCAGCGTCAGGCCTTGATCGGGTACCACCAACCGCTCATCAAAAAACAACTCCACGCCCAGGCCGTCACAAGTGGGACAGGCGCCAAAGGGCGCGTTGAACGAAAACAGCCGTGGCTCGATTTCGGCAATGGTGAACCCCGACACAGGGCAGGCAAATTTCTCTGAGAATGTGATGCGCTCCGGCTCGGGATCGTCTCCCGCCATCTCGACCACCGCGATTCCGTCGGCCAGGTTCAAGGCGGTACGAAAGCTGTCGGCCAGCCGAGTCTCGATCCCTTCCTTGACCACAATCCGGTCCACCACCACGTCGATGTTGTGGCGGAACTTCTTGTCGAGGGTCGGCGGATCCTCCAACTCATGAAACGTGCCGTTTACCTTGACCCGCTGAAACCCCTGCTTGCGCAGATCGAGAAATTCCTTCTTGTACTCGCCCTTGCGGTCACGGATGATCGGCGCCAGCAGATAGGCGCGCGCGCCCTCGGGCATCGCCATCACCGCATCGACCATGTCCTGCACCTGCATCGCCGTGATCGGCTTGCCGGTGGTGGGCGAATAGGGCGTGCCCGCGCGGGCAAACAGCAGGCGCAGATAGTCATAAATCTCGGTCACGGTGCCCACGGTCGAGCGCGGGTTTTTCGACGTGGTCTTTTGCTCGATCGAGATCGCAGGCGACAGACCCGAGATGTGGTCGACGTCAGGTTTACCCATCATGTCAAGGAATTGCCGGGCATAGGCGCTCAGGCTCTCGACATAGCGGCGCTGCCCTTCGGCATAGATCGTGTCAAAGGCGAGCGAGGATTTTCCAGACCCCGACAACCCCGTGATCACCACCAGCTTGTCACGCGGAATATCGACGTCGATGTTCTTGAGGTTATGCTCGCGCGCGCCCCGCACTTCGATGAACTTCTGCTCGGCCATGAAAACCCCCGGGATTGCCCAGCACAGATAGGCGCATTTGCCCGAGTCTCCAACCCGAAATTAAGAACATTATAAGAACTGGCGGTTCATTGCGCAGAAAGGCTTGACGTCCTACATGTGCAAAGCGCGCCCATAGGCGTCAAGCACCGACTCATGCATCATTTCCGACAAGGTCGGATGCGGGAAGACCGTATTCATCAGGTCTTCCTCCGTCGTCTCAAGCGTGCGCCCGATCACATAGCCCTGAATCAATTCGGTCACTTCGGCGCCCACCATGTGCGCACCCAACAACTCGCCGGTCTTTGCATCAAACACCGTCTTGATCATCCCCTCGGATTCGCCAAGCGCAATCGCCTTGCCGTTGCCGATGAAGGGGAACCGGCCCACCCTGATTTCATGGCCCGCCTCTTTTGCCCGGGCCTCGGTCATGCCCACCGATGCGATCTGCGGCTGGCAATAGGTGCAGCCCGCAATTGACCCCGGCTTGATCGGGTGCGGATGCTGGCCGGCAATCAGTTCCGCCACCATCACACCCTCGTGGCTGGCCTTGTGCGCCAGCCACGGCGCACCCGCGATATCGCCGATGGCATATAGCCCCTCAACTCCGGTGCGGCAGAATTCATCCGTCACCACATGGGTCCGGTCGATGGTGACGCCAAGCGCCTCGAGCCCCAGATCTTCGACGTTCCCCACGATTCCCACCGCTGAAATCACGGTGTCAAAATCGTGGGTCTCAACTTTGCCGCCCACCTCGATATGCGCGGTGACGCCGACACCGGGCTTGCGGTCCAGCTTTTTCACGGCTGCTTTTTCCATGATCGTCATGCCCTGCTTGACGAACTGCTTTTTGGCAAAGGTGGCAATCTCGGCGTCTTCCACCGGCAGGATCCGGTCCATCACCTCGACAACCGTGGTCTTTGATCCGAGCGTGTTGAAAAAGCTGGCAAATTCGATGCCAATCGCGCCCGATCCGATCACCAGCAACTTCTTCGGCATCCGCTTGGCCACCAGCGCATGACGGTAGGACCAGACCAGATCGCCGTCCGCCTCCAGCCCCGGCAATTCGCGCGCCCGCGCACCCGTTGCCAGAATAACTGACTTGGCGGCCAACTCTTCGGTGCCCTTGTCGGTCTTGACCGAGACGACGCCTGCTGATTTCAGCGTGGCCACCCCCATGAAAACCGTCACCTTGTTCTTCTTCATCAGGTGCCCGATGCCGCCCGACAACTGCTTGGCCACCGCGCGGCTGCGCGCGATCACTGCGGGCAGATCATACGAGACCCCCGTGGCGCCAAGGCCGAATTCCTTTGCGCGCTCCATCAGATGAAAGACCTCGGCGCTGCGCAACATGGCCTTGGTCGGAATGCAGCCCCAGTTCAGGCAGATGCCGCCCAGATTTTCCCGCTCGACAATGGCCACTTTCAGACCAAGTTGGCTGGCACGGATCGCCGCGACATAACCCCCCGGTCCCGATCCAATCACGATCACATCAAAGGTTTGGGCCGCCATGCTGTCCTCCACGAAAAACTGGTTTGGTGTTAAACCATTTTTCCAAATGGGGCAACGCGTGCAGCGGTTGATTGCTATGCGTCGGGCGCATGGCTGGCGCGCAGGGCGCGGACCATCGCGCCGTAGCCGCCCTCGGCCAGAAACGCCTCCTCCTCGGGTGTGCTGTCGCGCCCCAAGGCCGCATTGCGAAAGGGAAAGCGGCCAAAGCGGGCGATCACCTGCTGGTGCGCCCGCGCATGCAGCCCCAGATCAGGATCATCAGGCATGCGCGTGTCCATCAACGCCACAGCAAGCACCTGATCGTCGGGGTCTTCGGAATGCTCGAACGGCATATAGAAAAACTGGCGCTCGGGCGCGGGTGCGTCCATATCCCATCCCGCCTCCAGGGCCGTGCGGGCGGCCGCTTGCGCGCGGTCGTCTGTATCAAAGGACGCCGCGCGGCCGCGATGGATATTGCGTGAGAATTGATCCGCCACGATCAGATAGGCGAGCGTCCCTGCCGCGCCGTCCACCCAATGCTCCAGATGCCCGGCGGCCAACGCGTCCCAAACACCTGTAAAGCGCGTCGCAATCGTATTGTCGATCTCATCACCCCCCACATACCAACCGTCGGGGCCGATCTCGCCCAGCCAGAAATCGAGTATCTCTACCGGATCAGACATCTCATCGCCTCCACACATTCATTTGCGCCGCAGATCCTCGGCATCGACCATCGCCGCTGCCTCGACCGCGACAACCGAACCGCTGGGCGACAGCGGCGTGTAGCCTGCCGTGACATCCGGCGTCCCGCGGCGCTGTGTCATCCGCCAACCCGCATAGCCTGCAAGCGCGGCGAACAGCAGCGCCATGAACAGGAAATACCCTGACGGCCCGATGGTTCCCATCATCCAGCCCGTAATGACAGGCCCCGAGATCGCGCCGACACCGTTGATGAACATCAGCCCCGCCGAAGCCGCCGCCATGTCGGTCTTGTCCAGGTAGTCGTTCACATAGGCGAGCAGCAGCGAATAGAGCGGGTTTGACACCCCTCCCCCGATCGCGCCCACGCCCACCAGCACCCAGAAGTTGACCGAAAACAGCACCGGCACCATCAGCGCCACCGCCCCCACGACCGCCAGCACCAGCACCACGCGGCGCCGGTCCATCCGGTCCGACAGCCAGCCGATGGGATACTGCGCCACCAACCCGCCCGCATAGATGGCCGAAATGAAGATCGTCAGGTCGGCAATCGAAAGCCCCACCTGCGTGCCCCAGACGGAAGTCATGCCGAACTGCGCCGAAAACACCCCGCCGAGCAGGAAAATGCCGACACAGCCCAGCGGAGACGCCTTGTAGAGCCTGCGAAACGACATCGGTTTGGACGATTCGAACGCAGGCGCCTGACTGACCGACAGCAGAATGGGCGTGAACGCCAGCGACACCAGAACCGATGGGATTACGAACAGGATATACCCCGACGGATCGCCAAGGTTCAAAAGGAACTGCGCCGAGATGATCCCGATCATCTGCACGATCAGATAGAGCGACAGCGCCTGCCCCCGCGTCTCGTTGGACGAGGCGTTGTTCAGCCAGCTTTCTGCGGTGATGTAGACGCCCGAAAACGAAAACCCGATCAACACCCGCAACAGCGCCCACACGATCCAGTCGGGTGCGGCTGCATAAAGGATCAGCACCGCCGAGATCATCGACCCCAGGGCCGCAAACACCCGCACATGGCCCACCCGGCGGATCATGTCAGGCGCAAGCCTGCTGCCGAACAGAAAGCCCACGAAATAGCATGACATCACGATCGACATCTGAAGCGTGGTGAACTGCTCGATCCCCCCCCGGATGCCCAGCAGCGTGCCCTGCATGCCGTTGCCCAGCATCAACAGGCCAAGGCCCAGCAACAGCGCCCATGTATTGCGCAAAACACTCAGCATCGGTCGGGGCCTTTCGGGATCAGACGGCGGAACACATCACAGACGCAGCCCAAAGCGCGGGGCTACCCCTATCATCACAAGGTACAGGATAACAGTCAGCGCACAGCCGATCCCGAGCGCCGCCCAGAAGCCCATTCCCGACCGGATGAGGAGCGGCATCACAACAAACATCGGCAACGACGGCAGGACATACCAGAACGTGGCGCCTGCATGGCTGGCGATACGGTCCGCATCACGCGTCTCGGCCCATATCCAGATCATCCCGATCACCGAAACCAGCGGCAGCGATGCCACCAGCGCGCCCATCGTGGCACTGCGCCGCGCAACCTCGGACACAGCCGCGATCAACAGGCCCGACAAAACGGCTTTGACGATGAACCAGGTCATGGCCGCGCCCTCGGGATCAACAGCGAGCCGTCGCCGTAGCTGAAGAAACGGTATTCGTTTGCGATGGCATGAGCGTAGATCCGGTCAATCCGGTCCTTGCCCATCAGCGCCGCTACCAGCATCATCAGTGTCGATTTGGGCAGATGGAAATTGGTCATCAATGCATCCGTTATCTGAAACACAAAACCAGGGGTGATAAAGATATCGGTGGGCCCTTCCCACGGCAGCACCCGGCCTGAACGGCCCGCGCTTTCAATCAACCGCAGCGCCGTTGTCCCCACCGGGATCACGCGCCCTCCGGCGGCCTTTGTGGCGTTGATCTCATCTGCGGCGGCACCCGTGATCTGCCCCCATTCGGCGTGCATCTTATGGGTGCTGACATCCTCGACCTTGACCGGCAGAAACGTGCCTGCGCCCACATGCAGCGTCACCTCGGTCAGCGCCACGCCCTGCGACACAAGAGCGCGCAACAGCGCCTCATCGAAGTGCAGCGATGCCGTTGGGGCGGCGACGGCCCCCGCGTGGCGGGCAAAGACCGTCTGGTAATCGGTGTCATCCGCCGCATCGGGCGCCCGTCTGGCGGCGATGTAGGGCGGCAGCGGCATCACTCCGGCGCGCGCGAGCGCCGCATCGAAATCCGCACCCGTCGCATTGAACGCCAGCGTCACATCCGCGTCCGTTTTTGCCAGCGCGGTCGCGCTCAGCCCACCCGCGAACACGATCTCCTCTCCCACCTCGATCTTGCGCAGGGGCCGCGCCATCGCGCGCCAGCCGGCTGCCGCTGGCTCCATCAGCGTGACCTCGATTTTCGCCTGCGCCTCGCCGCGCGCGCGCAATCCCGTCAGCCGCGCCGGGATCACGCGGGTGTTGTTCAGAACCAGCCGGTCACCGGGGCGCAGGATGGCGCCAAGGTCGCTGACGTGACGGTCGGCAATGCCGTCACCCTCGGCCAGCAGCAACCGGGCCGCAGTCCGGGGGCGTGCGGGGCGGGTGGCGATCAGCCGCTCGGGCAGGTCGAAATCGAAATCATTCAGGTGCATGGTCACTGCTTTTTCAAAACCGGGGCCGGGTCGCGAAAGATTTCGCGCAAGAAACCCGGCGCCAGGATCGACAAGGGGTTTACCGACACTTCCGGATTGTCCGACGTGCCGCCGAGCGCGTAGTTAAAGCCGAAGACCCCTTCGCCCTGCCGCGTCAACGCCGCCCCGATGCCGTTGATCAGATAGACCGGAGAGATCACGCCTTGCAAGGCCAGCCGCTTGGATTTCGTGCCATAAAGGCCCGCAATGGACACCCCGAGGCTGGCCCCCACCGCCGACCCGCGGGTGACCTCCAGCGCATTCGGGGTCAAGATGAATTCGCTCGATGCTTCGGAAAACAAAATCCCCTCGCCGTTCAATTGTTCCAGCAAGCCCACCACCGACAGCGCCGACAGCAACGCGGCAAGCGCGCTGGCCCCGCGCACGCGCAAGGCGCGCATCTGGGCCGTACCATCGTAATTTCCCTTTTCTGCCCGCGGGGTAAGTTGCAGGTCAAGACTGCCGCCGCCCACGGATTTGAAGATGCCCGCCGCCGCCAGCACCCGCCCGGCATCGTCCGATTGCAACCGCACTGCCGTGCCATGGCGCGACGGGATCACCGCACCCACCACGGGGGCCGCGCCGTTGACGCTGGCGCGGAACGACCCGTTGATGCCGCCCGACTGGCTGAAATCGCCGCGAAACCCGGTAAGCTGGATGCCATCTGTTACCACCAGTCGGTCCAGAGACACCATCAGCCGCCCCGAGGCCGCCTGCGCGCCGCTACCGCCACCAGCGGGCCGGTCGAACAGGCGCAGATCCACCGTGCCGCCGTTCAGCACGATGTCTGGCGCCCGACCCGCCCCGCGCCCGACCAGATCCACCGGCGCATCCAGCCAGCGGTTCAGCGTTACCCGGCCAAAGCGTGCACGCTCCAGCCCGCCGCCCTGGCGCAGCGCGATCCCGCCCGTGGCCGACAGCCCGCCCGCGTTCAGCACCAGTTTGCTGACCTGCGGCGGTTGGCCAAGGGTGGCCACCACCTCCAGCGTGCCCGTCGCGCCTGCCGGCTTCGACCATCCGACTGCGGGCAGGCGCATGGTGATGCCCGCCAGATCCGACGTCAGCGTCAGACGGCCCGGCGCGCCCTTTTCCAGCGCGAGCGCCACCGCGGCCCGCCCCGATCCGCCAATCATACCGTCAGGCAGGCCAATGCCAAACTCGGCCACCGTGGCGGGCGACAGCGTGACCGTCCCGTCAATCCGGCTTTTGCCGCGTGACGCGGGCCCGAACCCCTGGGCATAGACCACATCGAACGGTACCTGCCCGATCTTGCCCGCGCCCGCGATTTGCAGCCCCGCCGGATCGGCCTTCAGGGTCAGTTCCGGCGCGGTGACGGTCTTGCCCTTGACCAGAAGATCAGATGAGACCCCGGTCAGCGCACCGTTGACGGAATAGGTCACGTCCTTCAACTCGATCCGCCGCGCGAGCGGCAGCACCAGCGCCGTGTCCACCACCGCACGTCCCGAGGCGATGTCCGGGCTCTGCCCTGCCTTGGTCATGAAACCGAAAGGCGGCAGGTCCAAAAGTGAAAGGGCCGCGGTGATCGAGCTGTCGGTCCGCAGCCGGATGTCGGCCTGTGCGGGTTTGGCGGTGATGTCGGTGACTTCGAACACCGATCCCGCCATGTCGATCGGCCCGCCCAGCGGCGCCGTCACGGTGCCCTTGTCCAGCGCCATCGTGTAGGTCTTGCCCGAGATGCTCGAACGGCCGCGCCCGTCAAGAATCGGCGGCAACGTACGCAGAAAACGCACCTCGGCCCCGTCAAACTCATAGCCCAGCGACAGGCGCGGCTCTTGTCCGGGGGCCACGCGCAACGCCGCCTGCACATCCGTCAGAATGCCGCGCGCGACGTTCTGGCCCACCCAGTTGCGGGTGTTTGCGACTGCACTTTTGGGCCAAAGCTGCAACAGGCGGTCGTGCGCGATGGCATCCAGACCCAGGTCGAGCGCCAGTTGCCATCCCCCCTGCACCACCTCGGCCCGCCCCGAAAGCGACAGGCGCCGCCCGCTTTCCTCGACCAGCGCCACCTGCCCCAGATCAAGGCGAAAGGGCTGCACCGACAGCCGGGCATCCATGGCGCCCGCGGTAAAGACAAGGGGGCGTTCGAACAGTCCTTCGGGATCAAGCTGCACATCCGACACCGCAATCTGCCCCAGAAAGGCGCTTGGCACTGCCCCCCCGAGGGCGCCGGTCAGGATCTGCCCGTCAGGCCCCAGCGGATAGGCATGCCCAGATGCGTGCAGTCGCAGCGTCTGGCTTTCCACACTCAGGTCCGACAAGGCAATGCGGCCAAGCGCCGGGTTATAGCCGAGGCTGATTGCCGCCCGGTCAAAGGGAATGGCACGGGCGGCTCCTTCGGGGCGCAGTGCGCCCGCAGCCAGCGACATCTCGGCATCAAGACCCGACAGACCGGTTTCGGTGACGACAGCAGCAATGCGCCCCGATATCGGCGCGTCCAGCACCCCCAGCCAGGCCAGAACCGGGGCCTGCGCCGCAATGTCGGCCGCCGGAACCCGATCGAACGTGGCCGACAGGCGCACCTGCGCCTGCCCCTTTGGCCGCACCAGCGTGACCAGTGCCTGCGCGGGCGCAGCGCCACCCGCAACCAGCGACAGACCCATTTCCACGGCCAGCGCATCGGGCCGGTTCTCGATCAGGACGCGCCCGTCGCCCACATTCCAAACCCGTCCGGTGCGCGCGTCTTCCAGCGTCAGGGTTGCAGCGTTGGCCTCGATCCGTTCCAGCCGGGACAGCAGGGGCGTGGCCAACGCGCGGTCGATCCCGGCCAGAAGCCCCGCCAGACCCTCAATGGGCGCCGCCCTGTTTGCCGCGCCAAAGCTGAGATCGAATGTGCCGTCCACCTGACGCCGCAGGGCGATGGAGCTGCCGATCAGCCGAACCACACGCGGGCGCAAGACGCGGTTGCGCAAGAACTCGGTGGCATCAAAGCTCAGGCGCAGATCGGGAAGGGCCAGCAGCGTCTCGCCTCCGGCTTGCAGCAGGCGCAGATCTTCCAGCCGGAGGCGCGGGGTCAAATCCTCTTCGATCATGATCTCGATGGCGCCGACCGACAGGGCCGCACCCGGCAGGGCGGCGCGCAACACCTCATTCGCGCGCGTCTCGACCTCGGCCACGGCCCAGACCGGCAGGCCGAGCGGCTTGCCCGTCAGCGCCAGCGCCCCCAGTACCCCCAACGCGGCCATGACCCCGAGCACAAGGACCAGACCCAGCCCCGCCCGACCCACGCGCAGCCCTGCCCGGCGCCCGGCCTGCAACGCCACCTGCCCCCTGCGTCTGGGCGCCGGGGCAGCAGCCGGACCTGCTTCGGGCGAAAGTGTTTCAGCGGTCGGAGTCTTGCGTGCCACATCCCAATCAGCAACCGACACGGCGACGGGCACAGACGCCGGCACAGTGTCCGGCACAGTGTCCGGCACAGTGTTCGGCACAATGTCCGGCACAGACTCCGGCACAGCGTCCGCCAGCGGCGGGGTTGGCCCGCCCGATGACCTGACGGTGGGTGCGCCTCGTTGCGTCATTTCCTGAAAAGACCCTTCGCCCAAACCGTCTGCCGACCGTTACCCGAACCGGCCTCTGCGCCGATGCCACTGGCTTATTGACCGGGCTTGCCTTTATCTTCGCGGATTGGCACCTAAAACGCAAAGGGTGCCGCCTCACATCGGCGGCACAAGACCCGCTTGTCCAAATCAGGAAGGATCCAACCGATGTCCGCCCAGACCCCCGAGATCGGCACACTTGCCCCCGACTTCACTTTGCCACGCGATGGTGATGGCACAGTCAGCCTGTCGGCACTGCGCCCCGGCAAGGTCGTCCTTTACTTCTACCCCAAGGATGACACGCCCGGCTGCACGTTGGAGGCGCAGGATTTCACCGCCCGCCTGCCCGCCTTTGAGGCCGCCAACACCGCCGTGATCGGAATCAGCAAGGACAGCGTCAAGGCGCATGACAAGTTTTGCAAAAAGCACGGGCTCGGGGTGATCCTCGCCTCGGACGAAGCGGGCCAGACCTGTGAGGATTATGGCGTGTGGCTGGAGAAAAGCATGTACGGCAAGACCTATATGGGGGTCGAGCGGACAACCCTGCTGATCGACGGGACAGGCCGCGTGGCGCGGGTCTGGAACAAGGTCAGCGTCAAGGACCACGCCGACGAGGTTCTGGCCGCGGCACAGGCGCTATGAGCGTGCGGCGTTCCGCATCGGCCTGCGCATGACCCTAACCCTCGCGCAGATGGCCGTCGAGGTGCTGACCACGGCCGATGGGCGCGCCAAGACGGCGCTTGGCCGCCGGCACGCGGCCACCTGGTTTGCGGCCCGCGCGGCGGGAACGGATCTGGAGGTGGGTCAGGCCCAGCCCCCCGACACCCCCGCGCGCCCCGTGCATCCCGAATTGCGAGATCCGCGCGACGTGCCCCGCCGCCGCCCCGGGTCGCCCGCCGGGCGGGTGGCCCTGCTGCATGCGGTGGCACATATCGAGTTGAACGCCGTTGATCTGCATTGGGACATCATTGCCCGCTTTACGGATACCTCCATGCCCATCGGGTTCTATGACGACTGGGTGAAATGTGCGGATGAAGAGGCCAAGCATTTCAATCTGATCTGCGACTGCCTCGAACAGCTTGGCAGCCACTACGGCGCCATGCTCGCCCATGCCGGAATGTGGCGCGCGGCTTCGGACACGCGCTGCGATCTGACCGGACGGCTGGCCGTGGTACCGATGGTGCTTGAGGCGCGCGGGCTGGATGTCACCCCCGGCATGATCGAGGTCTTTCGCGGCGCGGGTCCGGCGGGGGCCGGCGCGGTGGCGGCCCTTGAGGTGATCTATGCCGAAGAGGTGGCCCATGTCGCCTATGGCTCGAAATGGTTCAACTGGCTGTGCGGGCGCGCGGGGTCGGACCCGAAAGAGGTGTTCCACCGTCTGGTCCGTCAGTATTTCCACGGGTCGCTGAAACCGCCCTTCAACGAGGAAAAACGCGCCGACGCGGGTCTGCCGCCGGATTTCTACTGGCCCCTTGCGCAAGGCGCCCATTCCCTATGACCGGGCGCCCTGCCCGCCAACTGCTCAGAATCGGCGGGATTTCGCCTATGAACGCTGCGGTTTAGGCATCGCACGCCGCGCGCCGGTCAAAAATGTTGCGATGCTGAAACCGCGCCGTTATTCAGAATGCACCCCTGAGGCGGCACCTTGCGGCCGGGGTCTTTCGCCCGCCCCTTTGGCCACGAACGGATCACGCCCTGTGCTGACGCGCCTGACCTACCGACTTCACACCGCGCTGGAGCGTCGGTTTCCCGAACAACGCCTGTTCCTGAAATCCGACACCGAGACGCGGTTCATCCGCATGCGACCCACGACCCAAGCCATCGCTATTGCCGGGGGCAGTATCGCCCTCGCCTGGATGATCCTCGCAACAGCCATCATTCTGATGGACTCGATCAGCGCAGGTTCGGGGCGCGATCAGGCGCAGCGCCAGCAGACGCTTTATGAACAACGCCTCGGCGCCCTCAGTCAGGACCGTGACGCCCGCGCGGATGAGGCATCGGGCGCGCAGGAACGCTTCAACCTCGCTCTTGCCCAGGTCGCGATGATGCAAAACCGTCTGCTTGCGTCTGAGGACCGCCGGCGTGAGCTTGAGACGGGCATCGACGTGATCCAGAATACACTGCGCCGCACCATCAAGGAACGCGACGAGGCGCGTGCCCAGACCGAGGCCGCAAATGCGACCCTTGTTTCGCAGACCGGATCTAAAAAGACCGATGCAGGCCGCGCGCGCGACGCACTGGCCACCGCAGACATCCTTGCCGACGCTCTGTCAGACACCGCGATCGAGCGGGACCTGATGGAAGGTGCCGCCGAAAGGGCCGCACAGCGTGCCGATACCATTCTGGCCGAGAAAAAAGCCCTGCAATCCCGCAACGACGAGATTTTTGCCAAGCTGGAAGAGGCGGTTTCCGTGTCGATGGAACCGCTGGACAAGATGTTCCGCGCAGCAGGCATGTCGCCCGACGACCTGCTCAAGCAGGTGCGGCGCGGCTATTCAGGCGCGGGCGGGCCGCTGACGCCCCTGTCGCTTTCGACCAAGGGGGCCGAGGCGAGTGTCGATCAGAGCCGGGCAAACGCGATCCTTTCCGGGCTGGACCGGATGAACCTCTACCGCATCGCCGCTTTCAAGTCGCCGTTTGCCATGCCCGTCAAAGGCGCGTTTCGATGGACATCGGGCTTTGGCAACCGGCGTGACCCCAAGGGCGCGGGAAACCGCATGCACGAAGGCACCGATATGGCGGGCGCCTACGGCCTGCCGATCATGGCCACAGCCGATGGTGTGGTCATCACTGCCGGCTGGAATGCGGGGTATGGACGACTGGTAAAGATCAAGCATGAATTCGGAATCGAAACGCGCTATGCTCACATGTCGGCGATACGCGTAAAAGTCGGCGATAGAGTCTCGCGCGGCGACCGGATCGGTGATATGGGCAATTCAGGCCGGTCAACCGGCACCCACCTCCATTACGAAATCCGCATCGGCGGCAGAGCCGTGAATCCGATGACCTTCATAAAGGCAGCGAACCATGTTTTCTAAGAGCCGAATCAATGAACCCGGGCCCAAGGCAGATGACAAGCCGAAGGCCCCCGAAACACCGGCAAAACCCAACATGGAATTTACGCCCTCTGCCCCCAAGGGCAAAGCAGTCACCTCCATCCTTTCCTCTGATCTGACCATCGTGGGCAACCTGCGAACCACGGGCGACATTCAGGTCGAAGGCACAGTCGAGGGCGACATCCGCGCCCATCTTTTGACCGTGGGCGAAAGCGCCACCATACGGGGTGAAATCGTGGCAGATGACATCGTCGTCAACGGCCGCGTCATTGGCCGTGTTCGTGGGCTGAAGGTGCGCCTGACCGCCACCGCGCGGGTCGAAGGTGACATTGTCCACAAGACCATCGCCATTGAATCGGGCGCACACTTTGAAGGCTCGGTTCAGCGTCAGGATGATCCGCTGGCCCAAGGCCGCATCACCCAGGCCCCGGCCCAGCCGCAACTGTCGGCCCCTGCACCTGCGTCCTCTGCGCCCTCCGCCCCGACGCAGCGGACTGCCGACACGGCCTGATTGCAGATCTGATGCACGATCAAGGCGCGCCCCGAACGGGTGCGCCTTTTGTCATGCGCCCTCGGGCACTATGGCGCGCCGATACAGATGCCAGGTTGCGTGGCCCAACAGCGGCAGCACCACGAACAAGCCCAGAAACCACAGCGCCATCCCGGCAAACACCAGCACCGCAATCATCGTGCCCCAAGCCAGCATCACGGCGGGATTGTGCATTACCACACCCATGCTGGTGATCATCGCGGTGATGAAGTCCACCTCGCGGTCCATCAGCAGCGGCAAGCTGACCACGGTCAGCGCAAACAGCACCCCCGCGAAAACTGCCCCCACAACCGTGCCAAGCGCCAGCATCCCCATCCCCTCGGGCGTGGCAAACACTTCAAGGCTGGACGAAATGTTGGTCATGGCAGAGCGCCCAAGGAACAGGGCAAAGAGCATATGGCCAAGAAAGTTCCAAAACAGAAAGAACACAACGACCACGACCGCCATCGACGGGATCTGCCTGTCCTTCTGCGCCCCGATCACCCCCAGAACAGCCGGCCATGACAGTGCCTCGCCCGCCTCGATCCGGCGCGATACCTCATAGAACCCGCACGCAATGAAGGGCCCGAGGATGGGAAAGCCCGCGCCTGCGATGATCGTCCACCAGATCTGGCCTTGTGCGGTCATCGCCCAGAAGATCAGCCAGCCCCCCGCCACATAGACGGCGGCAAAGAACAGCCCGAACAACGGCGCGCGCCGGAAATCGCGCCAGCCAAGGACCAGTGCCGCGCGCAAGTCTTCAAATCCCAGTTCCGTGATCTCGGGCGTTGCCGCCCCTGCCTTTGGCTGTGCCGTCATGCCGCCCCCCATTTTGGGCAGCCTAAACCCCGAAGGAGGCTGGCACAAAGATGCAAATCGGACTCGGCTTTGCGCGGTCAGTCGGCGTTCGCCTCGGCGCGGGTTTTGCCCGCCACATCCAGCGCCAATGTGGCCGCCATGAACGCGTCTATGTCACCGTCGAGCACCCCTTGGGTGTCGCTCGTCTCCACATTGGTGCGCAGATCCTTGACCATCTGATAGGGTTGCAACACATAGGACCGGATCTGGTTGCCCCAGCCTGCATCGCCCTTGGCCGCGTGCTGCGCGTTCACCTCGGCGTTCCGGCGGTCCAGTTCCAGCTGATAGAGACGCGAGCGCAGGGCGTTCATCGCCGCCTCGCGGTTCTGGTGCTGCGATTTCATGCTGCTGGTAACCACGATATTCGTAGGCAGGTGGGTGATCCGAACGGCCGAGTCTGTGGTGTTGACGTGCTGCCCGCCCGCACCCGAGGACCGATAGGTGTCGATGCGGATATCGCGGTCGGGGATCTCGATCTCGATGTTGTCATCGACCACCGGATAAACCCAGACCGAAGAAAACGACGTATGGCGCCGTGCGGCACTGTCATAGGGGCTGATCCGCACAAGGCGGTGCACGCCTGATTCCGATTTCAGCCAGCCATAGGCATTGTGCCCCGAAATCTTGTAGGCGACCGATTTTATCCCCGCCTCTTCGCCTGGACTTTCGGCCTGGAGTTCCACCTTGTAGCCCTTGCGCTCGGCCCAACGGACATACATCCGCGCAAGCATGCTGGCCCAATCGCACGACTCGGTGCCGCCCGCACCTGCGTTGATCTCAAGGAAGGTGTCGTTGCTGTCAGCCTCGCCGTCCAGCAGCGCCTCAAGTTCCTTGGCGGCGGCGACGGGCACGATGGCCTTCAGCGCGGCCTCGGCTTCGCGGACGATCTCGGCATCGCCCTCGGCTTCACCCAGTCCGATCAACTCGACATTGTCGCGCAGGCCCCCGTCGATCATGCGATAGGTCGACAGCGCATCCATCAGCGCCTGCCGTTCCCGCATCAGCTTTTGCGCCTTTTCAGGGTTGTTCCATAAATCCGGCGCCTCGATCATCGCGTCGAACTCTTCGAGCCGGTGCGGGGCCGTTTCCATGTCCATCCGCTGCGCCAGCAGTTTCAGCGACTTCTCGATCACGGCTATGTTGTTTTGCACTTCGGCGCGCATGGGGTTCTTCCTTTGACTGCTTCACGGCTTTACCCAATCGCCCGGTGCCCGACAAGGGGAGGTCCCCCGACCGCGCACGGCGCCACACTGGGTTAGTAAAGCCCGCCGGAACTGAGCGTGCCGAAATCGGCCTTCTTGGGAATAAACTTGCGCTCACCCGTAGAGGTGGTCACCGTCGCGCTGCGACCCCCGCTGTCGACTTCGCCACTGGCAAAAAGCGGCAGGTTCACGCCCATCTCAAAGCCGCCATCCACCATGGCGCCAAGACCGAAGACCGGCTCTTCGCCCTCGCGGAAGTATTCGGCCACCACGTTGTCGCCCGAGGCATTCTCGGCCAGACGTGCGCCGCTGAAGCGGTCGATGTTGATGAAATAGCCCCCTTGCGGCACTTTGAACTGACCGCCACCATAGGTCTGGATCGCCTTGGCCATGAATTGCTGGAATACCGGGCCGCAAAATCCACCACCCGAGGCACCCTGCCCCAGCGTGCGCGGCTGGTCATAACCGATGTAGCACCCCGCCACGATGTTGCTGGAATAACCAACGAACCAGACGTCCTTTGAGTCGTTCGTGGTCCCCGTCTTGCCCGCTATCGGAACCGGCAGATTGATGCCGCGCGCCGTGCCGCGCTTGACCACGCCTTCCATCATTGACGTCAACTGATAGGCTGTGATGGCATCAATAACCCGCTCACGTTTCGATGTCAGCTGTACCCCGTCGCCTGTCCGCAGCGTGGGGGCCGTGCAGTTGGCGCAGACGCGTTGGTCGTGCCGGTAAACCGTGCGGCCAAAGCGGTCTTGCACCCGGTCAACAAGGGTTGGCTCCACCCGCTCTCCACCGTTGGCAAACATCGCATAAGCGGCCACCATCTTGAACAGGGTGGTCTCTTGCGACCCCAGCGCATTGGCCAGAAACGCGTTCATCCGGTCATAGACGCCAAAGCGTTCGGCATAGCCCGCAACCGTCTGCATCCCGATCTCTTCGGCAATCCGCACCGTCATCAGGTTGCGCGATTGCTCAATCCCGGTGCGGATTGTGGTCGGGCCATAGAACTTGTTCGACGCGTTCCGGGGCCGCCACAGCCCTTGGGGGGTGTTCACCTCTATCGGCGCATCGATGACGATGGTGGCCGGGGTAAAACCGCTGTCGAGGGCCGCTGCATAAACGAAGGGCTTGAAGCTGGATCCCGGCTGACGCAGGGCCTGCGTCGCACGGTTGTAGACCGAGTCCTGATAGGAAAAGCCGCCCTGCATTGCCAGAACGCGGCCCGTGACCACGTCCATCGCCATGAATCCGCCTTGCACGGTAGGCACCTGACGCAGCGACCAGCGCACGAAATCGCCCGTCGTGTCGTCGGTCACCGCCCGAACAAGGACCACATCGCCCACATCCACCAGATCGCCCGCAGTTTTGGCCTTCGGTCCAAGGTTTCCGTCGTCAAGCCGCTTGCGCGCCCAAGTCACATCGTCGGCGGGGATGAAATGGCCATCCTCAACTTCGGGGGTGTTCTCGATGCCGATGCGGGCGGCGCTTGCGCCGATCTGCAGCACCACCGCCGGGAACCAACCAGCCACGTCGCGCGGAACGTCGGCGGCTGCCAGAGCCTCGCGCCACGCGGGCTCGGATGTCAACAGATCGGGTGACAACTCACCCTCCTTGCCGTGCCAGACGCCGAGGCCTCGGTCATACCGCTCCAACCCCCGGCGCAGCGCGAGGGCTGCTTCGGCCTGCAGATCGGGGTCGATTGTGGCCCGGATCGACAGACCGCCGCCGAAGAATTCTTCCTCGCCGAAAGTGCCCGACAGCTGACGCCGGATCTCGTCGGTAAAGTAGCTGCGGTCCGGCATCGCCTCGCGGTAGGACGGGTAATCGCCGTTCTGCACGGTTTTCAGCGGCAGCGCCTTTTCGGCGCTATAGGCTGCCTCATCAATATAGCCGTTCTGCCGCAATTCGCGCAGCACATAATTGCGCCGCTCCACCGCGCGGTCATAGTCGCGCACCGGATGCAGACCCCGGCCGGGCGATTTGGGCAAGGCAGCAAGATAGGCGGCCTCGCCCGGTGACAGCTCCAGCAAGGTCTTGTTGAAATAGCTTTGCGCGGCGGCGGCCACCCCGAAACTGCGCTGGCCCAGGTCGATCTCGTTGAGATAAAGCTCAAGGATCTTGTCCTTTGTCAGTGTTTCTTCCAGCCGCGTGGCGAGGATCAGTTCCTTGATCTTGCGTTCGCCCGTCCGGTCACCCGACAACAGAAAATTCTTCATCACCTGCTGTGTGATGGTAGAGGCACCACGGACGGTCCCGCCCCGGCTTTTCACCGCGTCAATCAGCGCCGCGGCCATGCCCGTCACGTCATAGCCATTGTGGGTGTAAAAGTTCTTGTCCTCGGCGCTGATAAAGGCGTGTTTGACCAGATCGGGAATGTCCTCGATCGGCACGAACAGGCGACGTTCCTTGGCGAATTCGTCGATGATGCGGCCTTGGGTCGAATAGATTCGGCTGATCGTGGGCGGCGTGTATTGCGCCAGCCGCTCATGGCTGGGCAAGTCACGGGAAAACATGTAAAAAATGCCACCGATCGACAGGGCTGCAAAAAACAGTCCCATGGTGATCATGGTGAAGATGCCACCAAAGACTGAGGTTATGAACCGAACCAAGCGTATCCCCTTGCGCCAATTGCGGGTGTTATACATCGCAGGCTGGCCGTGGTCAAAACGAACGCGACCGAAAGGCGGCGCCCTGCCGCACACCCTTGCGTGAAGGGAACGGCTCGGAGTGAACGCGCGTCAGCCCTGCGCCTAACGTCGCCGCAGTGCCGCGATGGCTGCGTCTTCGGACGTCCATGCCACCAGCCCGTCACGCACCGCCGCCGCCATGCGCCCACGCCAAGCCGGGTCCGTCAGCCGCGCCAGATCGCGTTCCGAGGACATGAACCCCAGTTCCAGCAGGACCGAAGGGATGTCAGGCGATTTCAGCACCGAAAAGCCCGCCGTCTGGCGCGGATGGCGGTGCATGCGGATCTCTGCGCCCGTGATTGCAGCCTCAAGTGCCGCCGCCAGCCGGTCCACGCGGGGCTGCGTCTCGGTCCGCGCCATGTCCATCAGAACGGTTGCAACCAGATCATCCTGCGCGGTCAGATCGACCCCGGACAACAGATCGTCGCGGTCATGCCGTTCGGCCAGCGCCTGCGACGCCGCGTCATTCGCCTCTTCCGACAGGGTGTAGATCGTGGCACCCACCGCCTCGCCCTCGGCCAGAGCATCGGCATGCAGCGACAGGAAAACCTGCGCCTTCGCCGCGCGCGCAATTGAAATGCGCGCCTCCAGTGGCACGAACACATCATCATCCCGCGTCAGGACCACCGTGAACCGCCCGTCGCGCAGCAACACTTCTTTCAACTCGCGCGCAAATGTCAGCATCAACACGGCCTCGCTCAGGCCCTCGCGCTCGGCGCCCGGGTCAATCCCGCCGTGTCCGGGGTCAAGGACCACAACCACCGGTCCCGCACCCTTGGCCGTGGGTGCGGGCAGATCGGCAACCGTCGGCAGCGCCCAGACCTTTGGCTCGGGCAACGCCGCCTCGGCCGCGAATACCGCCTGCGTGGCAGGCTCCAGCCGCAGATCGACACGCGCGCCCGCCTCGCCCGTCGTCATCCCGGCCTGCCCCACCACAAATGGCCCGCTCAACTCCAGCACCAGCCGCGACCAGCCCGGACGCACAACCCCCGCCCGCATTGTGACGACCGCGTCGCTGGCGCGCATCACCCCCCGCAGACCCGCCCAATCTACCTCTCGCATGTCGAGAACCAACCGCGGCGGACCGTCCAGCAGCCGCACCCGCCACGGCACCGGCTGACTGATTGCCAGCCTTACCTGCACCCCGCCGTCCACATCCATGATGCGTGATCCCGCCACATTCAGACGCGCCAGCGCCGACAATTCCTGCGCGCCCGCCCCGCCTGCCACAAGGGCCAGCCAAAGCCCCGCGATTGCTGCTTTCCAAATACTCCCGCCGAAGGCTTTCCAACCCATCAGCGCATCCCCCCTGCGTCGGCAAATCGCTGCAGACGGGCCAGCCCCTCGGCAATGTCCGCCGTGGCCCCGGCATAGGAAAACCGCAAACTGCCCCGCCCCCGGACCGGATCGAAATCCACCCCCGGCGCCACGGCCACCCCCGCTTCGCTCAGAAGACGCCCTGCAAAGGCAAGGCTGTCGTCCGTCACCCCCGAGACATCGGCATAGACGTAGAAGGCCCCGTCGGGGGGGGCGATGCGGTCGAACCCCGCTTTTGGCAAACCGTTCAGCATCAGCGCCCGGTTGGCGGCATAGACGGCCCGGTTCGCTTCAAGCTCCGGCACGCTTGCCAATGCGCCAAGTGCCGCGATCTGGCTGGCGTGGGGCGGACAGATGAACATGTTCTGCGCCAGCCGCTCGATCCTGCGCACGTGGTGCTCGGGCACCACCATCCAGCCCACGCGCCAACCCGTCATGCTGAAATACTTGGAAAAACTGTTGATCACATAGCAATCGTCACTGATCTCAAGCGCCGAGACTGCCCGCGCGCCATAATGCAGGCCGTGGTAGATCTCGTCCGAGACAAAGGCGATGTCCCGGTCCGCACAATGCCCCATCAAAGCGGCCAGCGCCGCCCGGTCCAACATGGTTCCCGTTGGGTTTCCGGGTGAGGCGACAATCATCCCCGCCATCTGAACCCCTGCCATGTCGGCAGGCGTGGGCTGCAGGCGGTTCTCGATCTGCGCGGCAATCCCCACCGGCATCAGCGCAAGGGCCCGCAGGATCTGGCGGTAACTGGGGTATCCCGGCTCGCCCAGACCCACCCTGTCGCCCGAATCGAACAGTGCCGTAAACGCGAGCAAAAACGCCGCCGACGACCCCGCCGTCACGATCACCCTGCCCGGATCCAGATCAATGTCATACCACTGCCGATACAGACCCGCGATCTTGGCGCGCAACTCAGGCAACCCCAGGGCCACGGTATACCCAAGCGCCCCCGACGCCATCTCTTGGGCCAGCGCCTCGCGCGCGGCCAGAGGTGCCGGGGTTCCGGGCTGGCCGATCTCCATATGGATCACCGAATGGCCCGCCGCTTCCCGCGCGCGGGCCTGCGCAAGAATATCCATCACAATGAAGGGATCGACGTCACCCCGTCTTGAACTCCGCATGCCCTGCCCCTTATGGTTTGCGCGCAGTGTCCCGATCACCGGGCCCTCGTCAAGTCACACTCTCTCCAGCTTGGGCGCCCACACCGCGCGTGCCCCGCTACCAAAGGGCCTTCGATGCGCAGAACACTTATCGGCCTGACCGCCATGCTGATCACCACCACCGCCGCCCTCGCGGCAGAGATGACCGAAGCCGAGCGTGAAAGTTTTCGCGCCGAGGTCCGGGAGTATCTGCTGGAGAACCCCGAAGTGCTGGTCGAGGCAATGGAGGTGCTGCAAGGCAAGCAGGACAGCGACGCTGCCAACCGCGATCTTGCGATGCTGCGCGACAACGCAGACCTGATCTATAACGACCCGAACTCATGGGTCGGCGGGAACCCCGATGGCGACATCACCATCGTTGAATTCACCGACTACCGCTGCAGCTATTGTCGCAAGGCGCATGACGAGGTGGCCGAACTGATCACATCGGATGGCAACATCCGCTTTGTGCTCAAGGAGTTTCCTATCTTGGGCGAACAATCGTTGCTGTCATCGCAATTCGCCATCGCCGTGCGCCAGCTTTATGGAGACGATGCCTACAAGGCCGTGCATGACGCGCTGATTACCCTGCGCAGTGATGCCACGCCCGAATCTCTTGCCCGTGTGGCCTCTGATTTCGGGCACGATTCTGACGCCATCGCCGCGCGCATGCAATCGCCCGAGATCAAGGCAATCATCGAAGCCAATCACGCTCTTGCCAACACGATGGACATCAACGGCACGCCGACTTTTGTGATCAATAACACGATGGTACGCGGCTATGTGCCGCTGGAGGGGATGCGCCAGATCGTGGCGAGACAACGCGACGGCTGAACCCGGGCGCGCACCGCACGCGCGGCCGGGCGTCAGGTGGCCAGCGCCACAGTCGGACCCAGAGTGTTTATCTCATGGGACATACGATCAAACACCGCCCGGGCAACGACGAAACCCTGCAGCCCCCAAATGCGCGCACCCTCAGGCGTCGATACGCCCGTCCTGCGATTCATCGACAACCTCGGCCTCTGCCGCATCAATTTCGGCGGCCTTCTTTTCGACGAGCGATACGATGTGGTCCACCATCTTCTCATTGCTCAGCTTGTGGTTTTGCTTGCCCGCGAGATAGACCATGCCCGACCCAGCGCCGCCGCCGGTAAAGCCGATGTCGGTCATCAGCGCCTCGCCGGGGCCATTGACCACGCAGCCGATGATCGAAAGGGACATGCTGGTGGTGATGTGCGCCAGACGTTCTTCCAGTGCCGTGACAGTCTTGATCACGTCGAATCCCTGCCGCGCGCAGGACGGGCAGGAAATGATCGTGACACCCCGGTGGCGCAGGCCCAGCGATTTCAGGATCTCGAAGCCGACTTTCACCTCTTCAACCGGATCGGCAGACAGCGACACGCGGATCGTGTCCCCAATCCCCATCCAGAGCAGGTTGCCCAGACCGATAGCAGATTTCACCGTGCCCGACACCAGCCCGCCGGCCTCGGTGATGCCCAGATGGATGGGCGCGTCCGTGGCCTCGGCCAGTTGCTGATAGGCGGCGGCGGCAAGGAAGACATCCGACGCCTTCACGGAAATCTTGAACTCGTGAAAATCAGCGTCTTGCAGCAGTTTGATGTGGTCAAGGCCGCTTTCCACCATCGCTTCGGGGCACGGCTCGCCGTATTTCTCCAAAAGGTGCTTTTCGAGCGACCCTGCATTCACCCCGATGCGGATCGAACATCCATGATCCTTTGCCGCGCGCACCACTTCGGCCACGCGCCGGGCGTCACCGATGTTGCCGGGGTTGATGCGCAGGCAGGCGGCGCCTGCCTCGGCTGCTTCAATCGCGCGTTTGTAATGAAAATGGATGTCGGCCACGATGGGCACAGGGCTTTCTGCGCAAATCTCGCGCAGCGCGCGCGTGCTCGCTTGATCGGGTGCCGAGACGCGGACGATGTCTGCCCCCGCCACGGCGCAGCGCTGAATTTGCTCGATCGTGGCGGCCACATCCGTGGTCAGCGTGTTTGTCATGGTCTGGACCGAGATCGGCGCATCGCCCCCCACCAGGACCTTGCCGACACGGATCTGGCGCGAGGTGCGGCGATAGATGTTGCGCCACGGGCGGACGGGATTGTGGGTCATGGAACGGTCCTTTGCAGCCTTGCGCAAAGGATAGGTGCAGATGCGCGCCCCGGCAATGCCCGGCGCGCATCAGGTTGGCAGAACAAGGCGATTATTCCGAAACCGCCTCGGGCAGCACCGCGTCCGGATCCACGGCCTGCGAAGCCGAGGCCACGTTCACGATGGCGGCGAGATCGGGGTCAACCGTCAGATCAGCCAGCGCATATTTTCCTGTCAATGCCTCTGGCGACAGGGCCACGTTCTTTACGACCTGCGGGCCGGGGGCGGCAGGGCCATAGGTCTGGCCGTTCACCGCAAAATAGACCGAGCCGGAATTGCCCGAGCGCAGCACCGGCGCCTCTTCCAGTGTGGGAACGGCCCAGCGTTCGCCGGCGTTGAGGATCTTTTCAAACAGAACCGTGCCATCGGCTGCCTGCACGCGCACCCAGGACGGGCGCACAGCCAGAATCTCGACCCCCGGCTTGGCATCGGCCACAACCTGAATCCCGGCCTCTGGCGCGCCTTCGGCCACCGCATTCGTCACGGCCTCGGCAATGGCGGCATCCAGATCGGGCTGCGCAGCAGCCACGTCGCGCAGATTGATCCCCGCAATCGGCCCATCGCGCGAGGTCATCACCGGCACATCCAGCGCCTGCGGACGGTAAAGGCGGTCCATTCCCTCGGCTTGCTGCACCGGATCGTTCGCGGCCACGTCGGTCGAGCCGTCAGCCACAGGGGCCGAGCGTACCAGCGGCGCCGCGCGGGACACGTTACCAAGCGGATCAATTTCGGCTTGCACGACGGGCGCCTGGTCAACGGGGGCCAACTGGACGCGCTGAACCTCTTGCAAAACGGACCAACCGCCATAACCGATTGCCCCGATCAGCGCGATCAGCACCAGAACCGACCCGATTGCACCGGGTTCAACCTGCGCGAACATGCTTTCGGCGCGCGGAATGAAACTCGCGTTCGGGTTTGCCAGCGGATCACGGAAATCCTGACTCTGTCGCGTGCGCGCAGCCGTCATCCCCGAGGATGAGGCTGCCGCACTCATCCCATGGGCCACCTCGAATCGGGCTTCCTTGCAAAACCGCTGGAATGCCCAATCCGGGTCCATTCCCAGATAGCGCGCATAGGACCGCACGTATCCGGCGACGAAGCCCTGAGTTTCAAAGGCCGACACATCCGCGTTTTCGATTGCGGCGACATATGCGGCCTTTATTTTCAGCTCGCGCTGAACATCCAGAAGGGATTTACCGAGCGTGGCCCGTTCACCCCGCATCAGATCACCCAAGCGCAGGTCGTAGTCGTCAAACCCCTTAGGTTTGTCGACCTCCGCCGCCGAAGGTTTCGCCTTCCGCCCGATCATGCGATCTGCCCCATGACATCCCCGTGTCCCTCAGAGTCGCTTGAACCTCGACTCATATTTGCTCGTATTAGAGGAACGCTAGCACAGCACAACCGTTATCGCACTTGCGAAACAAACCTCAGGCAGAAAGCTCGGCACGATTCAGCGCACAGTTCCCCCACAATATGTCCATCGCCTTCACAAGTGCGTCAATTTCGCGCGATCCGTGAACAGGCGAGGGTGTAAAGCGCAGCCGTTCGGTGCCCCGAGGCACCGTGGGATAGTTGATGGGCTGTACGTATATGCCGTAACGTTCCAGCAGCATGTCAGACAACTTCTTGCAATGGATGGGGTCGCCCACATGCACGGGCACAATATGTGACCCATGGTCGATGATCGGCAGCCCCAACCCCTTCAGCCTCGATTTCAGGATTTTCGCCTGAATCTGATGGGCATCGCGCAGGTACTGGGCCCCCTTCAAAATCCGCACCGAGGCCGCCCCGCCAGCCGCCACTGCCGGAGGAAGCGACGTCGTGAAGATGAACCCCGGCGCATAGGACCGCACTGCGTCGACCATCTTCGCACTTGCAGCAATATAGCCGCCAAACACGCCATAGGCTTTGGCCAGCGTGCCGTTGATGATGTCGATCCGGTGCATCTGGCCGTCACGCTCGGCCACCCCGCCACCGCGCGGACCATACATGCCCACTGCATGAACCTCGTCCAGATATGTCAGCGCACCAAACTCTTCCGCCAGATCGCAAATTGCCTTGATCGGCCCGAAATCTCCGTCCATCGAATAGATTGATTCGAACGCGATCAGCTTGGGTGCGACCGGATCATCCGCTGCCAGCAGCGCGCGAAGGTGGTTTACGTCGTTGTGACGGAAGATACGCTTTTCGCCGCCCCCGCGCCGTACGCCTTCGATCATCGACGCATGGTTCAGCGCATCCGAATAGATGATCAGACCGGGGAAAATCAGACGCAGCGTGGACAGGGTGGCATCATTGGCGATGTAGGCCGAGGTGAAGACAAGCGCAGCCTCTTTGGCGTGCAAATCAGCCAACTCCGCCTCAAGCCGCTTGTGATAGACCGTGGTGCCAGAGATGTTTCGCGTGCCGCCCGACCCTGCGCCCGTGGCCTCCAGCGCCTCGTGCATTGCGGCCAGTACCTGCGGGTTCTGGCCCATTCCCAGATAATCGTTGCCGCACCAGACGGTAATATCCGCTTTTGTGCCATCGGGGCGCGTCCATGTGGCATGGGGATAGTGGTCGCGCTTGCGCTCGATGTCGATGAAGGTGCGGTACCGCCCTTCGGCATGCAATTTGCCCAAGGCGGCGTCCAGCGCAGCATCATACCTCATGATCGTCTCCGTCCTTTGCAGTTCCACCTCCGGTGCAACTGTCGTGCAGACCTGCCATCCGGCCCCTGCCTCATATGTTCATCTGGCCCTCGCAGACCCGGGCGAACAGAGGGCAATTTGACGCCCCCCTTTAGTGCCCACCCGAGCCCGGCGCTATTTCGCCGGCGCCACTTCCAGCACCACAACACAGGGCGACGGGCCGATCCGCAGGGCATCGCAGGCTGCAAGTGCTTCCGTGCTGGCTGCGGCGGCATTCGGGAAATCGGCCAGCGCCACAGCCGACTTTACCGGGGCACCGCCCCGCACGAAGCCATCTTCGGGCGATGCCGCCATTGCGGCAAAGCCCTTGCGGTCAGCCACAAACAGACCAAGGGCCTGGTCGTTGCTGGCGACAAGGCGCAGGGTGGTCAACTCTTCTTCGGTAAGGAACGGCTGCAGATGCAGCGTGACCGCCGAGAGGCCATTCACCCCTACCTCGGTCGGTACCGCACTCTGAGCCATCACGACCCCGGCCCCCACCACCGCAAGACTTGTCGCAACCATCGAACGCAACATGGCAATCACCCTTTACTTGATCTTCATACCCAACTCCGGTCTGTCTTTCTCCAGAGCATGCAAAGGATCTAACGCATCACGCCGGCTATGGACAGGGACAGGTCAATTGATACCTTGGGTGCCACGATCACAATTGCTCCACCTCACGCCTTAGGAAACCGCATGACCCTTGACGCTGTCCTGTCCCGCATCGATGCCGACCTGCCCCAATCCCTTGACCGACTGATGGAACTTTTGCGTATCCCGTCGATCTCGACCGATCCGGCGTTCAGGGCAGATTGCGCCCGCGCGGCCGACTGGCTGGTGGCCGATCTGCAGGAGTTGGGGTTCGATGCCAGCGTCCGCGCCACACCAGGCCAACCGATGGTAGTGGCCCACGGCGGCGAGGGTGCGCGGCATCTGCTGTTTTACGGCCACTATGATGTGCAGCCTGTTGATCCCCTGTCGCTGTGGGACCGCGACCCGTTCGATCCGCAGGTGCAAGATACGCCACAAGGCCAGGTGATCCGGGCGCGCGGGGCGGCGGATGACAAGGGCCAGTTGATGACCTTCCTTGAAGCATGCCGCGCCTGGAAGGCGGTGCATGGCACGCTGCCTGCGCGTCTGACGATCTTTTTCGAGGGCGAAGAGGAATCCGGTTCGCCCTCGTTGATCCCGTTCCTGAAAGACAACGCAGAAGAGTTGCACGCCGACCTGGCGCTGATTTGCGATACCGGCATGTTTGACGACAAGACGCCCGCCATCGTGACCATGCTGCGCGGCCTTCTGGGCGAAGAAATCACGATCAGTGCTGCCAGCAAAGACCTGCATTCGGGCATGTTCGGCGGACCTGCGATCAACCCGATCCGGGTTTTGACGCGCATCCTTGCAGCCATGCACGACGATCAGGGCCGCATCACCATTCCGCATTTCTACGATGGCGTGGCCGAGTTGCCCGATGCCATTCGCGCTCAGTGGCAAAACCTCGCCTTTGATCACGCAGCGTTTCTGGGCAATGTGGGCCTGTCGGTCCCTGCGGGCGAGGCCGACCGCACGCCGTTGGAAATGATCTGGTCGCGCCCGACGGCCGAGGTGAACGGCATCTGGGGCGGATATACCGGCGACGGGTTCAAGACGGTCCTTCCGGCACAGGCGCATGCCAAGGTCAGCTTCCGCCTTGTGGGCGAACAAGACCCCGATGCGATCCGCACCCATTTCCGGGCTTGGGTGCAGGACCAACTGCCCGCCGATTGCACCGTTGAGTTCCATGGCCACGGCAACAGCCCGGCGAGCGTGATGGCCATCGACGACCCCGCATTCGAGGCCGCCCGCCATGCGCTGACCGAGGAATGGGGCGTGCCAGCGGCCTATGTAGGCGCAGGCGGGTCAATCCCGGTGGCGGGGTATTTCAAGACCTACCTCGGGATGGACGCCATGCTGGTGGGCTTTGGCCGCGACGATGATCAGATCCATTCGCCCAACGAAAAGTATGATGTCGCGTGCTTTCACAAGGGCATCCGGTCCTGGGCGCGCATTCTGGCGAAACTGGCCTGACCCCGATCATGGTCTGGCGGGCCTGCCCCCCACCCGACCACAAGGGATGCCCGAACACAAATGAACCAACGATGGTGGAATGAATGACGCTCACTCTCATGGACGCAACGGCGGACGATGCCGCAGCATGGCATGGTCTGTGGCAAGGGTTTCTCGACTTTTATGGCGTGGCGCTGGATCCTGCGGTCACTGCGCACACCTGGGCGCGCATCCTTGATCCCGACCACCGCATGTCATGCCGGATCGCGTGCGACGGGGAGGATGCTCTTGGTTTTGCCATCCACCATCACCACTGCTCGACTTGGGTGATGGGCGACGATGTCTATCTTGAAGATCTGTTCGTCGCACCCGCCGCACGGGGCCGTGGCGTAGGCCGCGCGTTGATCGAAGATCTGATGGAACTGGGGCGCAAACACGGCTGGCACCGGCTTTACTGGAACACCGATCATGAAAACGCGGCCGCCCGCCGACTTTATGACAGCTTTGACACCACTGATGGCCATGTGCGCTATCGGCTGATCCTCTAGCCAGTCCGGCCGCAGCGCGCCCCTGCCCCTGCCGCTTGCACCACACGGCGCTGCGGTCTAAGGGGGGCGCGCCTGCACCCGCATCCGAAAGGCCGCCCGATGATCCCGCGCTATTCCCGCCCTGACATGGTCGCCATCTGGTCGCCCGAGACCAAGTTTCGCATCTGGTACGAGATCGAGGCCCACGCCTGCGACGCGCAGGCCGATCTTGGCGTGATTCCCCGCGCTAATGCCGATGCCGTCTGGAAGGCCCGCGACGTGGCCTTTGACGTGGCCCGCATCGACGAGATCGAGGCCGTCACAAAACATGACGTGATCGCCTTTCTGACGCATCTTGCCGAGATCATCGGCGCGGACGACGCCCGCTTTGTGCATCAGGGAATGACCAGTTCCGACGTGCTCGACACCACGCTGAACGTGCAACTTGTCCGCGCCTCTGATCTGCTTCTGGCGGGCATCGACCGGGTTCTGGCCGCGCTCAAGGCCCGCGCGTTCGAGCACAAGGATACCGTCCGCATCGGCCGCAGCCACGGCATCCACGCCGAGCCGACCACGATGGGCCTGACCTTCGCGCGATTCTACGCCGAAATGGACCGCAACAAGACACGTCTGGAAACGGCGAAGTGGGAAGTGGCGACCGGCGCCATCTCGGGTGCGGTCGGCACGTTTGCCAATATCGATCCTGCCGTCGAGGCGCATGTCTGCGCCAAGCTGGGTCTGCGCCCCGAACCGATCAGCACCCAGGTCATCCCCCGCGACCGGCACGCGATGTTCTTTGCCACCCTGGGCGTCATCGCCAGCAGCATCGAAAACATCGCAACCGAAATCCGCCACATGCAGCGCACCGAAGTACTTGAGGCCGAAGAGTTTTTCAGCCCCGGCCAAAAGGGCAGCAGCGCCATGCCGCACAAACGCAACCCCGTGCTGACCGAAAACCTGACCGGCCTTGCGCGCCTTGTGCGCATGGCGGTGATCCCGGCGATGGAGAACGTGGCCCTGTGGCATGAGCGTGACATCAGCCATTCCTCGGTCGAGCGCGCCATCGCCCCCGATACCACAATCACGCTGGATTTCGCGCTGCACCGGCTGGCCGGTGTGGTCGAAAAGCTGGTAATATATCCGGCCAACATGCTGGCCAACATGAACAAGTTTCGCGGCCTTGTCATGAGCCAGCGTGTGCTTCTGGCGCTGACCCAGGCCGGCGTCAGCCGCGAAGACGCCTACAAACTGGTGCAGCGGAACGCGATGAAGGTCTGGGAGCAAGGCGCCGATTTCAAGACCGAGCTTCTGGCCGATGCCGATGTGCTGCGCGCGCTGAGTGCTGCCGAGATCGCGGAAAAGTTCGATCTGGGATATCACACAAAGCATGTCGACACGATTTTTGCCCGCGTTTTCGGCAGTTGACCGCGCCCTTGTCGGGCAATCTGTCGCGGGGGACGAAATCGCTGCTTGATGCGGAGGATTTCGTGCTACCTTTTTCTGGCAACAGCCGGAGAAGCCCATGCGCCTTGCCCTTGTCGCCGCCCTTGCAACCTTTCCGTTTGCCGCCTTCGCTGCGGGCAGCGACGACACCGAACCGCCCGCCCCCACCGAAACCACGACCAAATGCACAGACGCGATGGTCTGGGATGACAAGAAAAAGGAATGCGTCAAGGCAGGCGATTCCGCGCTGAACGATGACACGCGATATCGCGCGGTGCGCGAACTGGCCTATGCCGGACAGCCCGAAGAGGCGCTGATTGTCCTCTCGGCCATGACCGAGGGCAACACCGACCGCGTCCTGACCTACAAGGGCTTTGCCAACCGCAAGGCTGGCCGCCCGGACGAGGGGATGGACCACTACACCCGTGCCCTTGATGTCAACCCCGACAACATTCTGGCCCGCAGTTACATGGGCCAGATGCTGGTCGAGATGGGCAGGATATCCGACGCCCGCCACCAGCTTGACGAGATACGTGCCCGTGGCGGCGTGGGAACATGGGCCGAGACCAGCCTTGCGCAGGCCGTCGGCACCGGAAAGACCTACAGCTACTGACCCTGAACTCAACCATGCATAGAAAGCGAGGACGACCGATGAAGACGAAGATCACCGCTGCCCTCATTGCCGTGATGTTGACGCCCGGCATTGCATTTGCCACCTGTTCCGGCGCGAAGAAGGATGTGACCGCATCCAGTTGCAAGGATGGCTCCGTTTATGACGCGGCCAAGGGTGCGTGCATCCTCAGCCCGACCACCTGACCGGCGTAAGTCTGCGTTAACTCCGCTCTGCCACGGTGAGATCATCACCAGAACGGAGAGAATCGCATGGCACAGGATTACGGGCACGCACTGGCGCGCATTGCGCCAGTGCAGCGTGCTGTAGCGGCTGGAGGTGGGCCACGCACGCCCACATCGCGCGAAAAAGCCGCCATCATCGTTCGGCTTTTGTTTTCCGAGGGCGGGACCATCCCCCTCGCTTCGCTTCCCGAACACATGCAAGCCTCATTGACAGAGCAAATCGGACAGATGCGTCTGGTCGACCGAGTGACGCTGGCAGCGGTGGTCGAGGAATTCTTGGCCGAACTGGAGGAAATTGGCCTGTCCTTTCCGGGCGGCATAGATGCTGCGCTGACCATGATGGACGGGCACATCAGCCCCACCGCCGCCAGCCGTCTGCGCCGCCTTGCCGGGGCGAGTGGCAAGGCAGACCCATGGGACCGGCTGACCCAACTTTCCGGCGACCGTCTGCTGCCGGTGATCGAGGCCGAAAGCATCGAGGTGGCCGCCGTCATGCTGTCCAAGCTGCCGGTGCCACGGGCCGCCGAACTGCTGGGCCGACTGCCCGGGGACCGCGCACGCCGTGTGGCCTATGCCGTCTCGATGACCGGCAACGTTGATCCCGAAACCGTGCGCCGTATCGGCTTTTCGCTGGCGGCCCAGCTGGATTCTCAGCCCGCCCGCGCCTTCGATGCGGGCCCTGTTGAGCGTGTGGGCGCCATCCTCAACGTCTCGACCGCTGCCACACGCGATGAGGTGCTGCGCGGGTTGGACGCCGATGATGCCGATTTTGCCGAACTGGTGCGCAAGGCCATCTTCACCTTCGGCCATATCCCTGTCCGCGTGGCCGCCCGAGACATCCCCAAGGTGGTGCGCATGGTCGATCAGCCCAGCCTGATCACCGCCTTTGCCGCCGCCCTCGGCTCCCCGACGCTGGCGCCCGTGGTCGCGTTTTTCCTGTCCAACACGTCGCAACGTCTGGCCCAATCCCTGCGCGAAGAGATCGAGGCGCGGGGCAAGGTAAAGGAAAAAGACGCCGATGCCGCCATGGCCGCGGTGGTGACCACGATCCGCCAGCTGGAAGGTGCGGGCGAACTGATGTTGATCAGAGAAGAGGATTGACGCAGACGTCTGGCCCTTTTCCCTGCACGGCAGATTTGCCCCGTGGTGCCGTTGCTGACCGCACCAGGAAACCGGGAACCGCATCCCAGATCGCAATCCCTATCGCCTTGCATCCCCCCCGGCGGCGCCCTAGCGTCGCGCGGCATTGCCAGGACCATCATGCTGATCCCCGACACACAGTCCACCCGCCGCGGCATCCTGTTGATGCTTCTGGCCATCTTGCTGTTCACCGCGATGGATGCCGCCGCCAAGGGGCTGATCGCGCGCTATCCTGTCGCGCAAGTGGTCTGGGTGCGCTTTTTGGGACAGGCACTGATCGTCGCGCTGATCCTGCGCACCCGCATCCCTGTCATTCTGCGCACGCGCTATCCGGGTCTGCACCTCATCCGCTCGGCCTGCCAGCTGGGGGCTACCGGGTTGTTCTTTGCCTCGCTGCCCCACATCGGGCTGGCCGAGGCAACGGCGCTGACCGACATCAACCCCATCCTCATCACCCTCGGGGCCGCCCTGTTTCTGGGTGAGCGTCTGGGTCCGCGCCGGATCTTTGGCGTCGTGCTGGCGATGGTGGGCGCGATGATCGTGATCCGCCCCGGGATGGGCGTCTTTACGCCGGCTGCGTTTTTGCCGCTTGGGGCTGCGGTGTGCTACAGCATCAACGCGCTGCTGACCCGACACCTCGGCCCGCAGGAAAGCGCGTGGACGCCAATGCTGCTGGCGGCGCTGTTCGGGGCGGGGGTCAGCAGTCTTGCGATGCCTTTCGTCTGGCAGCCCGTCGCGGGTGCGGATCTGCCGCTGTTCGTGCTGATCGGCTGCCTTGGCACCGGGGCGCAACTGTGCCTTGTGCGCGCCTTTACGCTGGCCGAGGCGGGGGCGGTCGCGCCGTTTGCTTACGTCGGCATCCTTTTTGCCACCGGCTGGGGGATCGTCCTTTACGGGGAATGGCCGGATGGGCCCACAGTGATCGGTGCGCTTGTGATCGTGGGCGCCGGACTTTATGTCTGGCACCGCGAAACCATGGGCAACCGTCAGGGCCAATGACCGACAGCACACCAGCCAGCCGCGGCACGTTTGGCCAACGCATGACAGACCGTGCCGCGCGTGCGCTGATCGCGGTGCTGCTGGCGCTGCCTTACCGTGCGCGCGTGCCGCTGTGTGGCTGGGTCGTTTCAAACGTGGTGGCACCCCTTGCGGGCTGGCGCAGACGCATCCGGGCCAATCTGGCGCTTGTTCTGCCCGATCTGACCGCCGCCGAGGTGGCCCGCCTGGCGCGCGCCGTGCCGGACAACATCGGCCGCAGCGTGATCGAGATCTATTCGGGTCCGGAATTCATCGTCCGCGCCACCGCATTGCCGCTGGAAGGTGCGGGCGTGGCGGCGCTCGAGAAAGCACGTGACGCCGGCCGCCCGGTGATCATCGTCACCGGGCATTTCGGCAACTATGACGCAGCCCGCGCCGCGTTGTTTGCGCGCGGCTTTCCCTTGGGCGCGCTGTACCGCCCGATGACAAACCCCGGCTTCAACGCGCATTACGTGCGCGCGATAGGTATCATCGGCCAGCCCCTGTTTGCACAAGGGCGCAAAGGCATGGGTCAGATGGTGCGCCATCTGCGCGGCGGCGGAATGCTGGGCATCCTGCCCGATCAGCGCAGCGGTGCAGGCGAAAAGCTGATGTTCTTCGGACATGAGGCGCTGACCGCGCTTTCGACCGCCGAGATGGCGCTGAAATACGGGGCCGATATTATTCCAACCTACGCGATCCGTCAGCCTGACGGTCTGACATTCCGCATCATACTCGACGCCCCGATCCAGCCCGGCACGCCCGAGACGATGACCCAAAGCCTGAATGACAACCTTGAGGCGCGGGTTCGCCTCAACCCTGACCAGTGGTTCTGGATCCACCGGCGCTGGAAACCGGCCACGCGGCGTTAGCGCAGCCGCGCCGCCGCCAGCACATCGGACGGGCCCTCGGACTGGATTATCACGACGATCGGCTCATCGCCCGTCACCGGCGCCTCGATCTTGAAGGGCTTGTCACCGGCCCACGCGCCCAGATCGGCCCAACTTGTCACGATGTTGTGATAGGTCACCTCACGGCCCGCATTCTCGCCCCGGCCGATAAGCACCGTTTCTTCGGGCGAATATCGCACCAGTTGCACCCGCGCTGTGCCCTTCAGCGGCGGATTGGCCACCGCATCAATGGTCAGCACGCCGCCCCGCCGTTCAATCGCCAATGTCACGGTGCGTTTTACGCTCGCGTGGCGGCGCACGGTGTCGGCCACCTTCATCGGGTCATTGCCTTCCACCCGGTCATCGCCCGCAACAATCATCTGCGGGGTATAGATTGTGCGGCTGCCGATGGCGCGCGCATAGGCCTTTTGCCGTTTGGTGAACTGCGGGTTTGCAAAAGTGTCTTTCCAGCCAATGTAATCCCAATAATCAACATGCAGTGACAGGGCGATCACATTGGGATCTTTCGCCAGAAGTGCCATGAATGCATCCGCGGGGGGGCAGGACGAACACCCCTGCGAGGTGTAAAGCTCGACCACTACCGGCTGCGTCTGCGCCAATGCGGCGCCTGACACACCGATCCAAATGCCGCAGGCGGCGCTGATCAAATGTCGCATCATTTTGTTTTGCTTCCCCAAGTCGATCCTTTGGTTCTATCGTCGCAGTGACCGTGCGGCCAATCAAGGTTTTGAGAGTTTTCTGAAACGACCCCTCGCGCGGTTGGCACGTCTGCAGAAAAGCAGGACCGGGAAGTGATGCATTTGACCCATCATGGGGCTGGATTTTTGGCATACAATTGCATACAAAGGACAGATCACAGGTCGCACTCCGGTTCGGCCCCGCACGTTCACCCAATCGCACATGAGGCGCCAGATGACCGTTATCGTCGGACATGACAGCCAGAAGACCAAGAAATCCCTGACCGCAGGCGGCCAGACGGTCAGTTATTATTCCATCCCCGCCGCACAGGCCGCAGGATTGGGAGATTTTTCGCGCTTGCCTGCCGCACTGAAGGTGGTGCTGGAAAACATGCTGCGATTTGAGGATGGCAAGACCGTATCGGTTGACGACATCCGCGCCTTCGCCGAGTGGGGCGTCAATGGCGGCCAGAACCCGCGCGAGATTGCCTACCGCCCCGCCCGCGTCCTTATGCAGGACTTCACCGGCGTGCCTGCGGTGGTCGATCTTGCCGCGATGCGCGATGGCATCCTCGGCCTTGGCGGCGATGCGCAAAAGATCAACCCGCTGGCGCCGGTCGACCTTGTCATCGACCACTCGGTCATGATCGACGAATTCGGCACGCCACGTGCGTTTCAGGTCAACGTCGACCGTGAGTATGAGCGCAACATGGAGCGGTATGTGTTCCTGAAATGGGGCCAGAACGCGTTCAACAATTTCCGCGTGGTGCCGCCCGGCACAGGCATCTGCCATCAGGTGAACCTGGAATACCTGTCGCAAACCGTCTGGACCGATACCGACCAGCATGGCGATCTGGTGGCTTACCCTGACACGCTGGTGGGCACTGAC
>JBBRBJ010000023.1:0-49100 GCA_038205925.1 Rhodobacterales bacterium | reverse complement strand
CAGGCTCATCCGGCGCAGCATCAGGAACACGCCGATGGGGGTCGCGCCGATGGATATGGCGATGCAACCGAGCAGCGCGCGGCGCATGAAGGCAAAGTCCAGGAACGGGGCTATGATCAGGTCGATCATGCCGCCCCCCGCGATTTGACTCGCGCGCCCGGCAGGCAGACGGCGGCATCGTCGTCGAACGCCTCGCACATCTGACGCGCGCGCAGCAGGTTGGCAGGCGTCAGCACCGATGCTGTCGGCCCGTGCGCCACCATCTCGCGCGCAATCATCAGCGTGTCGGGGAATTGGGCACGCACGGTATCCAGATCATGCAGCACGGCGACCACCGTGCGCCCTTCGCCATGCCAACGCTGCACCAGCGCCATCAGATCGGCGGCAGTCTTGGCGTCGATGGAGGTGAAGGGTTCGTCCAGCAAGATCACCTCGGCCTCTTGCAGCAACAGCCGCGCGAACAGCACCCGCTGCATCTGTCCGCCCGACAATGCGCTGATGGGGCGACGCTCGAACCCGGTCAGACCTACGGCGGCCAGCGCCGTGGCAATCCGGTCGGCCTGCGCCGTCCCAATGCGGCCAAACGCACCGATTTCGGCCCAAAGACCCATGGCCACCAGATCGCGCACCGAAATGGGAAAGCTGCGGTCAATCTCGGCCTGCTGCGGCAGATAGGCGATGCGGGCGCGGCCAAGGGTGATGCGGCCTTCCAGCGGCGACAGCGCGCCCACGATGCCCTTCAGCAGCGTCGACTTGCCCGCGCCGTTCGGTCCCACGATGGCCGTCAGGCTGCCCGACAGTATGGTCGCATCCAGATGATGCACCGCAGGGTGCCGGTCATAGCCAAGGGTCAGATCGTGCAGGACGATTGCGGGCATGGCTTAACCCACCACCAGCGCAAAGGCCGCCCACAGCACGGCAGACACCACCGCCGCCACGGCCAGACGCAAGCCAAGCCCCGACAGGATCAGGCTGAACCCGCTCATGCCTTGCCCCCTGCCCTTTGGGGGCCGTTACTCTCGCTGCAGCGGCCATGCACCCCAACCACCGGATGGGTCGTCGGGCGAAAGCCTTCCTTCGCCAGTGCCTTGGTGATGCGCCCAACCTCTGCGCCTGCGTCACGCGCCTGCACCCGGCCCGCACGGATCAGATGCTCCAGACCGCGAGACACGGTCGTTCGGGCAATCCGGGGGCGGTCGGGCTTCAACCGGTCCAGATTGTCAAAGGCCGAAACGGGCCAATGAGCCGCCCGCGACAGGTCGAAAGCCGGCCGGTCGTTGCCGGTTTGCACAGGAGCAAACTCTTTGGGTGGAATCATCTTTGTCACGGCTGCCTCTCGGGTTGGCATATTGGTTATACTATAACATACCACCCCGCAAGTCGTGCACCTGCAACGGGCGTCTCATCCGCCGAGCCGAAAGCCCCCGCAAAAAAAAATACTCCGCCGATCAGGTCGGTGCACCATACTTACGGCTTTTCGTCACCTGCGCCGATCGCGCGCACCAGGGCTGATCCCGTCCCGGCACGCAAGCCGGGACGGGCCTTTGCCTGAAAGGGCGCATAACCCATGTCCCGATGAACCCGATGGATCGCAGGCCGTTGTCTATGATGCGTGCCAGCAAACCGGGGCCAAGGATCGCCATCATCAAGAGCCCCAAGATCAGCGCGTTGATCGACTGCGCGGCGAGATGGTGAACAGCGCCAGAGGCCGCAGGATCAAGACCAACTTGCTGTATCAGCTACCTTGCCAATCCCCTTCAACTGCTGCACGCAGGCTCAGCTCCGTCTGAGCAGAAAAAGCGCCAGTGTCGCCGCCAACCCGACTGCGGCCGTCAACCAGATCGCCTGCACCCCCCACGCGCCGAGTGCTGCACCAAAGATAAGCGGTGCCGCCGCCTGCAAGACGCGTGCGGGTGCATTGAGCCAGCCAAGCCGCTGGCCGTACCCCGCAGGTCCGAAGAGCGCGAGCGGAAGCGTCCCCTTGGCGATGGTGAGAATGCCATTGCCCGCACCGTGCAGGATCGCAAAGGCATAAGCTGCCGGCCCGCCAAAGCCAACCAGTGCGACCGCAGCTACCGGATGGGCCGCAGCCGCCACCCGCGCTGAAACGAGCGGATGAAACCGGCGCAGCAACCCGAACTCCAGCACACGCGCCGCCACCTGTGCAGGCCCGATCAAAGCCCCGGCCGCGATGGCCATCGTCGTGCTGGCCCCGGCCGCTTGCAACAGCCCAGGCAGATGCGCGGCCATGGCCGTTGAATTGAACCAGGTTGCTGCGAAAACGAAGGCCAGCAGTGCCAGCGCGCCTTTTGGTGGCGGGAGGCTACCCACGGCCTGCATTTCTGGACTGACGACTGGCTGCGATCCGTGCGGCAGCAGCGCGTTCAGCGGCAGTGCCAGGCAAAGATGGATCAAAGCCCAGCCCAGACACGCCTCGCGCCAACCCCAGGTTGCCAGCATCAGGGCCGACAGCGGCCAGCCCACCGTGCTCGCAAAGCCCGCGATCAGGGTGATCCCGGTGATCGGCCCGCGCGCCTGACGTCCATAGATGCCCGCCAGCGTGGCAAAGGCAGCCTCGTAAAGACCAATACCCATGCCCAGCCCGACAACCGCCCACCCCACGAACAGCAATACGGGTGACGGGGCAACAGCCAGCACCCCAAGCCCGCAGGCAAAGATCAGGTTCGACAGCATCAGCAAGCCACGCCCGCCGTGGCCGTCGATGCGGTTTCCGGCCCAGGGGCCGACAATGGCCGAGACGATCATCGCCATAGAGAATGCCCCGAAAACCCAGACCGCAGACAGGCCAAAGCTCTCTGCCATCGGCACGGCCAGAACTGCAGGAATGTAATAGCTTGAGGCCCAACTGATCGTCTGCGCGGTGCCAAGGGCGGCGACGACTGGCCCGCGCTGGTTGGCCGAGAACCTCAGCACCGTGCGGCAGACTTTTGTTCGGGCTGATTGGTGCCGCACGCTCGGACGGCGCGTACCTGCTGTGACATCGGCCTGAAGGTCAGCGGCTTTATGGTGCGTTCCAACACATGACCAGTTCCGGCACGGCCGACTGGTCTCGCGCCAAAAATGGCAACTGTCTTCGTCATCGGCACCTTCTTTACTGCTTGAAAGATCGAAATATGAGACGTCGCAAGGCGCGCAGCGTCCCCTTCAGGCAACAGCATCGCTGCAGCACTCTGCGGCCAGATCGTCGACAAGGCCCCGCATCACCGGATAGTTCGTCCGGCAAATCAGCGAGGTGCCGAAACGCTCCTGCTGGATCAGGTCGACGACGACGAGGGTCCGGCAATGGTGCGACAGCGTGGACCCCGGAATACCAAGCTTCTGCTGGATCTGCCCCATGGCCAACCCCGCTTCCCCTGCGCGCACGAGCAGTCGGTAGATGCGCAGACGCGTAGGGTTACCCAAGGCAGCGAGGCATGCGGCGGCGACTTCAATGTCCATGGCAGGCACTCCTTTTCGATATTTCTAGACATATGGAAATTTATGTCAATCGCGCTGAGCTTCGGGAAAGCTGGACAGCCTCACTTCTGCCACCAATTCATGCTTCGGCAGATCAATACAGCAGCATCAAAAGTCCGGAGTTTCCACACCTGCGTGCCGCTGTGGGATTCTTTATGGAATGAAGGCCAGAGTCAGTAGGTCGCGCGTCCGCCCGACAGGTCGAATACTCCTCCCGTGGTGAAAGAGTTTTCCCTTGTGCAGAGCCATGCGATCATATGGGCGGCCTCTTCCACCTCAAGGAAACGACCGCGCGGGATCTTTGACAGCATGAAATCGATATGCGTCTGCGCCATCTGGTCGAAAATGCGCGTGCGCGCGGCGGCAGGGGTCACGCAATTGACCGCAATATCAACCCCGGCGTTTTCCTTGCCCATGCTTTTTGTCAGCGCAATCACCGCAGCTTTGGAGGCGGAATAGGCCCCGGCGTTGGGATTGCCCTCTTTGCCCGCGACCGAGGCGATGTTGACGATCCGTCCGTAAGCCCGCGCCTGCATGTGCGACAGGACAGCGCGGCAGGTGTGAAAGGTGCCGTGCAGGTTAACAGCCACGATTGCATGGAATTCGTCCACCGGATAGTCTTGCACGGGCCCGTTGGAGCCTGCAATTCCAGCGGAATTCACCAGCACGTCTATCCGGCCATGCGCGGCCATGGTCGCGTCCGCCAGAACCTGCGCGGCGCCTGCGTCTGTCACGTCGAGCGCCTTGCCCTCGGCCCTGTGGCCCAGCTTTGCCGCCGACGCTGCGGCAAGATCACCGTCGCGGTCCCAAAGGCAGACATGCGCACCCGACGCATGCAAAAGCTGCGCCACCGCAAGGCCGATGCCCTGCGCCCCGCCGGTCACCACAGCCACCTGGCCCGTCAGGTCATACACGTTCATGTTTCAACTCCTTCGAAAATCTTTCAAATCCTGACCCAAGGCCCGTCTCGGCTGTCGGGTAGTCGCACCCAGTGCATGCTTTCCACACGCGCAGCGCCTTCGTCTAGCCCAAAGCCGCAATTACGGCATCCACCCTGGTGACCAGTGCGACATTCGTCATCGCATATTCGATCGAGGCCCGGTGCCAGTCGGCATTCATTGTGCTGCACCCGTCTTCGGGGATCACCACGACATAGCCCTTGTCGGCGCCGGTGCGGGCGGTGTGCTCGACGCTCATGTTGGTCCATGCGCCGCATTCGATGATCATGTCGCGCCCTTCGGCCTTGAGGATGGTTTCCAGTTGCGTGCCTTCCCAGGCGCTCATCCGGTTCTTCTCGACCACGTGATCGCCTGGGCGCGGCTCCAGCCCCGCGACCGGCGCCCCGCCCCAGGTGCCGCGCACAAGGGCCGTATTGTCCACCACCCCTTCGAACAAGGGACAGTTCAGTGTCAGTCCGGCAGCCCCCGGCGGCACAAGGAAATGCACATGGATCACCGGCACGCCCAGCGCGCGGCACCGGTCGGCCAGACGTGCGGTGTTGGCGATGGCATTCTGCTCACGGCAATGCGCCGGGCTTCCGCTCGCGGCAAAGGCGCCGCCCTCCATCACCACATCGTTTTGCATGTCCTGAATGATCAGGGCACATCTGGCCGGATCAAGGCGCAACGCGTCACCGGCGGGGGCTGATGCGGTCGCGGCACGTGGGCCTGTCGCCTTCATGAATGGCTCGACCCGCGGCCCTGTTTTGACATCGACCGCATAGACCGACGTGGAGGCCGCGACATAAAGCGTGCGCCAATCGGTCCCGCCCCAATGCAGGTTCGCAGGCAACTCCGGGATCGAGACCTTGCCGATCAGCGCGCCCGATGGCGCAAAAACCCAGATGCCCCCCGGCCCCGTGCACCACACATTGCCGATCGCATCGCATTTCATCCCGTCCGGCAGGCCCGCAAGCAAGCTGTCGCGGATACCAGAGGCAAAGATGCGCCCATCCGTCAGCTTGCCGTCTGGCTGTACGCGGAAAACCCGGATATTCGCCTGTTCGGTGTCGTTGACATACAGCCTGGATTCGTCGGGGCAAAAGCACAGGCCGTTCGGCTGGGTGAATGTATAGCGGTCCACCACCAATTGTGGCGCGTCGCCGGGTTTATGGCCGGGGGGCAGACGGAACACCGCTTGCCAGCCCAGATCGCGCGGCCGCTCTACCCCATAGTGCGGCATCCGGCCATACCACGGGTCGGTGAACCAGATCGAGCCGTCTGATTTCACGCAGATATCGTTGGGGCTGTTCAACTCCTGCCCGTCGAAATGGCTGCACAGAACCTCGCGTGTGCCATCAGGCCGGAACCGCGCCACGGAACTGGTGGAATGCTCGCACACCACAAGGTTCAGATCGGCGTCGTAGGTCATGCCGTTGCCCTTGTTCGAGGGCTTCATCACCTCACGCACGCCGGCCCGGTCAAGCCTGCGCCGCGCATCGCCGGGCATGTCCGAGAACAGCAAGTAATGATCGACAGGGTGCCAGATCGGCCCTTCGGTGAAGATGCACCCATGCGCCACCTGACGCACGGGCGCGTGCTCGTCGATCAGGCGGCGAAACGTGGGGTCAAGGGCCTGATGTGCCATCGCCTACACCGGGAACCAGTTGCGGCGCGGCACGGTCTGGCTGACCGGTCCCGGCACCACCATGTCCAGCCGCCCAACGACCTGACCATGTTCGATCTTGGCGGGCTTGTCGTGAACGGGAAGCAGGAATTTCGACGCATTCAAGAGCTTCTTGATCGCCGCCTTTTCGGACCGCTTTGATCCTGCGTGGTTTCCGGTCACCTGCGGCTCATGGTAGTTCACCTGAAACACTGGCTCGACGATCTGATCGTTGAAATCGTAGATCACGTCGCCGCAGATCGTGGCCAGACCCTCGGCCGTTTCCACATGCACATTCATCGAGCCTTCGGTGTGCGCGTTGGCTGCCTCCATGTAGACGCCCGGCATGATCTCGACCGCACCCGACAACTCCAGATCTTCCATTCGCAGCGCATGGCGCGTGTGCAGACGCTCTACCAGATGCTGTATGTCCGGCTTTGGATATTGCGGATGCATCAGGCCCGAGACGGAACACTCCATCTCGCGGCGGTTGATGACGACCGTGGTGTTCATCGGAAAGTGGTCGTCCTTGCCGGCGTGATCAATGTGAAGATGGGTGTGCAGCACATAGCGCACGTCGCCCACCTTGACCCCATGCCTGGCCAGTTGCTGCTCGATCATGTTCTCGTGGAACTGCAACCCCCGCATGCCCAGCGTTTCCATGATGGCATTGTCACGGTAGCCGGTGTCCACCACGATGGGCCAGGTGCCGCCAAGGATCAGAAACCCATAAACCGGCACGCGGCGGGTGCGCCCGCAATCGCGCGCAAGCACCAGAAATGAGCTTTCCAGCTCGATGTCGCCAAAGTCCAGAACCCTGATTTCCAAGGCCATGATGTCCCCTCCCAATCTACAGCCGGTAGACCCGGCTTGCGGTGTCATGAAAAATTGCCTGTTGCCCGGCGTCGCCCAGTGCTTCCGCCCCCTGTCGATGTGCATCCACAAGGCTGGCATAGCTTGTCCACAGCTTTTCGATGGGGAAGTTCGAGCCCCATAGACATCGGTTTGCGCCAAAGGCCGCGACCGTCTCACCGATCAACCATGCGATTTCGGCGGGATCGACGCGGTGGATAAAGGTGCCAAAGCCTGACAGCTTGGCGCAGACATTAGGGCAAGCCGCCAATTCATTGATTGCGACCCGCCAGTCTGCGCGGCCCCTTTCCGACAGATCTTCCAGCATTCCTGCATGTTGCAAGACAAAATTTACCCGTGGACACGCCGCCGCCAGCCGTGTCGCGCCACCCATCTGGCCGGTGAACACCTGAAGGTCGAAGGCCCAGCCATAGTCCGCCAGATATCCGATGTTCTTTTGCACCAAAGGGTCGTCGCACAGGTCGGCATGCGCGGCAAAGCGGTACTGCGGGTTCTGGTGCCAGTGGAATTGCTGGCGGATGCCGCGCACCCGAGGATATCTTGCCAGCCGGTCAAGAGCAGGGCGGGCGTCGGCCACCGTCATGTCGGCGTAAGCAACCGTGGCATGGGGCCAACCCGTTTCCAGCGCCAGACGCTCGATCCATTCGGCCTCGGCCGCGGCCTGCTGCACCGGCCAGTTGGCCTGTACATAGACAGACTTTTTCACCCCCTGCCCGGCGATGTCGGCCAGATATTCGGCCATCGGATAGTCACGCCGGATCGGCTCGTATGGCCCAAAGATGCGCGGCTGCACGGGCCCCGCAAGCCAGGGCAGATCGGCCTGCCGCCAGACGTGGAAATGCGCGTCGATCATCGCGCACCCCCGACCTTGGCACCCTTGGAAAAACGCAGGATTTCGCGCGCAATTGCGACGGGTGCCGCCCCATCGCCCAGCCGGTCGATTACCGGCAGGATCGCCCGCATCGCCCCCGTCTCAGGCCGATAAGCTGGATCAGCGGCCAGTGGCGACAGCCAAAGTGTAGACCAAGCCAACCCGTCAAGCCGGCTCATGGCCGAAATCAGCGCCTCTGGCCCGCCCCGCTCCAACCCGTCCGACAGCATGACGGCCAGTGCGCCGCGCGCAAAGCTGGCGAAACGCGGCACCGACAGAAACACGGCCAGCGCCTCGCCCAACCGCGTGCCGCCATCCCAATCGGCCACAAGACCTGCGGCAAGCGCCAGTGCCTGCTCGCGGTTGGGGTGGCGCAGCGCGCGCGTCACGCGTGTCAGCCGGGTCCCAAGCGTGAACACCTCAACCCGGTCGCCCCCCCGCACAAGCGCATGGGCCACGCGAAACGCGCCATCGGTTCCCGCCTTCATGCTGCCTGACACATCGATCAACATCAGCACCCGGCGCTGGCGCGTGATCCTGCGGCGGGTCGGCAGATGCGAAATCTCGCCATCGCGGCGCAGCATCTCGCGGAATGCACGCGGCGCGTCGGGATGCCGCCCCTTGCCGGCGGTGGTCCGTCGGGCCCGCCTGCGGGGCAGACGCGCGGACAAGGCGCGGGAAAAGGCGCGCAGCATCCGGCCCTCGTCCCCCGCCATCAGGGCGCGGGCAAACAGGCGTTCAGCGAGGGTCGCATCGGCGCCCGAGGGTTCATCATCCTCAGGTTCCGGCAGTTGGCCCAGATCGCCTGCATCAAACGATTGCGGCAAATCCTCGGGTTTCCCCTCGGCCGGTGCCGCAAAGACACGGCCCAGAAAGACACCGTCGAAAATGGCGTCGAATTCGGGGCGCCGCTCCGGGCCGGGGCCGAAAATTGCGTGTGCTGCACGGCGGATGTCGGAAAACGTCGCGGGACCAAGCAGACCAACGGCGGCAAGAAAGCTTTGCGCCTGTTCGGGCGCCGCAGAAAGCCCCGCCTGACGCAGCGCTGGCGGAAAGGCTAGGAACGGCGCGAGCGCGGGTATCATGCTGCATCCCCCAGAATACCGTCGAGCCGGGGGGCGATCCATGCCAGATCATCCTGATCCTTCAGCACCACGCCGATGGCGCGGGCAAAGGCGCGCGGCCAAGGCGCGCCCTGCGCTTGCAACAACGTAGCAGCCTCGGCCCATTCCACGGTTTCGGCCACTCCGGGCGGCTTTGCCAGCGGCTCCGCGCGCAGGCGCGTGACAGCAGCCACGACGCGCGCCGCCGTATCGCGCGCGACGGTCGAGGCGCGCATCATCACGATCTGCTCCTCCAGCGCAGGGTCGGGATAGCCGATCCAATGGTAGACACAGCGGCGGCGCAGCGCCTCGTGCAATTCGCGCGTGCGGTTCGAGGTCAGGATCACGACCGGCGGCTCACTGGCGCGCATTGTGCCACGTTCGGGGATCGAAAGAGTGAAATCCGACAGGAATTCCAGCAAGAACGCTTCGAACTCATGATCGGCGCGGTCGATCTCGTCGATCAGCAAAACGCGGTCGCGGGGGCCTTGCAGCGCGAGCAGCATGGGCCGGGGGATCAGGAATTCGTCGGAATAAAGGTTTACATAGCCCTCACCCGCCTGCCGGATCGCCAGCATCTGGCGGGGAAAGTTCCACTCATACATTGCCGCTGCGGCGTCCAGCCCCTCATAGCACTGCAGGCGCACCAGTTCGCGCCCCAGAACCGCCGCAAGCGCCTTGGCGGCCTCGGTCTTGCCCACCCCCGGCGCCCCTTCCAGCAACAAGGGCTTGCCAAGCGCAAGGGCAAGGTACGCCGCCGTTGCAAGACTTTCGTCAGCGATATATTGCGCATCGCGCAGGCTGGCGGCCAGCGGGCCGGGGCCGTCGATGCCCTGTATGGACCGCCTGACCGACATCAGAGTTTCTGCCGCGGCCTGGCGCCGCCCTGCGCGCGCAAACCGCGCAATATCTTCTCGGGCGTGATCGGCAAATCGTCGATGCGGATGCCGACGGCGTCATAAACCGCGTTCGCCACGGCGGGCAGGACGGGGTTGGCGCACATCTCGCCCGGACCTTTGCCCCCGAACGGCCCGTCCGCAGCGGGGCGTTCCAGCACACTGATATGGTGGGGCGCAAGGTCGCCGGGGCCGGGCATGATGTAGCTGTTGAAATCGACCGGGCCATGGTCACGCGCCGGGTAGTAGGGTTCGGTTGTCTCCCACGCGGCATGGCTCATGCCCATCCAGGCGCCGCCCCTGAGTTGCTGCTCGACAAGGCGCGGGTTCAAAGCGCGGCCCACCTCATAGGCGGACTGCATGTCAATCACGCTCACTTCGCCGGTTTCGTCATCCACCTCGACCTCGACCAGCATCGCGGCATGGGCAAAGGTGGAAACCGGCGTCATCTCGCCCGTGTCAGGATCGACCTCGGACAGCGGGATCAGAAAGATTCCGCGCCCGGCGATGGTCTTGCCTTGTTTGAACTGGGCCGCCTGTGATGCGGCCATGGTGGTGATCGACCGCGAGGGCGCGCCTTTGACATGGATGTTGCCGCGCCCGTCGGTCACAAGGTCTGCGGCGTCCACCTCCATCTCTTCCGCCGCCGCCTCCAGCATCACGGCGCGCGCTTCCTTGGCTGCCATGATGACGGCATTGCCCATGCGGTGCGTCCCGCGCGAGGCGAAACTGCCCATGTCATGGGGCCCCGTGTCGCTGTCAGCGGTATCGACATAGACATCTTCGACCGGCACCCCCAGCGTCTCGGCTGCGATCTGGCGCGTGACGGATTTCATCCCCTGCCCAAGGTCGATGGCTGACAGCGCCACGGTGAACTTGCCATCAGGGTTCGAATGGATCAGCGCCTGACTGGGATCACCCCCAAGGTTCATCCCGATGGGATAGTTGATGGCGGCAAAGCCGCGGCCACGGTGCAGGGTCATCAGCGCCTCCTGAAGCCGGAGAGGGACGAAAAGCGCGCAGCACCCGTTCGCGCGGGTGCAGGGCTGGCGGGGGGCGGAGCAGCGGGCGGTGTGGTCGGCCGGTCGGGCGCGGCGGTGCGCGGTGTCGGCTGATAGGCCGGGGCCTGCGGTACGCCCTGGGGGGGCACGGACGATGCTCCGCCCTTCTTGCCATAGCTCGACGCCTGAAAACCCTCGACCTGGCCTTTCTGGTCGGTGGCCGTTCTGGCAGGCAATGCGGCCCGCGCGCCACCGCCATCTTTCAACGACGATGCCGCCAGCATCGCGGGCGACAACTTGACCCCCGCCTTTTCCGCCACCACCTGCGCGCATTCGATCAGCGCACAGTTCTTGGCCAGGCGCCGATGCGCCTTCATGTCGCCGTCGCGGTAGGCATTCAGGATGCGCAGTTCGATCGGGTGCATCCCCACCACCTCGGCCACCTTGTCCATATGCGCCTCGATGGCAAAATCGACGCCGGTGATGCCAAAGCCGCGCATCGCGGTGGCGGGCGTGCGGTTGGTATAGACGCAAAAGACATCGGCATAGACATGCGGGATCGTATAGGGACCGGGCAAATGCCCGACGCCCTTGATGATCGCATAGGATGAAAGACGGGTGTAGGCGCCGCTGTCGAAATAACCGGTGAACTTGCGCGCCACGATCCGCCCGTCGCGCATAACCCCATCCTTCAGATACCACCGTTCAGCGCCGCGCGGCGCGCCCACCTGCATCTCTTCCTCGCGGTCCCATGCGTATTTGCAAGGCCGCCCTGTCAGCATGGTGCCAAGGATCGCCAGCGGCTCGTGGATCGAGTCCACCTTGCCGCCGAACCCACCTCCGACCGTGCCCCCGATGAAATGCAGGCGTGACGACGGAATGGCCAGCACCTTTGACGCGGTGCCAAGGCTGAAGAACAGGGCCTGCGTAGAGGTATAGCAGACGTAACGCCCGTTTTGTTCGGGTGCCGCGATGGCGCCGCAGGTCTCCATCGGGGCCTGCTCGATGGGCGACATCTGATAGCGCCCCTCGACGATGTGGTCGGCTTGCGCAAAGGCGGCCTCGACATCACCGTAGCGCAGTTTCTGGTGGTCATATTTGCCGTGGTAGATGAACTTGTTGGTCGGATAGACATCGAGGACCACGGGCGCGCCGGGCTTTACCGCCTCTTCCACATCCAGCACATGGGGCAGCGTCTCCCACTCTACCCGAACGGCCCGCACCGCCGCGCGCGCCTGCGCCTCGGTCTCGGCGATGACGGCGGCCACCGGTTCGCCCATGTAGCGCACCCGGTCGGTCGACAAGATCGGCTCGTCATCAAGTCCGAAATCGAGCAAGGAAAGCAGGGTGTTCAGGTTCCTGGGCACGTCGCGGCCCAAAAGGATGCGCTGGACCCCCGGCATCTTTTCCGCCTCAGCCGTGTCAATCCGGCGCACGCGGGCGGCATGGTGGGGCGAGCGGACGCAGCGAATGTGCAACAGTCCCTCGAACAGGTGATCGTCAAAAAAGGGCGAGCGGCCCGTCACATGGCCTGTGATGTCCTGGCGCCGCGTGGGTTTGCCCACTTCGTTCAGATTGTCGTCACGCTCATCGGCAAAGAATTCCTTGCGCAATTCAAATCCGCCACGACCGGGCCCAATGGTGTCTGTCATGCCCGTGCCCTTTCGCCGGCCACGCTCAGGATCGCGGCAATGATCGGCTCGTACCCAGTGCAACGGCACAGGTTGCCGGCGATGCCCTCGATGATCTCGTCCCGCGAGGGTGCGGGGTTGCGCGCCAAAAGGGCACGGGCCGACACCAGCATGCCCGGCGTGCAGTAACCGCACTGCGCGGCGAAATGGTCCATGAATGCCTCCTGCAAAGGATCAAGCGTGGCGCCCGCAGCAAGCCCGGCGGCGGTTCCGACGGCGCGGCCCTGGACCGTCTCGGCCAGCGTCAGGCACGCCAGCACAGGCGTACCGTCCAGCGTCACGGTGCACGCACCGCAAGCGCCCTGGCCGCAGCCATATTTCGGGGAAAGATCCCCCACCCCACGGCGCAGAAAATCCAGAAGGTTCTGGCCATCATCGGCAAAGGCGGCTTTCTCAAGCCCGTTCAACGTGAAGATCACCGGCTTTTTCATTGGCCGTGCTCCATTTTTTCCAAAAGGCGGCGCAGATGCACGCCCGCCACTTCGCGCCGATACCAACGCGATGCCAGCGCATCCGTCGGCGGGTCCAGCCCTTCTGCCGCCTGTGCGGACGCGCGGGCATATGTGGCGGCATCACCGCCCTGCCCCTCCAGCGCTCGCTCGGCACCCGGGCCGCGCATCGGGTGCGGGCCCATGGCGCCAAACGCTACGCGCACGCCCCGGAACCGCGCGCCCTCCCGCGGGGCCAGAACCGCGATCGACATGACCGAAACGCCCTTGGGCTTGACGCGCGACACTTTCAGAAACCCGAACGTCCGGTCGCGTGGCCGCGCAAATTCAATGGCAGCCACCAGCGGCGCGCGCGCGCGGTCGCGCATCAGGTCCTCGACGGGGCGCCCACCCTGCCCCACCAACAGGGCACGCGCCCCGAGCGCAATCAGCGCGACGGCAAAATCGCCATAAGGGTGCGGTGCGAACAGGTTGCCGCCAACCGTGCCCATATTGCGCACTTGCGGTCCGCCAATCACCCGCGCAACAGGGTGCAAAAACGCAAGATCAGCGCGTGCCAGCACTTGCGCCATTGTAACCCCGGCCCCAAGGCTGATCGTGTCACCCTGCACCCGGATCTCGGCCAGTGCCGGATCCGAGGCGCGCACGATCCGCGCGGGCGCCGTGCCTGCATTCAGATCCCGCATCAGCACCGTGCCACCGCCAAGATAGGCCGCGTCAGACATGGACCCGGACAGCGCCCGCGCAGCCTCGGCCAGAGTGGGATAGGTTTCCACCACCGTCATGCCCGCACCTCCACAAGGGCGCGGATCGCATCGAACCCGCCCTGATACACGCTCTCGGCCACCATCGCCTTCAACTCCACCTCGCGCCCCGCAGGCGTGTCAAAGCGGCTTTCCCAGTGCCAGAAGGTGCGGTCACCATCCGTCACCGGAACCAGCCGCACATGGGCCACGTAGTTCAAAAGCGGCACCGGCGTGTCCAGCAAGCAATACGAAAACGCCATTTCGGCGTCCGACAACGTCAGCAGCTGCTCGCGCAGTTCAGACCCGTCTGCCAGATGAAAGCGGCGCACGCAGCCGATGCGGTCGCTGGTCTGCCCCTTTTCCACCACGGAATCCGTCACGATCGGATGCCAGCGGTCATGGCCGTTGAAATCGCGCAGAATCTCCCAAACTGCCTCAACCGGAGCGTCCAGCACGGTCGATTTTACCACCTTCACCATCTTATCCTGCCATCTGGCGCTTGAGCGCGCTGAACGCAGCCTGAAACACGTTCTGCGCGATGCCCGAGGTCAGCCCTTCGGCATCGGCCTCGGCGCACGCGAACTCGGCGGTCCATTCCGCAAAGGTGTGGTCGCCGTCAGTGATCGGCGTCAACCGCAAGGTGGCCACATAATCGGTCAGCGGCATGGGGCTTTCGAGGATCGAATAGGTGCAGAAGTAGTCGTAATCACTGAGACCGAGCAGCTTTTCGCGCAAATGATCACCGTTTTGCAGGTGGAAATCGCGCACGCAGCCAATCTTGTCGGCAGGCTCGCCGTTCTCGATGCGGCTGTCGCGGACGGCGGGAACCCAGCGCGGCAGTGCGTTGAAATCGCGCACCCGTTCCCAGACCCGCCCCACCGGCGCGTCAATCACGGAACTGACGTAAACGCGTGGCATCTACTTCTTCTCCTCGGGTTTGGCCTTCTTCGCGGCCTCGGCCGCAATCCGGCTCAGGTCAGAGGCTTCGCGGATCAGCCCGCCCTGCTTGGCCAGCGTCCCCCCCTCGATCCCGATATCGGACAAAAGGCTGTCGATCAGCGGGGCCTGCACACGGTAGCGCAGGGCTGCGTTGATCACCTCGTCGGTGGGGCTGGCGCCTGAGCCACTGCCGCCACCGCTGCCGTTCATGCCGTCTATCGACATGATGCGGATATCCTGGATTTTTTCCAGCGGCTTGACGCTTGCAGCCACGATACCTTCGACATGCTCCAGCATCTTGCGCTTGAATAGCGAATGGCGGGCCTCGTCTGTCAGGATGTTCTCGGCCTCGTTGATCAGCTTGGCCGCCTCTGCCTCGACGGCCGCGCGCACTTGTGCCGCTTCGGCCATCAGACGGGCTTCGGCGGTGTTCTTTTCAGCCATCATCACATCAATGGACTTGCGGCGGCTGGCGACTTCGGTGTCGCGCACGGTCTTGACCTTTTCCTCGGCCTGGGCCGCCAGAGCGCGCGCGACATCGGATTCCGTACGGGCTGCGGATTCCTCGAGCGATTTCTTGTAAAGCGTGATGGCCTTGTCCATCTGGTGGGATTCGACAGTCTTTTCCCGCTCTACTTCCAACCGGCGCCGCTCGGTCTCGTGGCTGATGCGGATCTCGTCCAAGGACCGCTCGCTGGCGATGCGCGAGCGCTCGACATCCTCGCGGCTCTCGATCTCGGCCTCGCGCAGGGCCTGAACGCGGGCAATCTCAAGCTGCTCAAGGCTGCGGCGGCGTTCCAGACGCGCGGCCTCGACGCTGCGCTCGCGTTCTACATCGGCGGTTTCCACATCGCGCTTGGCGGCAATCTCGGCCTGCCGGACGGTGGCATCGGCCGCTGCGGAGGCGCGACGCGCCATGGAAAGGGCTACAATGCGCGCCTGATCGGCCTCTTCCACCGCGCGCTTGGCGCCGATGCCCGTGACCTCGCGGGTGCGCTGGCTGGCAATGCGCTCTTCTTCCAGCGAAAGTTCCGACGCGATGCGGGCCATTTCGGTCGACTGCCGCCGGGCGATTTCCGCGCCCTCGATTTCCTTCTCGCGGGCGATCTCCAGCGATTTGGTGGCTTCTTCAGCCGCGATCCGCTCAGCGGCAAGCACCTTTTCGCGGGCGATACGGGCGGTCTCTGTCGCCTGGGTCGCGGCAATATCGGCGGCATCGACCGCTTGGGTCCGCGCAATCTCCAACGCGCGGATACGCTGATCCTCGGCGATCCGCGCCTCGTTGACCTCAGCGGCCTGGGCGATGCGCAGCCGTTCCGTTTGCTCACGCGCAGATATCTCGGCGGAATCGAGCGTCTGCTGCCGCTCGATCTCTTGCTTGCGGATCGTTTCCTCGCCGCGGATACGGGTCTGGTTGATCAACAGCGTCCGCGCCATCCGCCGCTTTTCGGTCTCTTCGGTAGCCACGATCTCGGCCTGTTCGGTCACGCGCTGACGCTCGATCTCGGCCGCCTGGGTTTCGCGGTTGCTCGTGATGCGCGCCTCGGCCACGGCCTTTTCCTGCGCGATACGCAGCGTTTCGGTCGCCTCGCGGGACGCGATCTCTGCCTCCTCGATAGCGCGCGCACGGGCGATCTCGCGCGATTGGGTTTCCTGCTCGTTCTCGATCCGCGCTTCTTTCAGCGCGCGCTCTTGCAAGATACGCGCGCGCTGCACGTCTTCTTGCGCGGCTATTTCTTCGGATTCGACCGCCTTGGTGCGCGCAATCTCTCGCGAGCGGATGTCCCGCTCGGAGGCGATCCGCGCCTCGGCAATCCCGCGTTCGTTGGAAATACGCGCCTTTTCAATCACTTCGCGCGCGGTAATCTGCGCGCTTTCAGCCTCGGTGTCCCGCTCGGCCCGCTCACGCGCCAATTCCGCGCGCTGCTGCGCACGACGGAATTCGACGTCGCGCTCTTGACCAAGCCGTGCTTCCTCGCCCTCGCGGTCGATGTCCAGCGCCTGCTTTTCGGCCTGAAGGTTCCGCGCGCGAATCTGGATCATCGTGTCTTGTTCGATATCGTTGCGCAGCTTGCGCCGTGCCTCGATGTCCTTGATCAGAACGGTCAGGCCTTCGGCATCAAAGCGGTTCGACGGGTTGAAGTATTCCAGCGCTGTCTGGTCGATATCGAGGATCGCCACCGACTCCAACTCCAGCCCGTTGCGCGCCAGATCTTCCTGCGCTGCCTCGCGCACCCGGGCCACATAGGTGCCGCGCTGTTCATGCATGCCGCCCATATCCATCTCGGCGGCCACTGCACGCATGGCACTTTCAAACTTGCCAGACAGCAGCGCATGCAGCGTTTCAGGCTCCAGTGTGCGCCGGCCAAGGGTCGAGGCTGCCATCGCCACCGAGGCCCGTTCGGGCCGCACGCGCACATAAAATTCGGCGTCCACGTCCACCCGCATCCGGTCCTTGGTGATCAGCGCCGCGCCCTTGGTGCGGCTGACGCGCAGGGGCAGCACGTTCATGTTCACCGGCGTGATGTCATGGACGATCGGCCACACAAAGGCGCCGCCGTCGATGACAACCTTTTCGCCAAGGAAACCGGTGCGCACAAAGGCCACTTCCTTGGTCGAGCGGCGATAAAGTGCCTGCATTATCCAGTAGATGATCGCAATGACGACAACCGCCACGATCAGCCACAAGATCAGTGCTCCGATAAGTTGTCCGGTCATGACATGTCCCTCCCTAGCGGCCCGTGATCATTTTGAACTTGCGGGTCTGTTCTGTCAGCGCCACCTCTGTCGGCAACCGCTCCATCGAGGAGGCACCGTAAAAGCCGTGGCATGTGGCGGTATTCTTCAGGATGAATTCAGCATCTTCGGGCATGGCAACCGGCCCGCCGTGAACAAGGATGATCGCATCCTTGTTGACCCGCAACGCGGCCTCGGCCCAGGCATCGACGATGGCCGGGCAATCGGCCAGTTTCAGCGCGGTTTGCGACCCGATGGCACCGCCGGTCGTAAGCCCCAGATGGCAAACGATGATGTCGGCCCCGGCCTTTGCCATCGCCGCCGCGTCGTCTTCGCTGAACACATAAGGCGTGGTGAACATATCCTTGGCGCGTGCCTGTGCGATCATATCGACCTCAAGTCTGTAGGACATGCCGGTTTCTTCCAGATTTGCGCGGAAATTGCCGTCGATCAGACCCACGGTCGGAAAGTTCTGCACCCCTGCAAAGCCAGCCGCCTTCACCTGGTCCAGGAAGCGGTCCATCACGCGGAACGGGTCGGTGGCACAGACCCCCGCCAGCACGGGCGTGTGCTTGACGACCGGCAGCACTTCGGCGGCCATTTCCATGACGATGGCGTTCGCATCCCCGTAGGGCATCAGGCCCGCAAGACTGCCGCGCCCCGCCATGCGGTAACGGCCCGAGTTGTAGATGACGATCAGGTCGATCCCGCCCGCCTCTTCGCATTTCGCCGAAAGGCCGGTGCCTGCCCCGCCACCCACGATGGGCTCGCCGCGCGCGATCATGGCGCGGAATTTTTCCAGCATCTGGTCGCGGGTCATCATTGGCGGACTTCCTTGAGGGCTTTGCGTTGCGGGCGGGGGCCGTGCAGCGATCGGAACGCGCTGACGAGGGCTGCGGAAAATGCGGGATCATTGATGTGATGCGGGTGCCGGATCAACTGGCGGCCGGACGTCTGGCGCACCGTCGCCTCCAGCGCGTCGAACAGCGCCTCGCGCGCCGCGAGGTCGTCGAAGGGCTTGCCCGGCGCATCCAGCGCAGACACGCCGCCTTCGGGCAGCAAAAATCGCACCGGCCCCTCCATCTGATTCAGTCTTGCGCCGATCCAGCGCCCCATCTCGGCACATTCCCCGGCCGTGGTGCGCATCAGCGTGATCTGGGGGTTATGCTCGTAAAACGTGCGGCCCCGATATTTTTCGGGCACCGTGGAGGGCGCCGCAAAGTTCACCATATCAAGCGCGCCAACCGAACCTACATACGCCATGCGTGTCCGGATGATGGCTCCAAAGCGATCTTCGGTGCAAGGGAACACGCCCCCCATCATCAGGTCGCAGACCTCGGTCGTGGTGATATCCAGAACGCCTGATACCTTTTTGGAGTCGATCAGTTTTTCCATCGACTGCCCGCCGATACCCGTGGCGTGGAACACAAGGCAGTCGTAGTCGTCCTTCAACTCGGCCACCACTTGCTGCACGCAAGGCGTCGTCACGCCGAACATGGTCAGTCCGATCGCAGGCTTGGTAGCAGGGCGCGCAGGGGCAGCTTTCCGCGCCTTTACCATTCCGACCATGGCTTGGGCAGCGTTCCCAAGCACCTCAGTCGTGATCGCGTTCAGGCCCTGCACATCGGCCACAGAATGTAGCATCATGATGTCGGCGGGGCCTACGTATTTCGACACTTCGCCCGAGGCAACGGTCGACACCATCACCTTGGGCACACCGATTGGCAGCGCCCGCATCGCAGGTGTTGCGATCGCCGTGCCGCCCGAACCGCCCGCCGAAATGATGCCCGCAACCCCGTCCTGTCGCGCGATCCAGCGGGCAAACGCTTCCGTCATCCCAGCCACCGATTGCCCCCGGTCACCGGTAAACACGCCCGCTGCCCCACGCGGATGGAACGCGGCGACCAGATGCGCCGGGATCTCAGCCCCTGATGGGACACCCGAGGTGGAAAGATCCACCATCCGCACCGCAACACCCGCCGCCTTGATCAGATCGCGCATGTAGCGCAACTCTTCACCCTTGGTATCGAGCGTGCCTGCGACCAGGACCACCTGCTCACCCACGCTGGCCAACGGCCGGATTTCCGCATGCGGTGCCAATGGCGCAGTGGTGACAACGCGCGCCATCGCCTCAAGCTGCGCCACCGGAACGGGTGCCGACCAGCGGGTCGGGCGCTGGGGGTTGGATTGGTAGATTTTCGGCGAGGCCCTGACCTGCGCATCTTGCACGACGGTCGCGGTCTGGGCCGGTTCATCGTCATGGCCCTGGCGGCCAACACCCAAAAGGCGTTGCTGCAACTCGCGGTCGGCGGCGAGTTCGCGCGCAGGCGCCTCGCGGTTGATCCGCCCGTTCACCATGATCGCGACACGGTTGGCGACGGCACAGGCTACGCCGATGTTCTGTTCGATCACCAGAACGTCGATGTCACCCTCGGCCCCCAGCCGGATCAGCATGTCCTCGACCTGCGCCACGATCACCGGGGCCAGCCCCTCGGTTGGCTCATCCATGATCAGAAGGCGCGGGTTCATCAAAAGCGCGCGTGAAATGGCCAGCATCTGCTGCTCGCCGCCCGAAAGCTGGGCGCCGCCGTTGGATTTACGTTCGGCCAGACGCGGGAACGTGGCATAGATCCGCTCGATCGACCATAGTCCTCCCTTGGTGGCGACGATGCGCAGATGTTCATCCACCGTCAGCGACCGCCACAGGCGGCGGCCCTGCGGCACATAGCCAATGCCCATTCGCGCAATCTCGGCAGGCGAGCGGCCAATCAGCGACTGACCGCCAAAGGTGATGGTGCCGCTGGCCGCAGGCTCCAACCCCATGATCGCCTTGCATAGCGTGGTCTTGCCCATGCCGTTGCGGCCCACGACCGACAACACGCCGCCCTCCAGCCGCAGATCCACGCCTTGCAGCGCGTGGCTCGCGCCATAATAGACGTTCAGGCCCTTGATTTCGAGCGCGGGCGCGCGGGCGCGGTCAGCCATGGGCGTGGCTCCCGTCACCAAGATAAAGTTCCTGCACCTCGGGGTCTTCCTCGATCTCTTGCGGGGTGCCTTCCTTGAAGATGCGCCCGTTGTGCATCATCGTCACACTTTCCGACACGCGCAGCGCCACATCCATGTCATGCTCGATGATAATGAAGCCGATGTGCCGGGGCAGGCCCGTCAAAATGCCGATCAACTCGCGCCGTTCTGTCGGCGACAGGCCTGCCGCAGGCTCGTCGAACAGGATGAAACGCGGCGCACCCGCCAGTGCCAGCGCAATCTCAAGCTGGCGCTGCTGGCCATAGCTGAGATTGGCCACCGGCGTGTCGCGCACCGCCGTCAGGCGCACGGCCTCGATCAGTTCCAACGCGCGGGCGACCAGCACATCGCCCCGGCGCGGGCGAAAAAAGGAAAAGCGGCCCCGGCTGACGCCCCGACAGGCGAGATAGACATTATCCGCAACCGTCAGCCCGCCGAACAGCAGCGAGATCTGATAGGTGCGGCGCAGGCCACGGCGAATGCGCTCATAGGCGGGAAAGACTGTTACATCCTCGCCAAACAGGCGGATGGTGCCGGTGGTGGGCAGGAAATCCCCGGTCACGCAGTTGAAAAGCGTGGTCTTGCCCGCTCCGTTCGACCCAAGCACCGCCCGCCGCTCGCCCGGGCGCACGCTGAGGGTGATGTCGGAAATCGCGGCCAGCGCGCCGAACATCTTGCCGACGCCCCGCAACTCAAGCGCGTAGCCTGTCGAAACCGAGGCAAGGGTGGGGGCGGTGGCCATCAGCGCTTTGCCCCCGTCAAGGGATCACGGCCCTGGCGTGCCTGCCACTTTTCCCAAAAGCCAAGCACGCCGTCGGGCGAGAAGAACACGATCAGCAGGAACCCCATGCCGATCAGCGTCTTGAACCGCTCGCCCGACAGGCCAAAGCCGGTAAGCACATCCGGCGCAAACGTCCGCAAAAGCACATAGATCAGGGCGCCGATAAAGGGCCCGATGGGGCGCTTCAGTCCGCCCACGACCGCGATCACCAGAATGTCGATCACTGCAGGGATACCGGCCGTGCCGGGGCTGATCTGCGAATTCTGCCATGTCAGTAAAATCCCCCCCACGGCGGCGATGACCGAGGCAAAGGCATAGGCGGCTATCCGGTGCGCGTTGACAGAATAGCCCAAGGCCGCCATCCGGCGTGGATTGTCGCGCACGCCTTGCAGGGCCAGACCAAAGGGCGAGCGGCTTACATAGACCACCACAGAATATGCGATCACCGCACATCCAAGCGTCAGGTAATAGAACGCGGTGGGTTGGCGCCAATCCACCCCGAAAAGCGGCGGTGGCACCACAAGGTTGAAGCCGGAATAGCCGTTGAAGATTTCATAGTTCTGGCGCGTGAAATAAAAGAACGCGCTGGCAATGGCGAGGGTGATCATGATTGTGTAGATACCTTCGGTCCGCACAGCGAGCGCGCCGACCAGCGTGCCGAAGATCGTGGCGACCAAGATGGCCACGGGGATGTAAAGCCACCAAGGCCACCCAAGGCTGATGGCGGCGACGCCCGAAGTGCCAAGGATGGCCGCGCCGTATCCGCCCATCGCGGCGACGGACATCTGGATCAGGCTGACCATTCCACCGTAGCCCGCAAGAAACATCAGCGAAAGCGCGATCATGCCCAGAATGAACGTCCAGCCAAACACCTGGAACAGCACGAAATCATTGGCGAGCGCCGGCATCACCAACAAGATCAGGCCAAGCACCCACCAGACCGGGGGAACCCGTTCGATCAGCATGGGCTCGGGTGTGCGGCGACCTTCGGCCAAAGCCATCACGCCCTCCCCAACAGGCCCTGTGGGCGGAACGCCAGCACCAGGGCCATGATCAGAAAGGTGAAGACCACCGAATAGGTGGGGGCATAGACAAGGCCCAACTGCTCGGACAGACCGATCACAAGCGCTCCGATGGCGGCCCCGGAAATTGACCCCATGCCGCCCACGATCACCACCACAAGCGATGCCAGCAAGAACCGCGTATCCTCGCCCGGGGACAGCGACTGGAACGTGCCGCCGACGATGCCACCCATGCCCGCCAGCCCCGCGCCGAAGGCGAACACGGCCAGAAACACGTACTGGATGCGCACGCCCGACGCGGCAAGCATCTCACGGTCATCCACGCCCGCCCGGATCAACATGCCTAGGCGTGATCGGTTCAGCACCAGCCACATCGCCACCCCCATGACGATGGCCGCCACCAGAATTGCGACGCGCACAGCCGGAAACCGCAGCCAGGTGATCTCGCCCGTCTCGGCGCGCACTGAACTGACCACCGGCAGCGTCATCGGGCCAGACAGGAAATCGGGCGTCAGGATCGTGTAGCTTTGCCCCCCCCAGATCCAGAGCATGATATCAGCCAACACCACCGATATCCCGATGGTCACAAGTGTCTGGCGCAGCTCCTGCCCCTCCATTCTGCGAAACACCTGATGCTGCATCAGCAACCCGAGCGCCGCCACCAAAACGAAAACGACGGGAAAGGCCAGCAACCAGGACCCCGTCGCATCGGTGATCTCATATCCGAGATACCCGCCCAGAAGATAAAGCGAGCCATGCGCAAGGTTCACGTTGCGCATCAGGCCGAACACCAGCGTGAAGCCCGCTGCGACAAGGAAATACAGCGCGCCCAGCGTGATCCCGCCAAAGACGGCATTCAAAAAAATCCGCTTGCGGCCCATCGCATCCTCAAGACCCTGTGGCCATGGCGCGAAGATCAGCCAAAGCAAACCTGCCACCGCGACAAGGATGACAAAAGACCAGACCGGATGACGTGCCGCGAACCGCTGCATAAGTTCCCCCCCGAGGCTCGCGCGTGATGACGCGTCCTGCCGGTTCGTCCACGCTAGAACGCGGGCGCGCTGAACGGCGTACCCGACAGTCTGATCTCAGCGCGTACCGTCGGGAAATGGCCTCAGGCAGGCGCTTTGAAATAGACTGTGCGCCGATAGTTGCTTGGTGCCACCACGCCGTTGGCGATGAAAAAGCGTGAAAAGCTCGCCTGGCTGGAAAAGCCGAGGTCAAAGCCGATCTCGGCCACCGCTTCCTGCGTTTCGGCCAACCGGTCGATGGCCAGCTCCATCCGCAACGCGTTGAGATAGAGATTGGGCGTCAACCCAACCTGCATGCGGAAAAGCTTGAAGAAATGCGGGCGCGACAGGCCCACTTCGCGCGCGACCGAGTCAAGTTCCAGCGGCTCGCCTATCCGCGCCTGCAAGACACGCAGCGCGTTGCGGATGCGGTAATCCCGCTTGGGGTAGGCGTCGCCCGTAAAGGTCTCTCCGCGCGCTGTCCATTGCCAGGACTGATCGAACGCACCTTGGGTCAGCGCGCAAAGCGGATCCTCGATCTGCGGGTCGTCGGCGTCAAGCATGGCTTGCGCAATGACATAGCCGAGGCGCGCGAGATAATCTGTCACCTCCACGCCCACGCGGCCAAAGCGCAGGCTGCCCGAGGCACGACGCGAAGCCTCAAGAAACCAGCCTGGACGGATATAGAGCACCAGTGCCAGGGTCGGCGCGGTATCCACAACGGGCCGGTAGAAATGCGTTTGCCACGGGCTGACCGCAACCGCCTGCCCCGGAGCAAGCGGGTAGATGCGGTCATCCACCACCACCTCGCCTGCCGGGCCTTGGACGTGAAATATCAAGTGCCCCTCGCGGTGCCCGTGGGGCACCATTGCGCGGTCCATCGAATAAAGGCAAATGCGCCCGAAAGCACCGTGGAACACGGCGACCGACGTACTCATGGTGTCCTCCCCTTCCGCATTCTCCCCGATGCGTCCAGACCCGCAAGGCTAGCGACGAATCTGCGGACCGCAAAGACTTATTTCCGCCGCAGCGCGGCAATGACCTCAGGCAGACGCCTCCAGCATCGCAAGATAATCGACCGCAGTTGCGTGGCGTGGGTTGGTGCGGTTGGCGGGATCCTCGGCCGCGGTGCGGGCCACACGGCCCAGCGCCTGCCGGTCAAGCCCCAGGCCGCGAATTCCTGTGGGCAGTCCGATCCTTGCCCCCAGCGCCGCAAGCGCGCTTGCGACATCAGCGCCCGGGGGCAGGCGCAACACCCATCTCAGCGCCTCAAGCCGGTCGGCGATCGCGGGCGCGTTGAACGCCATCACCTGCGGCAAAAGGGCTGCGTGCAACCGTCCGTGCGGTGCCGCCGACCCCGCCTCGGCCTCAAGCGCGTGGGCCAGCGCGTGTACGCCGCCAAGGCCCTTTTGTGCGGCCAGCCCCGCATTCAGCGCCGCCGCCAGCATTTCACGCCGCGCTGCCAGATCCTGCCCCATTCCCACCGCCCGCTCCAGATGTGCTGCGGCGCGGCGCAAGCCATCAAGGGCAATTCCATCTGCGGGCGGGTTCCATGTGGTGCCAAGATAGGCCTCCAGACAATGGGTCAGCGCATCCATGCCCGCCGCCGCCGTCGCCCCGGGCGAGGCGCTCAGCGTCAGCGTGGGGTCGCACAGAATAAGGGCCGGAACCGCTGCCGGGCCAAAGGCCGCTGGCATGGGACCAAGCCCCACCCCTGCAGTTGTGGTGGGCATAGCTACCACCGGCAGGCCCGCCACCTGCCCCGACGCGCGGGCCAATACCAGCACCGCAGGACCGCCCAGTGCCACCATCCCGTCACAGGCGTGGCCGACGGCATAGGCTGCGGCAGCGGCGGCATCTTCGGCCACCGGCGGCACCGGCACATCACGCATGGAAAGGTGCACCACCCCGGCGGGCAGAGCGTCGACAACACGGTCAAACGCGTCATCCCTTTCGCCCGCCCGATCCGTCAGGATAAGCAAACGCGAGAGGGTCAGCTTGCGCAACTCCTCGGGCAGCGCGTCTTCCACAACCCGGTCGGCAAAATGGATACGCGTGACATAGGCAATCAGAGACATCTGACCACGCGGCCCCCGCTCTGCAAGGATTTCAAGAGCAAAATCCGGCCCGCGCGCGCTGATGCATGCGGGCCGGAAATATGTCGCGTCGTGTCGCGGATCAGCCGCGCAGTGCTGCGCAATCCGGGGTATCTCGCGAAGGCAGACCCATGGCACGGAACTCGTCTGCGGTCATGCCCAGTGTCTGGGTTACACCGTCCGTCCGGGCCTTGAACTCGCTTGTCAGATTGCCGTCGGCATCTTCGACCACCTCGTTCACAAAGACCGAGCCGGTGGCCTGGCGGTTCTCGTTCAGCGTCACCACGCCGAGCGGTGTTTCCAGTTTCAGCGTCGACAACGCCTCATGGAACTTCTTCTGGCCGTCCGACAGATCCCCATCCACAGCGTTCAGGCCCGCAATCGCGGCCAGTGTCGCGTTGTAATAGCCCACGCCAAACAGCGAAGGCGTCGGGAAACGCTCTGCCTCGGGGAAGCCGTCCTGATAGGCCGCGACATAGGCCTGCCATTCCGGCGCCGGGTTGTCATTGGCAAGCGGGCCCGATGTAGGGGTGCCGACCAAAGCGTCCTTGGCGCGCCCCTTCGAGCTGAGCACCGTCTGGTCCGCCATGATCGTGCCGCCAATCAGGTTGGTCTCGGCCCCTGCCTGCTCATACTGGTTCAGGAAGTTGATCGCGTCCGTGCCGCCGACGCCCAGATAGATGGCATCCACATCGTCGGGAAGTGCAGCAATGACACCGCCGAAGTCGGACGAGCCGAGCGGCACCCAGAACCGCTCTACAATGTCGCCGCCGGCCTTGCAAAAATCGACCGCAAAGCCCAGAAAGTTGGTGTAACCAAAGGAATAGTCTGCGGCGACTGTAGCTACCCGCGTCCAACCCTTTTCGTTCACGACATACGAGCCGAGGCCCGACCCCCACTGTGACCCATCAAGGTTGAAGCGGAAGAAATTGGGCGAGGGATCGACCCAGGTGGTTTCAAGAGCGCCGGAGATGCCGTTGATCACGGTCTTGTCGGGGATCGACTTTGAGTAATCGCGCATCGCGATCCCTTCGGACCCCGACAGTGGCCCTATGATGATATCCACCCCGTCTTGCTCGATCAGTTTGCGCGCCTGACGCACGGCGGTATCGGGCGTGGTGTCAGTGGCGGCGACCACGGTCTCGATCTTCTTGCCGCCCGCCATGTTGTCAACCTGACGCAGCGCCAGTTCGACGTTGCGGATGCCGTCCTTGCCGCCTTCGGCAAAAGCGCCTTCGGTGGCTACCAGAATGCCGATCTTGATCGTCTCTTGTGCGAAGACAGCGCCGGGCAGCACAAGCGCTGCTGCAGACACTGTGCCGATGAGTAGCTTTTTCATGTCTATCCTCCCTGGAACGCCCCGCTTTTCTTGCTCCTCCCGCGCCAAGGGGGCCACTTCGGCACGCAAGCCGGAATCCCGGCCGTCGGTGCCAAGGCTAAGCAGTAGACGCGCGCTCTGCGATGTTTGGGGGTGGCCTCGTATACCTGTCCGTCTCTTTTTTGCCGAAGGCGGTTCAGCCGTTCGCGGACAGATCAGGTGTCGAGTCGACAATCGCTGCGGCGTCCTGTTCGGTATCGCCAAGCATCTTCGCGACCCGCTCAAGTGCAGCAATAATCATCATCTGTTCCCAATCCAGCAGGGCGCTGAACTCTCGGTGAAACTGGCTATGGGTGCCGTCCGGCGTAATGGTCAGGGCATGCCTGCCGTTCGCGGTCAGTGAAAGCCAGGATTGCCGCTTATCTGCATCACCTTTGCGCCGGTTTACCATGCCGAGGCTCTCCAGTTTCTGGATCAACATGGTGGTCGTGGCTTGCGCGATGCCCATCCGCGCCGCCACGTCGCCAGCAGTCTGTTCGCCGCTCTCCTCCAGCGCCTGCATCAAGATAAGCTGCGATGGCGTCAGTCCCGTCGCATGGAGCAAGGCCCGGCTGTTGCGATCGGTGGTTCGCAGGATCTTTCGCATCGCGGTCAGAGCCAGTTTCGTGCGGTGTTCCAACGGCAGATTCCCCGAGTTGCCCAGAGTTGACCAAATAGCTTTCGCTGTGCCGCGCAACAAGCATCACAACAAGTGTGGCCTCGGCTCTACCCGTTTCCGATCGTGCCGGATGGTAAGTATAACCGAACTATATCGTATACCCTTGGAAACCTTCAGGGGCAAGACAGATCACCTATCCTGCTCAGATTGGGTAAAATGTCTTGAATTATTGACCAAAATTTAAGCTTCCCAGAGATCGCAGACAACTCAAATTCTTGGTTGACATTTAGTTTATACTAACTAATTTAATGTGCGATCACCTTGACAGAAAGTCACAACCTATGCGGATGAATACGAGCGGCCACTTTGACACAGTCGCGGAATCGACAGGCGTGAAAATCCGGGTGCCCCACGCCAGTGACGGGCCTCGGGTGTGGCGTCTGGTCACGGACACCGGGGCGCTTGACAACAATTCGCTCTATTCCAACCTGCTCCAATGCAGCCACTTTGCCGCAACCTGTGCCTTGGCCGAAATGGATGGTGAGATCGTCGCGTGGATGTCGGGGTATATGCCGCCCAATCAGCCCGACACGCTGTTCGTCTGGCAGATATGCGTGGCCGACGCGGCGCGCGGCCATGGCTTGGGACAAGAATTGATCGCCGCTGTTCTGGCACGACCGGAAAATGCCGGGCTGCGCCATGTTGAATGCACCATCACGCCGTCCAATGCGGCGTCCTGGTCACTCTTTCACAAGGTCGCCGATAACCTGAATGCCGACTTGAAATCTCAGCCGCATTTCCTGAGTGAAACCCATATGGACTGGCAACATGAAAGCGAACTCCGCGTTATCATCGGGCCTTTTGAAGCCGATGAAGCCGCTTCGTCAGTGTCGGTCTGACCAATCCCTGCCCTTCTTTCACCTAAGTTCGCCTATCGGAAAAGAGCCAATATGACAAACGCATCAGCCGACATCGCTACCCCGGTTTTCGACCGCATCGAAAGCGGCGTGCGATCCTATTCGCGCAGTTTCCCGAAGCTGTTCAACAAGGCCGTGGGCGCGACGCTCTATGATGCGGGTGGGGTTCCCCACACCGACTTTCTTGCCGGTTGCTCGTCTTTGAACTATGGTCACAATGATCCGGATCTGAAGCGGGCGCTGCTAAACTATATCGCGCAAGATGGCATTGCGCAGGGTCTGGACATGTTCACGAACGCCAAAGCCGCGTTCCTGTCGACATTCGAAGCGCTGATCCTGACGCCGCGCGGGATGGATTACCGCGTTCAGTTTACCGGACCGACCGGAGCCAACGCGGTCGAAGCGGCGATGAAACTGGCGCGCAAGGTGACCGGCCGTACCAACATCATTGCCTTTACCAATGGGTTCCATGGGGTAACAATGGGTGCGCTGGCGGCGACCGGAAATTCCAAGCATCGGGGCGGCGGCGGCACGCCGCTGTCGGGCGTGACCCGGGCCGCCTTCGACGGATATTTTGGCGCCGATATCAACACCGCCGACCTGCTGGACAAGCAACTTGGCGATCCATCGAGCGGGATCGACGCGCCTGCAGCGATCATTGTCGAAACAGTGCAGGGCGAAGGCGGGTTGAATGCCGCCTCTGCCGCATGGCTGCGCCAGATCGAGGCGATTGCCCGCAAGCATGGTGCGTTGTTGATTGTGGACGACATTCAGGCCGGCTGTGGCCGTACGGGCGGATTCTTCTCATTCGAAGGCATGGAGATTTCGCCGGATATTATCACACTGGCCAAGTCCATCTCTGGCATGGGCCTGCCGATGGCGTTGACATTGATCAAGCCGGAACATGACGTCTGGACGCCTGCCGAACACAACGGCACCTTCCGTGGCAATAATCACGCCTTTGTCACGGCCAGCGCGGCCTTGGTCAAGTTCTGGTCAACTGAGGATTTCGCCAAAGAGGTCGCTGCGAAAGCCGACGTTCTGTCAAAACGTCTGGGCGCGATTGCCACAGCCCACGGCCTTCACCTGCGCGGGCGCGGGATGATGCTGGGTGTCGATGTCGGGTCTGGTGAGACAGCGGCAGCCGTCTGTGCTGCCTGCTTCAAACAGGGACTGATCATCGAGACATCCGGCAGCCACGATGAGGTCGTCAAGGTGCTGGCACCGCTGACCATCAGCCCGGCGCAGTTCCGCGACGGGCTGGATACGCTGCATGCCGCATTTGATGCGGTGCTTGGCAGCCGCCGCATCGCGGCCGAATAGGGAGCAATACGATGATTGTCAGAGATTTGAACGATGCCCGCCAGACGGGCCGACTGGTCAGCACCGAAGGCTGGGACAGCACGCGCCTGTTGTTGGCCGAAGATGGTATGGGATTCAGTTTTCACATCACCCGGATTTTTGCGGGAACCTCGCATGTATTTGAATACAAGCACCATTTTGAAAGCGTTTACTGCGTTTCGGGTGAGGGGAGCATCCAGGATCTGGCGACGGGCACCGCCTACCCGATCAAGCCCGGCGTTGTCTATGCGCTGGACAAGCATGACCGGCACCGCCTTTCGGCGACGACCGAAATGGTCATGGCCTGTTGCTTTAATCCGCCTGTCAGCGGGCAAGAGGTCCACCAGGCCGACGGTTCCTATGTGCCGATAACCGAGGACGTCTGAAGGGCGGCCGATCCAACCAAAACCAAAGGATGAACATCCGATGAACATGCATGCAAAACAGTCCGACTCCACCGATGAATACCCGACCCGCCTTGCGACAGAAGCATGGAGCGATCGCAAGGATCCTGTCGTCTGGTCCAAGTGGACGCCAGAGGCACCCCTGACCCAGACCCAATTGCAAAGTTATGCGGACAATGGATATCTTGTACTGAAAGACCTGTTCAGCAAGGCCGAGGTCGCAGCCTTGCAGGCTGTGTCAGATGCGCTTCGGTCCGGGCAAACGCCGGTCGACGCGGAGGACAAGATAGCTGAACCAGGATCGAACGCGATCCGCACCGTGTTCCGGCTCGACCGTCACAATGCCGTATTTGATCGGCTTGCGCGCGATAGCCGCATCGCAGGCATCGTGCAGTTTCTTTTGGCCGATGACTTGTACCTGCACCAGTCGCGTCTGAACTACAAACCGGGCTTTACGGGCAAGGAGTTCTATTGGCACTCGGATTTCGAGACCTGGCACGCCGAAGACGGCATGCCCCGCATGCGCGCGATTTCAGCCTCGGTCCTGCTTTCTGACAATGACGCGCTGAATGGTCCTCTCATGCTGATCCCGGGATCGCACAAGACTTTCGTTGCCTGCGCAGGCGCGACGCCGGAACAGAACCATGAAAGCTCTTTGAAAAAGCAGGAGATCGGCGTCCCATCACACGCAAGCCTGAGCAAGATGGCTGACGCGCATGGCATTGACTATGCGGCTGGATCTGCTGGCACAGTCATCCTTTTTGACAGCAACACGCTGCATGGATCGAACGGCAATATCACGCCCTTTGCGCGGTCCAACGCGTTCTTTGTCTATAACGCGTGGTCCAATCGTCTGCAGACGCCCTTCGCCGCCAAGGCGCCGCGCCCAGCCTTTCTGAGCGAACGTGACCCCGCCGCACCGATCAAGATCGAGGACGGCGCAATCTTGTGACCAGCCAGAGCCCATTGACCATAGCGCCGCCGGGCAGGTGTCGGGCGGCGCAGGGAGTTACCATGACTGCGGAGCAGAAATCACCCCGCCATTCGGTTGAAAAAATCGGCGGAACATCAATGTCGCGCACCGATGAACTGCTTGAAACCGTGTTGATCGGTGCACGAACTGGCCCGGCGCTCTACAACCGGATTCTGGTGGTGTCCGCCTATGCCGGGATCACGGATGCCCTGTTGGAACATAAAAAGACAGGAGATCCGGGAGTTTACGCCCAATTTGCCAATGCCGAAGGCGGCTGGGGCTGGAACGATGCCTTGTCGGATGTGCGGGACAAGATGTTGTCGCTGAACGCTGGGGTCTTTGCCGACGAAGGTGCGAGGCAGACTGCAGATGCCTTTGTGCGCGAGCGCATCGAAGGCGTACGCTCCTGTATGGTCGATCTGGGACGGATATGCTCATTTGGTCATTTCCAGTTGGACCAGCATCTGTTGACCGTGCGCGAAATGCTGGCCTCGCTGGGCGAGGCGCAGTCGGCCCATAACACGGTGGTGTTGTTGACCCAGCGCGGCATCAACGCCCGGCTGGTCGATCTGACCGGATGGCGGCAGGAAGGCACCAACGATCTGGATGCCTCCATCCGCGCGGCCTTTGCCACGGTGGATGTGACCCGAGAATTGCCCGTCGTCACCGGCTACGCCCAGTGTCGTGAGGTTCTCATGGGGACCTATGACCGTGGCTATAGTGAGGTGACCCTGTCGCGCGTCGCTGCGGTTACGGGCGCGGGCGAAGCGATCATTCACAAGGAGTTTCACTTTTCCTCTGCCGATCCGCGCATCCTGGGGGTGGACAGGGTCCGTGTTGTGGGGCGCACCAATTGGGACGTTGCCGACCAGCTGTCCAACCTGGGAATGGAGGCGATCCACCCCCTTGCGGCCAAGTCGCTTCGTCAGGCGGGTATCCCGCTGAGGGTCAAGAATGCCTTTGATCCGGGACATGACGGCACGATGATCGTCGCCGATGCCAGCACCGGCAAGCCCGCCGCAGGGGTGCAGATGGTGACGGGGCTGCGCGAAGTCTTTGCCTTTGAGTTCCACGATAAGGATATGGTGGGCGTCAAAGGCTATGATGCGCAGCTTCTGGACACTTTGGCGCGCCACGACGTTTGGATCGTGTCCAAGATTTCCAATGCCAACACGATCACTCATTTCGTAAAAGGCTCGCTGAAAAAGATCCGGCAAGCTGAAATAGACCTCTCACGCGCCTATCCGAATGCTGAGGTTTGCCTGCGCAAAGTCGCCCTGATTTCGGCAATCGGCCGCAATCTGCGCGACCCGTCGCTGTTGCCACGGATCGTGCGGGTGCTGGACGCAGAAGGCATCGTGCCTCTCGGCATCCATGACCCGATGCGCAAGGTCGATATTCAGGTTGTCGTCGAAGATGCGGACCATGACGGCGCAGTGATTGCCATGCACCACGCCCTGTTCGAGAGCGACAGCAAAACCAGCGAGGTCGCGCTGCACAATGCTGCGTGACCATTTCCCGGCGGCACAGGGTGCGACATTTCACCCAAAGCCGCTCAACCAGCCAGACCAGGAGAGTCATCATGACCCGTTCCCTCAAGATCGCCGCAGTATCGGTTTCAGCACTTGCCTTGACCGCAGGCAGCCTTGCCGCCGCGACACTCGACGAAATCCGCGAAGCAGGCACCATTCGCATCGCCGTGGCCAACGAAATTCCCTACGGCTATATCGATCCTAATGGCGAGGCTATGGGCGCCGGACCCGATGTTGCCCGCGCCATCATGGCTGAGCTTGGTATTGAAAATATCGAATGGGTCACGGCCGGGTTTTCTTCGCTGATACCGGGTCTGAAGGCCGACCGTTTTGACATGGTCGCGGCAGAAATGGCGATCCTTCCTGATCGCTGCGGCGAGATCCTGTTTTCCGAGCCGAACACTTCCTACGGCGAGGGGCTGCTTGTTGCGGCCGGCAACCCGCAAGGCATTACCTCTTACGCCGATTTCGCGAACAATCCGGATCTGACTGTTGCCATCATGGCCGGTGCCGATCAGCTTGAAATGATGCAGGAACTTGGCGTCGATGATACGCGGATGGTGATGATTTCCGCCAACGCCGACGCAATTTCGGTCGTCTCTACCGGACGAGCCGACGCCTATGCTGCGACAAGTCTGACAGCCAGCGGTCTGGCCGAAGCAAGTGACGGGGTCGAGGTTGCCGCAGACTTTGTCGATCCGGTCATCGGCGGCGCAGAGGTGCGCAGCTGGGGCGGGTTTGCCTTCAGCAGCGACAGCGAAGACCTGCGCGACGCGGTGAACGATGCACTTGCGACGTTCAAAGGCACGAATGAGTGGGAAACAATCCTGACCGGATATGGCTTTGCCGACTCGGATGTTGCAGGGTCCGCAACGCGCTCGACAGCAGACCTTTGCGGCGCCTGAGCGGCCTTGAACTGCACAAATCTTTGACGGGTGGGCGCCACGGCGCCTGCCCAATTTCGTTTTGCCATTGTCACGGAATGTTTCATGCACTGGACTGAATATTTTTTCCCGCTTCTGCAAGGGGCATGGGTCACCGTTCAGCTGACGGTCTACTCTACCATCTTCGGCGCGATCCTCGCCTTTGCCGCAGGCGTGGGAAAGGTGTCGCCCAATATTCTGCTGCGGGGGATTTCGATCGTCTACATCGAGGTGTTTCGCGGCACATCCCTTCTCGTCCAGTTATTCTGGCTTTATTTCGCCTTGCCCGTCGCCGGGCAGGCTCTGGGCATCGACCTGCGGATACCGCCCGTTGTTGCCGGAGTGTTGGCGCTGAGCCTGAATATCGGCGCATACGGTGCAGAGGTGGTGCGCGGTGCCATACAGTCTGTCCAGCAAGGCCAGCACGAGGCGGCACGCGCGCTGAACTTTTCGCCGCGCCAGACCCTGACCGCCGTGACGATTCCACAGGCTGTGCCAGAGATGATGCCCTCATTTGGCAATCTGGCGGTGCAAAACCTCAAGGACACCGCACTCGTCTCGCTGATCAGTCTGGGCGACATGACGTTTCGCGCCGAGCAACTGCGCAATTTCACCCAAGACAGCACCACGATCTATTCGATGCTGCTCTTGATGTATTTCGGCATGGCTCTGATTCTGACGGCGATGATGCGCGCCCTAGAGCTTCGGGTCAGCCGCTGGCGCAGAGCAGGAGCCTGATATGCTGTTTGGTTTGGAATGGGATACATCAGGCCCGCTGGTTTTTGCGGTCTCGATCCTGCCGATCCTCATGGTCGGTCTTTGGGTCACTATTCAGGCGACTGTGCTGGGGTTCTTTGTTGCACTGGTGTTGGGCCTGCTCTGGGCAGTCCTGAAGGCCGCACCGTCACGCCTGATTGCGTGGCCGGCAAAGGTGATCACCGAATTTCTCCGCGATACACCGCTGATCGTGCAGTTGTTTTTTCTTTACTATGTATTGCCGGAATTCGGCATTCTTCTGCCTGCGTTCATGACAGGTGCCTTGGCTCTCGGGCTGCAATACAGCGCCTATACGGCGGAAGTCTATCGCGCGGGACTAGAGGCTATCGGACCCGATCAACACGACGCGGCGCGGGCCCTGAACCTGACGCCGGTCCGGACCTTTACCCATGTCATCATTCCGCAAGCGGTGCCGCGCATCGTGCCCGCGATGGGAAACTATCTTGTGTCAATCATGAAGGACGTGCCGGTGCTTTCGGTGGTGACCGTGCTGGAGATGCTCAACGTCGGGCGGATTATCGGCGACCGAACCTTCAACTACCTCATACCGCTGTCGATGGTCGGCGGCCTCTACCTCATCATGACGCTGGTGGCCTCGGCGGCTTTGCGTCAGCTTGACACCCGGCTGCCCAAACAGGGGATACCTTTGAAATGACCGATACGATCATCCAGTTTGAAAAAGTCGTAAAACGCTTTGGAGACGTCACAGTGCTGAACGAGCTTGATTTTTCAGTGAGGCGCGGGGAAAAAGTGTCAATCATCGGCCCGTCCGGGTCGGGAAAATCCACCGTGTTGCGCATTCTCATGACGCTGGAGGGGATCGAGGGCGGTGTCGTCAGGGTCAATGGTGAACCGCTATGGCATGAAGGCGCAGACATGAAGCCGGCCAGCGAAGCGCATCTGCGCAAGATGCGCGCCGAGCTTGGCATGGTGTTTCAAAGCTTTAATCTGTTTCCACACATGACAGTCCTGCGCAACATTACCGAAGCGCCAGTCAAGGTGTTGGGCCTCAGCCGTGCTGAGGCCAAGATCCGGGCCGAAGACCTTTTGGAACTTGTCGGACTTGCCGATCAGGCCGCAAAATATCCGCATCAGCTATCGGGTGGCCAACAGCAGCGCGTCGGCATTGCCCGTGCGCTGGCAATGCGGCCCAATATCCTGCTTTTCGATGAACCGACCTCGGCCTTGGACCCGGAGTTGGTTGGCGAAGTGCTGACGGTGATTGCGAAACTGGCAGAGGAGCACGATCTGACGATGTTGCTTGTGACACATGAAATGCGCTTTGCCCGCGAAATCTCGGACCGGGTTCTGTTTTTTGATCAGGGCCGCATTTGCGAAGAGGGCACACCTGAGGATCTGTTCACGTCACCCGTCGAGGACCGAACACGCGAGTTTCTGGGTTCGATCCTCAAGCAAGCCTGACACGGTTGGCCATTCGGGCAACCCGAGGCTGAATATCTGAAGGCACGCGAGGCCGAAGCGGCCGTTCGCTTTAACCGGGACTGAGGTCAGCTATTTGGTCGTCATCCGAAGCCAGAGGGCCCGCAAGTGGGGCGCGGCATTGCCTTCGGCATCTACAAGAACACGAGCCATGCGGCCGTTGTCGCCGATATCACCGTCGACGCGCGCGGTGATGTGAAATTTATGCGGCTTTGGTGCGTGCATGATTGCGGCCTTGTCATCAACCCCGACCAGGTGCGCGCGCAGTGCGATGGCAACCTTGTCTGGAGCATCGGAATGGTGCTGACGGACAGTCTTTCGACCGAACGCGGCCTTGTCACGGCCCAGACCTTTGCCGACGCCCCGATCCCGCATCTTACCGACGTGCCGCCGATCATCGTGGACCTTGTCCAGAACGATCGACCGCTTTTCGGGTGCGGGCGAAACCGCCATCGTCGCCAGGCCGGGCGCCATCGCCAACGCGGCCACCGTCAGAAGGCCACGGCGCTTTCCAGTCTTGGCCGAGGATCTGCTGGCATGACAAAGCGTGAACCTCATCAGGGGACCATCGACACCACGATTTCGGACTTCGCAGATCGAAATGCCACATTGAGACAGATCAAGCCGCCTGAGCGAAACCTCCGGACCGGAAACGAACCATCGCCTCTGGGCCACGTGGGTCCAAGTCGAAAAGGGCAGGTCGTGCCGTCAGATAGGCACGCCAATTCCGCTCATCGGAGGTGCTGATCCGGATGCCATGCTGGCTGTGCATTTTCACGCCGAGTTCAACGATGCGCATGCCTGTACCGCCAATGCTGTGCGCGGCGATTATGGCGCGGATCTTCTGGTCAAGCTCGGTGACACCCGCTGCCGTTTTGGCCACCAGTTTGATCGGGTGCTTTTCGCCGATTTCAACAAATTCGGTGCAGCAACTTCTGAAGTTTCTCGGAGCCTTCGCTTCCCCGATGCCGGTGACCCTTGCACCGAGTTCGCGCAATCTGACGGCGAGATGGGTGAAATCGCCGTCAGATGTAGCAATGACAAACTCACGTATTCCTCTGGAAATCACAAATTCCATCGCATCCAGGGCAAGCAGAAGATCTGATGCATTCTTTCCGGTGCCGGCATGCAACACGCGGTAGCCGATCGCACCGTGCCAGTCCGACGCACGCTGCGCGTCAAGATAGACCCGCACCATAGCAAGCTCTCCTTGGCTGGCCGCAATGGCGAGAATTTTTGCAGCGTGCTTTCCGCTGATATTATCCCCATCGACAAGCACTGCCACAGGTTGCGCCATTTTGATCTCCACAACACGAATTCCGAGGGCATCATACTGGCCGAATACGCCCGAAATTCGGCATCATCGACAAAGCTGAGGCAAGCAATCACCGCGGTGAGTTGGGCGCCATTGGTTCTTCTTGATGTCTGAACTCTTGCAATGGCGCGTTTCTTCGTTAGCAACGTCTGAGCGGTTTGAATGCAAGCGGCGGGGGCATGCAGATGGGCAAATGGATAGCTGACGTCGCAGGAGGTGCGATTGCGTTCTTTGCGCGTGCTGTCACCGCAGTGCAGGCGGTCTGGACGGGAACCGACCCGACCATTGAGCGCCAGCGCGTCTATTTTGCCAACCACGCCAGCCACGGCGATTTCATCCTGATCTGGTCCGCCTTGCCGCCTCGGCTGCGCCAGAAGGCGCGGCCGGTTGCCGGAGCGGACTATTGGGACAAGGGTCGTTTGCGCCGTTTCGTCGGCTCGGACGTGTTCAACGCGGTCCTGATCGCCCGCAATGCCGATGAACGCACCGTCGATCCCGTGACGCAGATGGCCGAGGCGCTGGATCAGGGGGCGTCCCTGATCGTGTTTCCCGAAGGCACCCGCAACCTGACGGACGATCTGCTTTTGCCGTTCAAAAGCGGCCTTTACCATCTCGCCCGGACGCGGCCCGACATTGATCTGGTTCCGGTCTGGATCGAGAACCTGAACCGGGTGCTGCCCAAAGGGGCAATCTTTCCGGTGCCGTTGATGTGCAAGGTCAACTTCGGGGCGGCCCTGCATCTGGCGCCGCAGGACACCAAGGACGAATTTCTTGAGCGGTCGCGAAATGCGCTGCTCTCGTTAAGCCCCAAGGCAGGGGCGGCCGGATGAACGATGCGCGTACCGACTTGCTGGCTGTGATTGGCGGGATCGGAGGCGTGGGCTGTGAAACGGTCATCAGATCGAATCTATGACCCGTAGGCGTCACCGCGTGTTCCGACGCAATCGTGTTTGCTTCGGCGGTTTCCAGTCTTGTGGCCACGAATCACCCCCCATGTTTTCCGAGGGCTGCCGCACAGCAATGGTCTTGAGTGAACCCTGCAAGTGGTTCAGAGTGAAGAAAGAATTGGCGATCCCGGGACGACTCGAACGCCCAACATCCTGATTAGAAGTCAGGTGCTCTATCCAGTTGAGCTACGGGACCACAGCGCCGTTTTGCGGCAGAAACAGGCGTCAGGCAAGTTGCTTTGTCATGAAAACCGAGTTCGGATCGGGGGCATACCCCTCGAATGGAGGGCAGACGTCGAACCCCGAAGCGGCATAAAGTGCGCGCGCGGCAACAAACGTGGGCTGCACGCCGGTTTCCAGCGACAGGCGGGCGAAACCTTCGGCGCGGGCAGCATCCATCAGATGTTCCAGCATCCGGCGCGAAAGGCCCCTGCCCCGCAACTCTGCCAGAACATGCATGGATTTGATCTCAGCATGGGTGTCCGTAATCCGCTTGAAGGCGCCCATGCCGATCGGCTGCCCCTCATCGCGCATCACGAAAAACCAGATCCCGGGCGAGGCAAGCTTGCCCGCATCCATCATGTGAATGCTTTCGGGCGGCGTGTCGGCGTGCATGTCCGCAGTGTGGCGCTGCATCAAAAGCCCGAGGTCGGGGGCAAGCGGACTTTCAAGCGCGATGGTCGGTGTCATGGGATCAATGCGTCCACGAACCCTTGCGGTCGGTCGCGAAATTCTCGCCGTAGCCGCGCGCACGGATCAGCGGCTTGCGCGCCTTGGGCAGTTGCACGTCATATTCGATGCCATTTGTCCGGGCGTAGTCTTCGGCCGCTTCCAGGGTATCAAAGTGCAGCGTGACCTGCGCCTGCGTGTCATCCGAAGAGGTCCAGCCCATCAGGGGATCAACCTCGCGTGCTGTGGCGGGCACGAACACCAGAAGCCATGCGCTGGTCTTGGCCGTGCCCGATTGCATGGCGGTTCTTGCAGGTTGATAGATGCGGGCGCGCATGGGGAAACCTCGGATCAGATGCCTGCCGTTTATGACCGAAACCGGGGGGGAGTCGCAAGCATCTTGACGGGAAAGGCCGGGTGAAACGGTTGCTGTCGGCTGACCACGGGGTGTGGGTGGGGTGTGCGGTGCGATCAACCGACAGCGGTCGTTGCTGCTTGCCGCTTCACGATGCCGCAAGCCGGCATGCAAGACAACCAAAAGATGCAAATATTTTAGAAGTTTTCGTTAAAATTGCAAAGCCAGCCTTAAAGTTATTGCAATCTGGGTTAACATCCTGTTGATCGCCCCCTTTCACAGGAACAAAAACGGCATAGGTTAGGGTGACAGGGAATTGCCCCCAAAAGGTCTGCCATGCCCCATAACAACGCAAATGCTCTGACCGAACGCCCAGAGGTTCTGACCCGCGCCAAGCTGGAAGGCGGGCGGAGTTTCGTGATGCAGACACCGTTCAAACCCGCGGGCGACCAGCCGACAGCCATCAAGGAGTTATCGGCAGGGGTCATGGCGGGCGAGCATGACCAGGTGCTGCTGGGTGCCACCGGCACCGGCAAGACCTTTACCATGGCCAAGATCATCGAGGAAACGCAGCGGCCTGCCATCATCCTGGCGCCAAACAAGACGCTGGCCGCGCAACTTTATGGCGAATTCAAGGGCTTCTTCCCCGCCAACGCAGTAGAATACTTTGTGTCCTACTATGACTACTACCAACCCGAGGCCTACGTTGCCCGCACCGACACCTTCATCGAGAAGGAATCGCAGATCAACGAACAGATCGACCGGATGCGCCACTCGGCCACCCGCGCGCTGCTTGAACGTGACGATGTGATCATCGTAGCCTCGGTGTCGTGCATTTACGGCATCGGCTCGGTCGAGACCTATTCTGCGATGACCCAGGACCTGATCGTGGGCCAGTCCTACGATCAGCGCAAGGTGATGGCCGAATTGGTGTCGCAAGCCTACCGGCGCAATGATCAGGGCTTTCAGCGCGGCTGTTTCCGGGTGCGTGGCGACAGCCTTGAGGTGTGGCCCGCCCATCTTGAGGATCGGGCCTGGCGCTTTTCCTTTTTCGGCGAAGAGCTTGAAGGGATCATGGAGTTTGATCCGCTGACCGGCGCCAAGACCGACACCTTCAAACAGATCCGCATCTACGCCAACAGCCACTACGTGACGCCAAGGCCCACGATGCAGCAGGCGGTGATCGGCATCAAGAAGGAACTCCGGATGCGGCTTGATCAGCTGGTGGCCGAGGGCAAACTGCTTGAAGCGCAGCGGCTGGAACAACGCTGCTCGTTCGATCTCGAAATGCTTGAGGCGACGGGCGTCTGCAACGGAATCGAGAACTATTCCCGCTATCTGACGGGGCGCGCGCCGGGGGAACCGCCCCCCACCCTGTTCGAGTTCATTCCCGACAATGCCATTGTTTTTGCGGACGAATCCCACGTATCCGTGCCACAGATCGGCGGCATGTACAAAGGCGACTTCCGGCGCAAGATGACGCTGGCCGAGCATGGCTTCCGCCTGCCAAGCTGTATGGACAACCGACCCCTGAAGTTTGAGGAATGGGACGCCATGCGCCCGCAAACCGTGTTCGTCTCGGCCACCCCCGCGAGTTGGGAGTTGGAGCAGGCGGGCGGCGTGTTTACCGAACAGGTCATCCGTCCCACCGGGCTTTTGGACCCGATCGTCGAAATCCGCCCGGTCGAGATGCAGGTGGATGACCTTCTGGACGAAATCCGCCGCGTGGCCGCCCTTGGCCTGCGGATTCTGGTGACCACGCTGACCAAACGCATGGCCGAAGATCTGACCGAGTATTACCATGAGCAGGGCATCCGCATCCGCTACATGCACTCGGATATCGACACGATAGAACGCATAGAAATCCTGCGGGATTTACGTCTTGGGGCGTTTGATGTTCTGGTCGGGATCAACCTGCTCCGCGAAGGTCTGGATATTCCCGAATGCGGCCTTGTGGCCATTCTGGATGCCGACAAAGAGGGGTTCCTGCGCTCGGAAACCAGTCTGATCCAGACCATCGGGCGCGCCGCGCGCAATGCCGATGGCCGCGTGATCATGTATGCAGACCGCATCACCGGCAGCATGGAACGCGCCTTGGGCGAAACGAACCGCCGGCGCGAAAAACAGCATGCCTACAATGTGCTGCACGGGATCACACCGGAAACGGTCAAGAAGAACGTCGATGATGTGCTTTCGGGCATGTGGAAGGGCGATACAGACCAAAGCCGCGTGACCGCCAAGGTCGACAGGCCGATGATCGGATCGAACCTTGCCGCGCATCTGGATGGACTGCGTCTGACGATGCGCAAGGCGGCTGAGAACCTTGAGTTCGAAGAGGCTGCGCGCCTGCGGGATGAGGTCAAGCGGCTGGAAGCGGTCGAGTTGGCCATTGCGGACGACCCCCTTGCGCGCCAGTCGGCGGTGGAACAGGCGTCAGAGGCGGCGGTGAAAATGGCGGGCCGTTCAACCGCAGGTCGCGCCGGCCAGCGTGGCGGCAAGGCCCGCCGGGTCCGCTAGGGAGTTGACATGAAGAAGTTTCTTGACGCGGACCATCCGTTTTTCGCGCGGGCCTGGGTGCGCTGGATCACGGTATTGATCTGTGCCGCCATGGCGGTGGCCGAATTCGCCACCAACAGCCCCGGCTGGGGCATGCTGTTCGCCGGCGCGGGGGCGTGGGCGTTTTACGCGCTTATCTATGTGGGCCCATCCAAAGGGTAAAGTAGCGCCTGTACCTCGGCCAACAGGGCGGCCACTTCGGCGGCCGCCATGGACTTACCGGCCTCGGGCGCTGCAAGGCCGTTGCCCAGCGTCTCGGCAAAAACGACCCTCTGCCCCAGCCGGGATGCCGCCACATCGGCCAGTTTGCTTGCCGCCTGCGCCACATCCTCGGCCAGACGCGTGCCTGCCTTGGTGCGATTCAGAACCACCAGCGCGCGGCGGTTTTCGCGCGCCACCAGATCCAGCACGCCATCGGTAGCCCAAAGGTCGACATGGCTGGAGGCAACCGGGACCAGCACGAGGTCGGCCTCGCGCAGCGCAGGCCGCAGATCGGCGTCCACCTTGGGCGGTGTATCGATGATCACGATGTCATTGATCTTCTTTAGCTTTTCGCATTCATAGCTGACCCCCCAGGCACTTGCAGTCGACAAATCCATCCCCGGATCGCCCAGCCTGTCGCGGCGTGTCAGGAACCATCGCCCCAGTGAACCTTGCGGGTCTGTGTCCAGCAGCGCCACGCGCAGCCCGTCGGCGGCAAAAGCCACGGCCAGGTTGACGGCCAGCGTCGTTTTGCCCGACCCCCCCTTTTGCTGCGCAATCGTGATGACTTTGCCCATCGGACCTCCCATCGCTGCGGTGCAGAATAGGGCGATTCGCTCCGGTTTGACAGCGACGGTTTCAGCAGCGCAGTTTTCCCCGCATTTCGCCACTGTCCCCTTGCACCGACGAGGCCACGAGGGCGCAGCCCGTCACCTCGGGAACCAGGGCGATCATCTGGGCGCGGATGGCCTGATGCGCGCCCCGCCGTGCATAGCCGAGGCGGATCACCTCCACCGCCTCCCCCTTCTGGTAAACGGTGTAGCTGCGCCCATCTCGGGTGACATCGGTGCGCTGCGCCCCGAAAAACTGCGGTGCGGGTTGTGCCCCGCAGGCGGCAAGAAACAAGAAGAGCGCAATCGGTTTCATCCGCTCAAAGTGCCGCAGAGACGGTTAAAGATAGGTTAACGCTGTGTTGCGAACCGCAAAGCGAGGGAAAAGATGACGCATGGGCGTCGGCACGCACCATCTGCAAGGTTGCCTGCATCCGGTGGCGAGGCACCACGGGACGACAGAAGCCGGCCCATCACTTGGCACCCCAGGTATCGCTCAGACGATACCCCTCGGGCCATGGGTCTGACGGGTCCAGCATGTGCTGGTGAATGCCGGTGATCCAGCCGCGCCCATTGATTTCCGGCACAATGGCCCGGATGTCGCCCACCATCGTCGTCCCGAGGATACGGCCGCCAAAGGTAGAGCCAATCAGCGAAACTGTGGTCAGGTGATCGTGCAGCCCCATTTGGCCGCGCGCGTGCAGCACCGCCATCCGCGCCGACAGCGCCGTTCCGGTGGGCGAGCGGTCAACCTTGCCGGGCTGGATTGCCACGGCAGAACCGGCACGCAAACCATCGGGGCACCGTTCGACAGATCCGGCGAACAGGCAAAACGAGAAATGTCGCCAATCGGGGTTGGTAGGGTGATGGAACGCCAGTGCCTCGGTCGCGGCCTTTGTAATTCTTGCCCCCAGCCTGGCAATATCATGCGCTTCGTCCGGGGTCAGGGCAAACCCCATGGCGCGGGCGTCAACGATGACAAAACTGTCGCCACCAAAGGCAGTGTCGACGGTCAGCGTGCCCAGCCCTTCGACCTCCAGCGTTGCATCCAGCTTTTGCGCAAAGCTGGGAAGGTTCTGCACAAAGATGCGCTCGGCCTTGCCATTGCGGCATTCGGCGCGCACCCGCACAAGCCCACCCGGCGCCTCAAGCACGAACGCGGTCAGGGGCTCGTGCATCGGGATAATTCCGCTGTCCAGCAGGACCGTCGCCACGCAAATCGAGTTTGAGCCGGACATGGGCGGCGTATCTTCCGGCTCCATGATGATAAAGGCGGCCTGTGCTTCGGGGTTCTTGGGTGGCACCAGCAGGTTCACATGCCGAAAGACGCCGCCGCGCGGTTCGTTCAGCACAAAGTTGCGCAGGGTCTGGTCACGGGCGATCCAACGGCTTTGCTCCCACACGGTATCACCGGGGGGCGGGGCGACTCCGCCTACGATGACATCGCCCACTTCGCCTTCGGCGTGGGCCGAGATGACATGGATGGTCTTGGTACTGCGCATCGCGTTCCCCCGTTATTCCAGCCATTCCGGCAGACGCGCCGGAACCTTGCCCATCAGCGCTGCCTCGACACAATCAGCAAGACTGCCAAACCGCACGGCACGACCGCTCAACCCCGGGCCGTAGTGGGCGTATTTGCCGGAATTGGTCATCAGCGCACGGGTGTGGACCGGGAACAGCGGTTCCGAGATCGAACACCAGCAGATGTCGGGGAAAATCTGCACGCCGCTGGACTGCAAACGATCGAGCGTGCCATTGGCGCGGGCCTTGCGGATCACGTCATGCCCGGCGGTAACAATTGTCGTCGTGTCACAATGGCCGGGCTGGCCGTTCAGCATGTCAGCCAGCCGTTCACATTCGGTCAGCGAAAAATGCGGGCTGCCGAATGCAACCAGTTCCACAGCTTCGGGTCCGGCATTCAGGCTGGCCCAGGTAACGCGCATGTCGTCTCGGGTAATGGTGGCATGGTCAGCGTCAGGGTGTGCCGCGCCGGTGGCTTCGGGGGTCACACCTTCTATGTGCAGCATGGGTGATGCCGAAGTTGTGCCAAAGGCCGCGCAGAGCGCCTTTAAATCATCCCGGGTTGGTGCCGCCGCCGACAGACCGCGCAAAAGCGGGATGCAATCGGGGGCCTCCTTGCCTGCCATGTAACCGATCAGCGGCCAGAACCCGTCGTCGATGCCGTTGGGCAGGTCCACATCGATGATGCGGCGGGCCTTGCGCGGGGCATCAAGGTACACGCCCGCAAGCGGTGCCCGCCCGGTCAGGGCGATGCACAGGTCCAGAAAATCGGGGTGCTTGGCCGTGCGCGCGCCCAGCACCGTATTGGCAAAGATCACGGCATTGGATTCAGCCCAGGCGATATTCTCGCCCTCGGTCGGTGCGGTATCCAGCAGATAGGGCGAACAGGTAAAGCTGGGTTTGCAGCCCATGCGCACATAGGCATCCGCCAGCCGCGCGGCAGGCCCGCCGAACGAGGGCGGCACTCCTTGTCTCTGCCAGTTCGAACGGTCCACCGAAATGGCGTTCATCGTCGTGGGCATACAGACCTTGGCGCCCATGTCGGCCATCTTTTCGGCAAAGGTCAGATTGGCGGGGCTGGCATAGATGCAGCCGTCGATATGCCCTTGGCTGACGTCGATCAGCCGTGTTGCACCCTGATTTGCAGCCATTGCACAAATGATGCGCATGGCCTGTTCGGCCGCGATGCCCTTGTCGCCGTTCAGCATGGCCTGATCCGCAGGCGTCAGGTCCAGCATCGCTGTGGCCGGCGGGCTGACGGGCAGGTTCACCGCCCCGGCGGTGATGGCGGTCGCGGTAATTTCGGCGCGTGGCTCGGCTGCAAGGGCGCTGAAAGCATCGGCGGTCAGGCGCAGCACGGGCAGGCTGACGCCAAACATCTCTGCCGCGATCAGCGCGCCAAGGGTGACCACGTCTTCATCCTCACAAAATACCAGTGCGGCGGGCGCGCGGCCTGTCAGCGCCAGATCCAAAAGCACCCCCGACCCGGTGCAAGAGCCGCGCGTCGAGGGCATCATCAGGATGCAGCCGGTCACACACTGACCGTGCAGCGGGTGGTGCACGTCGATGATCTTGCCGGTGGCCGGATCGATCCCGCCCCAAAAGCTGAGCGCCTCGGAGGTCGCGATAATCGGGCCAGAGGCGGTGCCCGCCAGAATGCTGCGCGCATGGAGAGTGGTGCGGGTGCTCATTTCAAGACAAATCCATGCGCAAAAGGGTCCGGGTCATCGATGAAGATTATGTTCAGGCCAGTTATCCGCGCCCCGCCCGAGATCGAACGGATGATCGCGGGACGACCTGCGCGGGTTTTGGCGGTCTCGACCCGGCCCCGGAACAGGCTGCCGATGATCGGCTCATGCACCAACGCGTCGTCCACAGCCAATTTGCTCTGGAGCGCCCGCCGCATCATCCGCCCCGCCCCGACTACGATCGCCTCACATGCAGAGTTCATTCCAGGTTGCGCCCGTCAATGTGTCGCGGACAGGAACTTTTGCAGCTCGGGGTCTTTGGGCGCTTCAAACAAATCCTCGGGAGAGGCGATTTCAGCCATGACACCCTTGTGAAAGAAGGCCACCCGATCAGACACTTCACGCGCGAACTTCATCTCATGCGTGACGCAGATCATCGTCATGCCCTCTGACGCCAGCAGGCGCAGCGTGTCCAGCACCTCGCCGACCAGTTGGGGGTCAAGCGCCGATGTGACCTCGTCAAACAGCATATAGTCGGGTGACATGGCCAATGCGCGGGCAATCGCCATGCGTTGCTGTTGCCCGCCCGACAGGCGGGACGGGTAGACTTTCAGCTTGTCGCCCAGACCCACATGGGTCAGTTGCTTGACTGCCATCGCCTCGGCCTCGGCGCGGGACTGACGCAGTACCTTGCGCGGGGCCAGCATGACGTTTTCCAGCACGGTCAGGTGCGGAAAGGCGTTCCATTGCTGAAACACGATGCCAAGTTTGCACCGCAGCGTGTTCAGGTCCGTGGTTTTGGCATGCACTTCGGTGCCGTCCACGGTGATGCGTCCGGCGTCGATGGGTTCAAGCCCATTGATGCAGGTCAAGAGCGTCGACTTGCCCGAACCGGAACCGCCGATGACGGTCAGAACCTCGCCCTTGGCCACGGTCAGGTTGATGCCTTTGAGCACCTCAAGCGCACCAAACGATTTGCGGACGTTTTCGATCTCAATCATTGGGGGACCACCGTTTTTCGAGATACCCGCCAAGCCGGGCTATGGGAAAACTGATCAGAAAGTAGATCGCACCACAAACCATCAGGATGAACAGCGGCTCTTGCAGGCGGGTCACAAGGATCTGCGATGCCTTCAAAAGCTCGGTCAGACCAAGCCACAGCACCAGTGCCGAATCCTTCATGACCCCCAGCGTAAGTCCGATCCAGGCGGGCAAGGACACACGGGTGGCCAGCGGGGCCACGATATAGCGCATGTCCTGCGCCCAGGACAGACCCAGCGACCGCCCCGCCCGCCGGGTGATGGTGGGCACCGACTCGATACCGCCGCGCACGATCTCGGTGCAATAGGCGGCGGTGTACAGCGACAGCACGACGCAAGACGTGGTGAAAGGCCCCCAGCCAAACTTTGCGATGGCCTGAAACGAGTTGAACAGGACCAACTGGATCAGTAGCGGCACCGAACGGAAGATATCGAGGAAAAAGGTCAGCGGCATCGACCAGATTGGGCCGAACTGGGTACGGACCACCCCGAAAAGGATACCGAGCACCGTTCCCGCCGCAACCGACACGCCGGTGACCGCAAGCGTCATGCCCGCACCTTTGGCAAGGAACAGAAGGTCATTGAACGTCAAGGCTGTTTCAAACATCTGATACCCCCTCAGTAGCGGAACATGCGCCAGGCAATCGCCCGGGCTGCAAGGGTGACAGCCTTGGTCATCAGATAGAAAATCACAGCGGCAATGGCAAAGAATTCAAAGGTCCGGAATGAGCGCGCATTGAGATCCTGCGTGATGCCGGCAAGGTCGGTATTCATCCCGACAGTCACCCCGAGCGAGGTCATCAGGATGGCCCAGACCATCTGGTTGGTCATGGGAAGGAACGCAATCCGCACCATCTGCGGCACGACGACCAGCCGAAAAGCCTGCAACCCTGTCATGCCCAATGATCGTGCGGAGCGGGTCTGGGTGTCTGGAATGGCTTTCAGCGCACCGCGAAAGTTTTCGGCCAGATAGCCCGCGTTGTTGAAGGCTATGCCGGCCAGGAGGGCGGTATAGGGGCTGAGGTGAATGCCAAAACTGCCTAGCCCGAAATGCGCCATGTAGATCTGGAACAGCGCCGGGGTGTTGCGCGCAACTTCAACCCAAGTGACGGCAAAGGCGCGCAGCACGCTGTTGTGGGACAGGCGAAACAGGGTCAACACAATGGCGCACGCCAACCCGATTGCCATGGAAAGCAGGGCGATCTGCAGCGTGACCACGGCGCCTTCAAGCATTTGCGGCAATGCCTTGAGCGCCTGATTCCACTGGAAGGTATAGTTGAACATGACCATCGTACTTCGTTTTAGGAACGAAAAGGCGGCGCGGCTGTGCCGCGCCGCCACAGGGCAATCAAATGATCAGCGGTAGGTGCCGCTGACAGTCAGATCCGGCAGCAGTTCGCCGCCAACCCATTTGGTGTAAAGCTCCTCATAGCGGCCGGTCCGCACCTGCTGATTGATGAACAGGTTCAGATAGTTGATGAAGCCATATTCCTCGCGGTTGGTGAACAGTCCGACATAGTCCGTGTCGAACGGTGCCTTGCCCACAACCGTGATGCCGGGGAAATTGCCCGTCTGCACGTTGGCCATCGCCACGGTCGAGGTGGAAACGGTGGCATCAAGCTGCCCCTGGCTCAGCGCAAGGAACACGTCTGCCTGGGTCTGGTAGGGGCGAAACTCGCCTTCACCCCATGCCTTGACCTGATCTTCCAGGGCAATCGCCTCATAGGTGCCTGCGGTGGCGCCAACAACCTTGCCCTTCATGTCCTCATAGGACTTGATCCCAGACGCGTCGTTCGAGGTGACAGCCATTTCAAAGGCAAAGTAAGGCACCGTAAAGCCGACTGTCTTTGCACGTTCCAGCGTGTCCGAGGTCGAGGCAACGCCCACGTCAACGCGGCCGGACATCAGCGCAGGAATACGCTCGGGGAACGGGGTTTCAACGATTTCGGCGGTCACGCCCAGAGCGGCGGCCAGATCGTTGCAATAGTCGACGTCAAACCCGATCGGGTTATTGCTGGCATCGCGCGACCCCATCGGCGGGAAATCCAGCACAACGGCGCAGCGCAGCACACCGGAGGAAATGATTTCATCCAGTTTGTCGGCCTGCGCAGCCGAGGCAAAGGCTGAGGCTGCCAGCATGCCAAGCGCGAGTTTCATGGCTTTCATCTTGTTCTCCCTGTTTGTTGACGGCGATTCTCTTTGTTTGCACTATCGTTAAACGAAAAGTTCAAATCAAACAAAAGATACAAAGAGCACATAAGGACAGCATTCCGGGAACGGACCGCGACATGAACACGATGGCGGGCAGGAGTTGTCGGTGGATCGCCTCGGCTTCGGCGCGTGCCGGTGCCGTACCGGTTTGCCAGAGTTCGAAAATACGAACCTGAGCCGCCAGAAAATCCGCGTGACAGGCCTGCGGTTACCGGCCAGCCTCGCCCCGGTGCCACCCAGCACTCGCGGTGGATCGCGGTGCGCTCATAAGCCGCCCGCTCCTATCGAGGCTCGTCCCGATGCCCCGTAGGTTTTGCCCATGGGTTCGTCCATGCTAGGCTCTTGGCAACAGCGAGACCCTCACGCGGAACAAAAACGAACTTT
>JBBRBJ010000022.1:0-49376 GCA_038205925.1 Rhodobacterales bacterium | reverse complement strand
CCGACAAAAGCTCGGTAAACTCGGCACGTCTCAGGTCGGGCAGGCGGCCTTCGAGGTTGGCCTTCTTCAACTCGACCAACCCCGAGCGATCCGAAAACCCCGCCCCCATCGCCAGCGCGATTGCCAGCCCCCGGCGCACGGCGTGCAAGACCGAAGCCTGCAAAGGCGAGGTCAGACCATCGGACAACGCCTCGATCCGCTCGATCAACCGAACGCCGCCGGGGCGCGTGGTGGGGCGGGTCACAAGGCCGGGGGTGGTTGACCGAAACCGTGGCCGGGTGCCAAGACCGGGGCTACGTTCGGGCGCTGGGGCATCTGCCACCCTGGCCAGACGCGGCGCGTGATCAAAGCCCGCAAGAAGGCCAAGCGCCGGATCATACTGCGCGCGGATGTCCTCTTCCTTCAACTCCATCGTGTCGCGTGTGTTCATCGCCTACCTCGTCGCAATCATCTGGCCGCCCGCACCAACAACAAACTTGCGCACGTCGCGAAACCCGGGCGGGTTCAATTCGGCCAGCGCCTGATAGGGACGCTCGGGGATGATTACCATCCGGTCCATCCGTGTGGTGCCTGTCTCGGCCCCCTTGCCGGCAAAGGGATCAAGTGCAAATATCTGCCGCTCGACGCTGCCGAACCAGCCATCCTTGATCTGCTCGGCACGCTCGGCACGCAAATCTTCGATGGTCCAGACCAGCGCCCAGTCCTGATCCTCGGGGGCCTTGGCGGTTGAAAGCACCTCGGATATCGGACCCGATTGCAGGGTGAAATCATGGGAATACATCGGCCCAAGGTGGATACGACGCAGGCGTTTGGGGTGCAGGCTGTCAAAATCTGTGTCAAAACCCTGCGCAATCGTCAGCAGCTTCAGTCCTGCGAGCGACTGTGCCATAAGGTGCGCCTGTGCCTGCGGCCAGCGGCGGTCGTCATTGGGCAGGGGTTTGCGTCCTGAATCCTCAAGATCCATGAGGTAGACCACCGGCAGATTGACCTGCGTGTCATAGACCGCCCAATGCACCAGATACTGGCGCCGCCCCTGCACATCCGCGATCCATTGGGCATCGGGGTCATTGCGCGCCCAGAACAGGCCACCCATCGTCAGTGCCTCGTAATACATCCGCTGGGACAGCGCGAATTGCAGCGCGGTGGGGATGGTCAGATCGCCCACAATCTGGCGCACCATCTTGTCTTTCAACTCGGGAATCGAGGCCGTGCCTGACAGATGCTTGGGCGCCTGCGCCGCATCCATCGCCATCACCATCAACTCTTGCGCCACCGGAAAGCCACTTTCGTGCCGGTCAAAGGTGATGCGCGGCGCGCCCTCGGAACGGCCCGTCATCAGATACTTGTGCGACAGGGCCGTGAACGTGCCGCGCAGTGCCGCCAGATAGCCGCCAAGAACGCGGGTTTCGGTGCGGGTAAAGGCACCCTCTTTCTCCATCTCGGCGGCAACCCTGGTCAGATGGCCCGTAATCCTTTCAAACCGCGCGAAATAGGACCGGGCCACGAGGGTATCGTACAGCTCGGCATGATCATTGGTCAGCTGGTCCTTGACGGCGTTTGCCACTTATTCCCCGTAGGCGTTCTTGTCGTGCTTTTCGACGATGCTGGCAAACCGGCGGTTAAAGCGTTCGTCCGCCTTGGCCTTTTGCTCCAATATCTTGCGGGCAAAGACCATATGGCCTTCGTGCGCTTCCAGCATGTCGGCCATCTTGTCATTGGTGGCGGCGCCGATGGCGGCCATGGCGGCCTGCGCCTCTTGATCCGTCTTGACACCGATCTCGTTGATCCGGTGGGCCACGTCCTGCTGTTGCGCGGTCTTCAGGCTGGCGGTCAGCGCGTCATAGAGAACGACGCGCTGTTTCGTATCTGTCTGCAGCTTGTTGATCAGCACCAGTTGCGTCGCCGCCTGATTTTGCAAGCTGTCCATCCACGTCTTGCCCTTTTCGATGTACCGTTCAAGCGTTTGCGACTTGGCGATCTTAACCTGCTCGTCCTGGACCAGCGCATTGTAGCGCCCGTTCAATGCTGCAAGTTCGGATTCCAGACGGGTGCGCGCGGCGGCGTCCTGCTCGACGCTGATCTTGTTTTCCAGCGCGATGATCGTGGGGTCCATGCCTGCAATCTCGGACCGCACGGCTTCAAGCGCCGCAACCGTGCCTTCGCGGTCGGTCAGAGTGCTGGTAAGGTTGGTTTCGACGCTCGATTTCTGGACGTTCAGCATGTCAAGCTGGCCCTGCAAAAGTCGCACGATCACATCAGATTTCGCGATAAGATCCTGCAGCTTGTCATCAATGCTGGCGGTGCGCAGGCGTTCCTGACGCATTGATTCGGATTTGCCGGTGCTGAAGATGCCGACAAAGCTTTCCATCCCCGTTTTCGACCGCATCTCTTCGAAATCCTTGGAGAATCCTGCCGTCACATCATCCAGGCCCATGATCAGTTCGGCGATGTTCGCGTTCATCAGGTCGGTGTGCTTGTGCACATCGTCGAGCGTTGCGTTTTCGATGTCGATCGCAGCCTCACCTTCGGCCAGTTTGGCGCGGCCGGTTTCGATCCGACTGGTGATTGCACTGATCTTGGCCTGCGCCTCGGCCACCTGTTTCTGGCTTTCCTGAATCTGCGTGTCGAAATCGGCCATGGCGCCCTCCGCTGGCGTGAACTTGATGCAATCTAGGGAATGTAAATAAGAATTACATCCCCTCTTCGTGGTAAATCGAAGTGCCAAGGGCACGCGTTTGCGCTGCGAAACGCCTTGGGTTCAGATGATGTCATTCTTGCCGCAGTCGGGGCGTGTCGCCAAGACCAGAAATGTGCGCACCGCAACCACCGAAACCGGTGACCACGGTGCGGCAGTGCACATTACTCGGCAGCATCAACCAAGGTGAAATCATAGCCGGAAATTGCCTTGGCCTCGAGAAACTCTTCCAGGCCCCAGATGCCGCCCTCACGCGCGCGGCCCGACTGTTTGACTCCGCCAAAGAAAGCACCTGCCCCGCGGGGTTTGCCATTCATCTCGACCATCCCGGACTTCAACTGATGCGCCACGCGGTTGGCACGCGCCGGGCTTCCGGACTGCACGTAATGCGTCAGACCGTACGGCGAGTCATTGGCGATGGCGATGGCGTCGGCCTCTGTCTCAAAGGCGATGATCGACAGGACGGGTCCGAAAATTTCTTCGCGCTCGATGGTCATTCCGGGGGTCACGTCGGCAAAGATCGTGGGCTTGACGTAGAACCCGCGGTTGAAGCCATCCGGCAGGCCGGCGCCTCCGGCAACAAGGCGGGCGCCTTCGTCGATGCCCGTCTGGATATAGCCCTGGATCTGATCCCATTGACGCTTGTTCACCACGGGGCCGATGTGGTTTCCGGGCTGATCGGCGGGGCCGACCGTGATCGCGTTCGCTATGGCGACCGCCTTTGTGACCGTTTGGTCATAAACGCTGCGCTCGACCAGCAGGCGCGACGGGGCGTTGCATGACTGGCCGCTGTTTTCCATCATCCGCCGGACCGAGCGTTCGACGGCCTTGTCGTCGGCATCGGCAAACAACAGGTTTGCACCTTTGCCCCCCAATTCCAGCGCCACGCGCTTCAGCGTCTCGGATGCCGCCTTGGAAATGGCCCGACCGGCACGGGTAGACCCGGTGAATGAGATCATGTCCACATCGGGGTGCACCGAAAGCTGGGTGCCCACGCCGGGCCCATCACCGTTTACCAGATTGAACACACCGGGCGGAATGCCTGCATCGTGGCAGAACTCGGCAAACAGCATCGCGTTCAGCGGGCTTTCCTCGGACGGTTTCAGCACGCAAGTGCAACCTGCCAGCATCGCGGGAATCGCTTTCAGCGCCACCTGATTGACCGGCCAGTTCCATGGCGTGATCAACCCGACAACACCGATGGGTTCCATTGCCACCGCAGCGCCGGGCGCGTGGGGGCCGAGGGGACGAATCCACTCGATGCCATCGAACGCCTTGAGGAAGTTCGTGGTGTGCCACGGCAGGCAAGGTGCCTGATCCGAAAGGGAAAAGTCGATCGGCGCCCCCATTTCCATTGAAATGGTTTCGGCAAATTCCTGCAATCGGGCGTTGTACTGATCGAGGATGCCCGCGATCAGACGCGCACGCTCGGACGGCGGAGTAGCGGCCCAGGCGGGAAAAGCGGCCTTTGCAGCAGCCACGGCCGAGTCTGTATCGGCTTGATCGCCAAGGCTGATCGTCGCGCAAGGCTCTTCATTTGAGGGGTTGATGACAGTGTGGTCGCGGGCGTCCTTTGGGGCGACCCATGCACCGTTGATGTAGAAATCGCGTTTGGTCAGCATCGGAGCCTCCTCGGGCTGAAATTTGATCATATTGTGGCAGGTGCGGCGTCGTTTGCCAAGGCGGCACGTCCCGACGTTTCAGGGGGGATGAAAAGTGCGCGGATAAGGTTTATCTGAAGGGTATCTGGAACAAGAAGGGTGCCACCATGTCGATCCGTATCAATGACATTGCCCCGGACTTCACCGCCGAATCCACGGCAGGGACAATCCGGTTTCACGAATGGTTGGGCGATAGCTATGCCATCATCTTCAGCCACCCGCGCGATTTTACGCCCGTCTGCACGACCGAGTTTGGCGCCGTGGCGCAACTGGCCGACGAATGGGCCAAGCGCGACACCAAGGTGATCGGCGTTTCCATCGATTCGGTCGAGGACCACGGCAAGTGGAAGCGCGACATCGAGGCGTTCGCAGGCAAGCCCGCCGACTTTCCGATTATCGACGACACCAGCCTGACGGTGGCCAAAGCCTATGACATGCTGCCCGCCGACTATTACCTGCCGCAAGAGGGGCGCACCCCTGCCAATACGGCCACCGTGCGCACGGTCTATATCATAGGGCCGGACAAGAAGGTGCGCCTGACGATGTCCTATCCGATGAGCGTGGGGCGCAACTTTGCCGAGATCCTGCGCGCCTTGGATGCGGTGCAGGCAACCGACGGCGTGCCGGTGGCCACGCCAGCAAACTGGGTGCCGGGCCAAGATGTGATCGTGGCACTGTCGCTGACGAACGAGCAGGCCAAAGAGCGTTTTGGCGATCTCGACATCAAGTTGCCTTATCTTCGGTTTGCCAAGGCGCCAAAGTAAAAGGGCACGTGGCATTGCGCCTGCGCACAGGCGTCAGGGGCCGGTCCATCCCCGGACCGGCCCCCAATTTTGCGATCAGTTCCCCGTCGTCTTGGGATAAAGTGTGACCGGCGCCCCGATGGGCACGATGTCATACAACAGCTTGATATGATCATTCACCAACCGCACACAGCCGTTCGACACGGCAGACGCCACTGTCCACGGCTCGGGCGTGCCATGGATGCGCAGAAAGGTGTCTCCGCGACGCTCGTCAAACAGATAGAGCGCGCGTGCGCCCAAGGGGTTGGTTGGCCCGCCCGGCATCCCGTCTTTCCACTTTGCATAGCTATCCGGGTTGCGCGCGATCATTTCCTTGGTTGGCGTCCAGCTTGGCCATTCCTTTTTTGCGCCGACAAAAAAGGTGCCGGGTTCGTAAAGATCGCCACGCCCGACGCCGACGATATAACGCAACGCCTTTTTGTCCTCCAGCGTCCAGTAGAGCGAGAACGTGTCGGGATCAGCCAGGATCTGGCCGGGCGCAAACGTGTCGGTCAGGCGCACCATGACTGGCATATGCTGTGGTGGCACCACATAAGTCGCGCTTGTGGGCTTCTGCGCTGTGGTGTGCGCAAGGGCGGGGCTGGCGAGGAACGCTGCCCCGGCGGCCAGCAGGTGGCGGCGGGTAGGCTTCAGGGACATGGTGGCAGCCTGTTGTTGGAACACTTGGTGTGCAAGTTACGACAGTTGTGGGCTGATCCAAGGTGCATGCACCGACAAGCGGCAAATCTCACGCAGACGTGTAGCAAAAAGGCCCCGAGGTTTCCCCGGGGCCTTTTTCCGTACGAGGACGCAAAACCCTATTCTGCGTCAGCCTTTTCGGTGATCTCTTCACCGGTCTCCTGATCGACCATCTTCATACCAAGGCGCACCTTGCCACGGTCGTCAAAGCCCAGAAGTTTGACCTTTACTTCCTGACCTTCTTTCAGCGCCTCATTGGGGTGGTTCAGACGCTTGTTGGCAATCTGAGACACATGGACCAAGCCGTCACGCTTGCCAAAGAAGTTCACGAAAGCGCCGAAGTCGACCAGTTTCACAACCTTGCCGGTGTAGACGCGGCCCTCTTCCGGCTCGGCCACGATCGAATAGATCATGTCATAGGCGCGCTTGATGGCGGCGGCGTCGTTCGAGGCGATCTTGATCATGCCGTCGTCGTTGATGTCGACCTTGGCACCGCTGGTCTCAACAATCTCGCGGATGACCTTGCCGCCCGAGCCGATCACTTCACGGATCTTGTCGGTCGGAATCTGCATCGTCTCGATCTTGGGCGCATACTGGCTGAACGCCTGCGCCGAGGTCAGCGACTTGGCCATTTCGCCCAGAATATGCATCCGGCCATCCTTGGCCTGCGCAAGGGCCTGCTCCATGATCGCGGACGTGATACCCGCAATCTTGATGTCCATCTGCAGGCTTGTGATGCCGTTGGCGGTGCCCGCCACCTTGAAGTCCATATCGCCCAAGTGGTCTTCGTCACCCAGAATATCAGTCAGAACGGCGTAAGAGCCGTCGTCTTCCAGGATCAGACCCATAGCCACGCCCGCGACAGGTGCCTTCAGCGGAACGCCCGCGTCCATCATCGACAGCGATCCACCGCAAACCGACGCCATCGAGGAAGAACCGTTCGATTCGGTGATCTCGGACACCAGACGAATGGTGTAGGGAAAGTCGGTTGCCGCAGGCAATACCGCCTGAAGCGCGCGCCATGCCAGTTTCCCGTGGCCAATCTCGCGGCGGCCGGGGCCAGAAACGCGGCCCACTTCACCCACCGAATAGGGTGGGAAGTTATAGTGCAGCAAGAAGTTGGAGCGCGAGTTGCCGTGCAGCGCGTCCATGATCTGCTCGTCCTCGCCGGTGCCCAAAGTGGTCACCACAAGGCCTTGGGTTTCCCCACGCGTGAACAGCGCCGAGCCGTGCGTGCGCGGCAGAATGCCGGTTTCGCAGGTGATCTGGCGCACCGTTTTGGTATCGCGGCCATCAATGCGGGTGCCGTTTTTCACAACATCGCCACGCAGGATGGACGATTCCAGCTTCTTGATTGCCGAGCCAAGGTTTGCATCGGACAGGTCTTCCTCGGACAGCGCGCCCTTGATGGCGCTGACGGCGGCGGAAATGGCGGTGGTGCGCTCTTGCTTGTCACGGATCGCAAAGGCGGCGCGCATCTGTTCCTCGCCAGCCTTTTTCACGCTGGCGTACAGCGTGGAATAATCCGGGGGCGAAAAGTCGAACGGCTCTTTGGCGCAATCTTCGGCAAACTCCATGATCAGGTCGATCACAGGCTGCATCGCGTCATGCCCGAACTTGACGGCGCCCAGCATCTCGGCCTCGGAAAGCTCATAGGCCTCGGACTCGACCATCATCACCGCGTCTTTGGTGCCGGCGATAACCAGATCAAGCCGCTGATCAGGATTGTTGCGCAGGTTCTGCATGTCTTCGACATCAGGGTTCAGCACATAGGCGCCCTTGGAAAAGCCGACGCGGGCAGCCCCGATGGGGCCCATGAACGGTACGCCCGAAATCGTCAGCGCAGCTGATGCAGCAATCAGGGCGACGATGTCAGGCTCATTCACAAGATCGTGGCTGAGAACGGTGCACATCACCAGCACTTCGTTCTTGAAGCCTTCGGCGAACAGCGGGCGGCAGGGGCGGTCGATCAGACGCGAGGTAAGCGTCTCTTTTTCCGACGGGCGCGCCTCGCGCTTGAAGAAACCACCGGGGATCTTGCCGGCGGCATAGTATTTTTCCTGGTAGTGCACCGTCAGCGGAAAGAAATCCTGCCCCGGCTTGGCCTGTTTGGCAAAGGTCACGTTTGCCATCACGCTGGTTTCACCCAAGGTGGCAATCACGGAACCATCGGCCTGACGGGCAACCTTGCCCGATTCCAGTGTCAGCGTTTCTTCGCCCCACTGGATTGATTTGGTCGTTACATTGAACATCTATCGTTTCCTCTCGGAAGCACTGAACAGGCGTATCCTGCGGCTTCCCCTTTTGCATGGCGGCCCCATTGCCGCCGCCCCCTATCCTTTGCATGCGGCCGGGGGCGGGCCTCACGTCGCAGATTGCGCGCGTGTACAAGAAAAGCAGGCGATTGGGAAGGGGCGGGGTTCACGGCCCGGGACTGCGCGTCGCTTCTCTGTCACGCCGGATTTTCGCGTTGACGGCACGTTTCGCAGAATGAAGCATCGATTCGAATTTCAAAGGAAGCAGCCGCCGTGACAAAGACAGTTCTGGCCATGGCATCGTTGAGTCCTGACGGCGGGCAGGCGTTGGTCACCTATCTGAATGTTGCAGGCCCTTTGATGGAACGGGCAGGCGCAAGATCGGTCAGCCGATACGAAGTGACCGAAACGCTGTCTGGGACAGATCCCAGTTCGTTTCGTTGACCGGGTATCCAGACTCGGCTTCGATGCAGATGGTTTTTGGCAGCCCGGACTACATTGCGTTGAAACCGGTTCGCGAGCGGGCGTTCAGCCGCTATGCCGTTTGCGTGCCGGGTTAGCAGCCTTTGCCGTTCCCCCATGATGCGCCGCCTGACGGCCAAAAATTGAAACGCCCGCACCTTTCGGCGCGGGCGTTTGCAGGAAACCATATCGACAAAATCAGCGGCGCAGGCCCAGACGCCCGATCAGCGCGGTGTACCGCGACTCTTCCTTGCCCTTGAGATAGTCCAGCAGCTTGCGACGCTGGGCCACCATCATCAAAAGACCACGACGCGAGTGGTTGTCTTTCTTGTGGCTCTTGAAGTGCTCGGTCAGGGTCGCGATGCGTGACGACAGGATGGCCACCTGAACTTCCGGCGAGCCGGTGTCGTTTTCCTTGGTGGCATATTCCTTGATAAGGCGGGCTTTTTCTTCAACGGTGATCGACATCGAATGTCTCCTTGAACGAGAGGGTGAAGGTGCAAGCCGGGATGTCGTCCAGCAAGACCGATGGTCCACTGCATAGTGGATGGGGGCGATTACTGGAAATTGGCGCAAAAGGAAAGACCCTATACGCGACATGCGCGTCACCGGGCCGCTGAAAATCAGGCAGCGAAAGGAAACGCGGCATTAAGCACGCCCCCATTTTGCTGCCCTGCTGCGTAATTCCCCGATATGTTGCCGGTGAATTCCGTGCTACCTTCCCTCTTGGATTTTCCTTTGCAATCATTAATTTGCGGGAAATAATGGTTAACGCCGCGCAGGGGTGTGCGGTCATTGGGGTTGGGACCATGTTGGCGATGCTTGCTCTTTTCGGTGCGTTGGGGGCCGGCTATGTGGCCGACCTCTTCATGGGATCAAAGTCCGACGACGACGACGAAGCCGATACGCCCGAGACAAACGAAGAAACCGATGGAGATGACGATGGCGGCAGCATGTTCGACCATATGGATCCGCCAGATCCCTACAACGGCGGTACAGCATCGGCACGGCTGACGGCGCCCGCACCCTCGGCAGGGCCTTTGGGCCACCCGGCAGGCTATGTCGATGACGGCATGCCCGTTTCAGACGATGTGGCAGACCCGATCGATCCGCCCCTCACACTGTCTGGCGGCACGTCGGATGACATCCTCGGCGGCGGAAATGGGGACGACATCATCAACGGCAGGGCCGGATCAGACCAACTGACCGGACGCGGCGGAGATGATGCGCTGCGGGGCGGTGCCGGGCGCGACCATCTTGACGGAGGCGACGGCGATGACCTTTTGGGTGGAGGCACCGGCGACGACACAATCAACGCAGGCGAAGGCCGTGACATGCTGAGCGGCGGTGCGGGCAACGATTCGCTGGCCGGACAACAGGGTGACGACCTGATCCACGGCGGCTCGGGCCATGATACGCTGATGGGCGGCGAGGGCGACGATACACTCGACGGCGGCATGGGACGCGACTGGCTGGCCGGCGGCGCGGGACAGGATCAGATGGTCGGCGGCGGCGGTCAGGACACACTGGACGGCGGAGCAGGGAATGACACGCTCTGGGGCGGAAACGTGGCCGGGGGCGATATGGCTATTGATTTCCTGAACGGCGGCGAAGGCGACGACGTCCTGCATCTGGGCGCGGGCGATTGCGGCATGGGCGGCGATGGGGCTGATAGCTTTGTTCTGCAAGACATATACCCCGGTGGCCCGATGGCCGAGATCAGTGATTACAATCCGGCCGAGGATCAGATTGTGGTCATGTACGATCCGTCCATCCACGCTGCACCCAGCCTTGCTGTGGTCCCGGTAGAAGGCAGCAACGACGTCACCCTGACGCTGGATGGCGTCCAGGTCGCCATGGTGCGCGGCGGCATTGGGCTGGACCTGTCGCAGGTGACACTGCAGGCGGCCTAGCCTGCGGCAAAGAACCGGCCAAAGGAGCCCGGAAAATGGTCCGGGTCGCCCTGCAAAAGGGTCGGCGCGGGCAATGCCCCCGCATTCTGCACCGACGGCATGATCCCCGGCAGGGAAACGCGCGGGCGGACGAACCTATCCATCACAAGCGTCATGGCACTGCCCAAACCTCGGGTTGCCGGTCATACCCGATGTAGAGCGGATGCTTCGGCGCGCCCGCGGCCGTCAGGCCAAGATGCCACAACTCGGCCCCGCCGCCGCGCAAAAGCGCCGCCACCGCGGCCCCGCGCGCCAGATGCGCCCCATGCGCGCCCCAGGCACAAATCACCCGATCCGGGCGCCACAGCGTCACGCTCTGCTTGATCATCATATCATTCTGGGGCCCGACCGGATCGACCACCGCCCGCATCACCTTGGGGTCCGTCGCACGAAAGGCAAAGATGTTGACCACCCGAAACGCCCCGAACCCCAGCGCCCGTGCCCGCCGCTCACATCGCTCCACCGTGGGATCGTTCTGCAATTCTGTCGCGGTCGAGGGGTTCAACATCACGAACAACACCCGCCCGGCGGCATCATCCCACACCCGCGTCAGCAGATAGCGATAAAGCAGACAGGGCGAATAGACCGCCTCTGACGCCGCATCCCCCTTCTGGTGCTGTCGAAAAATCATCCGTAAGCCCACTTTCGTCTCACCCCGCAGAGCCTTGACGCGTTACCCCGGCGTTCCCGCGCCCGTCACGACCGCTAGAGATTGAACACCCGCGAGGGATGCAACTCACCTGCCCGATAATGCCCCACCGCCACCGGCACGCCAAGATGGCTGGCCCAAGCCGGATCGCCCCATTCTAACCCATGGCCGATTACCATCCCCGGGTTCCCATTGCGCAGCCGTGCCGCACCTTCGGGGGTGGCCGCCAGTTCGGGAAGGTCAGCCAGACCCCACGCGACGGGACCCAGCAGCGAGTCGATCTGATCCGTCCGCGCCAGAGCCTCGATCTGCTCAAGCGTCACCGCATCCGCCACCGAAAACGGCCCCGACCACTCACGCCGCAGCCATGCCACATGCCCAAGGCACCCCAGCGCCGCCCCCAGATCACGCGCAACGGACCGCACATACCCGCCCTTGCCACACACCATTTCCAGATCCAGATGGTCTGCATCGGGGCGCCCAAGAACCTCGAGCCGCTCTACCCACAAAGGACGTGCGGCAAGATCCATTTCCACACCGTCACGCGCCAGATCATACGCGCGCGCGCCATCCACGCGCACCGCCGACACTTGCGGCGGAACCTGGTTGATCTGGCCGCGAAACGCCCTCAGCTCTGCTTCGATCAAGGCATCCGAAGGCCGCACTTCGCTGGTCGCAATCACCGCCCCCGCCGCATCATCCGTTGTCGTCGCCAAACCAAGGACCATGCGAAAGCGATATCCCTTCAGACCGTCGGTCACATACGGCACGGTCTTGGTCGCTTCGCCCAGCGCCACGGCCAACACCCCTGTCGCATCAGGATCAAGCGTTCCTGCATGCCCCGCCTTTTGCGCAAAAAAGGCCCACTTCACCTTGTTTACGACATCGGTAGACCCGATGCCCGCGGGTTTGTCGACAATCACCCAGCCTGAAACGGCACGCCCCTTTTTCACCCGCCCCATGCCGGTCAGCCCTTTGGGATCACAAGGCCGACAATCGGCCCAAGCGGAAAGCCCGCGTCATGACGGCGAAGTTCGGGCGCATAGAGCCGCGAAATGCTGCCGTCGAAATAGAGGGCGTCAGGCAGCCGCAGCTCATCTCGGAAGAACCGCGCAAAGCGGTGAAAGTTCACCGGGGCGTTGGACACCACAAACAGCGCCCGCATGCCATCCTTTGAAACACCCACGCCATTGCGGATGTTCTCAGATGAGCTGTCTGCCAGAAACTGCGGGTGCAACTTGCCCCCGATCACCAGCATCGGCCCCGACTGGTTGGCATAGGCACAGTCAGGCCGAACCTTGGCAAAGCGGCGGCTTTCGATGACGGCAAACGTATTCCCGATGCAAAATACTCCGTTCGGCAGCAGCCCGAAATTTCCCGGTCCGTCGCGCGTGACCAATTCCGAGACCTTGCGTTGACGCTCCAGATACAACCCGACCGGCGCGCGGTCGCTGTGATACATCCCCGCATTCATCGCAAAGCCAAGCGTTTTTCCCTCGGCCGCCAAAACCTCGTTCACGGCGGTGAAACTGCCCAGGTTGCCTTCGCGCCCATCCAGAAACAGCCGGACGTCGGCGCCCGCCTTGACCTCGCATACCGTCATCGGCACGCCCTCAAACCCCATGTCCCGGCACGCCGCCGCCCCTGCACCTTGCGGCAACAACAGCACGATCAGGCCCAGGATCAGCCGCATCTCACACCTCCCCAGGGTCGGAACGGTCTGGGTCGGGCTGATCCGGTTCTGGGTGGTCCGGTTCTGGGTGGTCCGGTTCTGGGTGGTCCGGGGCCGCGACATCGCGCGCCACCTTGGGGTCGGCAAACAGGCGGCGGCTTTCTTCCAGCCGGTCGTATGTCTCATCCGCGCGAAAGCGCAATTCGGGCGACCAGCGCAGCGTCATCTCTGCCGTCACGCGCATCCGGATCTGATGCTTGTTCCTTGCCAGGGCCGCGACCGCCTCGGCAGGCGTCGCCTCTCCCATCAGCGGCGTGACGTAGACCGTGGCCACTTTCAGGTCGGGCGACACTGCAACCTCACCCACGGTGATCGACATCGCGTTCAGCACAGGGTCGTGAATTTCGCCCCGGCTCAGCAGATCAGACAGTGTGCGGCGGATCATTTCGCCCACGCGCAACTGCCGCTGCGACGGGCCGGACCCTGAGGAGATACGTTTTTGTGCCATTTGCGCGATGTAATCGCTTTTTGCAGCCCCTGCAACGGCATCGGCAGGCTTTTGCCGGGCGTTCGCCTGCGCTACACCCGGCACAAACATACCAAGGGAAGCCGTCATGTCAGACCTGCCGGGAATTGTCGTCACCGGAGCTTCGGGCCGGATGGGGCAGATGCTGATCCGCCTGATCACCCAATCCGACAAGGTGCGCCTCCTGGCCTGTCTGGAACGCCCCGGACATGATTGGGTCGGCCGTGACATCGGCGCGTGCATGGGCGGCGCCGATATGGGCGCCCTCGTAACGGATGACGCGCTTGAGGCGCTGTCGCGCGCCCACGCCATGATCGACTTCACCGCCCCCGAGGCCACGGTAGCCTTCGCCGCGCTGTGCGCACAGGCCCGCACCGTGCATGTGGTCGGCACCACGGGGCTGGGCCCAGTGCATCTGACGAAGCTTTCCGCCGCTGCCCATCACACGCCCATCATCCGCGCCGGCAACATGTCGTTGGGGGTCAACCTGCTGGTGCGACTGACACAAAAGGTTGCCGCCGCGCTGGACGAAGACTGGGACATCGAAGTGGTCGAGGCGCACCACCGCCACAAGGTCGATGCTCCCTCGGGCACCGCGCTGATGTTGGGTCAGGCGGCCGCGGATGGCCGGGGCATCGCGTTGGACGCGGCGCGCGTTTCCGGCCGCGATGGCATCACCGGGCCCCGGGCGCCCGGCAGCATCGGCTTTTCCGCCATACGCGGCGGCGACATCGTGGGCGAGCACGAGGTGATCTTCGCTGCCGAAGGCGAGCGTATTGTGCTGCGCCACATCGCCACCGACCGGGCCATATTTGCGCGCGGCGCGCTCAGGGCCGCCCTCTGGGGACTTGGCCAGAAACCCGGGGAATACGACATGATGGATGTCCTGGGCCTGTAACACGCCTCACATCCGCGTCAGGAGGTGAACCAGATCGCGCGCCGCCACGTACATGCAGTAACCACATAAAGGTGCGCCATGCGATTGATCCTTCTCGCCTTCCTGACCGCAATCCTCCCGCTGCAAGCCCTCGCCAACGGGTTTGAGGTGATCAGCGACAAGACCGCCTTCGTGCAACTGGTCAAGGACAAAGACCTGCGCATCGGCCTGTACAACCTTACCCTGAACGTCCTGCCCGAAGGCAAGATCAACGGCAGCGCCCTCGGTTGGGGCATCAGCGGCACTTGGTCATGGCAAGACGGGTATTTCTGCCGCGAAATGGATTGGTCGGGCTATGCTATCGAGTCCAACTGCCAGCTTGTCGAGGCGCGTGGAACGTCGGAATTGCGCTTTACCGTGGACCGGGGCGCGGGCAGGTCTGCGTCGTTCCGTCTGCGCTGACCCACGCCTGCCCCGGATCAGAAATCGATCGCCAGCCCCTTTTTCTCCCAATCGCCATAGCGCACAGGCTCGGGCCCTTTTCGGCCGCCCAGTTCGGGTGGCAGCGCCAGATCGCGCGCTTCGGCGCGGCGGGCTTCGGCTTCGGCCAGCGCGCGAAGGGCGGCTGGCGGCGGATCGGGGGGCGTCTCTGGCGTATCGGTCATGGCGGCTTTCCTGTTCTTGTCCTTTGATATACGCGGTCCCGGGGTAACGACAAGGATCGGAGGCATCACATGGCCGAGGGCATATCCGCACGGGGTGCGGCGGTGGCACTGCTGAACGCCACGTTGGGCGAGGGGGCGATGCTGGCACAGGCAAGCGCGCCCGAGGGTCTGTCAGGCCCCGACCGGGCGCGGGCCGAGCGGCTGGCGGCCGACGTTTTGCGCAACCTAGACCGCGCCGACCGAATCTTGAAACCCCTTCTGCGCAAGGCGCCACCGCTCGCCGTGCTGAATGTGCTGCGCCTTGCCGTGATCGAACGCGCGCAAGGTGCCGCCGCCTACGGCGTGGTGAATGAAGCGGTGGGTCTGGTCCGCGCAGGCAAGCGCACCCAGCACATGGCCGGGCTGGTCAATGCGGTTCTGCGCGCGCTGCCCGATCCGGTGATGCTGGAAACCCTGCCCGCGCCTCTGTTGCCGCGTTGGTTGCGCCAGCCTTTGGTCCATGCGTATGGCCGCGACGCAGTGGCGCTGATCGAAAACGTCCACACCCAGACCCCGCCCACCGACATTACGCCCAAGCCGGGGGCCACTACCCTGCCCGACGGCATGCGCCTTGCCAACGGCTCGATTCGCCTCGCCGCGAGCGGCCAGATCACGGCAATGCCGGGCTTTGCCACAGGCGACTGGTGGGTGCAGGACGCAGGCGCCAGCTTGGCGGCCATTCTTCTCGCTCCACGGCATGGCGAGCGTATTCTGGACCTGTGCGCCGCTCCGGGTGGCAAGACGATGCAATTGGCCGCCGCAGGCGCGCAGGTAACTGCGCTTGATATCTCGGGGCCCCGCATGGCGCGGGTGCAGGACAATCTTGCCCGCACCCGACTGTCCGCAAACCTTGTGGTGGCTGATGCCATGCACTGGGAACCGGACGCCGCCTTTGACGCCATCTTGCTCGACGCGCCCTGTTCGGCCAGTGGCACCATCCGCCGTCACCCCGATCTGCCGCATATCAAGGACGGGACCGAGCTTGACTCCCTTTTGCCGCTGCAAGCTGCCCTTCTGGACCGCGCGCTCGGCTGGCTGCGCCCCGGCGGGCGGCTGGTCTATTGCACCTGCTCGCTTTTGCCAGCCGAGGGTGAAGACCAGATCGCTGCGGCCCTTGCCCGCCATCCGGGCCTGCGGGTTCAGGCGCCCGAGGTGCCCGGAATGGACCCCGCATGGATCACGCCTGATGGTGGCTTGCGTCTGCGCCCCGATTACTGGGCCAGCATCGGCGGAATGGACGGTTTCTTCATGGCACGGCTGAACTGCGCTTAGCCTATTTCGAGGCAAAAATCCTGTAATACGCCCAGTCGGGCAAAAGCTGTGACAACCGGAACAGCCAGGAAAACACCATTGGGAAGCTGCGTTTGAAGGCGGTGGTGTTCATATGCTCGAACATCTCGCGCGCGGCTTCTTCGGGCGTCATCAGGAAGGGCATCGAAAATTCGTTCTTCTGCGTCAGGCGCGTCTTGATGAAACCGGGGTTGGCCACCTGCACGTCGATGCCGCTGCCACGCAGATCGCAGTAAAGCGATTCTGCCAGCACCATCACCCCGGCCTTTGACGCAGCATAGCCAATCGCCCCCGGCAGGCCACGGAACCCTGAAAGCGAGCCTGTGATGACCACATGCCCCTTGTCGCGCTGCACCATACCGGGCAGCACCGCCCCCATCACGCGGGCGCAGCCGGTGAAGTTTATGTCGCACATCGCCTCGACGTGTTCTGCGTTCCACTCCTGCGCCTTGGTTGGCCAGTAGACTCCTGCAAGGTAGACCACTCCGTCTACAGCGCCCGCCGCCGCCGCCGCCGCCTGCACCGATGCGCTGTCCGCCACATCGCACGGTATGGCGCTGGCCTTGCCGGGCAGCGATGCCACCGCCTCGGCCAGACGATCCGCACCTCGCGCCGAAAGGATCACCTCGGCCCCGGCCCGGTTCATGATCTGGGCAAGTGCGAGGCCCAGCCCTTCGGACGCGCCCACCAGCCAATAGCGTTTTCCTGCCCACTCCCGCATCGTCTTTCCTTTCCTTGCGCCTGCGCCCCTTATGCGGGCACACGGCGCATCGTGGCCACCAGTTCGGCCACCGTTATCCCGAACTTTGTAAACTGGCTGCGGTTCATGATGGTTCCGTTTTCCATCAGATACATCCAGTCCACAACCGACAGCACATGCCCCCCCGCGGCCTCGTCCAGCCGGATATCATAGCGCATCTGCACCGTGGGGCCGCTGACCGCCCCGGTTCCGGCACCCACAACATCCGGTGCCTCGGCCCGGATCGTGCCGTCATTGCCAAGGCGCAGCGTCCAGCACCGGTTCTGAACGATGCCGCTGTCATAATGGAATGTTTCGCGCAGCGTGCCAACATTGCCCTGCCATTCGCCCACCATATCGGCCACAAACCGGCTGGTCACCCGCCCCGTGGGGCCATAAATCACCCCTTCGCACTGAATCGGACCATTCAGATGCTCACGCGGGTCGAACAGGGGGCCTTTGTCGGCAAACTCGGCCGGGGTCTGGGCGCGAAAGCCTGCCAGCCGGGCTTTGGCAGCGACAAGGCCGAGGGCCAGCGCCACACCGATCAGGATATAGGCAAACGCAGTCATCAGTCATACCTCCGGTATCTTTGTGCTGGCCAAAAGCGCGATGGCCAGAAGTTTCAGGGCGCAGGGAAGGGCTGCGTACAGCAGCGAAAGGGTGAACAGCGCACCCGCGCCGTTGTCCGCACCGGGCACGAAGCCGGCAGCATCCAACGTGGGCAGCAACGTCGCCGCCGCCAGCGCCAGCGACAACTTCGAGACGAACGACCACAGCCCAAACGCCGCCGCCTCGCCGCCTTGGGCCAGCGTGGCCAGACGGCGGGCAAACAGGGCGGGCAGCAGTGTCAGGTCGGCGCCAAGCGCTGCGCCCGACGCCACGCAGATAGCGGCAAAGGCCAGCGCGTCACCTTCGCGCAACGTCACCGCCCAGCCAAAGGCAAGGATGGCCAGCACCATGGCCGCCAGAAGACTGCGCTTTTCGCCGATGCGGGCGGCGATGATGCTCCAGACCGGCGTGGCCGCGGCGGCAGATAAAAAGAACAGCAGCAGCAGCGCGCCTTCCCACCCCGGCGCGGCAAGTCGGCTTTCGACAAAGAACAGGAACAGTGTCGAGGACACCGCCACAGGGGCCGCATTCAACAGAGCGATAGCCAAAAGCCTGCGGGCAAGCGGGTCGGCAAGCGCCGGGCGAAACACCGCAAAGGCCGAAGAAGGCGCATCTGTCTGGCCACTGGGCCCACCGCCCCATTCACCGCGCATCGCAAGGGCCGCCATCAGCCCCAAAACAGCAAATCCGATGGCAAAGGCAGTAAAAGGACGCTCCGTCAGGCCAAGTAGCGCAACCGGCGCTACAGCAGCAAGCGACACCCCCAGAAGCGAGCCTGTCTCGCGCCAACCAGCCAGCCGCAAGTGCCCCTTGGGGCCCAGGCGTGCCGCTTTTTCAACTCCCGTTGCATAGAACAAAATCGTCAGCAAAGAAAACCCGGTGAACAGCGCACCCAGCGTCAGCGCGAACCACAGCAACGGGGCAACAGGAGGGACAACGGCAAACAGCCCCAGCATGGCCAGCACCATCACCGCCACCGCACCCCAGACCAGCGCGCCACGCCGGGCCTTTGCCCGTTCGGCCAGCCAGCCCAGCAGCGGGTCTTGCACCACGTCCACCAGACGCAGTGCCGCAAGCGTAAGCCCCAGCGCCGCAAGACTGATGCCATAGCTATCGACATAGAATTTCGGCGCGTGAATATAGATCGGCAAACCCGCCGAGGCGATCAGGGCCGCGAACAGCGACCAGGGCCAGAGGCGGGCGCCGTGCATCACGACACGTCGTTGGATGGCGGCGTGGGCCGGGAGCGAAACCGCACGCCTTTCAGCGCCAGTTTCAGCGCCTGCCAGTGTATCAGCGCCAACACCCTGCGCGACCCGAACGGACGCCGCAGGCATGCCCGCAGGATGGCGCCGTTGGTCAGAGGCACGCGCGGTCCGATCAGATTGGTAAACAGCCCGCCGTCCGCCGTGGTGTAATCAATCCAGATCCCCACCCGTTCCGCGCGGATGTCAAAGCGAAAGCGATACCCGCCCGCAACCGGCTGAAACGGCGAGACGTAGAAGATCTTGGTTGCATCAAGCGTATCCTCACGCGTGATCGGGCCGTGGTCGGGACGCATCGCAAGATAGGAATGGCGGTCGCCATAGGTGTTGCTGACCTCGGAAATCACGGCGCGCAGATGGCCAGGGGCATCATGGCACAGCCAAAAGGACACCGGATTGAACACATGGCCCAGCACACGCGGTTGCGCCAAAAGCGTGATCCGCGCAGGCGCGTCGGCCCCATTTGCGGCCAGCACCTCACGCACCCATGCGGTGCCCCGCCCCTTACCCGGCAAACCGCCATGGTCGGCATCATGGACCGAAGTCAGATTGCCCCGGTTGCGCGAGAACAGGCGCGGGCCGGTGGCGTGGTCCGGCTCAAGCATCACATAATCGACGGAATACCGGAACGCATTGCGCACCGGGCCTTTGCGGCCGTGGAACGTCTCGCCCCGGATCAGGTCAACGGTGCTCATGCAACGGCCAGCAGGGTGCGGGCAGGCGCGCGGATGCCTTCGACCACATCAACGGCGCTGGCAAACCCGTCTTCATGAAACCCGTTCTTCATCCATGCCCCGCAGAACCATGTGTTGCGGGTCCCGTTCATGCCGCGGATCGTGCCCTGCGCAGCCAAGGCCGCGGTGTCATAGACCGGATGCGAAAAGCTGACCTGGTCGTAAATCAACCCGTCGCGGATCGCGCGGTTGGCGTTGAGCGTTACGAACATCGGGTCATCATGGGGAATGGGCTGCAGGCTGTTCATCCAGTAGGTCAGGTCGATCCGTTCGCCCGGACCTCCTTTGGGTTCGACATAGGCCCAGCTTGACCAGGTCTTGCGCGCCTTTGGCATCAAACTGGTGTCACAGTGCAACACCGCATCGTTCACCTGATAGCGCACTGCCCCCAATGCCTGCGCCTCGGCCGCCGAGGGGTCTTGCAGCATTCGCAGCGTGTCGTCGGAATGGGTCGCGAAAATCACGTCGTCAAACATTTCCCACTCGGCGCCGTGGCTGCGCACTTGAACACCACCTTCAACCCGTCGCACGCCGATCACCGGCGCATTCAGGCGGATGTCCACGCCATGCTGCACGAGCGAACTTTGCAGACGGCGGACATATTCGACCGATCCGCCCTTGACCGTATACCACTGGTGCTGACCATCTGCCGACAAAAGCGCGTGATTCTGGAAAAACCGGATCATCGCGTCGGCGGGAAAGTCGAGGATACCCTTGGTAGGTGTTGACCAGATCGCGCCCGAAAACGGTGTGATGTAGTAATCCCGGAAATAGCTGCCGGTGCCCAGCGCCTCCAGCAGATCACCGATCACCATGCCTGGCTTTGCCGTGGCGACCGCATGTTTGTTGAAGCGCAGGATATCGCGGATCATCCGCAGGAACCGGGGGTTTGCCGCATTCTTGCGTTGCGCAAACAATGTGTCGAGTGAGGCCAGCCCGTATTCGATGCGCCCGCCATCAATGCTGGCACAAAAGCTCATGTTGCTTTCGGTCACGGGCACCTCAAGGCTTTCGAACAGGCGAACCAGATGCGGATAATTCACGCGGTTGAACACGATGAACCCGGTATCTACCGGTTGATCGCCCCGCTTGCCCGCCAGAACCGTGCGCGCATGCCCCCCCAGACGCGCAGCACTTTCATACAAGACCACTGCATCCGTCGCGCCCAGCAGGTGGGCCGCCGCCATACCGGAAATGCCACCCCCCACGACAGCGATACGGCGGGGTAGGGCAGCATAGGTTTCGAACGGCATTCAGGCAACCTTTCCATGGATCTTCATGTTCTACGCGGATCTGACCCGTCTGGATCAGACTGTCAAATTTTTCTGACACTGCGCGCTTGACACATTCGACAGCCGTCCCATCTGACTTGAAAGTGATCCAGTCCAGAGCGTGGCGCGTAAATGGATCACGATGCTAACTGTCGGACGTGAAACAACGGATGCACCCGCGGCACCGCAGCGCTATGCTGTTGCCACCCGACACGGGTGTGGTCCGAAAAGGTAAGACGCGTTTGGCGGAGGATATTGAACAGACGGATTGGGCGGCCCTTGTCATGGCCGTGCGCGATCATCAGGATCGGGAGGCGTTTGCCTCTCTCTTCCGGCACTTTGCCCCCCGGGTGAAGGGCTTCTTGATGAAATCGGGCGCGAGTGCGACCTTGGCCGAGGAATGTGCACAAGATGTGATGGCGACGCTTTGGCAAAAGGCCAACATGTTCGATCCATCGCGGGCGTCGGTGGCCACTTGGGTGTTCACCATCGCGCGCAACCGCCGCATCGACGCGCTGCGCAAGGCGCGCCGACCCGAGCCGGAAGACCTGCCCTGGGGGCCCGAGCCTGAACCCGATCAGGCCGACGCATACGAGGCGCAGCAAGACACCGAACGGCTGGGCAAAGCGCTTGCCCAGTTGCCAAAGAAACAGCGCGAACTTATCGACCGGGCCTATTTCAGCGATCTGTCTCATAGTGAGATTGCAGCCGAAACGGGCCTTCCCCTGGGGACGATCAAGTCGCGGATACGGTTGGCGCTTGACAGATTGCGCAGCCAGATGGACGTAAAGGCCCGAAAAGAATGACAATCCGCCACCACCTTTCCGAAGATATCCTGATGGCCTACGCGGCAGGCGATCTGCCCGAGGCCTTTGCCTTGGTCGTCGCCACCCATGTTTCGCTGTGCGACGAATGCCGCGCCCGGTCCGAGGCGTTCGACGCGCTGGGCGGCGCGGTCGTTGAGGACATCGTGGCCGAGATGGCATCCACCAGTCTTGAAGCGTGCATGGCCCGCATCGGCACCATGCCGCAGGCCAATGGTCGTGCCCCCCGGCGCAGCAACGGAATCTTGCCAGCACCTTTGGTCGATTATGTCGGCGGGGGATTGGGCGCGGTAAAGTGGCGCCCGCTGGGGCTCGGCGCACGTCAGGCGATCTTGCAGACGTCGGACAGTGGCGCTTCGGTCCGGCTGCTGGCCATTCCGGGAGGCGTGGCGATGCCCGACCACAGCCACAACGGGCTGGAATTGACACTGGTGCTGCAAGGCGCGTTTCGGGACGCGAATGATCGTTTTGGGCGCGGCGATATCGAGATTGCCGATGACAACGTGGAACACACGCCGGTGGCCGAAGCGGGTCAGGTCTGCATCTGTCTTGCCGCAACCCAAGGTCCGTTGAAATTCAACGCCCTGCTGCCGCGGCTGGCACAAACCTTCTTCCGTATCTGACCAACCACCATCTATTCGGCGGCGGCAGCCCTGATCGCGGGGACGGGGGTGTCTGGGGCCAGTTCCTCAAAATCGAAATTATCAAGGCGGCGCGCCCGTTTGCCCGCCTTGTCAGATGAGATCTTGATCTCTTCGATATCCTTTGCCGCCTGACCGAAGTGGCGGTCAAGGTTTTCCACCCGCGCCCCTAGCCGTTCTACATCGCCATAAAGCAGCGACAACTCACGCCGGATCGCCCCCGCCTGTTCGCGCATCCGCGCGTCTTTCAGCACCGCGCGCATGGTGTTCAGCGTGGCCATGCATGTCGTTGGCGACACAATCCAGACCTTTGCCGAAAAGCCGTCGCGCACCACCTCGGGAAAGTTCGCGTGCAACTCGGCGTAGACCGCTTCCGAGGGCAGGAACATCAGCGCGCCATCGGCTGTTTCCCCTTCAAGAATGTATTTCTCGGAAATCGCGCGGATATGGGCGCGCACCGCCCCCCGCATCAGCACCGCCGCCTCTTGCAGCGCCCGTGGCGTCTCGGCGCGGCGCAACGCTTCATAGGCCTCGAGCGGGAATTTCGCGTCGATCACGATTGGGCCGGGCGGGTTGGGCAGGTGTATCAGGCAATCGGCCCGCTTGCCGTTCGAAAGCGTGGCCTGCATCGTGTAGGCATCCTTTGGCAGGGCCTTCTGCACGATGTCATGCAACTGAATTTCGCCAAATGCGCCGCGAGTCTGTTTGTTTGACAAAATGTCTTGCAGGCTGAGCACATTGCCCGACAGCTTTTCAATGTTCGCCTGCGCCTTGTCGATGGTTTCCAGCCGCGTGTGCAATTCGCCCAGCGACCGGGCCGTGCGTGTTGATGTACCGTGCAGCGAGTCCTGCATATGGCGCTGCACCTCGGCCAGACGGGCTTCCATCACCTGGATCATCGCGGTCTGGCTAACGGCCTGTGCCTCGGACACATGGTGCAGACCCCCCGCCAGCCGTTCCTGCCCGTCACCCAGTTGCTGCACGCGCTGACTCATCCAGCCAATCTCGCGCATTACGGGTTCGGCCATGCTGGCCGACCGCCCTGCCGCGCGCAGGATCAGCGCAAGAAACACCACAAGAACAATCAGCGCCCCACCGATCACCAGCATCTCGGGCGCGTTCCACGCATAGGTCTGACCAAAAAGTGTGATCATCTGCGTCCGAACAACCGTTCGATGTCATGCAGTTGCAATTCGACATAGGTGGGGCGCCCGTGATTGCACTGGCCGGAATGGGGGGTCGCCTCCATCTCGCGCAGCAGGGCGTTCATCTCCTCCACCCGCATCGCGCGACCCGAGCGCACGGATCCATGGCACGCCATCCGGCTGAGCACGGCGTCGATTCGGGCGCGGATCAGCGTGCTGTCGCCAAGATCCGCCAACTCGTCCAGAATGTCGCGGATCAGGGCGGCCGCGTTGACGGTACCCAAGATCGCGGGCGTTTCACGCACAGCGATCGCCGTGCCGCCAAACGCCTCCACCGCCAGCCCAAGCTGCGCCAGATCGGGCGCAATCGCCAACAGGCGCGCGGCATCGGTGGGCGACAGATCCACAATCTCGGGGATCAGCAAGGCCTGCGCGGTGATGCCATGCGTGGCCATCTGGCGTTTCAGCCGTTCATAAACCAATCGCTCATGTGCCGCGTGCTGATCCACGATGACCATCCCAGTGACGGTTTGGGCGATGATATAATTCTCGTGCACCTGCGCGCGGGCAGCGCCAAGGGGGTGCCCCGCATCAGGCACGGCATCATCGATCAGCCGCATGGCCGGACCCTCGGCAAAACCCATGGGGGCCTGCAGGGCAAGGCTTGCTTCCCGCGCCCTTTGGGACGGTTGGGGCTGCGCCCAGACTTGCGGGCCGGGCCGCATGGCGGCCAGCGTCTCATTCGCCACGGTGGTCGAGGCGCGATGCCCCGCCCCCGACAGCACCCCCCGCAAGCCGGAGATGATCAGCGAACGCGCCGCCTCGGGTTCGCGAAAGCGCACCTCGGATTTGGCGGGGTGCACGTTGACGTCCACACGCGCGGGGTCACAGATCAGGTTCAGGACCGCCGCAGGGTGCCGGTCGCGGCTGAGGAAATCGAAATATGCCACCCGCAATGCGCCCAACAGCACACGGTCCATCACCGGGCGGCCGTTCACAAACACATGCTGCTGGGCCGATGATCCGCGCGAATAGGTGGGCAGTGCGGCATAGCCCACCAATCGCATCGCATCGCGTTCGATATCCACCGCCAGCGCGTTTTGCGTAAAGTCCGCGCCGAGGATGCCCGTCAGCCGCCCGTGCAGCGCATCAAACAAGGCACCCGGTTCGGGATCGGCGCGAAACAGCACCCGCGCCTGCCCGCCTGATACGTCATTCAGCGTTAAGCCCACAGACGGTTCTGCCATGGCAAGACGGCGGATCACATCGGCTATGGCCTGAACCTCGGCCCGGTCAGACCGCAGGAATTTCAGCCGCGCGGGCGTGGCGAAAAACAGATCGTGCACCTCGACCACGGTGCCGCGCGTCAGGGCAGCCGGGCGCACAGTACTTGTCCGTCCGCCATTGACGGCAATCTGCGCGCCGTCATGCCCCATGGCGCGTGAGGTGATCGTCAGCCGCCCCACCGCGCCAAGGCTGGCCAGCGCCTCGCCCCGAAAACCGAAGGAATGGATGTTCAACAGATCTGATCCGTCAATCTTGCTGGTCGCATGACGCGACGCGGCAAGCGGCAGGTCTGCAGGCATCATCCCGCAGCCGTCATCGGTGACGCGGATCAGCGTTTTGCCGCCATCGGCAATATCGACGGTGATACGGGCGGCGCCTGCATCCAGCGCGTTCTCGATCAACTCCTTCACCGCCGAGGCCGGACGTTCAACCACCTCACCCGCGGCGATGCGATTGATAGCCGCCTCATCCAAGGCGCGGATCACAGGTTGAGCGTATGATATGTTGGGGTTAGGGGCGTTCATACCCCTAACTCTAGCATTGCGCGGCCCCAAGAGCCATAGATTCGGCTACTGATCGGCCACAAGATCTTCGGGCGCGCCCACCACGACAAACCGCAAATCATCGGCGCGGAACAAACGGGCGGCGACGCGTTTTACATCTTCCATCGTGACCGCATCGACCTTGGCATTACGGGTCTTTGGATAATCAGACGTGAGGCCGATCATCTGCATGCCCACAAGAATGCTCGCAATCGGGCCGTTGCCATCAAATCGCAACGGGTAGCTGCCGGTCAGATAAGTCTTTGTGGCGGCCAGTTCTTCGGGGGTCACACCTTCGTCTGCGATCTTGCGCCATTCTTCCCGGACCACATCGATGGCCTGCGCCACCGTGCCATTGGCCGAGGAGAATTGCCCCAGAACCATTTCCGCCTGATCATAGCCCACCAGATACGAGCCGATTCCATACGTCAGGCCCCGCTTTTCGCGCACCTCAGACATCAGGCGCGCCGAAAAGCGCCCGCCGCCAAGGATTTCGTTCAGGATCGAGGCGGCAAAGAAATCGGGATCATCGCGGGTGATCCCCTGATGCCCGAACACGATCGTCGCCTGTGGACCGGGGAACGGCACGATCGTCACGCCCCCTGCCAGGTCCATCGGCGCGCGCTCCGGCAAGGGTGCCCCGGTTTGCGGCAGCCCCCCCAGAAGGGTGTCCAGCATCGGTCCCAATTCTTCTGCCGTGATGTCGCCGGACGCGGCGACGAAGATCCGGTCGCGCGCCAGCGCCGCCGTGTGCGCGGTCACGATATCATCGCGCGTCAGGGCCTGAACGCTTGCCTCGGTGCCGTCACCGGACGTGGCATAGGGGTGATCGCCAAAGGCCATGGCCCGCAGCGCCTTGCCGGCAATGGCGCTCTGATCCTTGGCATCCGCACGGATATTTGCCAGAACCTGCCCCCGCACCCGATCAAGCGATGGCTGGTCAAACGCCGGTTCGGTCAGCGCACGGCGCAGCAGATCCACCGCCTGTTCCCGGTTTTCGGTCAGGAACCGGGCCGAGACGGAAATCGTATCCTCATCCGCGCCAAAGCTGTAACTGGCGGCAAGACTGTCCCGAGCGCGTGCAAATTCGACCGAGTCAAGTTCGCCCGTGCCCTCTTCGATCAGCGCGGTCATCAGATTGACGGCGCCGCGTTTGGCCGGATCGTCGAGGCTGGTGCCACCGCGAAAGCGAATCTCCAGCGCCGTGAAGGGAATGTTGTGATCCTCGACGAGCCAGGCGGTGATACCTCCGGGCGAAGTGACAGTCTCTATGGCAATTTCGGCCCGCGCGGGCACGGCAAAGGCCAGCATCAGCGCACACGTGCGCAAGGTGGTTCGGAACATGCTGGTCATTGGGCAACCCCTTCATCTTCGGGAACGAGATAGCCGGTGACGGCACGGCTTCGGTCCAGCACCTCACGCGCGGCGGCGACAACCTCTTCGGGCGTCACCGCATCCAGCACAGAGGGCCAATCCTGCACGTCCGTGATCGAAAGGCCGGTTGTCAGCGCCTCACCGTAGGTACGCGCCAACCCGTCAACATTGTCACGCGCATAGATCTGGGCTGCCTTGATCTGAATTTTGATACGCGCAAAGTCATCGGGGTCGGGGCCGGTTTCAAGGAAGGTTGCGATCACCCGGTCCAGCCCCGCCTCGGCGTCTTCCAACGACACACCCGGCAAAGGCGCTGCCACCACCGAAAACGTGGTGTCATCCAGTGCCGTCCCGTCATACGACGCCGAAGAATAGACCGCCACCGGCGCATCGCCGAATTGCAGCGCTTGCGCAAACAGCGAAGTCGTGCCCGACCCGCCCAGAAGCTCGGCAAGGATGGTCAGCGCAGCGGCCTTGGCCTGATCGCCGGGGTCACGCTCGGGCGCGATGTAGCTGCGGATCATGTAGGCCTGTGAGACGCGCGCATCGCGATAGGTCAGGCGCCGTTCGGCAATTTGCGGCGGCTCGGAAGGTCGGACACGTGGCGTGATCCCTTCCGAGGGCTTCAGCGGTCCGTAATGCGCCTCGGCCATCGCCCTGACCGCATCTGGGGTCACATCGCCCGCCACCACCAGAATCGCATTGTTGGGCGCATAGTAAAGGCCATAGAAATCAAGCGCATCCTGACGGCTCAGCTCCACAATCTCATGCTTCCACCCGATAATGGGAATGCCGTAGGGGTGGTTTAGGAACTGGGCCGCGCGCATCTGTTCGGACAACAGCGCACCTGGGCTGCTGTCGGTGCGCGACTTGCGCTCTTCCACGATCACGGCACGCTCGGTCAGCACGTCTTCCTCGGGCAGAACCAGATTGCGCATCCGGTCCGCCTCCATCGTCATCATCAGATCCAGACGGTCTGCGGCAATACGCTGAAAATATGCGGTGTAATCCCAGCTGGTAAAAGCGTTGTCATTGCCGCCCTGTGCCTCGACAGTGGCCGAAAACTCGCCAGGCGCAAGCGTGTCGGTGCCCTTGAACATCAGATGTTCCAGAAAATGCGCAATGCCGGAATTACCGGGCGTTTCGTCGGCCGCCCCGACCCGATACCACATCATCTGGGTGACGACCGGGGCGCGATGATCTTCGATCACCACAACCTCCAGCCCGTTGGGCAGCACAAAGCTGGTCACCTCATCAGCCAGCGACGGAGACGCCAGCAAAAGGCCAATTGCAAAGGCGTGGCGGATCATCGCATCCACTCCGTTCTGTCGGTTTCAGGGTGAGACATCATGTCGGCAAAGCTACGACAGCAGGGCGGATGGTCAAGCCCCGGACGGGCCCCGCCACGGCAACGTGACTATTCGCCATCCTGCGGCGGCGGCGCCGAGGGCGTCTTGACCCCCCGCTTGCGCCAGCGGAACAATTCGGCCTGCTGGTCCAGCGACTGGTCCTTGTAGGCCTTGTAGTAGACGTTCACGTTGAACAGACGCTCAAGGATCCGTCCATTGTTGTCGCGCCGCCACTGCAGGTCCTCCGAGGCAAGGGTCTGGCGGATACCGCCATTCGTGCCATAGCGCGAGACATGGTTCATCAGCCCGCCGTCACCGCCCGCGCCCCCGTTGGGATTGCCGCCCAATGCCACGATGGCATCTGCATTTGGCGTGGGGTCGGTCAGGTTCGCCCCGCCCGGGGTCGGTTCGGGCAGCGCCTGCAGGTCGGTGGGCAGCGAAAGGGGTTTGGGCGGCAGAATGCCGAACTCGTCCGGTCCTTGGGTGGACGAGCGGATGTTCATCAACTGCGGGGCCTTGTCGCCATTGCCACAGCCAGCCAGCATCGCAGCAGCCATCACCGCGAAAATCACCTTAGCCGTCCGCATACCCGCCTCCGCCTTGTTCTTGGGCTGTCTTAGCGCAATCGGGCGCCCGCGTCACGGGGTCTTTCGGCCCGGTCCGCGCCCCTGTTGCCCCTTGGCGCCACCCCCGGTGAACAGGATAATGCCAAAGGCTCCGGCAAAAATGGCGATATCTGCCACGTTGAAGGCATAAGGATTCTCGATCCCGCAGCACGACATGTTCAGAAAATCGGCCACCGCGCCATAGATCAGCCGGTCGATCACGTTGCCCATGGCCCCGCCCATCAACAGACCCGCCGAGATTTGCGCCCAGCGCCCCGGATTGTCGCGCCATACCCAGACCCAGACCCAGGTGGCGATGATCACCGACACCACGATCAGCCCCCAGCGGACCAGATCCGCATCATGTGCCAGTAGACCGAAATTGATGCCCCGGTTCCAGGCCATGCGAAAGACGAGGAACGGGGGAAACACCTCGATCACGCCGCGGTCGATCAGGCCAAGCCCCTGAACCACGGCGACTTTCGTCACCTGATCGACGGCGAACGTCGCCCCCGCTGTGATTGCCGCCAATCTCACGCCTGCCCGCCCTATCCTGAAATCCTGCCAAGGTTTAGGCGAGGCCGGTCTGAAATAAAAGCCTGATCGCATCTCAGGTGCAGGTCTTCTGCCGCCCGGCAGCTGACCATAAGGGGGCCAATCAGTGCCGGAAATGGCGCATGCCCGTGAATACCATCGCAAGGCCTGTCGCATCTGCGGCGGCTATCACCTCGGCGTCATTCATGCTGCCACCGGGCTGGATCACCGCAGTTGCCCCGGCCTCGGCCGCGGTCAAAAGACCATCGGCAAACGGAAAGAAGGCGTCCGAGGCCACAACGGACCCTATGGTCAGGGGGCCGGACAGGCCCAGTTCGTGCGCCATGTCCTGAGATTTGCGGGCGGCGATGCGGGTGCTGTCCACCCGGCTCATCTGGCCCGCGCCAATGCCGACGGTTGCCCCGTCCCTGACGTAAACGATGGCGTTGGATTTCACATGCTTGGCTACGGTCCAGGCAAACATCAGATCGGCCAGTTCAGCCTCGGTCGGGGCGCGTTTGGTCACCACTTTCAGGTCCGCGCGGGCGACATGCCCGGTATCGCGGTCCTGCATCAGAAAGCCGCCTGCCACCTGTTTGAACGCCATTCCGCCTGCGCGCGGGTCGGGCAGACCATTGGTGGTCAGCAGCCGCAGGTTCTTCTTGGTGGCAAACACTGCGCGCGCGCCATCCGAGGCGCCGGGGGCAATCACCACCTCGGTGAAGATCTTGACGATTTCCAGCGCCGTCGCCTCATCCAAAGGTTGGTTCAATGCGACGATCCCGCCAAACGCGCTGGTCTGATCGCAGGCGTGCGCGCGGACATAGGCTTCGTGCAGCGAGGCACCGCGTCCCACCCCACAAGGATTGGCGTGCTTGATGATCGCGCAGACCGGCCCGTCCTCGGGCGGAAACTCTGCCACCAGTTCAAACGCGGCATCGGTATCGTTGATGTTGTTGTAGGACAATTCCTTGCCCTGCCACTGCCGGGCGGTGGCCACTCCCTCGCGCCGCGAGCCATCAAGGTAGAACGCGGCACCCTGATGCGGATTTTCGCCATAGCGCAGGGTCTGCGCCAGCTTGCCGGCAAAGCTGCGGTTGCGGGCCACCTGATGCCCGAACTGGCCCGCCATCCAACTGCTTACGGCCGTGTCGTAGGAGGCGGTTCTGGAATAGGCTGTCAGCGCCAGTTTTTGTCGGAATGCCAGTGTGGTCGCCCCGTCATGCGCGCGCATCTGATCGATCAGCCCGGCGTAATCGGCCGGATCGGTGACCACGGCAACAAAGCGGTGGTTCTTGGCGCCTGCGCGGATCATCGCGGGGCCGCCGATATCAATGTTCTCGATACAGGTGGCGTGATCGGCGCCTTTGGCCACGGTTTCCTCGAAAGGGTAGAGGTTGACGATCAAAAGATCGATCGGCGCGATCCCGTGCGCGGCCATGGCCAGCAGATGCTCGTCATCATCGCGCAGCGCCAGCAGGGCGCCGTGCACGCCCGGGTGCAACGTCTTGACGCGCCCGTCCATCATCTCGGGAAAGCCCGTGACGTCCGCCACATCACGCACGGGCAGGCCCGCAGTCCGCAGCATGCCGCTGGTACCCCCGGTGGAAATCAGCTCGATCCCTTGGGCGTGCAGTGTGCGGGCAAGATCCAGCAGACCCGATTTATCGGACACGGAAATCAGCGCACGGCCGATGGGGATCAGGTTGGTCATGGGCACGCCCTTTGGTCAGAGGAGAACCTGGATATCCTCCCGGTCCAGATCGCGGATGGCGAGCGGAGTATCCTGTGCCTTTGCCAAGGTCCAGCCGATACGCGTCTCGATAGAGGCAGCATGACCTGCCAGTATGATCTGCCTTGTGGCGCGCGGGCGCAGGCGGCCGCGTTCAAGATAGACCGAAGGCTCCAGCGTCAGCTTGCCCATGCCATCATGGCGAAAAACCCAGATCTCGCCCGATTTCAGCGCGACCGAGACAGCATTGCCCCCCATGTCCAGCGCCGCATCGGCATCGGGGTGCAGATGAAAGCGAATCGAAAAGGACACGCCACGCAGGCCGGTGGTGGCCAGAACCTTTTCAAAACGCGCCTTGCCGGCCGGGTTCAGCGCAATCAGCGTATCGGCCCCCGACAATCTGCGCCCGTCCCCCGACAGGACCAGATCGCGCGCGTGGGTCAGCCCGTGTGTCACCGCCCAGCCGTCTTGCGCTGCATGCACGCCTGCGCCTGCATCGGTTGCCAGTTGGCGCATGCTCAGAACGGCGGCACAGTCGGTCAGCAGGTCGCCCTGACCTTTGCCAAAGCGGGACGAGGACACGCCCTCGATCGCCAGCGTCGAATGCGACGGAGTGGCCCGCCCCGCGCGACGCCATTCGATGCCGAAAGGCGCGCCCGATCCGCAGTTGACGATCAGCGGGCGCCGTCCCGAGGTCAGTTCAAACCCAAGGGTCGAGGCATGAGCCGACGCTCCCGCCCGCCCGCCGGGGGGGGCCGCTGCATCGAGAATCAGCGTGGTGCGCCCGGCCGAAAGGCGCAGGAACCCCATGGCCAGCCCGCGGGCCAGGCCCGGCCTCACCCCGGCGCTGGCCAGCGCATGATCCAGCCGCCCCTCGATTCCCTTGCCGCCACCGTGAAAGCGGGCAAGGCCTCCGTCGGCGTGGCGCAAAACGCGCAAGGTAGGCGCGATCCGCTCGATCGCAGCCATGTGGGCGGGCGGCACGGGGTGGCCTGCGTCCGACAGCGCCAGTGCAGCCCATGTAAGCAGGGTGAACACCTCAAGCAATTCTTCGGGATTGCGCGTGGCGATCCCGCCCATCTCGTCAATCTCACGTGTGGCTTCGTCGGCCAGCGCGGCCACTGCGGGGCCAACAAGCGCATCCATTCCGATCAGCGACAGCCCCGCATAGACAAGGCCGGTCAGCGCCTCGAACCGTGGCAGACCAGGGGCGGCGCGCGGCCAGTTGCGCGCCAGATACCGTGTTTGCAGCGTCAACGCGGTGTAGTAGGCGTCGGTGGCCGAACGATCGGCTCCGTTCAGCAACAGCACGGCATGATGGATCCAGCGGATCACCCGCCGTCCTGTCAGATCGGGTGTCCAGCCCTGCCCCTTGCCGCGGCCAAAACGGTTGATCCAGACTGTCGTCCAGTTCTGCGCCCGCGCGCGCGCCGCCGCATCGCCCATGGCGGCCAGATCATCCAGCCAGGCAAAGCCCTGGGTCTCGGCGGCAAAAGCGGCATCGGGCGGGGTGATGTCCCACAGGCCCTGTCCCGGCGCCTCGATCAGATGGCCGGCGAACTGGTAATTTCCGGCCACCAGTTGGCGACCACGGGCAAAAAGACCGATTGACCGCGGATCGGGGGATGAGGTGAACCCCTGTGCGACCGGCCCGCGTGCGGCACGCCAGACCGACAGCCGAGACCGCCACCCCCAGCCCGCACCCTTGCGCGAAAATGCTCCGAAGCCTGCCATGTGCCGCCCGCCCTGCCCGCCCGGATTCCCGATGCATGTGATCGGCCATCATAACCCGGCGTCTGCGCCCTGTCACCCTGCGACTGCCGACCAAACCCGTGCAGGACCGTCATGCCAGATGGTCGACCCGCTCCAGATATTGCGCGAGCGTGCCGACATGGTCCATCCAGCGCGCTATCAGCCGCGGATCATGCGAGGCCGCATGCACACCTACCGGAAGGTCGTGCGCCAAAACCGCCTCGACCCCCAGCGACACCGGGACCGAAACCAGCCGCGCCATCGCCGTGCCACGCGCATCGCCCCGGGCGTCCAAGGCCCAGGTCTGGTGAAACACCGGCGTGCCCTCACGCTCGGCCTTCAGGCTGACGAACAGCACGACGCGGTCGGGCTCAGCCGGCGCATAGGCGTTGTCTTTCAGGAAGCCATTGGCCATCTCGGTCAGCCGCGCGTCAACCTGTGCAGGAGGCGCGCCCTCCAGCCGTTCGACCTCGGCAAACACCTCGGCCCAGGCATCGGCCCAGCCGTTCAGCCGGATGGTTCCACGCACGAAATCGCGCAAGGTCCACGCGGGATCAAAGCGGTAGTCGTCGATAAAGGGAAGGCTGTCGCGGTTGGGATAAACCTCGAAACTTTCGGGGTTGGGCAGGGGCGCATCATAGGCGGTGATCGCATCCCACGGCCGCGCCACCCGCAACTCACTGAAGTTTCGCAACGACCGGGAAGGTGAACGCAGGGCCTTCAGCACGCCCGCAGGTGCCCATGAGAACTTGTAGCGAAACGCGTTGGCATGTGCGGGGACACCGCCACAGTAGCTGGTGAAGCTTAGCACGTTGTCCACGTGATAGGCCGGGCTGGCGCGATAAAGCGCAACCAGATCATGCGCCATCAGATGGTCGATGCCGGGATCGAGCCCGATTTCGTTCAACGAAACCAGATCCTTGTCACGAAATGCCGCATTCAGCGCACGCATCTCGGGCGCGATGTAGCTGGACGATACGAAATGCGCACTCGCCGCAAGGCAGGCTTCGGCAATGCCCACATGCTGATCGGCGGGCAGCATCGACACCGCCACATCGCCGGCGCCAAGAGCCGCCTTCAGCGCGTCAAGGGAATAGGGGCGGATGTCGGCGCCCAGATCGCCCACAACCTCGGCTGCCTTTGCCACCGTCCGGTTCCAGACGACAACAGGGTGACCAGCCTCGATCAGCCGCCGCAGGCCGGGGGCCGATGACAGGCCCGTGCCGCACCAATGGAGTGTCATGTCAGTTCCCTCTCAGATCGTGATCAGATGGCGGTCAAACTCTGCCCCGGCGCGGCCCCAGACACCAGCGCCAAGGTCGGTCAGGGTCAGCAGGCTGGGCAGCAGTTGCGCCGCATAGTCCGTGCTGCTTTCCACCGGCAAGAGCGAGGGCAGATTGTCGATTGCCATCACATCGAGTGGCGGCGCATCCGCCACGCGCAATACCGGCGCGTCCCAGTCGGTAGCCTGGTCATAAACCTTGACGGGCGAGAAATCGGATGTGGGATCACAGGCGATGTCGCCGATCACGGTCAGGGCACGGGGGTCGGTTTTTGCGCTTGCGGGCACGAACACCGGGCAACCCGGGCGGGCAAGAATGCAGTTGAGGAAAATTTCGTGCGCAAGCACCTCCGGGAACGGCCCGCCATGGGCGGTTTCGGCCATATCCCATTTCGTGACAGGAACCCCCAGCGCCGTGCACAAATCTGCCGCCCCGGCGCCCACCCGCCCCAGCGCGCCGATTACAAGCGCGCGCGGGCGGGCAAGCCCATCCAGATCGCGCGCCAGATCCGCGAGCAGGGCAGCCCTGTCCGGATATTTCTGCACCGGGCCGAGGATGCCACCGCCATGCTGCGCGGCCCATGCCTTCAGCGACACCGCCGCCCCAGCAAACCCCGCCCAATACCCGAATGCCGCCACCCTTCGGCCTGCGGGATCAACCAGATATTCCAGATCATAAAGCCGCCCGCCACCTGCCTGAAAGCGCGCGAGAAGCACCCGGCCCGCAGGTTGGCCCTTGAACGCATGGCCGAACATGATGTGGCGATGGATCAGGGGGGTGCCGTCCTCGGGCAGTTCCTTCAGGCCAAAGATGATCGCGTCCGCAGGCGCATCTGGCCATGTATTCTCGGGCGCGATGGCACAGCCTGCGTCCCGATATCCGTTCAACGCAATGGCCCGCACGGACGACGCCTCGACCGTCACGTCGATGCCTGCGGCGATCAGCGTGGCGGCACCTTCGGGTGTCAGACCGACGCGTTCTTCGTTCGGACGCTGCTCTGCGCGTACCCACAAATGGGTCATCGCGTGCACCCAGCAAGGGCAGGTGCCACGACATACCCCCGGCGCCGTGCCCGCATCTGCCAGCGCTCAGCGGCGATACACGCCTCACGCAGGTTGGAAAACCACACCAGCAAGTGGCACCCCTGTCGCCCTGCCGGGCCCCATTCACGCAAAACCGAGTACTCGCCAAAAAGGTTGTGCGTCACATCCACCCTGTAAAATCGTGCCCGCGCGCGCGCTTTTCGCAGCAGCAAGATACTCAACATCGGCGCCCCCTCTGGTCATCGTGCCACAGGACTACCAGATACTGCGTCAAGCAAAAGGGGGGTAGAGCATGCGATCGCGGGTATGGATGGCGGCGGGAGCGCTGGTGATGGCACTGACGGGCGCCGCCCTTTGGGCGATGCTGGCCCCGCGCGCGCTGTCCAAGGCCGCGCTGGCCGCGCACTACGCAGCCCCGCTGACCCCGCCCGACAGGGCAGTGTCGGTCTTTCACCTCGGCCATAGCCTTGTGGGACGCGACATGCCTGCTATCCTGGCGCAACTGGCGGGGCACGCTCATGCCAGCCAGCTTGGCTGGGGTGCGTCCTTGCAGGGGCACTGGACCGGCGACATCCCCGGTTTCGCCGAAGAGAATGCCCACGCCGCCTTTCGCCCCGCGCTGCAGTCGGTGGATTCAGGCGATTATCCGGTGGTGGTGCTGACCGAGATGGTCGAGTTGCGCGACGCCATCCGCTCTTTCGACAGCCCGCATCACCTTGCACTCTGGGCCCGGCGCATCCGCGACGCGCGCCCCGATGCGAGGATCTATCTGTACGAGACATGGCACCGGCTGGACGATCTGCGCGGCTTTCTTACCCGGATCGACGAAGACCGCGTCACCTTGTGGGAAGGCACTCTGTTGGCCAGAGCCATGGCGCAAGAAGGCGTCGGCACCATCCATGTGATCCCCGGGGGCCAAGTGATGGCGGCGACGGTGCGCGCGATTGAGATGGGCGCAGTCCCCGGCCTTGCGCAGCGCGAAGATCTGTTCGGTCAAAACCCCGATGGCAGCCCCGACCCCATTCATTTCAACGAGATCGGCGCCTATCTTATGGCCATCACGCACTATGCAGTGATCTATCACCGCTCGCCCGTGGGATTACCGCACGCCCTTGCGCGCAGCGATGGCGCGCGGGGCACACCCATGGCGGCCGAGACAGCGGCGGCGCTGCAAAAGATAGCCTGGGATGTGGTTAAGGGCTACGCTGCTACAGGTGTTGCAAGTGATTAGGGTGACGATGTGAACATGTTCGGTTTTCTGGCAGAGATCCTTTTCATCGGTCACAGTCTGGTGGGTCCCGATCTTCCGGTAATGGTCGAGGCCGGGCTTCGGCAGATGCGTGAACCGGCTACGGTGTCGGCGCAGATCATCAATGGCGCGCCTTTAAGGTTCAATATCGAAAACCCCGAGGGCGCCGAGGGCGTGAACGGAACCGCCGAACTTGCCAAGGGCGAAACCGACGTTCTGATCCTGACCGAAGCCGTGCCGCTGGCCCAGCAAATCAAGTGGAACGACACCGCAGGCCAGATTGCCGCGTATGCAAGGCTGGCGACCGACGCCAATCCAAAGGCCCGCGTATTCGTTTATGAAACATGGGCCAGCCGGAAATCCGGGCCTGGCACAGTGATCGAGGGCGATGCGAATGCGGGCATCCCCTGGCGCCAGCGGCTGACGGATGATTTGCCCCAATGGGAGGGCGTGGTGCGCGACGGGGCGGCGCAATCAGGCATGGCGGTCGCACTGATCCCGGCCGGGCAGGCAATGGCGCGGCTGGCAGATCAGGTGGCGGCAGGCCGCGTGCCCGGTGTCAAGACGATGGATGCGTTCTTTTCCGATGACATCCATCTGTCGGACAAGGGAGTATATTTCGTGGCACTGGTGCATCTGGCAGCCATCACCGGAAAATCCCCCGAGGGACTGCCCGCCATGCTGACACGCACGTGGAAAAGCCGCGACGCAGTCATCGAGGACCGGCTGGCAGCGGCGTTGCAGCGTATCGCGTGGGAAACGGTCAGCACCTACACTCCTGCCGGCGCCGCTGCGCCCGCGCCGGCCGACCCTGTATTGGCCCCACTGCGCGACACAGACGCACCTGCAAAGGATGCAGTGACTCTGGTCCCCGCCACCGAGCCCGCCCCTACGACAGACCCTGCTGCGGCGTACGCGACCCTTGATCCCGCCGCCTTTACACCCGTCACCAATCCGAACCTTGCCATCGGCCTGAACGGGATTGCCGACTGGACGGTTCAACAGCCCTTTTTGAACGTGATGAAAACCGCGCGCGAGTGGACGGGGCACCTGCCCGGCCAGTTTGGCGGCTGGGACCATGCCCGCCTTGCCGCCGCAGGGGTGCTGGATGAAAACGGCTGGCCCACCTCAATTCCGGCTGAACTGACCGGGATTTCTGCGCTGATGCTGACTGACCTTCCGGACGATGCGGCAGGTGTGGCGGGACAATATGTCGTGACGTGGGAAGGCAAGGGCTCGCTGCTTATCCAAGGGCGCGCACAGGAGGTACAGATGGCCGAAGGGCAGGCCCGCTTTGCCTACACCCCCGGCAAAGGTACTGTGGCGCTGACCATCACCGCGACCGATGCCGATGATCCGCTTCGCAACTTGGTGGTGGTGCGTGAAGACCGCATGGGCCTGCTGGCTGCAGGTCAGGTGTTCAATCCTGACTGGCTGGCGCGCATTCAAGGCGTCAAGACCATCCGCCTGATGGACTGGATGCGCACCAACGACAGCCCGCTTGCCGCGCTGGAAGACCGCCCCAAGCCCGATGATTACACGTTTACCCGCCTTGGCACGCCGGTCGAAATCATGGTGGCGCTGGCCAACGCTCTGGACGCAAACCCTTGGTTCACCATGCCGCATCTGGCTGAAGATCCTCTGGTGCAGCTCTATGCCCGAACCGTGCGCGATACGCTGAAGCCCGGGCTGGTGGCGCATGTCGAATACTCGAATGAGGTATGGAACTGGCAGTTCGCCCAAGCCACATGGGCCGAAGAACAGGGCCGCAAACGCTGGGGGCGTGACAGCACCTGGGTGCAGTTCTACGCCCTGCGCGCGGCGGAAGTGGCTGGCATCTGGCATGAGGTTTTCGGGTCCGAGGCGGACGCCCGCCTTGTGCGCATTGTCGCCACGCAAACCGGATACCTGGGGATCGAGGATCAGATCCTTGATGCCCCCGATGTCATCGCCGAAGGCCGCCCGGCCCCCGCCACCCAGTTCGACGCCTATGCCGTGACCGGGTATTTCAGCGCCCTTCTGGGGAATGAGGCCAAATCAGCCGCGTTGCGCGACTGGATTGCCGCGTCCGAGACACGCGCGCGTGAGACCGCAAAGTCTCAGCCGGACCCCGAAGGCTATATGGCGCTGCACCGCTTTGATCAGGCCAATCAGCGGGCCGCGACCGAACTTGCCGACGGCTCGGTCACGGGCGATCCGTCTGACAGCGTGGCCGATCTTCTGACCCGCATCCTGCCGCATCAGGCCGCGGTCGCGGCAAGGCACAATCTGCGCCTGATGATGTATGAGGGCGGCACCCACGTGGTGGGCTATGGCCCGACGGTCGATGACGCGGGCCTGACCGCGTTTTTCACCCAGTTCAACTACACGCCCGAAATGGCTGCCCTTTATGCCCGCGTGATGGAGGGTTGGGCCAGTCTGACGCCCGAGCCGTTCAATGCTTTCGTCGATGTGGCCGCTCCGTCGAAATGGGGCAGTTGGGGCGCGTTGCGGCATTTGGGCGATGAAAATCCGCGGTGGCAGGTGCTGGCCAAAGGCTGCCTTGCGTGCTGAGCGTTCTGATCCCGGCCTCGAACGAGGCGGGGTATATCGGACCCTGCCTGGCCGCGCTGTTCGCCTCGGCCGGGGTCAGCGGGCAGGCCATCGTCATCGCAAACGGATGTCGCGACGCGACGGCGGACATGGCGCGCGCCGAAATCCCGCGGGCGGCGGCGCTGGGTTGGGAGTTGGTCGTGATCGAACGTGCCGAAGGGTCAAAGACCGGCGCACTGAATGCAGGTGATGCCGTCGCGCGCCATGGCATCCGCATCTATCTGGACGCCGATGTCATCGTCTCACCCGGTCTTGTGGCAGCATTGTTGCGGTCCCTTGGCACCGACGCCCCGCGCTATGCCAGCGGCACCCCGAACATCCCGCGCGCCCGAAGTGTCTTCACCCGTGCCTATGCCCGGTTCTGGCAGCGCCTGCCATTCAACCAGACCCCCGCCCCCGGGTATGGCTTGTTTGCGGTAAACGCGTCTGGACGCGCGCGCTGGGGCGCGTTTCCGATGCTGATTTCGGATGACACCTTCGTGCGCCTGTGCTTTGCGCCGCCCGAGCGTGTTCAGGTGGCAGACAGCTATGACTGGCCGATGATCGAAGGCTTTGGTGCGCTGACCCGTGTGCGCATGCGGCAAGATGCGGGCGTGCGCGAACTGGCGGCACAGCACCCAGGTCTGATGGGAAATGAGGGCAAGCCGAGCTTGAGTGTGGCCGGGCTGACCGCGCTGGTGCTGCGCGACCCGCTTGCCTTTGCCGCCTATGCGGCCGTGTCGCTGGCGGTAAGACTGCGCCCCGCGGGACCCGGGTTCACACGCGGACGCTAAAGATCAAACGTCGCCATCACCGGCACGTGGTCCGACGGCCCCTCCCACCCGCGCAGGGGGCGCAGGATGCGGCTGGAATGGGCAGTATTGGCGATGTCTGGCGTGGCCCAGATATGGTCAAGGCGGCGGCCCTTGTCAGCGGTATCCCATTCGGCGGCGCGGTATGACCACCAGCTGTAGAGCGGCCCCGAAGGTATATCCTTGCGCGTGATATCCACCCATTTTCCGGCCTCGATCACCTGATTGAGGTGATCCACCTCTATTGGCGTATGGCTCACGATCTTGAGCAGGGCCTTGTGATTCCACACGTCATCCTCGCGTGGGGCTATGTTCAGATCACCTACCAGGATCGCCCGATCCGGCGTTTCCCATCGGCACCAGTCGCGCATGTCGGTCAGGAAATCCAGCTTCTGCCCGAACTTGGCGTTCACCTCGCGGTCCGGAATATCGCCCCCGGCAGGGACATAGCAATTGTGTATCGTGACCCCGTTTTCCAGCCGCGCCGCAACATGGCGCGCATGGCCCATTTCAGCAAAATCGCGTTCGCCCACATCCATGATCGGCAACCTGGACAGAATGGCCACGCCATTGTAGCCCTTTTCCCCGCGTGCGACCATGTACGCATAGCCCAAGGCGCGGAACTGCTCGACAGGGATCTTGTCCACGGGACTTTTGCATTCCTGAAGGCACAGGATATCTGGTGCCTCTTCGCGCATCAGACGGGCCACCAGACCCTCGCGCAACCGCACCGAATTGATGTTCCATGTGGCAAGGGTAAAAGGCATTGCATCCTCCGGCTGACGATCGGACATTAAAGGGGAGCGGCGCCCCCCTCAACCCATCCGCTTTCGTTTTCAACCGAAAAAAAAGGCCGGGCACACGGCCCGGCCAGGTCCAACAGGGAGGTGCCGTGCCATAACCCCGACACGACAAGGGGAACCGATGTGATCAATCTCACGTAGAAAGGTATATGAAGGATGAAGGCAGCAACAATAGGCCGTCACGCCACCAGCCGATATCCGCCGCTTTCTGTGACCAAAATGCGCGCATTCGAGGGGTCCGGCTCGATTTTCTGGCGCAACCGGTAGATGTGCGTCTCAAGCGTGTGGGTCGTGACACCTGCGTTATAGCCCCACACCTCATGCAAAAGTACGTCCCGAGCTACAACGCCTGATTGCGCGCGGTACAGGAACTTCAGGATGTTGGTCTCTTTCTCGGTCAGGCGAATCTTCTTTTCCTTCTCGTCCAGAAGCATCTTCTGCGCGGGTTTGAAGGTGTAGGGCCCGAGTTGAAAGATCGCGTCCTCGGATTGTTCGTGCGTGCGCAACTGCGCGCGGATGCGGGCCAGAAGCACCGGAAACTTGAACGGTTTGATCACATAATCATTGGCGCCGGCATCGAGACCCAGAATTGTATCGGCATCGCTGTCATGGCCGGTCAGCATCAGGATCGGGCACTTCACGCCGGCCTTGCGCATCCGGCGGCATAGTTCGCGCCCGTCCGTGTCGGGCAGTCCGACGTCGAGAATCACAAGGTCATAGATAGCGGCCTTGGCCTTTTCCATGCCTTCGGCCCCGGTGCGGCCCTCGAATACGTCGAAATCCTCGGTCATCACCAGCTGTTCGCTGAGCGCCTCACGCAGATCATCGTCATCGTCCACCAGTAGAATTTTGCGCAGTTGGGCCATCAGAGCCTCCCGTTTCTGTCTGTTTCTCAGATGCGCCCACCTCGCAGTTCCGACAAGATATGCAACGAACGCCTCACGCCGTCGTGTCGCGTGATGGGGGAATGTTTCAATTCCGACATGCCGCAGCTAGATAAGAGACGACAGGAGAGCGCCACATGACCCTTGCCCCGACCATCACCGAACGGCTGAACCGGGCGCGGGGCGATCTGCGCATGGGGGTTCCGGTTGTGGTGGCGGATGGCGGGACCTCGGCGCTGATCGTCGCGGTCGAGGCGCTGGTCCCCGCACGTCTGGCCGAAATGCGCAGTCTTGGCGCGCCGGAGCTTGCCATCACCGCGCGGCGGGCCGAAACGTTGAAGGCGCGTGCCTATGATGGCGATCTGGCGCGGATTGCAGTGCCCGCATCTGCGGGAGCGGACTGGCTGCGCGCCGTGGCCGACCCAGCGGATGATCTGCGCATGCCGATGAAAGGGCCCTTCACCAGCCTGCGCGGGGGGGCCGCAGGACTGCACCGTGCCGCACTGGCGCTTGCGAAATCGGCCCATCTTTTGCCCGCGGCGTTGATCGTGCCCATTTCTTCGGGGCTTGCCTTTGCCGCCCAACATCAGCTGACCTTCATTGCGTTGGCCGAGTCCGGGCCCGCACTGGCGGCGCTATCGCCCTTGCATGAGGTTACGTCAGCGCGCCTGCCGATGGCAGCCTCGGGCGCCGGTCGGGTACATATCTTTCGTCCCGAGAATGGCAGGGATGAGCATTATGCAATCGAAATCGGCGCGCCCGACCGCAGCCTTCCGGTGCTGGCGCGGCTGCATTCAGCCTGTTTCACGGGCGATGTGCTGGGCAGCCTGAAATGCGACTGCGGGCCGCAGTTGCGGTCGGCCCTTGCACAGATGGGGGCGGCAGGGGCGGGGGTGTTGCTGTATCTGAACCAGGAGGGGCGCGGAATTGGGCTGGCCAACAAGATGCGCGCCTACTCGCTGCAAGATCAGGGGTTTGATACGGTCGAGGCAAACCACCGCCTTGGGTTCGAGGATGATGAGCGGGATTTTCGCATTGGCGCCGATATCTTGCGGCAGATGGGCTTTGGGGCCGTGCGGCTGATGACCAACAATCCCCGCAAGATCGCCATGATGCAAGGCTGCGGCCTGACCGTGACCGAGCGCGTGCCGCTGCATGTGGGCCTGACCGCGCAAAACGCGGACTATCTGGCCACCAAGGCGGCGAAATCCGGGCATCTGCCGTGACGCCATGGGATATCGTGGTGACGCCACAGGGCGCGCGGTTTCGCAACCGTGTGTTCCCCTGCTCCATCGGTCGGGGCGGCATCGTGCCCGCACGGCGCAAACGCGAAGGCGATGGCGCTACACCCGCGGGCACGCTCCGTCTTGTGGGGATGCTCTATAACCCCACGCGGATGGTACGGCCCGCAGATTGGGCCCTGCCCGTCAGCCATGCCGATCGTTGGTCCGACGATTCGCGCGACCCCGACTACAACCTGATGGTGCGGATGCCGCATGCGTACGGACATGAGCGGTTGTGGCGCGCCGATCCGCTGTATGACCTTGTCCTGCTGACCGACTGGAACTGGCCGCAATCGGTGCCCGGTCGTGGATCTGCCATTTTTCTGCATGCGTGGCGCAAACCGCGCCACCCGACCGCAGGCTGCGTTGCCTTTGACCCTGCTGATCTTCGCTGGATTGCTTCCCGTATCCGCCACCAGACCCGCCTGATCATCCGGGGGTAACCCCTTTCCAAACCGCTTTGGAGACCGTATCCTTGTAGCAGGAAACCGGGGGAGGGGATCGCATGGCCAAAGCTTCGACATCTTCGGATGGCGACATCTTCGCATTGCGTCTTGATCGGTCCGCCGCAGACTTGTGGCCCATGCTCGAGACGCTGTATGGCCACCTTCCGCACTATCCCGCCTTTCATACGGCCCTGCTGAAAGCGCTGCGCAAGGGGTGGGAAGAGCGGCCTGCTGACCTGAAACGCCTTGATCTGAAACGCGATCTGGAGCCTGACTGGTTTCAGCGCCCCAACATGGCAGGCTATGTCTTCTACATCGACCGCTTTGCCGGAAATCTGCGCGGGGTTCTGGACCACCTGGATTATATGGCGGACCTTGGGATTACTTACGTCCATTTCATGCCATGCCTGATGCCCCGCCCCGGCGACAGCGATGGTGGCTATTCGGTGATGGATTACCGCCAGATCAATCCCGATTACGGCGACATGGCGGATTTTGAGGCGGTCACCACGGCCCTGCGTGCGCGGGGGATCTCGGTTTGCATTGATCTGGTGCTGAACCACACCGCCAAGGAACACGCCTGGGCCAAAAAGGCCGCCAAGGGCAAAGCGGCCTTTCAGGACTACTACCTGATGTTCGACAGCCCCGAGGCGCCCGAACGCTACGCGCGCTCTCTGGTCGAGGTTTTCCCCGACAGTGCACCGGGAAATTTTACCCATTACCCCAAGCTTGGCAAATGGGTCTGGACCACGTTCAACGAGCATCAATGGGATCTGAACTGGGCCAACCCGCAGGTTTTTGTCGAAGTTGTCGAGATCATGCTGTTTTTGGCCAATCGCGGCGTCGATGTTCTGCGGCTGGATGCGGTGGCCTTCATGTGGAAACGAATGGGCACGCGCTGTCAGTCGGAACCCGAAGTTCACATGCTCTTGCAGGCCTTGCGCGCCTGCAGCCGGATCGTGACGGCCGCTGTCATACATCTGGAAGAGGCAATCGTCGCCCCGTCGGAAATGCTGCCCTATCTGGGGCGCGGCAGACATGACGGCAAGGAAGGCAATCTGGCCTATCACAACAGCCTGATGGTGCAATTCTGGAGCGCGCTTGCCACCCGCGACACGTCGATGATGGCGCATGTGATGGGCACGCATTTTCCGGAATCGCTGCGCAATGCCACCTATGCCACCTATATCCGCTGCCATGATGACATCGGCTGGGCTGTGACGGATGAAGATGCGGGCGCGCTTGGCATCTCGGGGCCGGCGCATCGGGCGTTTCTGTCGGCGTTCTATGAAGGCGCGTTTCCCGGCAGCTTTGCGCGCGGCGCGCCCTTTCAGGTGAATGAAGAAACCGGCGACAAGCGGATTTCGGGCAGCTTTGCCTCGCTTGCCGGGATGGAACGGGCGTTGAGCACAGGGGATGAGGGCGAAATTGCGCTGGCCGTGCAGCGGATACTGCTGGGCCATGCCCTGATCGCGGCCTATGGTGGTATCCCGCTGATTTACATGGGCGATGAGTTGGCGTTGCGCAACGACTACCACTATCTCGACGTGCCCGCGCATGCGCATGACAGCCGATGGCTGCACCGCCCCGCTATGGATTGGGCGCTGGCCGAGGTACGCGAAGGGACCACGCCAGAGGCGCAGGTGTTTCAGGGCACACGGGCCATCCTTGCACGACGGCGCCAGACGGCGGCCATGCACGCAGGTCACGGCACCCGCGTGGTGCATTGCGATGCGCCGGGGGTTTTTGCGTTCTTGCGACTTGCGCCAACCGAACCGGTCCTGTGCCTGTTCAACTTCACCGAGAGTTGGCGCCACGTTCCCGAAGCTTGGGCCCAAATGCAAGGTGTGACCCAAATGCACGACGCGCTGTCGGACCAACCTGTGCAGACCCATGGCGGTTCGATTGCTCTGCCGCCCTATGCACGGGTCTGGTTGCTGTAAGTCAGGCGGTGGTGCGCGCGCCAAAGATGGCGCTGCCCACGCGGATATGGGTGGCGCCATGGGCAATTGCGAGCTCAAAATCACCGCTCATCCCCATGGAGAGACCGCCCAGACCCATGCGAGCAGCCATTTCGGCAAGGGTCGCAAAGTGCGGGCCAGGGTCAATCCCTTCGGGCGGGATGCACATCAGGCCGTAAACCGGCAGATCCATCGCGCGACACTGGGCCACAAAGGCATCGGCGTCATCGGGCAGGATGCCGGCCTTTTGCGGCTCGGCCCCCGTATTCACCTGAATGAACAGATCGGGGCTTTTGCCGCGGCTTTGCGCCAGTTTCGCCAGCTTTTCGGCCAGTGACAGGCGGTCAACGGTGTGGATGGCCTCAAAAAGCTCGACTGCGGCCTTGGCCTTGTTGGTTTGCAACGGCCCGATCATATGAACCTGCACCGCATCAAAGCGCGCGCGCAAGTCGGGCCATTTGCCTTGCACCTCTTGCACATAATTCTCGCCAAACAGGCGGTGATCCTGTTCCAGCACCGCAATGACACGGTCCAGTGGCTGGATCTTTGATACGGCGATCAACTGCACCGATCCCGGGCTACGACCGGCGGCGGCTTCGGCAGCGGTCTGGCGCGACTGAATGGCGGACAGTGACATGGAACCTCCTGAAATATTCGTCTTGGTCCCCATTTCACAAAAGAAAAGAGCGGGCACAAGGCCCGCTCTTTCCGTGTAGTGGTCTTCAGATCAGAACGAGAACGCCACGCCGAGGTCGAATGCGTTGGTGTCATCGGTCTTGTTCTTGACATAACCGCCCTTGACCGAAGCGCCGCCGCCGAGGTCGTACGCTGCGCCGATGCCGTAAGCTTTGCGGCCGCTGCCCGGAAGAGGCTGCGTGTTGATATCTTCATTATCAACATAGAACACGGTCGCCGAAAGTGCGTCCTGCGTGTAGGTCGCCGAGATCGAGTACTGCTCAGCGTTGATATCAACGCCGCCAGTGCTACCCGAGAAGTCACCATAACGGGCCTTCAGGGTTACAGCACCGAACGTGGCGTCGGCACCGATGATCCAATGCCGCTGCTTGCGGGTGTCACCCAAGCCTTCGGAACCATCGGTCATCTCGTAACCGGCCGAAACCTTGTAGTTGCCCATAGTGTAGGCGGCACCCACTGCATAGGCGACGACTTCCTGACCGGAGATGTTGTCGATGCCCTTCGGGTTGGTTACCGACAGGTATACGGCAATGTCGCCAGCGGTGTACTGGTACAGGGCCGAAGGATCGCTCGTGTCCTCAACGCCGCCGCCATCGGTGTCCGTGCCGCCGTTGGCGATGAACGTAAGTTCGTTCAGATCGCCGAGGCCGGTCAGGCCAACGCCGTCAACGTGGCCAGTTGCCGCGAGGGCAGCGCCATCAACGTCGCCCATCGACAATTTGCCGAATGCGCCCGAGATGAACACGGAACCAGCGGTGCCGTTGTTCGCGCCACTGGCGTTGTCAGCACGGAACGAAGCGCCGAATGCCAAGCCACCATCGGTTTCGCCCGACAGGGTGAACACAACGCGGGCGCGGCTGGTGAAGGCGATGTTGTCGCCCGAACCGAAATTGTCGATGATGCCCATACGAGCCGAGCCCGACAGGGTAACTTCAGCAGCGGCGACGGTTGCGGTCATTGCCAGCACGGTCGACGCGAGAAGAACTTTTTTCATGTTATTCCCTCTTTCCTCAAGGTAAGCCCCAACCCGGTGGAATCCGTGGTGGGAATGATGGTGTTTTCCACCCAAGCCCGGACAATTGCAATCAAGACCAAACCGGGCCGGGGAAATGGCGGGTATCGTGGTGCAGCAATGCCACAGGTCGGTTTTGCGCCCGCGGCGTGGGGCATGTTGAAGCAGCGCCATGGCCTTTATATGGCCCCGGATATGGCCACGCGGCCACTCACCTGCCCGCTTGCGTGAAAACCCTTGGCATGCCATCGGCCCTAGGCTAGACACCTTTATGGCATAAATGGGGGCCCGGATGACCGCTTACCGTCTGGTGAAGATGACAGTTCTGACCGGGTTGATCGGCCTACTGGCCGGGTGCGGCGGTGGATTTGGCAGTGGTCTTGGCAGCGGCGACGGCGGTCTGTTCGGGCGCCGCGGCGGCATCCCGTCAGAACAGCAGGCCGAACAGAAGTCGCGCGCCGACGCCCAGCGTGCGGCCATCGCGCGCGCCAATGGCGAAGACAAGAGGCGCTCGACCATCTGGGATCTGTTCAGCAACGCCGATGATCCGAACACGACCGTCGAGGTGAACAAATACCTGTGGCAAGCGTCGCTGGACGTGCTGAACTTCCTGCCGATTGAATCGGTCGATCCGTTCACGGGCGTGATCGTCACGGGGTATGGCGCACCTCCGGGCGGGGGCAGGGCCTATCGCGCCACCGTCTATGTGCAAGACCCTGCACTCGATGCGCGCAGCTTGCGCGTGGCGCTGCAATCGCGGGGCGGCGGCGCGGTTTCGTCGGACACCGCCCGTGCAGTCGAAGACGCCATCCTGACCCGCGCACGCCAGCTGCGCATTCAAGACAGCAAGCTGTGACATTGCAGCGGGGTTAAGGCCGCCGCGCGCCCACTGGACCTTGCGCCCCGCATCGGTTTAAGTGCCCCCCGAATGACGGAGGCACCCAGATGTCGCGCTATGACCCCAGTGTGATCGAACCAAAATGGCAATCTGCCTGGGACGAGGCGCAGGCCTTTGTCGCGCAGCGCGATCCGGCGCGGCCAAAATACTATGTGCTGGAGATGTTTCCCTATCCGTCGGGCCGCATCCACATGGGTCATGTGCGCAATTACACCATGGGTGACGTGGTGGCACGCACAAAGACGGCACAGGGCTTTTCGGTGTTGCACCCGATGGGCTGGGATGCCTTCGGGATGCCTGCTGAGAACGCGGCGATGGAGCGTGGCGGCCACCCCAAGGACTGGACCTATGGCAACATCGCCGACATGCGCGGCCAGATGAAGCCCCTCGGCCTGTCGATCGACTGGAGCCGCGAGTTCGCGACTTGTGACCCCGAGTATTATGGCCAGCAGCAGGCCATGTTCATCGACATGATGGAGGCAGGTCTTGTCTACCGCAAGAATGCGGTTGTGAACTGGGATCCGGTCGACATGACCGTTCTGGCCAATGAACAGGTGATCGAAGGCAAGGGCTGGCGGTCGGGTGCTGCGGTGGAACGGCGCGCGTTGACGCAGTGGTTCTTCAAGATCTCGGACTACTCGGAAGAATTGCTTTCCGCGCTGGACGGGCTGACGAACTGGCCCGAAAAGGTACGTCTGATGCAGGCGAACTGGATCGGCAAAAGCACCGGCCTTTCCATGCGTTTCCATTTTTCGGCGCCGAATCGGTTGCCCGGTCATGACGGGATCGAGGTCTATACCACCCGGCCCGACACCCTGATGGGGGCCGCGTTCGTTGCGGTGTCCCCGGACCACCCCATTGCCCGTCAACTGGCCGAAACCAGCCCCGAGGTTGCGGTCTTTCTGGACGACTGCAAAAAAGGCGGCACGACAGCGGCGGAAATCGAGACGACCGAGAAAAAGGGCATCAACACCGGACTGACGGTGATGCATCCGCTGGATGACGGCTGGACTCTGCCAGTCTGGATCGCCAATTTCGTCTTGATGGAGTATGGCACCGGCGCTATTTTCGGCTGCCCCGCGCATGACCAGCGCGATTTCGAATTCGCCGGCAAATACGGCCTGCCCGTCGTTCCGACCTTTGTCGCGGAAGGCGCCGAAGATGCCCCACTGACCGAGGCCTATGTGCCCATGAAATCCGAACGCGTCCGCTATGTGCGCGGGTTTGCAGGCGCCGAGGTGCAGACGGGTGACGAAGGAGTTGCCACCGCCATCACCCATGCCGAGGCCAATGGCTACGGCCGGGGCGTCACCAAATACCGCCTCCGCGACTGGGGCGTCAGCCGCCAGCGCTATTGGGGGTGCCCGATTCCGGTGGTGCACTGTGCGACCTGTGGGGTGGTGCCCGAGGCCAAGGCAAACCTGCCGGTCGAGCTGCCCTACGATGTGACCCTCGACATCCCCGGCAACCCGCTGGACCGCCATCCCACATGGCGCGACTGCACATGCCCCAGATGCGGGGCCCCGGCGCGGCGCGAGACAGACACGATGGATACCTTTGTCGATTCGTCGTGGTACTACGCCCGCTTTACCGCGCCCCATGCCACCACGCCCACCGAGCCCGAAGATGCCGCCTACTGGATGAACGTCGACCAGTATATCGGCGGGGTCGAGCACGCGATTCTGCACCTGCTCTACAGCCGGTTTTTTGCCCGCGCGATGCACAAGACCGGCCACCTGCCCGCCTCGGCAATCGAGCCGTTCAACGCGCTGTTCACCCAAGGCATGGTCACGCACGAGATCTAC
>JBBRBJ010000021.1:0-50015 GCA_038205925.1 Rhodobacterales bacterium | reverse complement strand
AATCTGAGAGCATAAGGAGCCGAAATGCGACGCAAGGTAACGAAGGCGGTTTTTCCCGTGGCGGGATTAGGCACAAGGTTTTTGCCCGCAACCAAATCAGTTCCCAAGGAAATCATGACCTTGGTTGATCGTCCACTGATCCAGTATGCCATCGACGAGGCGCGTGCGGCGGGTATCAAGGAGTTCATTTTCGTGACGTCGCGTGGCAAATCCGCGCTTGAGGATTATTTCGACCACGCCCCCGAGCTTGAGTCGGCCCTGCGCAAGAAGGGCAAGACCGAGCTTTTGGAGGTTTTGAAAGACACCAACATGGACAGCGGCGCCATCGCCTATATCCGCCAGACCCGGCCCATCGGTCTGGGCCACGCGGTCTGGTGTGCCCGTCGTCTGATCGGGGATGAACCCTTTGCAGTCTTGTTGCCTGACGACGTCATCGCCGCCGAAAAGCCTTGCCTGCAACAGATGATCGAAGCCTATGAGGAAACCGGCGGCAACATGGTCGCCGCCATGGAGGTATCGCCCGAGCGCGCGTCGTCCTATGGTGTGTTGGACATCGGAAACGACATGGGCAGTATCGTCGAGGCAAAGGGCATGGTCGAAAAGCCCGCCCCCGGCACGGCGCCATCGAATCTGGCGGTGATTGGGCGGTATATCCTGTCGCCCAAGATCATGACCAATCTCAACAAGATCAAACAGGGCGCTGGTGGTGAAATCCAGTTGACTGATGCCATCGCGGAAGAGATTTCGACTGGCAAGGTCTACGGCTATCGGTTCCGCGGTCAGCGGTACGACTGCGGCTCGAAAGCCGGGTTCCTGCAAGCGACCGTGGCCTTTGCTCTGGCGCGTCCGGATCTGCGGGATGAATTCGGCGCCTATCTGAACGAGATGATCGCCATGCAAAAGGCGGCGCAGTAGTCGCTTTGCCCGATCAGCCGCCTGACGTGACCAAGCAGGCCTACGTGATTGATGTGACACGCATCGCCTCTCGGATCGGGCGGGGGGCGCTGACAGGCATCGACAGGGTCGAACTGGCCTACATGCGTCATCTATCCGGCACGAAAGTGCCCGCGATGGCGCTTTTGCGGACACGGGCGGGTGTGGTGCTGCTTGGACCGACGGCTTTTGGTGCTCTTGCGGGGTGGGCCGACGGGGCCATGCCGGTTCCCCTGCGGCAGGATCTGATGACACGTCTGACGCGGCGGCAAAACCCTTATCTGGGGCGGGTGGAAACGGCCCTGCGACCCCATGCGATTTTGCGCGCACCGTTGATCCTTGCGGGCGCTTTGCTGAGGCGCAGACTGCCGGAGCAAACCGTTTATTTCAACACCGGCCACAGCAACCTGACGCATCGCATGATGCGCGCCCTGCACTCGGTGCCGGGACTGCGCATTGCCGTGCTGCTGCACGACACCATTCCGCTGGACCACCCCGCGTTCACCCGGGCCGACCAGATCGACCCCTTTCGACGCAAGTTGGTTGTGGTGGCGGCGCATGCCGACCTGATCATCCACACTGCCCACAGCACACGCATCCTGACCGAAGCGCATCTTGCGCGGCTTGGACGTGTGCCAATGGGCGTGGTTGCCCCCCTCGGGGTCGAGGTGGCCACCCCCGACCCTGCCGCCCTGCCCACCGGTCTTGACCTGACCACACCATTTTTCGTGGCCGTGGGCACCATCGAGCCGCGAAAGAACCATGCTTTCCTTCTGGATCTATGGGACAATATGGCTACGGGCGACGCCGCCTTGCCCCACCTGTACATTTTGGGTAACCGCGGGTGGGCAACGCCTGCGCTGCTGGACCGTCTGGATCGCGGGCAGCCGGGGGTGACGGTCCTTCCCGGCCTTGGCGACGCGGCTATGATGGCGCTTGTGAGCCATGCCCGCGCGCTGCTATTCCCCAGTCACGTCGAAGGCTTTGGTTTGCCCCCTTATGAGTCCGCAGCCATGGGCACGCCTGTGGTTTGCGCGCCGATTCCCGCAATTCGTGAAGGTCTCGGCGACTACCCCGTTTACCTTGACATAGCAGATAGTTATTCTTGGACAGAAACAATCATGGCACTGTCGACCAGACTTCCGACGCGCGCCAGAAAAAACTGTGTCGAGCCGCCATCCTGGCGTGAACATTTCAAGACTGTGTTAAATGCCTTGTGACACGTTTGTCGAAACGCGTGCGGTATGAAGGGTAAAGCTTGGGGATTTGGGCACGATATCGGTTGCGGCTGGCGCGAAAGCGATGGCGCTTTCGGGCGTTTCGCAAGCGTCGGGAACTGGTTTCACTGGCCAACCGCACCCGGGCGATACGGCCAGAAAGTATTCTTGTGTTTTCGACACTGCGAAACGAACGGATCCGCCTGCCGTTTTTCCTTAAGTATTACCGCGATCTGGGGGTCAATCATTTCCTGATCGTGGACAATGACAGCGACGATGGAAGCCGTGAATACCTGTCGGAACAGCCCGATGTAAGCCTCTGGACAAGCAGACACAGCTACAAGCGCGCCCGATTTGGCGCCGACTGGCTGAATTGGCTGCAAATGCGTCACGGGCACGATCATTGGTGCCTTGTCGTCGATCCGGATGAGTTTTTTGTCTATCCGTTCTGCGACACGCGGCCCATCCGCGCGCTGACCGACTGGCTGGATGCGTCCAACATCAAATCATTTCCCGCGATGCTGCTCGACATGTATCCAAAGGGCCCGCTGGACGCCCAGCCTTACCGCGAAGGGCAGGATCCGTTCGAAATTGCACAGTATTTTGACAGCGGCAATTATATCTTTCAGCGCAATGCGCGCTTTGGAAACCTGTGGGTTCAGGGCGGCCCCCGCGCGCGCACCTTCTTTGCCGAAGCGCCGGAAAAGGCGCCTGCGCTGAACAAGATCCCGCTCGTCAGATGGAGCAGGGATTACGCCTATGTCAGCTCAACCCACATGCTTCTGCCGCGCGGTCTTAATCAGGTGTTTGACGAATGGGGCGGGGAAAAGGCCAGTGGCATCCTGCTGCACGCCAAATTCCTCGACACATTTGCCGCCAAGGCCGAGGAAGAAATGCGGCGCGGCCAACACTATGCCGCCAGCGCCGAATACAAGGCCTACAAGGCCGGACTTGAGGCGCAGCCCGATCTTTGGTGCAAGTGGAGCGAGAAATACATCAACTGGCGCCAGCTTGAGATTCTTGGCCTGATGTCCAAGGGGAACTGGGCGTGACAGTCGGGTTCATCATGCTGTGCCACACGGCCCTGGACCGGGCGGCGCAAGTGGCACGCCACTGGGCCGAACGGAACTGCCCCGTGGTGATCCATGTTGACCGGCGGGTGGCGGCACGCAGCTTTGCCAAGCTGCAGGCCGACCTGCAGGATCTGGACAACATACGCTTTTCGGGCCGCCATGCGTGCGAATGGGGCACATGGGGCATCGTTTCCGCCAGCCAAGAGGCGGCAACCCTGATGCTGCGCGATTTTCCTGGCGTACGGCACGTTTATCTGGCCTCAGGCTCGTGCCTGCCACTGCGCCCCGTACAGGATATGGTCGCCTATCTGGATGAACGCCCCAAGACCGATTTCATTGAAAGCGTCACGACCGAGGATGTCGGCTGGACCGTTGGCGGCCTTGATTTCGAACGCTTCACGCTGCGGTTCCCGTTCAGTTGGCGCAAGCAGCGCTCTTTGTTTGATGCCTACGTCTGGCTGCAACGCAAGGTCGGCTTTCGCCGCCAGGTCCCCAACGGGATCGCACCGCATCTGGGTAGCCAATGGTGGTGCCTGACGCGGCAGACGCTTTCGGCCATTCTGGAACACCCCGAGCGTGCCACGATCGACCGCTATTTCCAGAAGGTCTGGATTCCGGATGAAAGCTATTTTCAGACCTTGGTCCGTCAGGTCTCGGTCAGCGTCGAAAGCCGGTCGCTGACGCTGTCAAAGTTCGATTTTCAGGGCAAGCCGCATATCTTTTATGATGACCATCTGCAACTTCTGCGCCGGTCGGACTGTTTTGTCGCGCGCAAGATCTGGCCGCAGGCGAACAAGATTTATGCAGCCTTCATGTCCGATGACCGCACCCGTCAGGCCTCGTCGGAACCCAACCCCGGCAAGATTGACCGATTGTTTGCCAAAGCGGTCGAGCGGCGCACCAAGGGGCGGCCAGGACTTTACATGCAGAGCCGGATGCCAAACGAGAACTGGGAAAACGGACGCACGGCCGGCCCCTATTCGGTGTTCTGCGGCTTTGCCGACGTGTTCGAGAATTTTGAGATATGGCTGTCCAAAGCCTCGGGGACGCGGGTGCATGGGCACCTCTTCGCACCCGACCGCGTGCATTATGCGGGGGGCGAACACGTTTACAACGGGGCTTTGTCTGATTCGGCGGCACTGCGCGACTATAGCCCCAAAAGCTTTCTGTCCGGCCTGATCTGGAACACCCGGGGTGAGCGTCAGTGCTTTCAATTCGGCCCCAATGACGATCAGACGCTTAACTGGTTCATCTCCGGCGACGGGAATGCCCAGATCTCGGTGATCTCGGGCGCGTGGGCCGTGCCGTTGTTCCATTCAAACCGCAATTTCAGTGAGATCCGGCGTGAGGCGGCCCGGATGCAAAAGGTCGAGCAAGACTACCTCAACATCCTGCGCTCGACTTATGTAAAGGCGCGGGTACGGATCTGGTCGCTGGCCGATTTCGTCGAGAATCCGATGGAACCGTTGCAGACCATCATAGACGAGATCGGCCCCCGTCAGGGACGGCGCCTGACCGAAGCGCCTCGCATGGCCGATTTGAGCGGTTTTGGCCAGTTCCTTCAGAATCTGCGCAATCAGGGGATGCAGCCTATCTTGATGGGTGATTTCCCGGTGGGGGATGATCCCGCGCCAAAAACCTCGCGCCGCGGGCGCCCCTATCTGGTGAAGTAAGTGCCCCAAAAGATCGACAGTTTCGTGATGTTCGCCGAAATGCGGACGGGGTCAAACTTTCTCGAAGCGAATTTGAACGCCATGCCGGGCGTCCTCTGCCATGGCGAAGTGTTCAACCCTCATTTCATCGGGCAAAAAGACAAAACCGAATTTCTGGGGTTTTCGCTTGCCGATCGTGCTGCCGATCCAATGGCCCTGATCCGCGCCATGCGTGCGCAGACCGAAGGAATTTCGGGGTTTCGCTATTTCCACGATCATGATCCACGGGTGTTGGACGCAGTGCTGGGTGACCCGCAGTGCGCCAAGATCGTGCTGACGCGCAATCCGGTGGAAAGTTATATCAGCTGGAAGATCGCGCAAGAGACCGGCCAGTGGAAGCTGACCAACGCCAAGAACCTGAAAACCGCGCAGGCGCGTTTCGACGCGGCTGAATTCGAGTCGCATCTGGCCGCCTTGCATGCCTTTCAAATAGGGTTGATGCACGTATTGCAGGTCAACGGGCAGACGGCATTCTATCTGGATTATGACGACATCAATGATCTGGATGTGCTGAACGGGCTGGCGGCATATCTGGGGGTCAGGGGTCTCGAAAGTCTGGATGGCAGTCTGAAAAAGCAAAATCCCGATGAGATTGCGGCCAAGGTCATAAACCCTGATGAGATGGAGCGGGCGCTGGCCCGGCTGGATCGTTTCAACCTGTCGCGTACACCGAACTTTGAGCCGCGCCGCGCCCCGATGGTGCCCGCGTTCGTAGCGTCGCGGCACGCGCCTCTGCTGTATATGCCCGTCAAATCGGGACCCGTTACGCGGGTGACGACGTGGCTTGCGGCCTATGGCGACGTCGAAGGTGAGTTCACGCAAAAATCCCTGCGAAAATGGAAAAAGGCCCGTCCCCGGCAGCGCAGTTTTACTGTGCTCCGCCACCCGGTTGCGCGGGCGCATGACGCCTTTGTCAGCACAATTCTGGGCGGGACATTCCTTGAGATCCGGGGGCAATTGGAAAAGGGGCACAAGCTGTCCCTTCCGCCGCCAGGAAAGCCATATCCCGATGCCAAAAGCCACCGCGACGGCTTTCTGGCGTTTCTGCGCTGGCTGAAGCTGAACCTGTCGGGCCAGACCGGCACACGGGTCGATGCGCATTGGGCCAGCCAATCGGCGGTTCTGCAAGGCTTTGCCCAGTTTCAGGCGCCCGATCTGGTGCTACGGGAAGAGACTTTGGCCGAAGGCCTTGCCTTTCTGGCGGCCGAAGTGGGCGAAGATTGCCCGCGCCTTGGGCCCCACCAACCCGATACGCTGCTGGCCAGCATTCATGATGCCGAGATCGATGGCGCCACACGCGAAGCCTATACCCGTGACTATCTGGGGTTTGGCTTTCGTGACTGGCAGGCCTGATCGCCTCAGGCTGCCTGTGGCGCACGCGATTCGGTCAAGATGGCATGCAACTTGAACGGATCGGTGTTGGCGCGCAGTTTTGACACCACGGCAGCATCGCGCATGGTTCGGCTGACGAGAGCAAGCGCCTTCAGGTGGTCCACCCCCGAATCCTTGGGTGCGAACAGCCCGAAGATCAGATCAACCGGCTGGCGGTCCACGCTGTCGTAATCCAGCGGACGCTCCAACCGGATGAACACACCCACGATCCGGTCAAGATCGTCCAGACGGGCATGCGGCAACGCTATGCCGTGGCCCACGCCTGTGGGGCCAAGGCTTTCGCGTTCCTGCAATCCGTCAACGGCGACCGCGGCCGACAGGCCATAGCTTGCCGCAACCATCTCTCCCACTTCCTGGAAAAGACGCTTTTTGCTGGTCAATTGGCCGACAACGCGAACGGCCCCCGGTACGAGTAGTTTGACAAGTTCCATAAACCGTCGTGTTTCCCGGCTGCCCTGCCTTGGGCGCCCTATTTGCTGTTGCGCGGATCGATCCAGCCTATGTTCCCGTCATCCCGACGGTAGACCACGTTGACACCGCCATGCCCTTCGTTGCGGAACACCAGCATGCGTTGCCCACCCAAGTCCAATTGCATCACGGCCTCGCCGACGGTGACCGTAGGAATTCTGGTCTCCATCTCGGCAATCACGACCGGCTGAAGGCTTTCGGGCTCGGCATCCTCGATGTCTTCTGATGCGGCGAGGATATACGAGGACCCGCCCCCGAATTCAACCGGTGCCGTACGGGCAGAATGGTGGTTGCGAATACGGCGCTTGTAGCGGCGCAACTGCTTGTCCATCTTTTCGCGGCAGGACTCGAACGCGGCATAGATCTCGGTGGCATGACCCTTTGCCTGCGCGGTCAGGCCGGTCGACAGATGAACGACCGCCTCACAGGCAAATTCATGGGCGACGCGCGAAAAGACGATCACCGCCTCGGTCGGGCGTTGAGCATATTTTTCAACGACTTCTCCCAATTCGGCTTTGACGTGCGTTTGCAGTGCTTCGCCGATATCGATCTGTTTTCCGCTGATCTGATAGCGCATGATGTCTCCTTGACGCGGCTTCTTGCTCTCTGGCGGCCCGGATAGACCGGCCAAAGGGATAGTGAATTTCAGGTGGGCCCGGGGCTTGATTGCAGTGGCGCGCGGCCCCAAAGCTGCGGGCACATGGCGGGATCGGGGCAAGGCGGTTTGCGCACGCATCACGGGTATTTGGCGACAGGCGGGGTGTTCTTGTCAACCGAATCGTCACGATACCTTCACGTCATGCGGAAGTTCTGGCCCAGGTAGACGCGACGCACCGTTTCGTCGCGCACAATTTCTTCGGTCGTGCCACTCATCAGCACCTGTCCGTCGTGCAGAATATAGGCGCGATCAACGATTTCGAGCGTTTCGTGCACGTTGTGGTCGGTGATCAGAACCCCGATGCCACGCGATTTCAGATCATGGACAAGGTGGCGGATTTCCCCCACTGCAATCGGATCAACGCCGGCAAAAGGTTCATCCAGCAGCAGATATTTCGGGTTTGCTGCCAGACACCGGGCAATTTCAACCCGACGGCGCTCGCCCCCCGACAGGGCAAGAGCCGGCGCGCGGCGCAGATGGGTCATGGAAAACTCTGACAACAGTTCTTCCAACCGCTCGCGCCGCTTGTGGCGGTCAGGTTCGGTGATTTCCAGAACCGACAGGATGTTGTCTTCGACCGAAAGCCCCCGAAAGATGGACACCTCTTGCGGAAGGTAGCCGATCCCCAGACGCGCGCGGCGATACATCGGCAGGGCGGTCACATCCTTGCCGTCGATCAGAACCTCGCCGCCCTCGGGTGTCACGAGGCCCGCGATTGCGTAAAAACAGGTGGTCTTGCCCGAGCCGTTGGGCCCCAGCAGGGCCACCACTTCACCGCGGTTCAGGCGCATAGACACATCGCGAATCACCGGACGCTTGCGATAGCTTTTGCGCAAGTTCCGCACCACAAGGCCCGCCGATCCTTCGGTCACGCTGAGTGCGGGGGCCTTCGGTTCGTTCATTTCTTGGTTCCGGGGGTGAAGATCGTCTTGACCCCGCCCGTCACGGTGCCGGTTCCATTCTTCAGGTTCACGGTCAGCTTTTCGCCCGAAATGGCCGCAGCGCCTTGGGTCATCAGCACATTGCCTGTCATCACCACGGAACCGGACTCGATGGAATAGATGGCATCATCGGCTTCGGCAGCATCGGTCGGGCTGACAAGCGTGACCCCGCCCGAGGCGTGCAGCCGCTGTATCCCCTGCCCGCCGTCGGTGTATTCCACCCGGATCGTGGCAGCGGTCATTCGCATTTCGCCCTGCTTGACCAGCACGTTGCCGGCAAACACGGCCGACCCGTCGGACTGATCGACGCTGAGGCTTTCCGAGGTCACCTCGACAGGAAGCGAGGTGTCTTGCGTCAACCCACCGAAGCGCACATCCGCCTGCTGCGCCAATGCTGGTGCGGCCAGTGCCATGACAACGAAAACGGCGCGAATGGCATGAAACATGGTAGTCCTGTCAAAAAAGGTCAGGGGGTCACTGTGCGGGCAGGTATATCAGCTTCACCGCGCCGTTGAAAACAAGAAGATAGGCATTCGGGCGCTGGGTGTCCTGGCGCAGTCGCATGGTGTCGGCGCTGATCTTGCCCGCCGGGCCTATGGCGGTGACGGGGGCCAGCGCCTGAATATCGGTCTGGTCCATGTCTGCGCGCAAGACATCGGTCCGAACGCGCCACCCGGTGGATGACGTGACATCGACCCCACCGGTCAGCGTGATGGAGCGGGCCGTATTATCGATCTGCGCCGCAGCAGCCACCAAATCGATGCGCGCGCCATCGGGGGTTTCCAGCGTGCCCCTCAGCGCCTTGGCGCTGCCGGCCTGTGGCGTGTCACCTTCGGGGCGCGCTTCATCTGCGGCAAGGGTCAGCGCCGCGCCATCTTCGGTCACGCCTGCATAGGTAGGGTCGGTCATCCGGGGCTGCGCAAGACGCTCGTTCACGTCGACATCGGCATAGGGAATCGCATCTTCGGGGTCGATCGTTCGCGCCACCAGAAACAGCGTCGAAAGAATCGCCAGCGCCAGCAACGGCAGCGTGATCTTCAACCAGCCAATCAGGCGCGAATGGATATCGGGGTCGGTCATGGGGGACTGCCGCTTTTTGCCGTGACGTTACAGACAGCGGCCATCAGCGCCAACCGGCCTGCGCAGGCCGTCGGCGGCAGGCCGCCTAGTGGTGATAGATGTCCAGCGGCTCGTCATATCCCATCAGATCCAACTCGGCCCGCGTGGGCAGAAAGGCAAAAAGGCGGTTGGCCAGATCAACCCGCCCTTCGCGGGCAAGACGCACCTCAAGCTCGGCCTTCAGGGCGTGCAGATAAAGAACATCCGATGCCGCGTAATCCTTCTGCGCATCGGTCAGCGTCTCGGCGCCCCAGTCGCTGGTTTGCTGTTGTTTGGACACATCCACGCCGACCAGTTCCAGCAGCAGGTACTTCAGCCCATGCCGGTCGGTGAAGGTGCGCACAAGGCGTGAGGCCACCTTGGTGCACCAGACCGGTGCTGTCGTCACGCCAAAGGCGTTCTTCAGCGCAGCAATATCAAAGCGGCCAAAATGGAACAGTTTCAGCGTGGCAGGGTCGGTCAGCATGGATTGCAGGTTGGGGGCGGTGGTCTGGCCCCGTGCGATCTGCACCAGATGCACCTCACCGTCGCCATCGGTCAGTTGCACAAGGCACAACCGGTCACGGCGCGGGTCAAGGCCCATCGTCTCGGTATCAATTGCCACGACAGGCCCGAGGCTGAGGCCGTCCGGAAGATCGTGTTTGTGCAAGTGGATGGCCATGGAAAACCCCTGAAAAACCAAAGGGTGCGGGCCTTGCGGACCGCACCCTTGATGAATGGTGCCCAGAAGAGGACTCGAACCTCCACACCTTGCAGTACTGGTACCTGAAACCAGCGCGTCTACCAATTCCGCCATCTGGGCATCTGTCGTGGGGGGCCGTGTAGCGCGGCACAAATGCACTGTCAACGGGGCCTGTGCGGGGAAGTGACGCAAACCGGGGTCTGCGGGCGCGCCGCGGGGCTATGCGGCCAATTGCGCCTTGTTCCTATGGCTTTCGGGGGGTATTCAGGCGGCTGTGTGGATACGAAAGCGGGGCGCTTCATGAGCAAGCTTGTCACCATTTACGGCGGTTCGGGTTTTGTGGGGCGATATATCGCGCGTCGCATGGCCAAGGCGGGCTGGCGCGTGCGCGTGGCCGTGCGACGCCCCAATGATGCGCTGTTCGTGCGCCCCTATGGCACGCCGGGTCAGGTCGAGCCGGTTTTGTGCAACATCCGGGACGATGCCTCGGTCCGGCTGGTAATGACGGGGGCGGATGCGGTTGTAAACTGCGTCGGTATCCTGAACAGGTCGGGAAAGAACACGTTTCACGCCGTTCAGGCCGAAGGACCGGGCCGCGTGGCCCGCATTGCCGCCGAAATGGGCGTTGCACATCTGGTGCAGATCTCGGCCATTGGCGCCGACAAGACCAGCGACAGTGACTATTCGCGCTCAAAAGCATGCGGGGAAGAAGCGGTTTTGAAGGCGTTTCCCCACGCCGTGATCCTGCGCCCCAGCGTGGTTTTCGGGAATGAGGACGGGTTCTTCAACCGCTTTGCAGGCATGTCCCGCCTTGGGCCGATCCTGCCTGTGGTGGGCGCAGGAACTCGGTTTCAGCCGGTCTACGTCGATGATGTGGCGCAGGCCGCCGTCCTTGGAGCGACGGGCGGCGCGGCCCCGGGTATCTATGAGTTGGGTGGGCCCGATGTGGCCACTTTCCGGACGCTGATGGGCCAGATGCTGGCGATCATCCATCGCCGCCGCCTTGTGCTGAACATTCCGTTCTTCTTTGCCCGCATCATGGCCGGTGCTTTCGATCTGTTGCAATTCCTGACTGCCGGTCTGATCGAGAACGGAATGGTCACCCGCGACCAGGTGCGCAACCTTGCGCGCGACAATGTGGTGTCCGAAGGTGCGCGGGGGTTTGCCGATCTTGGGATTGCGCCCACGTCGATGGCATCGGTTCTGCCTGAGTATCTGTGGCGTTACCGCCCGTCGGGGCAATATGCGGCCATCAAGGATTCAGCGAAGAATCTGAAGAAGGTCTGACGCATGTATGATCTGGGGCTGTCGGCTTTGCTTGGTCTGCTTGAGGGGCTGACGGAGTTCATTCCCGTGTCGTCCACCGGGCACCTTCTGCTCGCCTCGCATTTTCTGGGGTTTGAGAGTACGGGCAAGACGTTCGAGGTTGTGATCCAGCTTGGTGCAGTGCTTGCGCTGGTGTCGATCTATGCGGCAAAACTGTTGGCTCTGGCTGTTGCGTCCGCGCACGATCAGGGGGCGCGGCGGGCACTGGTGGGGCTTTTGCTGGCATTTTTGCCTGCGGTGGTGGTGGGGCTTTTGGCGCATGATTTCATCAAACGGGTTCTGTTTGAAAGCCCGATTTTGATTGCGGTGATGCTGATCCTTGGTGGCATCGTGCTGCTGGTGATCGACCGGATTGCGCCGCCGCCCGTGCATTTCGACGCGACCGAACTGCCGCTGCGCACCGCGTTCTGGATTGGCGTGTGCCAGTGCGTGGCAATGGTACCGGGCGTGTCACGCTCTGGCGCCACGATTGTCGGCGCGCTGATGCTGGGCGTCGAAAAGCGTGCGGCTGCCGAGTTTTCGTTTCTCCTTAGCCTGCCGACGATGGCGGCGGCGGTTGGGTATGATTTGCTGAAAAGTCGTAATGATCTGGATTTCAGTGCGCTGTCGCAGATTGCCGTCGGCTTTGCCGTTGCGTTCGTGACGGCGCTGATCGTGGTCCGCTGGGTGCTGAATTTCGTCGGCAAGCATGGATATGCAGTATTTGGATGGTGGCGAATCGCTATCGGCTCGGTGGCGTTGGTTGCACTTTTCATGGGCTTCTAAGGATATAGGTAATCAATACTTACCTATTTTTGGAGAAAAGCGACAGAAGTCCTGAAGAATGCCCGCAGAAAGAGCAAAGAAGGTCAGCAAGACTGACTTTTATTCCCGAAACGCAGGCGGTATGAACGCGCACGGGAAATCCTTCTGAAAGGCGCCGTCATGGCCACGCAAAAAATGCTAACGTTCGTGACCGTGGGTAAGGAGACGCCGGAAAAGCGCCCGCCAACCCTGCGCGCCCAGGATTTTCATGAGATCTACCGCGAGTATGCGGCCGAAAAGGCCGCCGAGCAGGCGGGGCGCTGCAGCCAGTGTGGCGTGCCGTATTGCCAAAGCCATTGCCCCTTGCACAACAACATCCCCGACTGGCTGCGCCTGACCGCCGAGGGCCGTCTGCAAGAGGCGTATGAACTCAGTCAGGCGACCAACACTTTCCCCGAAATTTGCGGACGTATCTGCCCTCAAGACCGCTTGTGCGAGGGCAATTGCGTGATCGAGCACTCGGGCCACGGCACGGTGACGATTGGCGCGGTGGAAAAATACATCACCGATACCGCGTGGGAAAACGGCTGGGTCAAGCCTATCCGCCCGATGGCCGAGCGCGTGGAATCGGTGGGCATCATCGGCGCGGGGCCGGGGGGCCTTGCCGCGGCAGATGTCCTGCGGCGCCGCGGCTATCAGGTGACGGTGTATGACCGCTATGACCGCGCCGGCGGCTTGATGACCTACGGCATTCCCGGCTTTAAACTGGAGAAGCCGGTTGTGATGCAACGTATCGAACAGCTTGAATCGGCAGGCGTGCAGATCGTGCTGAACTGCGCCATCGGGGTGGATCTGTCGTTTGATGCGATCCGGGGCCAACATGATGCGGTGCTGATTGCAACAGGCGTTTACAAGTCGCGCGACATCGAGGCGCCCGGCGTGGGCGCATGCGGCGTTGTCAAAGCGCTGGATTATCTGACAGCAAGCAACCGCAAAAGCTTTGGCGATGATGTGCCAGAGTTTGACTCGGGCACGCTTGATGCCAGCGGAAAACGCGTTGTGGTCATCGGTGGAGGCGACACAGCCATGGACTGCGTGCGCACGGCGGTGCGTCAGGGCGCGCTTTCGGTCAAGTGCCTTTACCGGCGCGACCGCGCAAATATGCCCGGCAGCCAACGCGAAGTGCAGAACGCCGAGGAAGAGGGCGTTGACTTCGTCTGGCTTACCGCACCCAAGGGGTTTTCCGGCGGGGTCGAGGTCAGTGGCGTAATGGTTCAAAAAATGCGCCTTGGCGAACCCGATGCCACCGGCCGCCAAATGCCACAGATCATCGATGGCGCCGACTACCTGGAACCGGCTGATCTGGTCATTCAGGCACTTGGGTTCGAGCCTGAAGAGATCAAGACGCTGTGGGGCGTGCCCGATCTGGCTGTGACCCGCTGGGGCACAATCAAGGCCGATTTCCGCACCCACGCGACCAACCTTCCGGGCGTCTATGCGGCGGGCGACATCGTGCGCGGCGCTTCGCTGGTGGTCTGGGCAATCCGCGACGGGCGCGAGGCGGCCGAAGCGATCGTGGACTATCTGAAACAGGCCGAAGTGGTGGCGGCCGCGTGATGCGCCCCAATTCACACGCCACGTCGTCAACTATGCGGCAGGCAGATCACGCCCGAACGTCAGGAAAATGCCCCGGTTTGACAAAGGAAGCACGATGCGCTGTTTGATCCTCACCACTTTGTTGACGCTGCCCCTGCCGGTCTATGCCGGGGCGTTCAACCCGCCCGAGGGCTGTACGACCTTCATGACGGTGCAGGCGCGCCAATGCCGGGTGTCCAACCATTACAAATGCACAGCCGATACGCCGGGCGATCAGTGGCGCGCCGATTTTGATCAGCAGGGGCCGTTCTTTCTGTCGCGCATCAATTCCGAGGCCGAATGGGTGGAAAGCTTTGATCTGGGCGATGTGATTGTAACCCAGACTTTGGCGCCAAATGCTCAGGACCCGGCGGCGTTCTCGGAACTGCTGGCGGCAGGCGTGGACACGTTTGCTTTCGGTCTAAGCCGCGACAATGGCGAGGAAAGCAACGTTACGGGCTTTGACCGCCTTACCGGCAGAACCATCACCATAGATGGCATTCCGCTGAAGCAGACCGAGTTCGATTTCACCGAAACCGCACCTGATGGCACGGTCCTGCGCCAAAGCCGGGGGAATGAATACATCAGCGAAGAGTTGCGCCTGTTCTTTGCCGGCCCCTCGCAATGGAACGGCGGCGACGGGAATTTCCTGCCAATCGATGGCAGCCCGGTGCAGTTCGTCTTTCCGGGCGAACCGGGCTTTGCCGCGACCGAGCCTTTGTTTGATTGCGACCCGCTGATGACCAACTTTTCGCCCATCCCCAAGGAGCCTAGCCATGACGATCTATGATGATGCCTGGGTAAAAGACGAAGAGGCAAAGCGCGCCTGGCTGCACGCAAACGGCCTTTACAAGGCGGATGATGAACACGCGTCGTGTGGCGTAGGGCTGGTGGTGGCGATTTCGGGCAAGCCCAGTCGCACGGTTGTGGAAAACGGGATCAACGCGCTGAAGGCCGTATGGCACCGCGGCGCCGTTGATGCCGATGGCAAGACGGGAGATGGCGCGGGCATTCATGTGCAGATCCCGTTTCGGTTCTTTTATGATCAGGTGCGGCGCACCGGGCATGAGCCGGACATAAACAAGCTGATCGCCGTGGGGCAGGTATTCTTGCCACGCACCGATTTTGGCGCACAGGAACGTTGCCGCACGATCGTGGAATCCGAAGTGCTGCGGATGGGGCACTATATCTACGGGTGGCGGCACGTGCCGGTCGATGTGTCGGTGCTGGGTGACAAGGCCAATGCGACCCGCCCCGAGATCGAGCAGATCCTGATCCGCTGCGACAAGGACATCGACGCCGAGGCGTTCGAGCGCGAGCTTTACATCATCCGCCGCCGGATCGAGAAAGCAGCCGTCGCGGCGCAAATTCAGGGGTTGTATCTGTGCAGCCTGTCGTGCCGCAGCATCATCTACAAGGGCATGATGCTGGCCGAGCATGTGGCGGTCTTCTACCCTGACCTGATGGATGAGCGGTTCGAAAGCGCGTTTGCCATCTATCACCAGCGCTATTCCACCAACACCTTTCCGCAGTGGTGGCTGGCCCAGCCGTTCCGCATGCTGGCCCACAACGGCGAGATCAACACGTTGAAGGGCAACGTGAACTGGATGCGCAGCCATGAGATCCGCATGGCGTCGAACAACTTTGGCGAGGCCGCCGAAGACATCAAACCAATCATCCCGCAAGGTACATCGGACAGCGGCGCGCTGGATGCGGTGTTCGAGGTGATGGTACGCTCGGGCCGCTCGGCACCGATGGCCAAGACCATGCTTGTGCCCGAAGCGTGGAGCAAATCGACCGTCGAGTTGCCAAAGCCGTGGCAGGATATGTACGCCTATTGCAACGCGGTCATGGAGCCGTGGGACGGCCCCGCAGCGCTGGCGATGACCGACGGCCGCTGGGTCTGCGGCGGGCTTGACCGCAATGGCCTGCGGCCCATGCGCTATGTGGTGACCGGCGACGGGCTACTGATCGCGGGGTCCGAGGCCGGCATGGTGCCGGTCGATGAAACCACGGTGCGCGAAAAGGGCGCGCTTGGTCCGGGGCAAATGATCACGGTCGATATGGTCGAAGGGCGGCTCTATCACGATGCCGAGATCAAGGACAAACTGGCCGCGGCCAATCCCTATGGCGCCTGGATCGAAAAGGTGGTCGAACTGAACAGCCTGCTGCGCGATGTGCCGGAACAAGCAATGTTTTCCGGCGCTGATTTGCGCAAGCGCCAGATTGCAGCGGGCTTTACCATTGAGGAATTGGAGCAGATTCTGGCGCCGATGGCCGAGGACGGCAAGGAAACGCTCGCTTCGATGGGCGATGACACACCTGCGGCAGTTCTGTCCTCGATCTACCGTCCGCTTTCGCATTTCTTTCGCCAGAACTTTTCTCAGGTCACCAACCCGCCCATCGACAGCCTTCGCGAAAGCAGGGTGATGAGCCTGAAGACGCGGTTTGGCAACCTCAAGAACGTGCTGGATGAAAGCTCGGCCCAAACGGAAATTCTGGTTCTGGAAAGCCCGTTCATCGCCAACGCCGAATTTGACGTGATGGTCAGACAGTTTGGCGGGGCGGTTGCGTTCATCGACTGCACCTTCCCGGTCGCCCCCGGCCATGACGACCTGCGCCAGGGACTTGAGCGTATCCGCGCCGAGGCCGAGGACGCGGTGCGTTCGGGCGCCGGGCATCTGGTCCTGACGGATGAACATCAGGGGCCGGAGAAGGTGGGGATGCCGATGATCCTTGCCACGTCTGCGGTCCACAGTTGGCTGACGCGCAAGGGGTTGCGGACATTTTGTTCGGTCAACGTGCGGTCGGCGGAATGTGTGGACCCGCACTACTTTGCGGTGCTGATCGGCTGTGGTGCCACGACAGTCAATGCCTATCTGGCGCAGGATTCGATTGCCGACCGGGTGGACCGCGGTCTGATCGACGGCAGCCTGACCGATGCCATGCGCCGCTACCGCGACGCTATTGATGCGGGGCTTCTGAAGATCATGTCGAAGATGGGGATCAGCGTGATCTCCAGCTATCGTGGCGGTCTGAACTTTGAGGCCGTGGGTCTGTCCCGCGCCATGGTGGCCGAGTATTTCCCCGGCATGCACAGCCGCATCTCGGGCATCGGCGTGTCCGGCATCGAACAAAAGCTTGAGGCAGTGCATGAACGCGGCTGGTTGGGCGGCGCGGACGTGTTGCCCATCGGCGGCTTCTACAAGGCGCGACGCTCGGGCGAAAAGCACGCGTGGGAGGCGCAGACGATGCACTTGCTGCAATCGGCCTGCGACCGTGCCAGCTATGACATCTGGAAGCAGTTTTCGGCGGCGATGCGGGCCAATCCGCCGATCCATTTGCGAGATTTGCTGGACATCAAGGCGCTGGGCAAGCCCGTGCCGATTGAGGAAGTGGAAAGCATCACCAGCATCCGCAAACGCTTTGTCACGCCCGGCATGTCGCTTGGCGCGCTGTCGCCCGAGGCGCACAAGACACTGAACGTGGCGATGAACCGGATCGGTGCCAAGTCAGACAGTGGCGAGGGCGGCGAAGACCCTGCGCATTTCCACCCCGAACCGAACGGTGACAACCCGTCTGCCAAGATCAAGCAGGTGGCGTCAGGACGCTTTGGCGTGACGGCCGAATATCTGAACGCCTGCGAAGAGCTGGAGATAAAGGTGGCACAGGGCGCCAAGCCCGGCGAGGGCGGCCAGCTTCCGGGCATGAAGGTCACAGAACTGATCGCGCGGCTACGCCATTCAACCAAGGGGGTGACGTTGATCTCGCCCCCGCCGCACCACGATATCTACTCTATCGAAGACCTCGCACAGTTGATCTATGACCTGAAACAGATCAACCCCCGCGCCAAGGTCACAGTGAAACTGGTGTCATCCAGCGGTGTCGGCACCATCGCGGCAGGCGTCGCCAAGGCCAAGGCGGACATCATCCTGATCTCGGGCCACAACGGTGGCACCGGGGCCTCGCCTGCGACGTCGATCAAATACGCGGGCCTGCCCTGGGAAATGGGTCTGACCGAGGCGCATCAGGTGCTGTCGATGAACAACCTGCGCGACCGGGTGACGCTGCGGACGGATGGCGGGTTGCGCACGGGCCGCGACATCGTGATGGCCGCGATGATGGGGGCCGAGGAATACGGCATCGGCACCGCCGCCCTGATCGCCATGGGCTGCATCATGGTGCGCCAGTGCCAGTCGAACACCTGCCCCGTCGGCGTCTGCACCCAGAACGAGGCGTTGCGCGCCAAGTTCACCGGATCGGCGGACAAGGTGGTGAACCTGATCACCTTCTATGCGCAAGAGGTGCGCGAAATCCTCGCCTCCATCGGCGCGCGGTCAATGGACGAGATCATCGGCCGGGCCGATCTTCTGACGCAAGTGTCACGCGGGGCGGCAAATCTGGATGACCTTGACCTGAACCCCCTGCTGATTACCGTCGATGGGGCCAGCAAGATCACCTATGACCGGTCAAAGCCGCGCAATGCGGTGCCCGATACGCTGGACGCAGAAATCGTCAAGGATGGTGCGCGGTTCTTTGAGGAAGGCGAGAAGATGCAGCTTTCCTATGCGGTGCGCAACACGCACCGCACCATCGGCACCCGCGCCTCCAGCCATATCGTCAAACGCTTTGGCATGCGCAATACGCTTCAGCCCGATCATCTGACGGTCAAGCTGACCGGAAACGCGGGTCAGTCGCTGGGTGCCTTTGCCGTGCGCGGGCTGAAGCTTGAGGTGATGGGCGACGCCAACGACTACGTCGGCAAGGGCTTGTCAGGCGGCATGATCGTGGTGCGCCCGATGATGTCGTCGCCACTCGACGCATCGGAAAACACCATCATCGGCAATACGGTGCTTTATGGCGCAACCGACGGCTTGTTGCTGGCAAGCGGCCGCGCGGGCGAGCGGTTTGCGGTGCGCAACTCGGGCGCGAAGGTGGTGGTCGAAGGCTGCGGGTCGAACGGGTGCGAATACATGACCGGCGGCGTGGCGGTAATCCTGGGGCGGATCGGCGCGAACTTTGGCGCCGGCATGACCGGGGGAATGGCCTATCTTTATGATCCGCAAGGGGTGGCCGAAGACGTGATGAACCTTGAGACGCTGGTGACCTGCACGGTCAGCCATCCCCATTGGGAGGCACAGCTGAAATCTCTGATCGAGGCGCACGCGCATGAGACGGGCAGCCGCAAGGCTGTTGCTATCCTCAGCAACTGGTCGTTGGAGCGGGCTAATTTCCTGCAGGTCTGCCCCAAGGAAATGCTGCCGCACCTTGCCCATCCGCTCAGCGACGAGGCAACGAGGGTGCCCGCAGAATGAAAACACCGGCCCCCGGAACCGGGGGCCTTTCTTGTCGCGCAGCCTTGACGATAGGCCGCCTTTGGGGCCTATGAACCCATGGCCACGACACCAAGGAAACCCCGCAAGGCGAAAGCCGATGATGCCGCTGTGCCAGGGCCTGTGGCACGCAAGCGAGGCTGGCTGCGCTGGGTTGTGCGCGGTATCGGTGGAATTGCTGCCCTGTTTGCCGGGTTGATTGTGCTTTTGTCATTCATGAACCCGCCCACCAACGTCTATCAGCTTCAGGAATCGGCACGCTTGGGCGGGGTCAGCCGCGACTGGGTCGGCTGGGATCAGATTGCGCCGGTCATGGCCCGATCTGCCGTGGCGGCGGAGGATGCAAATTTCTGTCTGCACTGGGGCTTCGACATGGCCGCCATTCGCGCGGCCGTGGCCCAAGGGGGAAACCGCGGCGCCTCGACCATCAGCCAGCAGGTGGTGAAGAACGTGTTCCTCTGGCACGGTAGGTCCTGGGTGCGCAAGGCGATGGAGGGGGTGTTGACCCCGGCTGTGGAACTGGTCTGGTCCAAGCAGCGTATCCTCGAGGTCTATCTGAACGTGGCCGAATTTGACGAGGGGGTCTTTGGGGTGCAAGCGGCGGCACAGCACCACTTCAACACCGACGCCCGCGATCTGACGGCACTTCAGGCCGCCCGCCTTGCTGCGGTGCTGCCTGATCCAAAGGGGCGGTCGGCTTCGGACCCGTCAAACTTTGTGCGCAGCCGCAGCCGCGCCATCATTGCCGGCGCCGAAACGATTGCTGCCGACGGCCGCGCAGTATGCTTTCAGGACTGACCCCGCATTGATGCTGCTTTCCAAATACTCCCGCCGGCGGCTTTGCCGCGCGCGGGCCCGGCCCCGCCGCCACAGACCAAAGCGCATTGATCCCGCCACCCATGGGGTTTATCAGGGGGCAACTGAAAATGACCAAGGCTGCTGAATGATCCGCCTCTACCACTTCCCGCTTTCGCCCTTTTGCCGCAAGGTCCGCCTGACGCTGGCGGAAAAGAAACTTGAGGTGGAACTGGTCGAAGAGCGGTATTGGGAGCCGACACCGGATTTCCTGCGCCGCAATCCGGCGGGTAAAGTGCCGATTCTCAAGATGGACACCAAGACCCTGTCCGAGAGTCAGGCGATTTGCGAGTATCTCGACGAGACCTTTCCCACTCCCGCCCTGATGCCCCGCGACCCCGAGGTCCGCTATGAGGTTCGGCGCATCTGTTCGTGGTTCGACGACAAGTTTCACGAAGAGGTGACATCGAAACTGCTCTATGAGCGTGTGAACAAGAAGGTCATGAAGCTGGGTTATCCCGACAGCAAAAACGTCAAGTTAGGGGCGGGGCGGATCAAGTTTCACATCGACTACATGGCGTGGATACTGGACCAGCGCCGCTGGCTGGCGGGCGATGTGATGACGCTGGCCGACTTCACGGCCGCAGCGCATTTGTCATGCCTCGATTACATCTCGGACGTGGATTGGAACCGGTCGGCCACGGTCAAGGACTGGTATGCGAAAATCAAATCGCGCCCCAGTTTTCGCACCCTTCTGGCAGATCAGGTGCCGGGCTTTCCGCCGCCCGCGCATTATGCGGATCTCGATTTCTGAGAGGCTGCGCAGAGATGCCGGATGCGGAAAGCGGGGGCAACCCCCCCGCACCCACAGAGTATTTGAAAAGCAGCAGATCAGGCGCGTTTTGACAGTTGCGCGATACCAAGGGTTTGCAGCACCTTTGCCTCGATATGGGCCGCGTCCATGCCCGCACTGCGGTACATCGCCTCGGGACTGGCGTGGTCAATGAACGTGTCGGGCAGGACCATGCTGCGAAACCTCAGCCCATGGTCAAACAGCCCGTTCTCGGCCAGCAGGTGCGCCACATGGCTGCCGAAACCGCCGATGGCGCCCTCTTCGATGGTGATAAGCGCCTCATGATTGCGGGCGAGGTTCAGGATCAGATCCTGATCGAGGGGTTTGGCAAAGCGGGCGTCGACCACCGTCGGGGTCAGGCCCTTTTGCGACAGGCCCTCGGCAGCCAGCCTTACTTCGGACAGACGGGTGCCGAACGAAAGCAGCGCCACACGATTGCCCTGCTGGATCACGCGCCCGCGGCCGATAGCTAGCGGGATACCGCGGGCGGGCATTTCTGCCCCCACCCCTTCGCCACGTGGAAAGCGGAATGCGATGGGTCCATCATCATGGGCAACCGCGGTGGCCACCATGTGAACCAGCTCTGCCTCATCCGCGGCAGCCATCACCACCATGCCGGGCAGATTGGCAAGAAAGGCCACATCGAAGGAACCCGCATGGGTGGCCCCATCGGCGCCCACCAGCCCAGCGCGGTCGATGGCAAACCGGACAGGCAGGCGCTGGATGGCCACGTCATGCACCACCTGATCATAGCCGCGCTGCAAGAAAGTCGAGTAGATCGCGCAAAACGGCTTCATGCCCCCGGCAGCAAGGCCCGCTGAAAATGTGACCGCGTGCTGCTCGGCGATGCCGACATCAAAGCAACGCTTTGGAAAGCGATCCTGAAACAGGTTCAGCCCGGTACCATCCGGCATGGCGGCGGTCACGGCGACGATCTTCTCATCACGCTCGGCCTCGGCCACAAGCGACTGGGCGAAAACCTTGGTGTAGGCGGGGGCGTTTGGCGTGGCCTTGGCCTGTTGTCCCGTCAGCACATCGAATTTGCCGGTGGCGTGGCCTTTGTCGCGCGCGGTTTCGGCGGGGGCGTAGCCTTTGCCCTTTTGCGTCAGCACATGCAGCAGAATGGGCCCGGTTGCGCGGGCGCGGGCGGTGCGCAGGATGGGCAGAAGCGCGTCCAGATCATGCCCGTCAATCGGGCCGATATAGCTGAAGCCCAATTCCTCGAACAGCGTGCCGCCCATGGCGATGCCTTTCAGCATTTCCTTGGCGCGGCGCGCACCTTCCTGCAGCGGCGCGGGCAGCAGGCCAAGCGCGCCCTTGGCGGCAGCCTTCAGATCTTGCAACGGGGCCTCGGCATAAAGACGCGAGAGATAGCTGGACAGCGCCCCCGTCGGCGGGGCAATCGACATCTCGTTGTCATTCAGCACGACGAACAGCCGCTTTTTCAGATGGCCTGCGTTGTTCATCGCCTCAAACGCCATGCCCGCGCTCATCGCGCCATCGCCGATCACGGCAATCGCATCACCCGGGTCGCCGCCCAGATCTGCAGCCATGGCAAAGCCCAGTGCGGCGGAAATCGAGGTTGAGGAATGCGCAGCGCCAAAGGGGTCAAAGGGGCTTTCCGACCGCTTGGTGAACCCCGACAGGCCCGCTTCGGCCCGCAAGGTGCGGATACGGTCGCGCCGCCCTGTCAGGATCTTGTGGGGATAGCATTGGTGGCCTACGTCCCAGATGATCTTGTCGCGCGGCGTGTCGAACACGGCATGGAGCGCCACGGTCAGTTCCACCACGCCAAGACCCGCACCCAGATGGCCGCCGGTGACGGACACAGCCGAGATCGTCTCGGCCCGCAACTCATCCGCCACCTGCCGGAGCTGACGGTCAGTCAGACCCTTCAGATCGGACGGCACACGAACCAGATCGAGCAGCGGGGTCTTGGGACGGTCGGTCATGTGCGGCCTTTCAAGGCGTCAGTGCCGTCGCGCGATAACAAAACGCGCGGCGTCGATCAAGGTTTGGGACTTTGCACCATAGGGGGCAAGGTGGCGTTCCGCCTCAGCCACCAGCGCACCTGCGCGGTCCTGCGCACCTGCAAGCCCCAGAAGCGAGACGAAGGTCGCCTTGCCCGCCGCCGCATCCTTGTGCAGCCGTTTTCCGGCAATCTGGGCATCGCCGGTGACGTCAAGAATGTCGTCCGCGATTTGAAAGGCAAGGCCAAGGGCAGTTGCATAGGCGCGCAGGGGGGCGGGATCGCGGCATGCGATGATGGCCCCGGCCTCGGCCGACCACCGGATCAGCGCGCCGGTCTTGCCCGCCTGAAGGCGGGTGATCTGATCAAGGGTCAGCGGGCTGGCAGCGGTTTCGGCGGCGATGTCCAGCGCCTGACCAAGAACCATGCCTTGTGCGCCCGAGGCTTGTGCCAAAGTGCGGACCAGCGCGATGCGGGTGCTGGCCGACCCCAAGGCCGGATCACATAGCAATTCAAACGCGAGGGTTTGCAGCGCATCGCCGGCCAGAACGGCCGTAGCCTCATCCCATTTCACATGCACGGTGGGCTGGCCACGGCGCATGGCATCGTTGTCCATGCACGGCATGTCGTCGTGGATCAGGCTGTAGGCGTGCAGCGCCTCGACCGCTGCCGCGGCACTGATGGCGGCGTCGGGCGCCACGCCGAACAACGCCGCCGATTCCAACACCAAAAAGCCACGCAGACGTTTCCCGCCCTGCACGCCATAGCGCATGGCATGGACGACCGGCTCAGATGCAAGCGGGGCAAGGGCGGCATCAAGGCGGGTTTGCACACGGTCAGCAGCAAGGGTCAGGGCGTCGGGAAAGCTCACATCTTCTCCGCGGGTGCGGTGCCGATGGCGCGGCCTTCCTGGGCGCGGATCAGTTCAACCTTTTCTTCCGCTGCCTTCAGCTTGTCGGTGCAGTGCGCCTTGAGGGCTGCCCCCCTCTCATACAGACGGATCGAGTCTTCCAGCGCGACGTCACCACGTTCCAACTGGCCCACGACCTGTTCCAGCGCGGCCATCGCCTCTTCAAAGCTAAGTTCGGGGATGGGTTTGTCAGTCATCTTTGGGCCTTCCCAGTTCCGCTACGTGGGCGGCCGCGCTTGCGGCCAATGCAGGCAGATCATAGCCGCCCTCCAGACAGGATACCACCCGCCCGTCGCACGTGGCATTGGCCAGATCGACTATGGCGCGCGTCAGACGGGCGAAGTCTGCCGTGGACCACGTCAGACCCGCCAGCGGATCATCGGCGTGGGCGTCAAAACCGGCGCTGATCAGCACCAGTTCCGGGCGCCAGTCGCGCAAGCCATCCAGAACCGGGCCCCACGCGGACCACATCCGGGCACCGCCCGACCCCGCTTGCAGCGGCAGGTTTGTGATCTGGCCATGGGCACCGCGTTCGTTCTCCCCACCCGAACCGGGATATAACGGCATCTGATGCGATGAGACAAAGCGCACCCGCGCCTCATCCCACAAGATGTCTTGCGTTCCATTGCCGTGGTGAACATCGAAATCCAGGACCGCCACGCGGGTCAGGCCGTGGACATGAACTGCGCGCAGTGCGGCAATGGCCACGGTCCCGAACAGACAAAACCCCATGGCCGTGTCCCGCTCGGCATGGTGGCCCGGCGGCCGCATGGCCACAAAGGCACGTCCCCCTTCGGCCATCACCGCATCCACAGCCGCACATGTGCCCCCCACGGCCCGCAGGGCTGCGTTCCATGATCCAGGCGACAGGAAGGTATCACCATCAATCTGTGCCCAGCCCTGCTTGGGCAAGGCCGCGTGGATTAGGTCCACGTAGGCTTGCGGATGGCAGCGCAATATGTCCGAAAGATCGCCCATCGGCGCCTCGATCCGCGTCACCGCAGCACCGTCGAGCGCGTTCAAAACCGCACGCAGGCGATCCACCTGTTCCGGGTGGCCCGGTGGGGTCTGGTGTAAATGGGCATCTTGATGGGTATATAGTCGCAGCATCAGCGGCCCGTCATGGTGAAGGGATGGCGGGGCGCACAGACCCCGCCGCAGGATTTGCCTTAGCCTTGTGCCTCCTGGCAGGCAATCGCAGCTTCGAGTGCCGCGTGCGAATCAGCAAGGTCGATCGACATGACGGGGCCTTCGTCATTCAACAGCGTCAGGGTCTGTTTTGTGGCCACGTCCAGCAAGAAATCGGCGGTATCAAAGCTGATGTCCACGCCCGGCAGATCGTCGATATGAATACCCGTCCCCTCGCCTTCATAGACACTGCCGTCGACGTCCAGCGAGATCGGGTACACGGTGCCATCCTCGATACCCTCCCACGCCGAGTTCATGGCCAGAAGATAGCCGGAGTCGCCGTCGTTTTCGAACCCGATCCGCACGTCGGAACCGTCTTCGAACGCGGCGTTGATCAGGCACCCGTTACCAACCGTCGGGTCTACCAGAATGTCCCAGACACCGACCGTGTCATAGGTGACCAGATCCTGAGCTACGGCAGGCACCGAAAACGCCACGACTGCAGCCATGACGGCCAATGATTTGCAAGCAGATGTCACTTATTTCCCCTGAGGATAGATAGGCCGTCGGCGCCCCATGCGCCAAATCGGCCAGCGGCACCCTAGCAGCCCGCATTCCACAATCAATCGGATTGCAGCATGTACCCCTCGCCGCGGACGGTTTGCAGATAGCGCGGTTGCTTGGGATCAGCCTCGATCTTGCGGCGCAGGCGGGTGATCTGCACGTCGATTGCACGTTCCTGGGCGGCATCGTCCCTGCCGAGATCGGCCACGATACGTTCGCGGCTGATTGGGGCGCCAGAATTGGCCGAGAACAGGCGCATCAGTGCGGCTTCGGTTGCGGTCAGGCGGACGGAGTCGTGCCCGCGCCACAATTCGCCCCGATCCATATCGTAACGCACCGAACCGAGGTGCAGGACACGCGGCGGTGCATCGGCCTTGATCTGCGGCACACGGCGCAGAATGGCGTTGATGCGCAACAACAGTTCCTTGGGTTCGAACGGTTTGCCAAGATAGTCGTCAGCCCCCGCCTCAAACCCCTCGATCCGGCTGGCGGTTTCGCCCTTTGCGGTCAGCAGAAGGATTGGCGTGGTCATTCGTTTGCGCAAATCACGGGTCAGCGTGATGCCATCTTCGCCCGGCATCATCACATCAAGAATGAGCATGTCGAATTCAAGCCCCACCAGCAGCCTGCGTGCCTGTGCCGCGTCGCGTCCGACCGACACCAGAAAGCCGTTGCGTATCAGAAACTTTTGCAACAGCCCGCGGATGCGTTCATCATCATCGACGACCAGTAGATGTGCCATTGGCTGGGTCATGCGCCGCCCTCCTTCAGGCTTTGATACTGTCTGCGCATTTCCGGGTCCATCATCGCCTCAAGTACTTGCCGAAAGCCGGCAACGGACTGTGGCCCGGCGGCACGATAGGCGGCCCGCATGCGCGCACGCTGCGCATCCGACAAGGTGCGCTCAAGTTCCTGCCCCAAGGGCGTGAGGTGCAAATGACGCTCACGCTTGTCGCGGCGGCCCACGCGGGCCTCGACCAGCCCGCCTTCGATCAGGCTGCGCAGAACACGGTTCAGCGACTGTTTGGTCACGCCCAGAATGGCCAGCAGATTTGACACCGTCGTGCCGGGACTGCGGTGAACGAAGTGGATCGCGCGATGGTGCGCGCGGCCGAAATCCATACCCTCAAGAATGCGGTCCGGGTCGGCGGTAAAGCCACGATATGCAAAGAACATCGCCTCGATGCCTTTGCGCACCTGCTCATCCGTCAAAAACAGCAGGCTTTCGCCGCTGTTGGTAGGGTCTGCCATGGTAACCTCCCTGTGCAAGTGAAGTTACGTCAGACTTGTTGACTTTCCAAGCATCGACTGATAGCCAGCCTGCGGTTTTGCGCAACATTGTGTCCGAAACGGACCTAAGGCGCGCAACATTACGCAAATGGGCGGAGGGTGCGATGGCGGGATATGACGATCGGGACGGATTCATCTGGATGGATGGCACGCTGGTGCCGTGGCGTGAAGCCAATGTTCACATCCTGACCCATGCCATGCACTACGCAAGTTCGGTGTTCGAGGGCGAGCGGTGCTACAACGGCAAGATCTTCAAATCGCGTGCGCATTCCGAGCGTCTGCGCATGTCGGGTGAGCTGCTGGACATGCCCTTGCCCTATTCGGTGGATGACATCGAGGCGGCGAAGACCGCCGTTCTGGCCGCGAACAACATGACGGAAGCTTATGTGCGCGCGATTGCATGGCGCGGCGCGGGTGAAGACATGGGTGTCGCCGCCAAGCGCAACCCGATCCGCATGGCGGTGGCCGTGTGGTCCTGGGGGAATTACTATGGCGACGCAAAGATGAAGGGGGCGAAGCTGGACATCGCCAAGTGGAAGCGCCCCTCGCCCGAAACCATCCCGCATGCGGCCAAGGCGGCGGGCCTGTACATGATCTGCACCATGTCGAAACATGCGGCCGAAGCGAAGGGCTGTTCCGATGCGATGATGTTCGACTATCGCGGCTATGTGGCCGAAGCGACCGGAGCCAACATATTTTTCATCAAGGATGGCGAAGTGCATACCCCGCTGGCGGATGCGATTCTGAATGGAATCACGCGCCAGACGGTCATCGGCATGCTGCGTGACATGCAGATCAAGGTGCATGAGCGGCGGATTGAGGCTTCGGAACTGGAGGGTTTCCAGCAGTGCTTTCTGACCGGAACCGCCGCCGAAATCACGCCCGTCGGGCAGATCGGGGATTACCACTTCGAGGTGGGCGATCTGACCAAGCGCATTTCCAACGACTACGAAAAACTGGTCCGGGCCTGAAGCTGCGAAGCGCGCAAGATCCGGGGCGCCTTTGGGCGCCCCTTTTCGTTTCAGGCAAGCCGTCCCCGCGCGATACGCAGAAAATGGACCAGGCGGCTGGCATTGGCCGATGGACGCGGGGTATGGAACGTCTCACGCGGGTTGCGCGACAGGCGCAGGAAATGCGCTGCACGGCTGGCGGTGACCGGGCTGCGCTTGTCGGCCAGATGACGGCCTTCGGTGGGACGGTGCATGGCAGTGCTCCTTTTTGATATCGCAAGCAGAGTCTAGCACGGATTCGCCCGTCGGTCCAAACTTCCAGGTAGTTGCCCGAACGCCAGATTGGCGGAAAGCGGCCGCAGGTAAGTTCAGTCACGACATCAATATTGCCTTGGGTTGCGTTCGAATAGGACAGACCCACCAAGTCGTGACAGCGCCCAGGAGGCGGCCTCGGCCACGGTATCATCCGCGTCTTCCAGCAGGGCCTGGGCCGATGCCGCAAGCGCCGGGTCCGCCGAATTGCCGATGGCGTACAGCACGTTGCGCACAAACCGGTTGCGCCCGATCCGCTTGATGGGGCTGCCGGCAAAGCGGACGCGAAAGGCCGCATCGTCAAGGGCGGCAAGCTCGGCCAGCGGCGGTGCACCATGGCGCGGCGCATAGCCGATGTCACGCGCAGCTTGGGCAAACTTGTTCCACGGGCAGATGGCAAGGCAGTCATCACAACCATAAATGCGGTTGCCCATCAGCGCGCGCAAATCAGGGTCGACGGGCCCGTGATGTTCGATCGTCAGGTAGGAAATGCAGCGTGTCGCATCAAGGCGGTATGGCGCCGGAAAGGCCGCGGTCGGGCAGATGTCCAGACAGGCAGTGCAACTGCCGCAATGGCTGATTTCCGGCGCATCGGGGGGCAGTTCCAAGGTGGTGAAAATGGCGCCCAGAAAGAACCAGTTGCCCAGATCGCGCGACAAAAGATTGGTGTGCTTGCCCTGCCAGCCAAGACCAGCCGCCTGGGCCAGCGGCTTTTCCATCACCGGCGCCGTATCGACGAACACCTTGATCTCGCAAGGGGTTTGATCAATCAGCCAGCGGCCAAGGCGTTTCAGGCGCCGTTTGACCAGATCATGATAGTCGCGCCCCTGTGCATAGACCGAGATCACCCCCCGGTCCCGTTGTTGCAGCAGCGGCAGCGGGTTCTCAGGTGGCGCATAACTTTCGGCCAGCATGATGACCGACCGCGCCTGCGGCCAGAGCGCAGCCGGATTGCCCCGCCATTCGGTGCGATCCGCCATCCACCCCATCTGCCCGTGATGGCCCGCGGCAAGAAAGTCTGCCAGCCGCTCGGCCGCCTGCGGAACAGCATCGGGCGTGGTGATCCGCATCGCTGCAAACCCCTCGGTCAAGGCCTGTGCGTGAAGACGGGATGCAAAGGATTTGGTCATGGCGTCATGCTACCGCACGCAGGCGCAGGGGGCCAGCCGGTGCGCGCGGGATGGGCAACGTCAACGGCCGGACTATTTTCGGGCATGCCCGGGGTAAAATCCCTTCTTTCCAAAACTGATTTCCCCTAAACCGACAGAGATCAGGGAGACCAGCATGAGTTTCAACACCTTCGGCCATCTGTTTCGCGTGACCACCTGGGGCGAAAGCCATGGGCCGGCGATTGGCTGCACGGTGGACGGCAGTCCTCCGGGTGTGCCGCTGACCGAAGAAGACGTGCAGCCATGGCTGGACAAGCGCAAACCCGGCACGTCGAAGTTCACCACACAGCGCAAAGAGGCGGACGAGGTGCGCATCTTGTCGGGCGTATTCAACGGAATGACGACCGGCACGCCGATTCAGTTGATGATCGAGAACACCGACCAGCGGTCAAAGGACTATGGCGATATCGCGCAGGCATTTCGGCCCGGTCACGCAGACATCACCTATCATCAGAAATACGGCCTGCGGGATTATCGCGGCGGGGGGCGGTCCTCGGCGCGCGAGACAGCCTCACGGGTGGCGGCGGGCGGTGTGGCACGGGCGGTGCTGGCGCAGGTGCTGCCGGACTTGGCGATCACCGGGTATATGGTGCAAATGGGCACCAAGGGCATCGACCGCGCGCGGGTGGATATGGCCACGGTCGGCAACAACCCGTTCTGGTGCCCCGACGCCGTGGCCGCACAGGAGTGGGCCGCATATCTGGACGACCTGCGCCTTGGTCACAATTCGGTTGGCGCGGTGATCGAGGTTGTGGCCTCGGGCGTGCCACCGGGCCTTGGGGCACCGGTCTATGCAAAACTCGACAGTGATCTGGCAGCGGCAATGATGTCGATCAATGCGGTCAAGGGGGTCGAGATTGGCGACGGCATGGCCTCGGCCGCACTGACCGGGGTGGAAAACGCCGATGAGATGCGCATGGGGCCGCATGGACCCGCGTTTCTGTCGAACCACGCGGGCGGCATTCTGGGAGGCATATCTTCGGGCCAGCCGGTGGTCTGCCGCTTTGCAGTCAAGCCTACCAGCAGCATTCTGACCCCGCGCCAGACGGTGAACACCGTGGGCGAAGAGGTCGATCTGATCACCAAGGGCCGCCATGACCCCTGCGTGGGCATCCGCGCCGTGCCGGTGGGCGAGGCGATGATGGCCTGTGTGCTGCTGGACCATTGGCTGCTGGACCGGGGCCAGACCGGCGGCGTGCGCGGCGTGATCGGCTAGCGCAGGCGCTGCCCTTCGGCATCAAAATGGAACGCCCGGTTTTCTGACAGGGTCAGGGAAACGGTCTCACCCACGGCATAATCATGTTCGCCAAACAGGCGCACCGTCAGCAAGCCGTGCGGGTCGGCGTGCACATACACCAGTGTTTCGCCCCCCAGTTTTTCCACATGGCTGACAGCACCCGCAATCGGGCCCGCACCACGCGAAAGCGTCAGATGCTCGGGCCGGATACCGGTGGTGGTACCGCGCTCGCCAATCGCGGACGAGGTCAGGAAGTTCATCTGCGGGCTGCCGATGAAACCCGCAACAAAGGTGTTGTCCGGGTTGTTGTACAGCGCCATCGGGGTGCCCGTCTGTTCAACGCGGCCTGCGCGCAGCACCACGATGCGGTCAGCCAGTGTCATCGCCTCGACCTGATCATGGGTGACGTAAATCATGGTCGCCGACAGATCGCGGTGCAGTTTCGCAATCTCGATCCGTGTTGCCACGCGCAGGGCCGCATCCAGGTTCGACAGCGGCTCGTCAAACAGGAACAGCTTTGGCGTGCGCACGATGGCGCGACCGATGGCAACGCGCTGTCGCTGACCGCCCGACAGTTCGGCAGGGCGGCGATCCAGAAGCGCCTCAAGTGACAGCATCCCGGCAGCCTTATCTGTAGCGGCTGTGATCTCGGACCGCGGGATTCCGGCCTGTTTCAGGGCCAGACCCATGTTGTCGCGCACGTTCAGATGCGGGTAAAGGGCGTATGACTGAAACACCATTGCCAATGCGCGCTTGGCCGGGGCCACATCGTTCACGCGCTTGCCGTCCAGCAGGATATCGCCGCCGCTGGCCTCTTCCAGGCCAGCAATGATCCGCAACAGGGTCGATTTTCCGCAGCCCGAGGGGCCCACGAACACGCAAAACTCGCCGTCCGCCACCTCAAGATTGACGCCCTTGATAACCTGTGTGGTGCCGAAGGATTTGGTGATCTCGCGCAGTGCAAGCGTGCCCATGGATCAAAGCCTGACAGGTTGGCCCGTGCGCACCGACTGATCGGCAGCAAGGCAGATGGCAAGGGATTGAACGGCGTCGTCCATATGGCGGGTCAGATCCAGATCCTCAAGGATCGCGCGCGCCATGAACGCTTGCTCGCGTTCGCACAACTCCTGATGTCCGGGCTCATCCGCCATCGAGATGTCTTCATCGGGCTGGCCATTGCGATGAACGCGCAGCATCGCGGTCTTGGTATGCGTATCATGGTCATCCGAGCGCGCATTTTCCGGCATGCGGATCGACACAGCGCCATTCGGGCTGACCACGTCTTTGACGAAAAAGGCCGTGTCAGACATCATCGGGCCCCAGCCCGCCTCGTACCAGCCAAGGGTGCCATCGTCGAAGATCACCTGAAAATGGCCATAGTTGTACATGTCGGGCGCAATCTCGGGCGACAGACGCAGACCCATGCCGCGCACTTCAACCGGCTTGGCATCAGTGATCTGGCACATCACATCGACATAGTGCACCCCGCAATCCACAAGCGGGCTGGTGGTCTGCATCAGGGCCTTGTGCACCTCCCACGTCGGGCCACTCGATTGCTGGTTCAGGTTCAGCCGAAAAACATAGGGCCCGCCAAGCGCGCGTGCCTCGGCAATCAGGCGCTGCCATGACGGATGATGGCGCAGGATGTACCCCACCACTACCTTGCGCCCATGTGCCCGCGCACAATCGACCACGCGGCGCGCATCGGCGACCGAGGTTGCCAGCGGCTTTTCGACGAACACGTGTGCGCCTGCCTCGATCGCCATCACCGCATAATCGGCATGGCTGTCAGAATAGGTCGAGACGTTGACAAGATCGGGTTTCAGCCGTGTCAGAGCCGTTTTGTAGTCGGCCTCCACCTCATACCCTGCCAATTCGGCATCCAGCTTTGGCGCACTGCGGTTCACCAGACCCACCAGATCGAACGCCGGATTGCGATGATAGGCCAGCGCATGGCTGCGCCCCATCGTTCCCAGACCCGCCACCAAAGTGCGTATCATTTTACCGCCCCCGCCGTGATGCCGCGGATCAGCTGCCGCGAGAAAACCAGATAAAGCACCAGCACCGGAACAATCGCCAGCGACAGTGCCGCAAGAACTGCGTTCCAGTTGGTGACAAACTGCCCGATGAACACCTGTGATCCCAGTGTGATGGTCTTGACCTCTTCCGCGGGCGCAAGGATCAGCGGAAACCAGAGGTCGTTCCAGATCGGGATCATCGTGAACACTGCCACCGTCGCCATCGCCGGGCGGACCAGCGGCAGCACCAGCGTGAAGAAGATCGCATACTCGCTCAGCCCGTCAATGCGTCCTGCGTTCTTCAGATCATCCGACACATTGCGCATGAACTCCGACAAAATGAACACGGCCAGCGGCAACCCTTGCGCGGTGTAGACAAGGATCAACGCAGTCAGCGTATTCACCAGCCCCCCTGCAACCATCAACTGCAAGATGGCCACAGTGCCCAGCCGAATCGGAATCATGATACCCAGTGCCAGATACAGCCCCATCAGCATGTTGCCACGAAAGCGGTATTCGCTGAGTGCGAAGGCAGCCATCGCGCCGAACAGCAGAACGAAGAACAGGCTGGCACAGGTTACGATCATCGAGTTCTGGAAATAGGCAAAGAAATCGCCTTGTTTCAGCACCGTCGTATAGCCGATCAAGTCGAAATGTTCGGGCCATGGCAGGGCCAGCGGTTCGGCAAAGATGGCGCGGCGGCTTTTGAAGCTGTTGATAACGATGACGAAGACCGGAAACAGGGCGATGATCGTATAGGCGATCAGCACCGCATGGGCGGCAACCGCGCGGGTGGGGGACATGCGGGCCGACATCAGAACTGATACCTTCTCAGCCGGGTCTGGATGCCGAACAGATAGATGCACACGCCCAACAGAATGACCCCGAACATCGCCCCGGCAATCGCCGACCCCATGTAGGGATCGCCAAGCTGCAACTGAAACCCAAAGAAGGTGCGGTACAGGAAGGTGCCCAGAATGTCGGTGCTGAAATCCGGCCCCGCCAGTGCCCCCTGCGCCACATAGATCAGATCAAACGCGTTGAAATTGCCGACAAAGGTCAGGATCGAGATGATGCCGATGCTGGGCAATATCAGCGGCAGCTTGATCTTCCAGAATTGCGAGAACCCGGTGATGCCGTCCATCTCGGCCGCCTCGATCACCTCATCGGGGATCGACAGAAGGGCCGCATAGATCAGCATCATCGGAATGCCCACGAACTGCCAGACCGAGATCAGCGCCAGCGTGGTCAGCGCATATTCCTCCTTGCCCAGCCACGGCGCAAACAGCGCCTTCAGCCCGACAGCATCCAGCATGCCCGGTGCAATTCCCCAGATCGGCGACAGGATCAGCTTCCACACGAACCCGACAATCACGAAGCTGAGGATCGTCGGAATGAAAATTGCGGTCCGATAGAACGCCGCCATGCGCAGGCGTGGCGTCGAAAGGATCGCGGCCAGCGCAATCCCGATCGGATTTTGTACCAGCATGTGTACCACAAAGAACCACGCGTTGTTGCCGAGCGCATTCCAGAACGCACCCGACCATCGCGGATCGCCAAACAGGGTGGCAAAGTTCCCAAGGCCGACAAATGAGACCTCACCGTCCACCTTGTTGAACAGGGAAAAGTTCAGCGTGCCGAACAGCGGGATGATCATGATGGCGGTGTATACCAGCACGGCCGGGGCCAGAAACACGGCAATGTGCCACCGAAACGGCTTTCGGTCCGCCATGCGACCTCTCTCCATTTTCTGTCTGAAAGAATGCCTGGGGGGTGACCGGGGGGGCAGGCACCCCCCCCGGGTGGTTTCAACGGCGCCTTACTTCTGGGGCTCGTACCAGCTTGCCAAACCATCTTGCAGACGCACACCGGCGGCCTCGGGCGTCTCGGTGCCCTTGATCACATTGGCGCTTGCGTTCCACGTCTCATTCTCAAGGTTTGGCGTGCCGCGCGACAGGATCTGATAGGTCGAGCGAATGGTCGACTGGCACTCGGCGCGCCACGACACGAACTCTTGCGCCAGCGGGTCCTGCATGTCCACGGCAGTGGAATTCAGGCTGAAAAACCCGGGCAGTGCATTGGCATACATCGTCGCAAACGCGGCGCTGCCGACCCAATCCAGAAACACCTTCGCGGCTTCGGCATTGGGCGAGGCGGCGTTCATGCCCAGCGCGATGTCGGTATGATCAGAGATATAGCAGGTGTCGCCGGCGGCCTGAACCGGGGGCGGAAACGCGCCCATCTTGAACGTAGCCTGGGTGTTGAAACCCGAGATCTCCCACGAGCCGGCCGGATAAATGGCCGCACGGCCGAGGGTGAACAGGTTCTGGCTGTCCGGATAGGTCTGCGCCTCGAATCCGTCGCCCAGATAATCCTTCCATTTGGCCATCGTCGCGTAGGGTGCGACCCAGGCGGGATCGGTCAGCTTCTGGGTGCCCGCGATCAGCGCCAGCCGGCCCTCTTCGCCCTTCCAATAGGTCGGGCCGATGTTGTTGTAGCCCATCGTCGCCGCTTCCCACTGGTCATTGGTGCCCATGGCCAGCGGAATATAGGTGCCGTCCGCCTTGATCTTGTCCAATGATGCGAAGAAGTCTGCCTCGGTCACGGGCACCTCGATGCCGAGTTCGGCAAAGGCGTCGGCGTTGTAGATAAAACCGTGGATCACGCTTGCCATTGGCACGCAGAAAGTGGCCGAAGCGTCATCGGTCTGCCAGGCGGATTTTGCCACAGGCGAGAAGTTCGCCATGTTTGCCAGACCCGAGAGATCGGCCAGATGCCCGTCCTTGTACAGTTGCAGCGATGCATCGAACGGACGGCAGGTGATCAGATCGCCCGCGCTGCCGGCTGCCAGTTTGGAATTTAGGACTGCGTTGTATTCGGCGGGCGCAGTGGGGGCAAACACCACCTTGATGTCGGGGTGCTGCGCCTCAAACGCCGGAATGATCTGGTCTTGCCAGATGGTCAGGTCATCGTTGCGCCACGACTCGATCGTCAGTGTGGTCTGGGCAAGGGCGGGCCCTGCCAGCAAGGTGCTGGCCAAAAGGGTGGCAAGAGTAGTTCTGGACATCGGTCTCTCCCAATTGAAGGGCATTTTCGCCCGTTTAGTGTCTGTTTTTGGTCAGAAGCGGCGCGAGATGGCCTCGGCTTTCCAACAGTTTCCGTGCAGCCTGTTCCGGGTCGGCCCCGAGGGCGATAAGGATGGCAGGCTTGACCTGCCCCCCGGCCAATGTCAGCGCGCGCTGTCCATCAGGGAACGGCACGCCGGAAATATCTGAAACGATTCGAGTTGCACGGTCGATCAGCTTGGCGTTATCCGCCACCACATTAACCATATAGCCATCGTGCACGTGGCCAAGAGCCAGTCCTACCATGACCGACAGCGTGTTCAGCGCGACCTTCTGCGCCGTGCCCGCACCCATGCGGGTGGAGCCGGTCACAATCTCGGGCCCGGTGTCCAGCAGAACCGGCACATCGGCCATCGCCAACAGCGGTGCGTCCGCCACATTGGCAAACCCCACGACCGTTACACCTGCATCGTGTGCCGCCCGCGCAATGGTCATCGTGTAGGGCGTTCCACCCGAGGCCGCGAGGCACAGGATCACATCGCCGCGCGCCAGATCTGCCCGCGCCAGATCGGCAAGGGCCAGCGCCGGATCATCCTCGACCCCGCCTTGCATGTGCAACAGGGCTGCCGTGCCGCCTGCAAAAAGCATTGGCACGCGGTCGGGCGGAATGCCAAAGGTGCCGGGCAGTTCCAGACAGTCGGCCAGCGCCATCAACCCCGATGATCCCGCCCCTGCATAGGCCATCTTGCCGCCCCGGCGCAGGGCATCGGCCCCCAGCGCGGCCGCCGTGGCGATCTGGCCCAACGCCGGGCGCACGGCGACCAGCGCGGCCGCCTGAGCGTCGAACACCCGCGCCGCAGCCTGCACCGGATCCAGCGCCTGAAGCCCGTCCGAGTCTGCGTGCCTGCGTTCAGTGCTGCGTTCGGCCATTGATTCCCCCATGTCACACAACAATGCCAAAATAATACCAATTGTAAAGCACTGCGTTATTACGCGCGGTTTTGGCGCTAAAAGTTCGGGTTTTCACATACTCCTTTCCAAATGGTATTGGTTTGGTATCCTTGCCCCAAGGGGATTCGCATGCATCTATATCTGGGCATTGATGGGGGTGGCACAGCGTGCAGGGCGGCAGTTGCCGATCAGGCGGGCGTGATTCTGGGCCGGTCCGAGGCTGGGCCCGCCAACATCGCCTCGAACCCTGACGCCGCGCGGGATTCGATCCTGAAGGCTGCACAAGCAGCTTTGCACAGCGCTTTTGGCCATACGCGCGACATGACGCGATTGCATGCCGGCCTCGGTCTGGCGGGTGCCAATGCGGCAGGTGCAGCGGGTCAGTTGCGTCTGGCGCTGCCCTTTGCCCGTGTGCGGATCGAGACGGATGCGATGACCGCCTTGCGCGGCGCGCTGGGCCCGGCAGACGGCATCGTCGCGGCCTTGGGAACCGGGTCGGTCTTTGCGGTCCGGTACGGCGGACAGATCCGGCAATTCGGGGGTTGGGGCCTGATGCTGGGGGATGAGGCGAGCGGCGCGTGGATCGGACGCGCGGCCCTGCAGGTGGCGCTGCGGGCGCAAGACGGTCTGACCCCGGACACCGCGTTCCTGCAGGATTTGCGGGATCGGCATGGCGGGGCGGCCGGCATCGTGCGTTTTGCTACCGTGGCGACGCCGTCGGCCTTTGCCACCCTTGCGCCCGAAGTGGCGGCCAGCGATGATCCTGCCGCGCACGACATCATGCTGCGCGCTGTGGGTGAAATTCGGATCGTGCTGGACCATTTGCGGCGTGGCACGAACCTGCCTGTTACGTTCATCGGCGGGCTGGGGCCTGTCTACGCACAGCTTTTGCCCGACATCCCGCAACGCGAGGCGGTTGGGACGGCGCTGGATGGCGCACTCAGCCTCGCACGTGAGGCCGCGTGATGGAGCAGATATTTTCGCCCCATGGCCTTGATAGTGCCGGATCAGGGCCACTTTATCTGCAATTGCAGCGCCGCATCGCTGATGCCATCACCTCAGGCCGGATGGCCCCCGGTGACAGCCTACCGGCCGAGCGTGACATCGCAAGTATGACCGGCCTCAGCCGGGTGACGGTGCGCAAGGCAGTACAGGCGCTGGTCGGTTCGGCGATGCTGGTTCAGCGGCGTGGGTCTGGCACCTTTGTGGCGCCACGCGTCGAGCGGCTGGAACAGGCGCTGTCCCTGCTGACGTCGTTCACCGAGGACATGGCACGGCGCGGCAAGTCGGTGGAATCCGTCTGGCTGTCTCGACAGATCACCCCTGCCTCGCCCGAAGAGGTGATGGCCCTTGGCCTTGGTGCAGGCGAGCGCGTGGCGCGGCTGGAAAGGGTGCGGCGGTCCGACGGCGTGCCGCTTGCCATCGAGCGCGCGTCACTGTCGACGCGCACACTACCGGATCCAAGTCTTGTCGAAACCTCGCTTTATGCTTTGTTAGAGACGCTTTCACTACGCCCTGTGCGCGCGGTTCAACGCATCTCGGCAGCCAATCTGGGGGCCCACGATGCCGACCTGCTGGGTGTGCCGACCGGCGCGGCGGGTTTGCGGATCGAGCGCGTGGGGTATCTACCCTCGGGGCGCGTGGTGGAATTTACCCGCTCGCTCTACCGAGGGGACGCCTATGATTTTGCGGTCGAGCTGACGCTTGCACCGCCCACGGAAAGGAGTGGCACATGACCCATATGGCACGCGAAGTGGCCGAAATCCCTCACATGGTGGCGCAGTTCCTGAAAGACGCTACGCCCGAGGTGGCCCGCGCCGCCGAGGCGCTGCGCGCGATGGACCCCGGCCTGATGGTTACAGTGGCGCGCGGCTCGTCAGATCATGCGGCCACCTACCTGAAATATGCGATCGAACTGGTGGCAGGAATACCTGTGGCCTCGGTCGGCCCTTCCGTTGCGTCGGTTTATGGGCGGCCTCTGCGGTTGACGGGTGCGGCGTGCATTGGCATATCGCAATCCGGGCAAAGCCCGGACATCGTCGAGATGATGCGTGTGGCGCGCGAGGGCGGCGCTTTGTCGATAGCCATCACCAACGATGCGCAAAGCCCGATGGGGATAGCGGCAACACATTGCCTTGCCCTTGGCACGGGCACCGAGCGAAGTGTAGCCGCGACGAAAACCTTTGTGACGTCGGTTGTGGCAAGCCTGGCCCTGATTGCCGAATGGCGTCAGGATGCGGGCCTGCGTGCGGCGCTTCAGGATCTTCCGCGGGCGCTGGAGCAGGCTCTGACGCTGGATTGGTCGCCGTTGGCCGCGCGGCTGGAGGGCGCGGGGTCGGCCTTTGTTCTGGGCCGCGGTCCGGCTTTTGCTATCGCCAGTGAGGCGGCACTGAAGTTCAAGGAAACATGCGGACTGCACGCCGAGGCCTATTCCGCCGCAGAAGTGCTGCACGGACCGTCGGCGATTGTGCAAGCACATTTCCCGGTTCTGGTGCTGGGGGTTGACGATGCCGCCTTGCCGCACGTTCTTGCCACGGCAGAGCGTTTGGCGGCGCAGGGAGCGGACGTGTTTGTGACAGGCGGAAATGCTCCGGGGGCTGTAACGTTGCCGTCGGTGCCGGGGTTGCATCCACTCGTGGCACCTTTGGTTCTGGGGGCTGCGTTCTACGCTTTTGTCGAAGGCCTCGCCCGTCTTCGGGGCCTAGACCCGGACACGCCGCCGCATCTGCGCAAAGTGACGGAGACGGTCTGATGCGAACCGCCTTTAGCGGGGCGCGAATCTTTGATGGCACCATCATGCGTGACGGTGCCGTTCTTGTGATTGATGGGAAAACAGTCTCTGATATCGCCGGATTTGTACCGGATGGCGTCCCCGAGGTACAGTTGCGTGGCGGTATCCTGGCGCCGGGTCTTCTGGATTTGCAGGTGAACGGCGGCGCGGGATTGATGGTCGATGGTGACACAGATGCAGCGTGTCTGTCGCGGATCTGTGCCACCCATGCGCGGCTTGGAACAACCGGGATCCTGCCAACACTGATCACCGATACGCCTGAGGCTACCCGAACGGTGATTGCGGCGGGCATTGCGGCGGCAGGACTGCCTGGGTTTCTGGGTCTGCACCTTGAGGGCCCGCACCTTGACCCCCGGCGCAAGGGCGCACACGACCTGGCCCTGATCCGGCCAATGAACGAGAACGACCTTGATCTGTTGATCCTTGCCGCATCGCGCCTGCCTGCCTTGATGGTCACTGTGGCGCCCAGTGCGGTGAACCCTGACCAGATTGCCCGGTTGACGGCAGCGGGGGTGATCGTCAGCCTCGGGCACAGTGAAAGCACAGCCCCGGAGTCTCTGGCCGCCATAGCCGCCGGCGCACGCTGTGCCACGCATCTTTTCAATGCGATGAGCCAGCTTGGCAACCGCGAACCGGGGTTGGTGGGGGCGGTTCTGTCAACCGAACTGGCGGCCGGGATCATTGCCGATGGAATCCATGTCGCTCCGACCACGTTGCGAGTGGCTTTGGCCGCGCGGCCCACGGGGCTGTTTCTGGTCTCGGACTGCATGGCCGTGGCGGGGACGCACCAAACGGAGTTCATGCTGAACGGACGGCTTATCTTGCGGCAAGACGGGCGGCTGACACTTGAGGACGGCACGCTGGCTGGCGCTGACCTTACACTGCCCCATGCGGTAAAGGTCATGGTCGAGCAGGTAGGGATTTCGCTGGACAGGGCCCTTGCCATGGCAACACGCGTTCCGGCCGATCTGATCGGGCGACCAGATCTGGGGCGCCTGATGCCGGGATGCGCAGCGGACATGATCCATTTAAGCGACACCTTTGATATGTTGGGAGTTTGGCAGGGCGGAGAAAGGCTCTAACCTTGCCAATTCCATAACTCTGCCGCCTGTTCTGCCGTGTATCGGCCAAGGCGCACATCTTCGGCGACCAGGGCCCGGTCGCGGGCTTGTGGCGGGCCATAGCCGCCGCCGCCCGGCGTACGAACGCGGACACGGTCGCCGGGGGCAAGTGCGATGTCCTGTGCCTTTGACAGATGCGGGGGGATCGTCACTTGATCTCCGCGGATGATTTCAACCCGGTTCACGGCCCCATCCGCCCCACCCAGCGCACCCTGCGGTCCGGTACGACCGTGGTCCATCACGAAACTGGCGCGCGCAGGGCCGCGCAACAACTCGATCTCGTAATCCAGCCCAAACCCCCCCCGCTGGGCGCCCGCCCCACCCGAGCCTTCGTGGATGGCATACCGCCGGTAAAGGATGGGATAGGTCTGCTCCATGATCTCAACCGGAGGGGCCTTGGAAATACCGATGGTCGAACAGCCGTTCGTCAGGCCGTCGTGATCGGCGTTGCCGCCATATCCCCCGCCGGAAATCTGATACATCACATAGTCGCGCCCACGCTCGGGGTCGTGCCCGCCAAGGCCGAAATTGCCGCTGGTGCCCGCAGGCGCTGCGGTCACGAGGGTGGGCAGGGCTTGCACCATGGCGGCAAAAACCGCCTCGGCAATCCGCTGGCTGACCTCGGCTGCACAGCCCGAAACCGGGCGGGGATAGTCAGCATCAAGAAAGGTGCCCTCAATGCCAATGACATGCAGCGGTTCAAACGCGCCAGCGCTGATCGGCACATCAGGAAAGATGTGGCGCATCGCAAGGTAAACCGAGGATAAAGTGGTGGCGCGCACCGAATTCATCGGCCCCATGCAGGGCGGCGAGGTACCTGTGAAGTCAAATGTCAGATCCGGACCCGATTTCGTCACTGACAAGGCAATTTTCAGGGGATCGTTCACCACCCCGTCCGAATCGACAAAGGCGGCTGAAGTGTAGGTACCGGCTGGTACCGCTGCGATCCGGGCCCGCATCTGACGCGCGGCAAGGGTGCGCATCCGAGCAATGGCACGGGTCACATCAGTATCGCCATAACGGTCCATCAGCGCGCCCAAGCGCTCGGCCCCGACCAAAAGGGCGGCGGCCTGCGCCTGCACATCGCCAATACGCTGATCGGCCACGCGGATGTTGGAACAGATGATCTGATAAATTTCCGTGTCCAACACGCCCTTTTTGAACAGCTTGACCGGGGGCAGGCGCAATCCTTCCTGCTCAGCGCTGGTGGCGCTGGCGGAGAAACCGCCAGGAACGGCGCCGCCGGTATCGGGCCAATGGCCCGTGTTCGACAGCCAGCAGTAGATCTGGCCCTCGCGCCAGAAAGGCATGGCAAACCGCACGTCCATCAGATGCGTGCCACCCAGATAGGGGTCGTTTACGATGTAGATGTCGCCCGGTTCGGGTGCCGCGGTCAGACCGGTTCGGATACGCTCTAGAATCGTGCGGGTGGAGAACTGCATGACGCCGACAAACACCGGCAGCCCGCCCGCACCTTGGGCAATCAGGCTGCCGTCCGTAGCGTCATAGATACCGTCCGAGCGGTCATTCGCCTCGGCGATTACCGGTGAAAACGCAGCGCGGCTGAAGGTCAGGTCCATTTCGTCGCATACCTGCTGCAGGCCCGCCTGAATGACGGCAAGGGTAATGGGATCAAGGTTTGTCATCGTGCACTCTTACGATCAGATTTCCGTCGGGATCAGAGGAAACCGAGCAACCGGGATCAATCAGAATAGTCGTGTCCATCTGCTCGATCACGGCAGGGCCGGTCAATGACAGATCCAGCGGCAGGTGGTCGCGCCAATAGACCGGCGTGTCGGTCCAGCCGCCGAACCAGACCTGACGCAACCCTGTCGGGGTGGCCGCGTCCGCGCGGAAATTCGGGTCAATCAACGCTGAAAGATCAAAATCCGGGCGCTGGCCAATGACGGACGTATTCAGATTCACAAGGTTCGCCTTGATCTGCGGCAGGGACACGCGAAAGCGCTTGTGATAGGCGTCTTCGAACAACGTCTGCATCTGCGCACGGCTGGGAGTTGCACCGGGAAGCGGCACGCGCAGAAGATGGGTCTGGCCGACAAACTGCATATCGGCCGACTGTTCTGCATGAAGCGTGGCCAGCATCACCTTTTCGGCGCCGATCATTCGGCGTCCCGTGGCCTCTTGTTCGGCCAAAACGGCATGCACAGTCTCGATATCGGCCAGATCCAGCGGGCGGTTTACGGTACGGACGAAATCATGGCGCAGGTCCGCCACCACGCAGCCAAGCGCATTGGTGATGCCGGGGCGCGCGGGGATCAACACACGCGGCACCCCCAATTCGCGCGCCAGCGCCACCGCATGCAACGGGCCAGCACCGCCAAAGGCGAACAGCGCAAAATCGCGCGGATCGGCGCCCATCGCCAGGCTGACCATCCGGATCGCGCCGGCCATGTGCGTGTTGGCAATCCTGATCACAGCCTCTGCAGCCGCCTCGACCGTCAGGCCAAGTGGTGCTGCGATCTGCTCGGCCATGGCCGTACGCGCAGCACTGGCAGCCTGCCCAAAACGCGCGGCAGGAAGGCGCCCAAGGATCAGATTGGCATCCGAAATCGTCACCCGCGTGCCGCCACGGTCATAGCAGACCGGGCCGGGGGACGACCCCGCCGACTCCGGCCCCACCCGCAAGATGCCACCCGCATCCACGCGCGCGATCGACCCACCCCCTGCGCCCACCGTGCGCACATCTACCATGGGCACGTGGATCGGCAGGGCATAGTCCACCTCTATCTCGTTCGAGACCGGCGCGCGCCCACCCCGGATCATCGCGACATCGGTAGAGGTGCCGCCCATGTCATATGTCAAAAGGTCGGGTATCCCGGCGCGTCGCCCTGTGGCAATCGCTGCCATCACGCCGGACGCAGGGCCCGACATCACGGTCTTGACTGCCTCTTTCGACACCAAAGCGGCAGAAACCATGCCGCCATTGCCGTTCATCACCAGAAGGTCACGCGTGAACCCGCGGGCGCGCAACTGCTCTGACAACCGGCTTACATAGCGTTCCAGTAGCGGCTGCACGCTGGCGTTCACTGCCGCTGTTACCCCCCGCTCAAATTCGCGGCTTTCCGACAGCAGGGCATGACCCATGGTGATATAGGCATTTGGCCAGACGCGGGAGGCGACCTGTGCGGCCCGCACTTCATGATCCGGGTTGGCGTAGGCATGCAGAAAATGGATGACAAGGCTTTCACAGCCCATTTCCCGCAATGTCACAGCCGCTCTTTCAACGGCACCTTCGTCCAGAGGTGTCAGGACACGGCCCTTGGCATCCATTCGCTCGGGCACCTCAAGTCGCAGGTCGCGGGGGATGATGGGGATAAAACGGCCCGTCATGCCATAGGCCTGCGGGCGGGTGCGGCGGCCCAGTTCCAGCACATCGCGAAACCCAAGGGTGGTGATCAGGCCGGTCTTGCACAGGGCGCGCTCCAGAACGGCGTTGGTTGTGGTGGTGGTGCCGTGCACGATCATGTCCATCTGCGCCAGATCAGCCCCTACCATATCAAAGGCTGCAAGCACGCCTTCGGCCTGATTGGGCAGGCTGGTCGGTACCTTTGCCAACTGTACCTGCCCCGTGGCGGGATCATATATGACAAGGTCCGTAAATGTGCCCCCCACATCGACACCTGCAACCAGCCTCGGCATCACACCCCCACAAACTGCTGAAACAGGGTCGATCCAGGTGTAAGGTCTGCCGTTCCGGCCGAAGCCTCCACACGCCCGTTGGCCATAAAGAAAACGCGGTCTGACAGGCGCAGTACCGCATCGACGCGCTGTTCCACAAGAACAGTCGCCATGCCGCTGGACTTCAGCGTCAGCATCGTCTGGCGGATGAGCGCGATCATTGACGGCTGCAATCCTTCGGTCGGCTCATCTAGCAGCAGCACTCGAGGCTCTACGCACAGCGCACGGGCGATGGCCAGCATTTGCTGTTCGCCCCCCGACAGTGTGGATGCCGTCTGGTCTAGTCGCTCGCGCAATCGCGGAAACAGGTTCAGCACGAAGTCGCGCGTCGGGCTACCACGCCCGCGGGTCATCAGGCCAATCTCGATATTCTCGGCCACGGTCAAAGGACCAAACAGGCGGCGGCCTTGTGGGACATAGGCGATGCCAGCCAGCGGCACCTGATGCGCTGGCAAAGTGTGGACGGGGGCGCCGTCGAGGGTAATCGTACCTGCGCTTATGGGCAACAACCCCATGATTGCCTTCAACAGGGTCGATTTCCCGGCGCCATTGCGCCCCATGATGCACGTCACCTGTCCTGGTTGCGCCACAAACGACAGGTCGCGCAGAACAGTGAGGGGGCCATAGCCGGCACTGATGCCATCAACCTTCAGCATCGCCACCCCCCAGATAAGCAGCCTGAACGTGGCTGTTCTGGCGTATCTCTTCCGGGGTTCCGGTGGCCAGAACCTGTCCAAAGTTCAGCACGGTGATCCGCGTGGCCAGATCCATCACCACATCCATGTTATGCTCGATCAGCAACACCGTGGTATCGGGCACAAGGCTGGCAACAAGACTTTTGAAGCCCTCGATCTCACCTGCGGCAAGACCCTGGGTCGGCTCATCCAGAATCAGAACTCTGGGGCGCAGGGCAAGGCCCATAGCCAGTTCGAGCAGCCGCTGATGGCCATATGACAGGGTTCCCGCCGTTTGCGCTGCATGATCCTTCAGCCCTACCCGGCCCAGTGCTGCCGCCACCTGATCCTTCAGGTCTGGCGCACCCCTGCTTTGCGCCGCAAGCGCCACGTTGTCGAAAACCGAAAGACGCGGATAGATCGAGGTGATCTGGAACGTATAAGCAATGCCCTTGCGCACGCGGGCATGGGCGCTGAGTGCAGTGATATCGTCGCCCGCCAGCAGAATGCGGCCCGACTGCACCGGAATGCGGCCCGACAGCAGGCTGACAAAGGTGGTCTTGCCAGCGCCGTTCGGGCCGATCAGCGCATGAATCTCGCCATGTTCGAGCCGAAAATCGACATTCTCCACCGCCCGCACACCGCCAAAATGCCGGGTGAGGCCGCTGGCCTCGATCAGGGCAGCCATTTCAACCCCCTGTCTCGCAACGTACCAAGCATCCCTTTGGGCGCAAACACAACCAGCGCCACCAGCGCGGCGCCGACCACGAAGAAATACGCGCTTGTATAGCTGCTGGCGATGTCGATCAGATAGAACATGGCGGCAGCCCCAAGGAAGGGGCCGATCACCGTGCCTGCGCCGCCCAGAAGCACATACAACAGTGGCAGGATTGAATACTGAATCTGTGCAAAACTGGCCCCGACATAACCAAATAACAGGCCATACGCCGCCCCCGCTGCCCCGGCATAAATGCCCGACACCACCAGCGCAGTCAGCTTTACGGCAAAGGGATTGTACCCCAGCATCCGGCTGCGCTCTTCATTCTCACGCATCGCCACCATCACCCGGCCAAAGGGCGAACGCACGAGGACGAGACAACCCAACATCGCCACCGCAAACAGGCCCAATGCCGCCAGATAGCGCGGCGTATCGGCGGCAAGATCCATGCCTCCGATCATCCGGCCCGCACGATCCACCACAAAGCCCTCATCGCCGCCACTGTAGGTGTTGAAATAGAGGATCGTCAGATATCCGGCCTGCGCGAACATCAGGGTCACGATCATGAAACTGACACCCGTCGTGCGCAATGCAAGGACGCCGACCGCTGCCGCAACGCCGCCTCCGGCCACCAAACCCATGATCAATGCGGGAAGGGCTGGCCATTCCAGTTGCCATATCGGCAGCCCCATGCCGTACATTCCGGCCGCAAAAAACAGCGCATGGCCCAGCGACAGAAGTCCGGTGTAGCCAAAGGCGATGTTGTAGCCCATTGCAAACACCGCCAGCACCATGATCCGCGCCAGGTTGGTGGCGTGGTATTGCGGCAAAAAGAACTGCGCTGCGAACAGAGCCACGATCAGCCCCAGATGCAGGGCCCATGATTTCGCGCCGTCGGTCATGCCCGTGCCCCGAACAGGCCCTGCGGGCGGAACACCAGCACCAGCGCCACCAGCAGTGTGGCAATGATCTTGGCCAGTGTGGGTGAAAAGAACATCGAGATCACGCCATCAGACAACCCGATGATCAAGGCCGCGACAACCGTGCCGCGCAATGACCCAAGCCCCCCGATGATCACCACGATAAATGCGAGCAACAGCGGATCGCCCCCCATCAGGTAATGCGCCTGCTGAATGGGCACGATCAGCACCGCCGCCACCGCTGCAAGGGCCGCGCCCAGTGCAAAAGTGGCCGTATAGACCCGGTCCGTGTTGATCCCGAAGGCGCGTGCCACCTCGGTGTCGACCTGGGTTGCGCGCATGATCAGTCCGGCTTTGGTATGCGTCATCAATGCCCAGACGCCGCCCAGCAGGGCCGCCGCAGCCACGACCACGAACAGCTTGTAGCCGGAATAGCCAAACCACGGGAATTGCAGGCGCAGGTCAAACGGCGCCGGAACCGGACGCGCGTCAGGGCCATAGAATGTCAAAGCCGCCTGTTGCAGAATGTAAAGCAGCCCGATGGTGGCGACGATAGTGGCCTCGGGGTCGTATTTCAGACGCTTCAGAACCAGAACATCCGCCAACGCCGCAATGCCCGCGACCAAAAGCGGGGCAATGATCAACGCCGCAATCCAGCCCAGTGCTGGCGGCAGCGGCAGATAATACGTCACGAACCATGCCAGAACTGCGCCCAGCATGAAAAACTCGCCATGTGCGACGTTGACCACGCGCATCACCCCGAACACAAGGCTGAGGCCAACTGCCGTCAGCGCAAGAACGGCCGCCATGACCGTACCTTCCAGCAGCGCAAGAAAAAGAAAGGGTCCGAATGACAACGGGGGTGTGCCCATCCATGGGTGGCGGCAGGGGTTTCCCCCTGCGCCGGTTAACGGGCCTCAGAAGGATTGCGTCGTGTAATCGACCCCGTCGGGATACATGCCATCCTCAAGGCTGGTGGTGTGCACGCGCATCAGCTTGCCGCCTTCGACCTTGCTGATGAACTGGTGCCCGAAGACCTGATGGGTCTTGCCATTGAACATCTTGTCGCCCTGCACATGGGCCAGGCTGGCGGGCATGGAGGTCATGGCTTCGACCGCCTCGACAAATTTCTGGCGGTCGGCGGGGGATTGATAGCCTGACGCCTCCATCCCCGCCTTGATCACGTGAAGCGTCTCCCACACGCTGAACATATGCGCGTAGGTGGACACGTCCTTGGCGTCCGAAACACTGGCGCCGTTGTCATCCACGCCCACGGCGGCGCGGTAGGCCGTTTCGTCCGCGCTGGCATCGGCCTGTTTGACGCGGTTGTGGCCCTCCCAGAAATGTGTGCCTTCAAGAAACTCAAGACCCGGCGAAGCGGTATCGACCGCCTCAAGACTGTCGATGAAGCCAAAGATCTGCGGACGGGCGCCGGTGCCGTAAAACTCGCCCAACTCTTTCACAAAGGTCAGGACGGCGGGGCCGACCATGACATGATAAAGCACTTCGGTGTCAGCCGGGATCTGCGGCAGATAGCGGGTAAAGCTGGTTTCGGTCGGCGGAATGGCGATCTGGGCGATGACCTCGCCACCGCCCGCCTGCACGGCCGCAGAAAAGAAATCGCGGTGGTCGTGGCCAAAGGCATAGTCCGGGAACACCATCGTAACCTTCTTGCCAAGGTTGGCCATAACCCACGGCGCCATCGACGACACTTGCGCGCGCACATCCGTGATGCCCGGCTGCATCGTCCAGCGGTTCAGCATGCCAGAGGCGACGTGATACCCTTCCGAACAGACAAGATAAGGCACCTTCAACTCGGCCGCACGGGGTGCCGTGCCGATGACCACATGGCTGAACAGAGGTCCAAAGATCACGTCACAGCCCGCCTGCGACACCAGCTTTTCCACGACCTCGGCCCCGCGCTTGGGATCGGTCGCATCATCCTCGAACACAATCTCGACCGGGCGGCCATTGATCCCGCCCGCATCGTTGACCACCTTCAGCGCGGCCTGCGCCGTACGCTCGTACCAGCGGCCATAGGCGGCACCGATGCCGGTGCGGTGCAACTGGAACCCCAGCTTGATGGGGGCGGCCTGCGCCCAGACCGGCGCCACAAAGCCCGCGGTCAGCAGTCCTGCACCAGCACCTTTCAGCACCGCGCGCCGTGAGGGGGAAAGTCCGATCAGATCCTTGGTCATGTCGTTGATCCTCGCTGTTGGGGGCGACCTTGCGTTCGGCGCCATTGGGGTAAAGGTTGTGGGTATACAAATGATTTGTCCATGGTTTTCTCAGCCGCTCCGCGCAGTGGACAACAGCCACAGGCCCAGCACGGTATAGCCGACCATCAGCGCCGTCAGCGGCAGATGCGCCAGCGCCCGCGTGCCCGGCCCGGTCAGCCTCAGGGCCAGCAAGACGGCGATGATATGCGCGCCAAGTATGGCCGCGAACTGAACCCCATAGATTAACGGCATCAGACGTGTATCGGTCAGAAAGCCGAACGAGACATAAAATGGCGGCAGGCCAAGGAATTCGTCACCGCGAAACAGCGGGTCGTTCAGCGCGGCCAGAGTGTATTGTCCCGCCGTCAGCAGCATCACCAGATAATGCGCCGCGTGATACCCCGCCGCAATCGCCAGAAACGACAGCATCACAGGGCCAGCCGCAAAATGCGCGCCCGCCAGCAGGCGCCCTGCCGTGATCACACCCGCAATTGTGGCAGCGGTCAGCGCCCAGACCGCGATCAGGCCTGCGGTGTTCACCCCCATGACCGCCGAGCGTCCCACAGGTTCCAGCGGGTTTTGCCCGATCAGGCCCTGCCACCAGAACGTCTCCATCAACCCGTCGAACGTCAACGCCGCAAGGGCCAGTGTGACAAATGCGCAAGCCGAAGGGCCCAGGGGCCGCATCCCGAGAATTTGCGTGCCGGGCCAACCCCGCATCAGCCGTGCACGGCGGCCGGTAATTTCCAGCCAAAGGGGAGAAACCTTTGCCAGATAGCCCATCAGAACCGTCAGAAACTCGCCCCGTTCCAGCCAGTCCTCGCCCTCCAGCACAGCAAGGACAAAAATGACGGCCCAATAGGCAAGGGCAACGCTGGCAAGCGTTGCTGGATCATCGGGTGACATGGAAATCATCTGAAACCAGACAAATCCCGCGTATCCCGCCACGCTGGGCCAGTGGCCCAGCCGCGCAAGGCCAATCCCTTTGGTGCGCCCCAGAAGGGTGCGCGCGATCCGCACAGGTGCGGTCCAGGGGTTGATCGGGCGCCACAGATTACCAAACACCATCGACCCCAGCGGCAGCGCAATCCAGATGCCGGTCCAGAAGATCAGCGTCATCAGATTGTGCATCGGGTCGGTCGATCCGAAAAGTCCGATCAGGATCAGGCAAAGGAACCCCAGAAACGCCGCGTAGGACGAAACCGAAACGGGCACCCAGATCCGCCGCTCCAGGATTTGAACCGCAGACAGGCGCGGCAGCCGATGCGCCGCCGCCCCCATCAGGGCCGTAATGGCCACAGTCACCGCCGCCCCGGTGATGTAGTGCCCGGTAGGAAGCGTCAGGATCACCGAAGGCGGCAAGGCGCAGGCAAACGCCGCGCCGGGCAAGAGCATGATGGCCCCTGCAAGCGCCTTCATCTCAGGCCGT